>NZ_JBXAJS010000004.1:0-14695 GCF_058797535.1 Pseudomonas sp. GW823-FHT02E01 | reverse complement strand
TGCCTGGCTCAGATTATGTGAGCGACACTGAAACCTTGTGGGAGCGAGCTTGCTCGCGATGGGGCCATCAGCTTCAACATCAATGTTGACTGCCATACCGCTTTCGCGAGCAAGCCCGCTCCCACAGGTTTTGTGCCTGGCTCAGATTATGTGAGCGACACCGAAACCTTGTGGGAGCGAGCTTGCTCGCGATGGGGCCATCAGCTTCAATATCCATGTTGACTGCCATACCGCTTTCGCGAGCAAGCCCGCTCCCACAGGTTTTGTGCCTGGCTCAGATTATGTGAGCGACACTGAAACCTTGCTCGCGATGGGGCCATCAGCTTCAACATCAATGTTGACTGCCATACCGCTTTCGCGAGCAAGCTCGCTCCCGCAGGGTAATGGGGTGTGCCGGTTGATCAGGTACGGAACCTGCGCACCAACCCGTCCAGTTCATTGGACAACCCGGCCAGGCTCTGGGAGTCCAGGCGGGCCGAGTTGGCCAGTTCCGCCACCAACTGCGCATCGCCATGGATCTGGCTGATGTGCCGGTTGATGTCTTCAGCCACCTGATGCTGTTGTTCCGCCGCCGTGGCGATCTGGGTGTTCATGTCGCGGATCACGTCCACCGATTCGCGGATCTGCCCGAAGCTGTTGCGTGCCTCGCCGATGCGCGTCACCGATTGCTGGGACACTTCCAGGCTGGCGTGCATCTGTTGGGTCACCTGGCTGGTGCGTTTGGCCAGGTTACCCAGCAGTCCGTCGATTTCCGCCGTGGAGTCGGCCGTGCGCTTGGCGAGAGCCCGCACTTCGTCAGCCACCACGGCAAAGCCGCGTCCCTGTTCACCGGCCCGGGCCGCTTCGATCGCGGCGTTCAGCGCCAGCAGGTTGGTCTGTTCAGCGATCGAGCGGATGGTCCCCAGGATCGACTGGATGTCGTTGCTGTCGCGTTCGAGCTGTTGCATCGACTGGGCCGACTGTTCGATTTCCTGGCTCAGGCGATCCACGCTGTTCACCGCCGCATCGATCTGTTGCTGACCTTCGCGCGCCTGGCGCTGGCCACTGTCGGCAGACTCCGCCGCCTGGCTGCAAGAGCGCGCGACTTCGTTGGCGGTGGCGACCATTTCGTGGAACGCCGTGGAGACCATGTCCACCGCTTCACGCTGGCGTCCGGCGGCTTCGGCCATGTCGCTGGAGACCTGAGTCGAACTCTTGGACGTGGCGAGGATTTTGCCCGCCGCGCCGCCGATGTTCTGGATCAGGTTGCGAATCGCCGTCAGGAACTGGTTGAACCAGTTGGCCAGTTGCGCGGTTTCATCGTTGCCACGGATTTGCAGGTTCTGGGTCAGGTCGCCTTCGCCCTGGGCGATACCTTCCAGGCCGCTGGCCACGCTGCGGATCGGGCGCACGATGAGGCTGGCAAAACTGGCGCCGACGATGGCGAAGATGACGGCCAGGACGGCGGCGATGATGGCGATCAACCAGGTCAACTGGGTCGCGGAGCTCATCACGTCGTCCTGTTTGATCAGGCCGATGAAGGTCCAGCCCAGTTGTTCGGACGGCCAGACGTTGGCCATGTAGTGCTCGCCGTTCAGCTCCACTTCCACCAGGCCCTTGCCGGCCTTGGCCAATTGCGCGTAGCCGTCGCCAAGGCTGTTCAGTGGTTTGAAGTTGTGATCCGGTTGTTTCGGGTCCACCAGGACCATGCCGGTGTTTTCCAGCAGCATCAGGTAGCCGGTTTCACCGAGCTTGATCTGTTTGACGATTTCGGTGAGCTGCTTGAGCGTCACGTCGATGCTGACCACGCCGCCGTTGGTGCCCAGCTTGTTGTCGATGGTGCGCACGGTGCTGACATAGGTCGCGTCATCCTGGGCCCAGTAGTAGGCCTCGGTGCGAAACGGCTTGCCCGGTTTGGCTTGGGCGGCCTTGTACCAGGGGCGCTGGCGCGGGTCGTAGTTATTCAGCTTGGGATCATCCGGCCACGACACATAGCCGCCCGCCGCCGTGCCGAGGATGGCATAGGCGTAGGCCGGGTGGCTGTTGCCCAGATCCTGGAGCAGGGCGAAGACTTTTTTGTCAGCCTCCCCCTGAGGGACGCTTTCGGCGTTGGCGGCCATGTAAGTCTTGAGGCTGTCGTCGGAGTTTCGGATCAGCGGCTGCTTGGCCAGGTAATCGACGTTCTGGCTGATGCCGTCAAAGAACAATTGCATGGCATTGCTGACCTGACGAATCTCGCGGGCACTGCCGTCGACGAATTCGTCCCTGGCATCACTGCGCAGGTTCAGCACAACGAGGGTGGCGACCAGCACCACGGGCAGGCAGGCGATGATTGCAAACGCCCAGGTCAACTTCTGTTTGATGTTCATCCGCGCTCCAGATTTTCTTGTAGGCCCACGCAGTGCAGATGACTCGCGGTTTATTGGCAGCCGTAAACGTTCTTGGTCAACCCGGGTCCTTGAGTGCGGCATCGCTATTATTGGGGGAGCGATTGTCGGACAAATCACTTTGTCACTTAGGACTTCGGCTGTTGTCGGAGGAAATTGAGGTCTGTTGGGAAAAATCCTACGGAAGGCATGAACTGTGGTGTCAGCTTCTGTCGCAATTGCCCTCAATGCCTCTGCACAACAAGTGAGGCAGGCTCGGCTATGATCTGGAACGACCATGGCGGTCGTCGGTTTTACCTGATGAGAACGGTACATTGTGTGCATCTGCAATGTTCATAAGTCGGCAACCCCTCCCCCCCGTGAGTGGATTGCCGTATAACGAATGACTTTCGCGTGTTTGGTAATAAAGGACCCACAATAAAAGCTGATGAAGACTCCAAAACGCATTGAACCCCTGATCGAGGACGGTCTGGTCGACGAGGTGCTGCGCCCACTCATGAGTGGTAAAGAAGCAGCTGTTTATGTGGTGCGCTGCGGCAACGAGTTGCGTTGCGCGAAGGTTTACAAGGAGGCGAATAAACGCAGTTTCCGTCAGGCGGCCGAGTACCAGGAAGGCCGCAAGGTGCGCAACAGCCGTCAGGCCCGTGCGATGGCCAAGGGCTCCAAGTTTGGCCGCAAGGAAACCGAGGACGCCTGGCAGAACGCCGAAGTGGCGGCGCTGTTCCGTCTGGCCAGTGCCGGTGTGCGGGTGCCCAAGCCGTTCGACTTCCTCGAAGGCGTGCTGCTCATGGAGCTGGTGGCCGACGAGTACGGTGATGCGGCGCCGCGTCTGAACGATGTGGTGCTGGAACCGGACCAGGCGCGCGAGTATCACGCGTTCCTGATTTCGCAGATCGTGCTGATGTTGTGTACCGGTCTGGTGCACGGCGACCTGTCGGAGTTCAACGTGCTGCTGACGCCGACCGGCCCGGTGATTATCGACCTGCCGCAAGCGGTGGATGCGGCTGGCAACAACCACGCGTTCAGCATGCTGGAGCGGGACGTGGGCAACATGGCGTCCTATTTCGGGCGGTTTGCGCCGGAGTTGAAGAAGACCAAATACGCCAAGGAAATGTGGGCCTTGTACGAGGCTGGCACCTTGCACCCGGCCAGTGTCCTGACCGGCGAGTTCGCCGACACGGAAGAGCTGGCCGACGTGGGCGGAATCATGCGCGAGATCGAGGCCGCGCGCCTGGATGAGGAGCGCAGGCAAGCCGTACGCGCGGCGGACGATGCGCCGCCGGGCAAGACCGAAGAACCGCCTCCACCGTGGATGCAGTGATCGGTTAAAGAAAAACCCGGCTTCGGCCGGGTTTTTTGTGTGCAGATTCAATAATTATGTCGCCTGACAGTCCGCCTTCGCGGGCAAGCCCGCTCCCACAGATTTTGTGCCAAGCCCGAATTATGTGACCGACACTGAAACCCTGTGGGAGCGAGCTTGCTCGCGAAGACGTCGGCACATCCAGCATCAATGTGGCAGGCAGACCGCTTTCGCGAGCAGGCTCGCTCCCACAGGGATCAGGCATGAGTCGGGCTGGTGCAGCAGCCCGATTCCAGATTCTTGAGAATCGGGCAATCCGGCCGATGATCGCCCTGACAGTGCTCAACCAGGTCCTGCAAGGTGTCGCGCAACTGGCCGAGCTCACGGATCTTCTGGTTCAACTCATCGATGTGCTGGCGGGCCAACGCTTTCACATCGGCGCTGGCGCGTTGGCGGTCTTGCCAGAGGGTCAGCAACTTGCCGACTTCTTCCAGGGAAAACCCCAGGTCCCGCGAGCGTTTGATGAACGCCAGCGTGTGCAGGTCGTCTTCGCCGTATACCCGGTAGCCGCTGTCGGTGCGATGGGCTGCCTTGAGCAGGCCGATGGATTCGTAATAACGGATCATCTTTGCGCTCAGGCCGCTGTGGCGGGCCGCTTGGCCGATGTTCATCGGTTGTCCTCCAGGTCCTTGGGTTTCCAGGTTTTCAACAGTAGCGCATTGCTCACCACGCTGACGCTCGACAACGCCATGGCCGCACCGGCCAACACCGGGTTGAGCACGCCAAACACGGCCAGCGGAATGCCGATCAGGTTATAGACGAAGGCCCAGAACAGGTTCTGCCGAATCTTGGCGTAGGTCTTGCGGCTGATCTCCAATGCGGCCGGCACCAGTCGTGGATCGCCGCGCATCAGGGTGATGCCGGCCGCGTGCATGGCGACGTCGGTGCCGCCACCCATGGCGATGCCGATGTCGGCGGCGGCCAGTGCCGGGGCGTCGTTGATGCCGTCACCGACCATCGCCACCACCCCGGTCTGTTTCAGTGCGGCGACCGTGGCGGCCTTGTCCGCCGGCAGCACTTCGGCATGCACATCGTGGATGCCCAAGGCCTGGGCCACCACGTTGGCGCTGCCACGATTGTCGCCGGTCAGCAGATGGCTGCTGATGTTTCGTGCGCTCAGTTGTTGCACCGCTTGCAGCGCGCCGGGCTTGAGGGTGTCACCAAAGGCGAACAGGCCCAGCACGTGGGGTTCGGGGGATTGTTCGATCAGCCAGGACAAGGTCCGGCCTTCTTTTTCCCACGCGATCGCCGAGTCGGCCAACGGCCCGGCACTCAAGCCGCTGTCTTCCAGCAGACGCCGATTGCCCAGCGCCAGGCGACGCCCTTCGAGGTTGCCGGCGATGCCGCGACCAGTCAGGGACTGGCTGTCGCTGACATCGGCCACCTTCAGTCCACGCTCGGCACAGGCATCCAGAACAGCCTTGGCCAACGGATGCTCACTGCCGCGTTGCAGGGCGCCGGCCAATTGCAGCAGGCTCGCCTCATTACCGTCGATGGCACTCAGATGAGCAATGCGCGGGGCGCCGGAGGTCAGGGTGCCGGTCTTGTCGAACACCACCGCGCTGACCTCATGGGCTCGCTCCAGTGCTTCGGCGTCCTTGATCAGAATTCCGTAGCGCGCCGCCACGCCGGTGCCGGCCATGATCGCCGTCGGTGTGGCCAGGCCCAAGGCGCATGGGCAGGCGATCACCAGCACTGCCACTGCGTTGATCAGCGCGGTTTCCATCGACGCGCCATACAGCCACCAGCCGATCAGGGTTGCCAGGGCAATCAGCAGTACGGTGGGCACGAACACCTGGCTGACTTTATCCACCAGTTTCTGGATCGGCGCTTTTGCGGCCTGGGCGTCTTCCACCAGACGGATGATCCGCGCCAGCACGGTTTCCGCACCGAGGGCCTGGGTACGCACCAGCAACCGGCCTTCACCGTTGATCGCGCCGCCGGTGACTTTGTCGCCGGGCTGCTTGGGCACCGGCAGGCTTTCGCCGCTGATCAGGGCTTCGTCGGCGTGGCTCTGGCCTTCAACCACTTCGCCATCCACCGGGAAGCGTTCGCCGGGTTTGACCATCACCAGGTCATTGAGGCGCAGGGCGCTGATGGCGACGTCTTGCTCGTGACCATCGGTCACCCGAATCGCCCGTTCCGGGCGCAAGGCTTCGAGGGCTCGAATGGCGCTGGCAGTCTGGCGCTTGGCGCGGCTTTCCAGGTACTTGCCCAGCAGCACCAGGGCGATCACCACCGCCGAGGCTTCGAAATACAGATGTGGCATGCGCCCGGCGGCGGTAGCCCATTCGTACAGGCTCAAGCCATACCCGGCGCTGGTGCCCAGGGCGACCAGCAAATCCATGTTGCCGGCCCCGGCGCGCACGGCTTTCCAGGCGGCGACGTAAAACCGTGCGCCGAAGATGAATTGCACCGGCGTGGCCAAGGCGAATTGCGCCCAGGCCGGGAGCATCCAGTGCACGCCGAATGGCTGTAGCAACATCGGCAATACCAGCGGCAAGGCGAGGGCAATGGCGATGATCAAGGCCAGGCGTTCGCGGTGCAGGCGCTGTTGCTGATTGTCGGTTGGCGGGTGTTCGGCTTCCCAGACGCTGGCGCTGTAGCCTGCCTTTGTCACAGCGGTGATCAAGGTCTGCGGATCGATCTGGCCAAGCAGTTCAAGGTGGGCGCGTTCGTTGGCCAGGTTGACGCTGACGCTTTTCACTCCGGCCACCTTGCCCAGCGCACGCTCGACGCGACCGATGCAGGACGCGCAGGTCATGCCGTCGATGCTCAATTCCAGGCTCTGTTGCGGCACGCTGTAGCCGGCCTTGGCCACGGCATCTATCAAGGCCGGCAAGCTGTCGCCGGGTGCCTGGACCCGCGCCTGCTCAGTGGCGAGGTTGACGCTGACGGCACTGGCGCCAATGACTTTGCTCAAGGCGCGCTCGACCCGCCCGGCGCAACTGGCGCAGGTCATGCCGGCAATCGGCAGGTCGAACGTGGTGGATTCGGACATCGGTCGCACTCCCTGTAGTAGATGACCACAGGATCAACCTTGCCATGCTGGCAAGGTCAAGTGCCAATCTTAAACGTGCCGCTGATCCCCTGTGGGAGCGAGCTTGCTCGCGAAGGCGGAGTACCAGTCAACAGAGTTGTTGAATGTAACGGCCTAATCGCGAGCAAGCTCGCTCCCACAGGGGGTATAGATGTCAGTAGCCGAGACCGGCGCGCTTGAGGTACATCCCTTCCTGCGTCATCGCGATCCGGTATTTGAGCACATCGCCAGCCTTGAGCTGGATATCCTGCGAACCCGGCGCGAGCATGCCCGGATTGCAACCCGGCATCTGGCCCGGCAGCAGTTTCAGGCGTAGCGAGACGATGCCCGGCGGCAGGTTGAACGAGGTGCTCTGTTCCTGAAACAGCCGCGCCGCCAGTTGATCCTGGATGTACACGCCGATTTCGCAACTGGTCGCGACTTCCAGGCGCTCGCGGGAAATGATCAGCACGCCATAATCCTGACTGGCAGCATTGGCCGAAGGCACGGCGGCGAAAAGGCTGAGAAAGCCAAACAGGCTGAAAACTGACCAGCGCATGGCTGAATCTCCTGAGTTCGAGTCATTGATGGACGCAGCTTGGCCGAGCGTCGCGCCGATTGCCAGCCCGGCAGATCACTTCAGAACTTGATCTTGCCATGGTGGCAAGCTCGAAACTGGGTTCAACCCTCGGAAAAAGGAGTCATCCCATGCAAGTGTTCAACGTCGAAGGCATGTCTTGTGGTCACTGTGTCAAGGCCATCACCCAGGCGCTCCAGGCCAAAGACCCGGCAGCCAGTGTGCGGGTCGATCTGGCTGCCAGGGAGGTCGGTGTCGAAAGTGCGCTGACCGCCGAGCAGGTGATCGAGGCGATCAGCGAAGAGGGTTACGGCGTCAAACTGGCCTGAATTTGATAGTTAGCGAGCTACCGGAATGTTCAAGGCGTCCGTGCGCGGCTAGACTGTCGGGCTGCCGACTTCTGCCCCACTGGATGCCTGATGAACTTCCGTACCATTCTGATTCTCGGCGCCTTGAGCGCTTTCGGTCCGCTGGCGATCGATTTCTACCTGCCGGCCTTCCCGGCCATGGCCCTGGCTTTCGGCACGGACGAAAATCACGTCCAGATGACGTTGGCGGCCTACTTCCTCGGCTTGTCCATCGGTCAGTTGGCCTATGGTCCAGTGGCGGATCGTTTCGGGCGACGCATTCCGTTGCTCATCGGTGTCGGTTTGTTCACCGCGGCTTCCGTGGCGTGCGCCTATGCGCCGAACCTGGAATGGCTGATCGGCGCGCGTTTCATCCAGGCGTTGGGCGGTTGCGCGGGGATGGTGATTTCCCGGGCGGTGGTCAGCGACAAGTGTGATGCGGTGGGGTCGGCGAAAGTCTTTTCGCAGCTGATGCTGGTGATGGGACTTGCTCCCATCCTTGCGCCATTGCTGGGTGGGTTGTTGGTCAACACGACAGGCTGGCAGTCGATTTTCCTGGCCTTGACCGGTTTCAGTGCGCTGGCGGGCCTGGCGGTTGCGACGGGCTTGCCGGAAAGCTTGCCGGCCCACATACCGCGTCAACCGCTGTCGGGTGCGCTGCGTCAGTACGGTCGGTTGCTGGCCGATCCCATATTTCTTGGCCATGCCTTGACCGGGGGCATCGCCATCGCCGGGATGTTTGCCTACATCGCCGGTTCGCCCTTCATCTTCATCAAGCTCTACGGCGTTGCGGCCGAGCATTTCGGCTGGCTGTTCGGCATCAATGCGGCGGGCTTCATTCTGGTGGCGCAGGTCAACGCGCGGTTACTGGCCAAACGTGGCCCGATGTTTTTGCTGGCGCGCGCGGTGTGGGTTTATCTGGCGGCCGGTTTGACCCTGCTCGCTGTCAGCTCTCTGCACACGGCACAATTGTGGCCGCTGCTGATTCCATTGTTCATCTGTATCGCCAGCCTCGGTTGCATCAGCCCCAACGCGGCGGCTTGTGCGATGAGCGGGCAGGGCGCACGGGCCGGCAGCGCGTCGGCGCTGCTCGGTTGCCTGCAATTCAGCGTGGCTGCCGGCGCCTCTGCGCTGGTGGGCGTGTTGCACGACGGCAGCGCCGTGCCGATGGCCATGGTCATCAGCCTGTGTGGAATTCTGGTGGTGAGCGCGGCGGTGCTCACCCGGCGTTTGCAAAATGCCCGGGCGCTGGCGCAAGCCCGGGTTTGAGGCCGGAGTCAGCCGGCTGCGCGCTGCGTGAGGAGGACGGGAATCGGGTGAGGGGCCTGGATGCGGGCTTCAAGGGTACGCGTGAAAGCGCGAGCTTCTGCTTCGCTGCGAAACGTCACAGCATGTTGGTCAAGACGGACTTGCCACTGGGATTTTGCCAGTTCTTTTATCAGGATCTTCACAGCTGATCACCTCTCGTAAAAGACGTTACGCAAAAGAATGCCTCGCAGGAGATTCGATTGTAGACCCGTACACGGTCACCATTGTGACAAGGATCAACTGTCTGACTGACGGTTTGTAACTAAAAAAAACACGACTTTTCGAGGGCGCCCACAGAGGTTGTCCGCGACCGGAGCGTCCCGGTCGCAGACGGAAAACAGCAGAAAGCGATGAAATCAGTGGCGGTTTTTTCAGCGCTTCAGAACCCTTCCAATACAATCTTGCCCTTGGCTTTGCCGCTTTCCAGTAGGGCATGGGCACGGCGCAGATTGGCCGCGTTGATCGTACCGAAGTGTTCGCCCATCGTGGTTTTCAGTGTCCCGGCATCGATCAGCCAGGCGACGCGATTGAGCAGGTTGTGCTGTTCGATCATGTCCGCGGTTTCAAACAGCGAACGGGTGTACATGAACTCCCAGTGCAGTGACAGGCTCTTGCGCTTGAGCTTGGTCACGTCCAGCGACTTGGGGTCATCGATCAGCGCCAGTTTGCCTTGGGGCGCCAATGCCTCCACCAATTGGTCCAGATGCTGGTCGGTCTGGGTCAGGCTGGCGACGTGGGTAACCTGGTCCACACCGGCACGCTTGAGTGCTTCGCTCAGTGGCTGGCCATGGTCGATCACCAGGTCAGCGCCCAACTCCTTCACCCAGCTTTGGGTTTGCGCACGCGAAGCGGTGCCGATGACTTTCAGGGCCGTCAGTTGGTGAGCGAGCTGCGTAAGAATCGAGCCCACGCCACCTGCCGCGCCGACGATCAACAGGCTCTGGCCTTCATCGGTTTTGCCTTCGCGCACTTGCAGGCGCTCGAACAACAGTTCCCAGGCCGTGATCGCGGTAAGCGGCAGGGCAGCGGCTTCGGCGAATCCGAGGGTCTTGGGCATGTGGCCGACGATGCGCTCGTCCACAACATGCAACTCGCTGTTGCCGCCCGCCCGCGCGATGGAGCCAGCGTAAAACACCTGGTCGCCGACCGAGAACAGCGTCACCTCACTGCCCACGGCCTTGACCACACCGGCCACGTCCCAACCCAGCACTTTGGCCGCGCCGCCTTCGGGCTGGACGTTCTGGCGCACCTTGGTGTCCACCGGGTTGACCGAGATGGCTTTGACTTCCACGAGCAAGTCGCGGGGGCCGGCAACCGGCTCTGGCAGCTCTATGTCTTGCAGAGCCTTGTTGTCGCTGATCGGCAACGAGGCGTAGTAGGCAATGGCTTTCATGGGCGGCTCCTGAACACTAATAAAGAAGGGATTCGATGGGGCAGATGATTGGCTATTTCTCCTGAAGATAAAACCGGCTAAAAGAGCAGTCTCTTTCAATTTTTTTTTGATAATCGGTGTTCTTGATGCTGCGTTTCGATGACTTGCAGTTGTTTGTCCGGGCGGCGGACCTGGGCAGCCTGTCCGCCGCCGCGCGGGGCATGGACATGTCGGCGGCGGTGGCCAGTGCGGCGCTCAAGCGCATCGAACAGCAACTCGGCGCCCGTTTACTGGCCCGTTCTACCCGCAGCCTGCGCCTGACCGCCGAAGGCGAGGGCTTTCTTGAATACGCCCGTGCGGCCCTGAGCAATCTCGACGAGGGCCGGCGATTGCTGGCCAGTGGTCAGGACCAGGTCAGCGGGGTGCTGCAACTGTCGGCGCCATCGGACTTTGGCCGCAACCTGCTGCTGCCCTGGCTCGACGAGTTTCAACGCGAGCATCCGAAACTCACCGTACGCCTGCTGCTGGGGGACCGCATCGCCGACCTGTTTCGCCAACCGGTAGACATTGCCCTGCGCTACGGTGAACCGGAGGACTCCAGCCTGGTGGCGCTGCCCATCGCCCCGCAGAACCGACGGGTTTTGTGCGCCGCTCCCGGCTATCTGGCCCGGCATGGCGAGCCGCGGCAGCTGGAGCAACTGGCACAGCACAATTGCCTGTTGTACATGCTCGGTAGCCGGGTCCACGATCACTGGAGTTTTCACGACGGCAAACGCGAAGTCAGCCTGACCGTCAGCGGCGATCGTTTCAGCGACGATGCCGATGTCGTGCGCCTATGGGCGGTGGCAGGTGCCGGGATCGCTTACAAATCCTGGCTCGATGTGGCCGCCGATGTACTGGCCGGCCGCTTGAAGGTGCTTATGCCGGAGCTGCTGTGTGAGCGCGCACCGTTGAATCTGTTGTGCGCCCATCGCGCACAATTGAGTAAGCCGGTGAACCTGTTGCGTGAAATGCTTGCCAGACGATGCGCCCTTTTGAGCAGTCAATTTCCAGGCTTTTCGGGAATCGATCATTAGTCGCACGAAAAAAGAGAAATTTCCCTCAGGAACGATCACCACCTACGCCGGGTGGAGGAAAGGATCCGCCGACCAACCCGCATATACTAGCGCCCTCATCATGTAAGTAGCGTCGATCCCCAATGGTGGGTCCACGTTCGAGTCGGCCCGGCTGCACGGTCATCCTTCTGACCTTCGCAGCATCGGCCGGGCAGCGCAAATGGTTGAGCAAGGCGTTGCCGGGCTTATGGCAGTTTCCACGGATTGGCCGACGACACATTACTGGTCAAGATTTCTCTGGGCAGTAGACGAAACGATTCAACAGGGAGTGAATACATGGAACATGCACCTTGCATCAGCCAGATCGCCACGTTGCTGGCTGACCCAAAGCGCAGCGCAATGATGTGGGCCTTGATGGATGGTTCGGCGCGAGCAACCGAAGAGTTGGCATTGCTGGCCGGCCTGTCATCGTCGTCGGCCAGTGCACACTTGGGCCGTTTGTCCGCCGGAGGTCTGCTGAAGGTTGAAAACCGCGGCCGCAAACGCTTCTTCCGCCTGGCCGCTCCCGAGGTCGGAGCGGCAATCGAAGCACTGGCCAGCGCGACCTTCGCCAGCGCACCCCAGGATATTCCGGCCGTATTCAAGCGCAATGCACCTCTGGTCAAACCCCGGGTGGTGCGGTCGCCATTGTTGAGTGCCCGACTGTGCGACGATCATTTGGGGGGCACCCTGTCCGCCGATCTGTATCAGCGGCTGCTGGAGGCGGGCTGGATCGAACACTTTGATCAGCGGGTCACGGTCACGCTCAAGGGCGCGACAGAGTTGGCGGCACGGGGAGTGTTCATCCAGGCGCTGGCCCATCACAACGGCAGGGTTGCCTGCGCCTGCCCCGACTGGAGCGAAAGGCGCCCGCACATGGGCGGCTCGCTGGGCGCGGCATTGTTGCAGCTGTTCATGCAGTCGGGGTGGTTGAGCCTGCCCAACGATTCCCGAACCTTGCAGGTGACGGCCTCCGGGCAACGGGAAATTCATCGCTTTGCCAGTGAGTCCGAACTGGAAATGGCGTTGTAGGAGCCGGCTTGCCGGCGATGGCGGCCTCTCATCCAGCATCAATACTGGAGGTGATGGCCTTATCACTGGCAAGCCAGCTCCTGCAAGGTTTGCGTTTGCCTTTAGGGTTTTACCAACCGCGCATCGAGACTGTTCTGCGCCAGGCGCTTGGCCTGATCCTGGGTCATGCCCAGATGGGTGTGCAACGCATGGAAGTTCTCGGTGACATAACCGCCGAAATACGCCGGGTCATCGGAGTTCACGGTCACTTTCACGCCGCGTTCGAGCATGTCGAGAATGTTGTGCTGCGACATGTGATCGAACACGCAAAGCTTGGTGTTCGACAACGGGCACACGGTCAGCGGGATCTGCTCGTCGATGATTCGCTGCATCAGGCGCTCGTCTTCGATGGCGCGCACGCCATGGTCGATGCGCTGAATTTTCAGCAGGTCGATGGCTTCCCAGATGTACTCGGGCGGGCCTTCTTCACCGGCGTGGGCGACGGTCAGGAAGCCTTCGTGGCGGGCACGGTCGAACACGCGCTGGAACTTGCTCGGCGGGTGGCCCATCTCGGAGCTGTCCAGGCCCACGGCGACGAACGCATCGCGGAACGGTAGCGCCTGATCGAGGGTTTTCTGGGCTTCGTCTTCGCTCAGATGGCGCAGGAAGCTCAGGATCAAACCACTGGTGATGCCCAGTTGCTGTTCACCATCCTTGAGCGCGGCGGCGATGCCGTTGAGCACCACTTCGAACGGGATGCCACGGTCGGTGTGGGTCTGCGGGTCGAAGAACGGTTCGGTGTGAATCACGTTCTGCTCTTTGCAGCGCAGCAGGTACGCCCAGGTCAGGTCATAGAAGTCCTGGGATGTGCGCAGCACATCGGCACCCCGGTAATACAGATCGAGGAACTCCTGCAGGTTGTTGAAGGCATACGCCTTGCGCAAGGTTTCGACGTCGTTCCATGGCAAGGCAATCTTGTTGCGCTCGGCCAGGGCGAACAACAGCTCCGGCTCCAGCGAGCCTTCCAGGTGCAGGTGCAATTCTGCCTTGGGCAGGGCGTTCAGCCAGTCGTACATAATTCTTTTCTCATCAGGTGCAATGGTCGCCATTCTACAGAGGGTTGCCGCAACAATTGGTAAAACCTGACCAGGCGGTTGATCACACAGCTTCCGGTTCCCGTCGATAAGCGTAGGTATCGGCGAAGCGCGAGAGCAGGAACTCGGCGCAGGTGGTGGCCGGGTATTTCGCCGGATGCAATGTGTCCTGACATCCGGGCAGGCATTCGATGCGGGTATCCGGGTGCGGCTCGGCGAAGAACGGCATCGAATAACGATCCACGCCCTGGGGGCTGATCACCCGGTGCGGCGTCGACAGGTAACGGTCGTTGCTCCAGCGCGCCATCATGTCGCCGAGGTTGACCACGAACGTACCTTCGATCGGCGGTGCGTCGATCCATTCGCCTTTGACGTTGCGTACTTGCAAGCCACCGGCGGCGTCCTGATAGAGCAGGGTGATGCAGCCGTAGTCGGTGTGCGCGCCGGCACCTTGTTGCTCTTCGGAACTGGCGGTGTGGCGCGGCGGGTAATGGATCATCCGCAGCACGCTGACCGGCTCATTGAAGCGCGCGTCGAAGAAATCACGCTCAATCCCCAGCGCGATGGTCATTGCCCGCAACAGCGTTTGCGCGAGGGCTTGCATGTCGACGTAGTGCTGTTCCATCAACGTTTCCCAGCCGGGTATGGACGGATGGCGATTGGGGCCGCGCAAGGGTTTTTCCGCCAGTACGTCAGGGTGCTCGGCCGGCAGGTGCAGGCCCATGTCGAAGGTTTCTTTGAGGTCGCTGGGTTTGCTCGGGTCCAATTGCTCGGTGGCAATGGCGCCGTAACCGCGATGGTGACGGGTCTGGGTGATGTCGATCTTGAGCTTTTCGGCGGTAGGTTGGCCGAAGAAGCGTTTGGCGCTGTCGAGCAGTTCGTCGATTCGCGCAGTGCTGATCGGATGGCCCTTGATGTAGAAGAAACCCCACTCGCGGCAGGCGAGGTCGATTTGTTCGGCCACCGCTGGCCAGGCGGATGGATCGTCGCTGTAGAGCGGGGTGATGTCGATGATGGGGAGGCTGTTCATGGATTGTCCTGAAAAAACGCAGACTGGAAAACACTGAAGAACCCTGTGGGAGCGAGCTTGAACTGGCCTAATAATCCCGGACACCTCTTAAGGGCGATATGATTTCGCCAACTTGGA
>NZ_JBXAJS010000003.1:0-671190 GCF_058797535.1 Pseudomonas sp. GW823-FHT02E01 | reverse complement strand
GGCGGTGTGTCAGCAACTTGGATATTGGCTGACACACCGCCTTCGCGAGCAAGCCCGCTCCCACAGGGTTCAGTCTTTGCCAGTGCTTAGCGACGACCCAGCAGCAACCCCACCACCAGGCCGAACCCGGCTGAAATCGCCACGGTTTGCCACGGATGCCCGCCGATATAGGTTTCAGTGGCCTCGACCGCGGGCAGGGTGCGGTCGCGTACGCTGCTCACCGAATCCCCTGCCTGTCGGAGTT
Organism: Pseudomonas sp. GW823-FHT02E01; assembly: GCF_058797535.1. Lineage (NCBI taxonomy): Bacteria > Pseudomonadati > Pseudomonadota > Gammaproteobacteria > Pseudomonadales > Pseudomonadaceae > Pseudomonas > Pseudomonas sp. GW823-FHT02E01. The sequence goes on along the minus strand of NZ_JBXAJS010000003.1, from coordinate 670,946 downwards.
TCAGGGCGATTTGTCCACGAAGGGTCTCTGCTTCTTCCCCGACCAGCGAGGCGCTGCTTTTCAGCAGCTTTTCCGATTCTTCGATCAGCGTTTGAAGTTCGCTGAAGGCTTGATCCTTGATTTGATCTTCGGCGGCTTGCACGGCGGTTTTGCGGGCCATTGAAGTACTCCTTGCAGGTAAGTGGACAGTGAACAATGGAGTCTGCCGTCGTCGGAAAAGTTGCAGCTATTTTGCCCGGGGAGGCCATCTTGCTGAAAAACCGGCGCAGGACTTTTCGTCCTACAGTGTAAGATGTCGCCTATTTTACGCAGCAGGAAATTCCCATGAGCTTCAATCTGGCCGACAAACCCCTCGCCGAGCGCGCAGCGCTTGAAGACGAGAAATCCCGTCTGTTCGAACTCTGGCAAAACAACCTGGGCAAGGCCAAGGGTGAGGCTGCGCGGTTGTTCGGCGAACGGGCCAAGCGCAAAGGCAAATGGGCCGAATGGGTGCGCGCCGAACTGGACGGCATGTCGCCGCCGGAATACGCCAACATGGTGCGCAGTGAAGTCAATCGCCTGATGGCGGCCAACAAGTAACAACGGCTGTCAGGCGAAACTCGCGACGATTGCCTCGCGCACTTTCAAGAGCACCGGGTCGAGTTGGGTGCTGGTCCGCCAGCCCAGTTCGATCGGGTAGCGCGGCAACGCCAGGGGGCAGGGCAGCAGCGCCAGCCCGCTGAGCGTTGCGATGCTTTGGGCGGCATGGGCCGGAATGGTCGCCACCGCCCGACTGCCTTTTAGCAAGTGCGGCAACGCGGCAAAATGCGTGGTCGAGGCGCACACCCTCCGGCTCAGCCCCAGCGCCGCCAATCCCTCATCGGTAATCCCGATAAAACCGCTGGACGACACCAGAATGTGTTCGCGAGCCACAAACTCCTCGAGACCGATGCTCTGCTGGCCCTCGACCAGGCTCGACGGGTCCACCAGGCACAGATAGCCACCTTCCCCCAGCACCTGACGGCTGAGCAACCGCTCGGCAAACCCGCCCGCGGCAATCGCCAGGTCAATACTGCGCTCCATCAACGCCTGGGCGACGATCTGGCTGTGGGTCTGGCGGAAAATCAGCCGCAGTTTCGGCGCGCAACGGGCGATCTCTTCGATCAGCCGCCGGCCGTAGGCAATCTCGAAATCATCCGACATGCCGACCGTGACCGAGCGACCTTCGTACTGTTGCGCAGCCGGATCGACCATCGCCAGACTCTGCCGGCATTTGTTCAGGGCATCGCTGACCACCGGTTTGAGCTGATTGGCCTTGAGCGAGGGGGCCAGGCCGCGTCCGGTGCGCACGAACAGCTGATCGCCATACAGCTCGCGCAAGCGACGCAAGGCCGCGCTGACGGCCGATTGCGTCACGCCCAGGCGCAGCGCGGCACGGCTGGCGCTGGACTCTTCGTGCAGCGCTTCGAAGACTTTGAGCAGGTTGAGGTCGACGTCGGTGATATTCATTTGGTTCATGTCATTCAGCAGTGAATCGGTCTTTATTGATGATTGCCTGACGCCGGAGAATGAGCAACACCTGATGCGAATGGAGTTTCCAAGATGCCCAAATCAATTGTCGCGGCCCTGCAGATCGGCGCCTTGCCCGGCGGCAAGGCTGAAACCCTGGAACAGATCCTGTCCTATGAAAACGCAATCATCGAATCCGGCGCCGGGTTGGTGGTGATGCCGGAAGCGCTGCTGGGCGGTTATCCCAAAGGCGAGGGCTTTGGTACGCAATTGGGCTATCGCCTGCCGCAAGGGCGCGAAGCCTTTGCCCGCTATTTTGCCAATGCCATCGACGTACCCGGTGCGGAAACCGAGGCGTTGGCGGCACTGTCCGCACGCACCGGGGCCAATCTGGTGATCGGTGTGATCGAGTGCGCCGGCAGCACCTTGTACTGCACCGCGCTGTACTTCGATCCGCAGGCCGGGCTGGTGGCCAAACACCGCAAACTGATGCCCACCGGCACCGAACGGCTGATCTGGGGCAAGGGCGATGGCTCGACCTTGCCGGTGATCGACAGCCAGGTCGGGCGTGTCGGTGCGCTGGTGTGCTGGGAAAACATGATGCCGCTGCTGCGCACGGCGATGTACGCCAAAGGCGTGGAGGTATGGTGCGCGCCGACCGTGGACGAACGGGAGATGTGGCAAGTCAGTATGCGCCACATTGCCCATGAGGGGCGCTGTTTCGTGGTCAGCGCCTGCCAGGTCCAGGCATCGCCCCAGGCCCTGGGCCTGGACGTCGCCAACTGGCCGGCAGATCGACCGTTGATTGCCGGTGGCAGTGTGATTGTAGGCCCCATGGGCGACATCCTCGCCGGACCGTTGCGCGACAGTGCCGGGCTGCTCACTGCGCAAATCGACACCGACGACCTGGTGCGCGCCCGCTACGACTATGACGTGGTCGGCCACTACGCGCGGCCGGATGTGTTCGAACTGACCGTGGACGAACGCGCCAGGCCCGGGGTGCGCTTCACCTCCTGATGCCCAGCGGGCTTTGGCCAAAGCAGTCAGACAACTTGATAGCTTTGACCATTGCCCGGTAACCCGCGCAGAGCGAGTATTTCCCTGTTGATTACGGTTCCCCCCAACCTAATAAAAAACACAGTGGGATTCTGGCAATGCGCGATTACTTGTCTGCTACTTCTCAGTTCAATTATCAGCACACCGTCGATGCCGCGCTCGCGGGCGATCTGACGGCCCTCAACGCCTGTGTCGAATGCTGTGACCGGCATGCCTTGCCGGGTCGCATCGCGCTGTTCTGGGAAGGACGCGATGGTACTGGTGCTTCGTACACCTTCACCGACTTGCAGGACAAGGCCGCGCGTTTCGCCAACTACCTGCTGGCCCAGGGCGTGAAGAAAGGCGACAAGGTCGCTGGCCTGTTGCCCCGCAATATCGAACTGTTGATCACCGTGTTCGCCACCTGGCGCATCGGCGCGGTGTATCAACCGCTGTTTACCGCATTCGGCCCCAAGGCCATCGAGCACCGCCTGGGCAGCTCTGGCGCCAAAGTGGTGGTGACCGATGCAGTGAACCGGCCGAAACTCGCCGAAGTCGCCGATTGCCCGACCATCGTGACTGTCACCGGTGCCAAAGGGCAGGGCCTGGTGCATGGCGATTTCAGTTTCTGGGCCGAACTGGCCAACTATTCCGCCGACTGTGAACCGGTGCTGCTGACCGGCGAAGATCCGTTCCTGCTGATGTTCACCTCGGGCACCACCGGCCCGTCGAAAGCGCTGTCGGTGCCACTCAAGGCCATCGTAGCGTTCCAGAGCTACACCCGCGATGCGGTGGATCTGCGCCCGGAAGACGCCTTCTGGAACGTCGCCGACCCGGGCTGGGCCTACGGCATTTATTTCGGTGTCACGGGGCCAATGTCCATGGGCCATCCGATTACCTTTTACGATGGACCGTTCACCCTCGAAAGCACCTGCCGGGTGATCAACAAATACGGGATCACCAACCTCACCGGTTCGCCGACGGCCTACCGTTTGCTGATTGCCGGTGGCGATGAATTCGCCAAGTCGATCAAGGGCAAGCTGCGTATCGTCAGCAGCGCCGGCGAGCCGCTGAACCCGGAAGTGATCCGATGGTTCGCCGATAACCTCGACGTGGTCATCCACGACCACTACGGCCAGACCGAACTGGGCATGGTGCTGTGCAACCACCACGGCCTGGAGCACCCGATTCACATGGGCGCCGCCGGTTTTGCCTCGCCGGGCCACCGCATTGTGGTGCTGGATGACGAGTACAAGGAACTCGGCGTTGGGCAGCCGGGCATCCTGGCTATCGACCGCAGCCAGTCGCCGATGTGCTGGTTCGCCGGCTACGAAGGCGGGCCGACCAAGGCCTTTGTCGGCAACTACTACTTGAGTGGCGACACCGTGGAGTGGAACCCGGACGGCAGCATCAGCTTCGTCGGTCGCAGTGATGACGTGATCACCACCTCCGGCTACCGGGTAGGTCCCTTCGACGTGGAAAGTGCGCTGATCGAACACCCGGCCGTGGTCGAGGCCGCCGTGGTCGGCAAGCCAGATCCGGAGCGCACCGAACTGGTCAAGGCGTTCGTCGTGCTCAGCCCGCAATACCGCGCCGCCTCCGAGTTGGCCGAAGAGCTGCGCCAGCACGTGCGCAAGCGTCTGGCGGCGCACTCGTATCCCCGTGAAATCGAATTTGTCAGCGAATTGCCGAAAACCCCCAGCGGCAAATTGCAGCGCTTTATCTTGCGCAACCAGGAAATCGCCAAGGCTCAAGAGGCCGCGGCGAAGAACCTTCCAGCTTGAATCCAGGGAAATAATGATGCAGATCCAGAACAAGATTTTTATCGTCACCGGTGGCGCTTCCGGCCTCGGTGCCGCCACCGCCGAGGTGCTGGTCGCCGCTGGCGCCAAAGTGATGCTGGTGGACATGAACGCCGAAGCCGTTGCAGCCCAGGCCCAGCGCCTTGGTGCACAAAGCGTGGTGGCGGACATCAGCAACGAAGCAGAGGCCGAAGCTGCCGTGCAAGCGACGGTCAAGGCCTTTGGTGGCCTCAATGGCCTGGTCAATTGCGCCGGCATCGTGCGTGGCGAGAAGATTCTCGGCAAGACAGGTCCGCATGCACTGGCCAGTTTCAGCCAGGTGATCAACGTCAACCTGATCGGCAGCTTCAACATGCTGCGCCTTGCGGCCGCGGCGATTGCCGAGACCGAAGCGGATGCCGATGGCGAGCGCGGTGTGATCATCAACACCGCGTCTGCCGCGGCTTACGACGGCCAGATCGGTCAGGCGGCTTACTCGGCGTCCAAGGGCGCGATTGTCAGCCTGACCTTGCCGGCGGCCCGTGAGCTGGCGCGCTTCGGCATCCGTGTCATGACGATCGCCCCCGGCATCTTCGAGACGCCGATGATGGCCGGCATGACCCAGGAAGTCCGCGATTCCCTGGCCGCTGGCGTGCCATTCCCGCCGCGTTTGGGCAAACCGGGCGAGTATGCCGGGCTGGTCAAGCATATTATTGAAAACAGCATGCTCAATGGCGAGGTGATCCGTCTCGACGGTGCCTTGCGTATGGCCGCCAAGTAAGGAGGATTTGTCATGACAATGTCCAACGATCCAATTGTTATCGTCAGCGCCGTCCGCACCCCGATGGGCGGTTTCCAGGGCGAACTGAAAAGCCTGACCGCACCGCAACTCGGTGCGGCCGCCATCAAGGCCGCCGTCGAACGTGCCGGTGTTGCCAGTGATAGCGTCGACGAAGTGCTGTTCGGCTGCGTGCTTCCGGCAGGCCTTGGCCAGGCTCCTGCGCGTCAGGCGGCGCTGGGCGCGGGGCTGGATAAATCGACCCGCTGCACCACCCTGAACAAGATGTGCGGCTCCGGCATGGAAGCGGCGATTCTGGCCCACGACATGCTGGTGGCGGGCAGTGCCGACGTGGTGGTTGCCGGTGGCATGGAAAGCATGTCCAACGCGCCTTACCTGCTGGATCGCGCCCGTGCCGGATACCGCATGGGCCATGGTCGGGTGCAGGACTCGATGTTCCTGGACGGCCTCGAAGACGCCTACGACAAGGGCCGCCTGATGGGCACCTTCGCCGAAGAGTGCGCCGAAACCAACGGCTTCAGCCGTGAAGCCCAGGACGCGTTTGCCATTGCCTCGACCACTCGTGCGCAACAGGCGATCAAGGACGGCAGCTTCAAGGCCGAAATCGTGCCGCTGACCGTAACGGTTGGCAAAGAACAGGTGGTGATCAGCAACGACGAGCAGCCGCCAAAAGCCAGGCTGGACAAGATTGCTTCGCTGAAGCCGGCATTCCGCGAAGGCGGTACGGTGACGGCGGCCAACTCCAGTTCGATCTCCGACGGTGCCGCCGCGCTGGTGCTGATGCGCCAGTCCCAGGCACAGAAACAAGGCCTGAAACCCTTGGCGGTGATTCATGGCCACGCTGCGTTCGCCGACACCCCGGGCCTGTTCCCGGTGGCACCGATTGGTGCAATCAAGAAGTTGATGAAGAAAACCGGCTGGTCGCTCAATGACGTGGATCTGGTGGAAGTCAACGAAGCCTTCGCCGTGGTCGGCATGGCCGCGATGACTCATCTGGAAATCCCTCACGAGAAACTCAACGTGCACGGCGGCGCGTGCGCCCTCGGGCACCCGATCGGTGCGTCCGGTGCGCGGATTCTGGTGACCCTGCTTTCGGCCCTGCGCCAGAAAGGCTTGAAGCGTGGTGTTGCGGCGATTTGTATCGGCGGCGGTGAAGCGACGGCGATGGCCGTGGAATGCCTCTACTGAGGCCAACACCAATCCCTGTGGGAGCGAGCTTGCTCGCGATAGCGGTAGGTCAGATAGCAATAAAGTTGACTGACACGGCCCCATCGCGAGCAAGCTCGCTCCCACAGGGTTTCGCATTTAGCTTGATTTAAGGATTCACCATGATCCCCAATGACGACCAACAACAAATCCGTGACATGGCCCGGGACTTTGCCCAGGAACGGCTGAAGCCCTTCGCTGCCGAGTGGGACCGCGAGCACCGTTTTCCCAAGGAAGCCATCGGCGAAATGGCCGGGCTGGGCTTCTTCGGCATGCTGGTGCCGGAGCAGTGGGGCGGATGCGACACCGGTTACCTGGCCTATGCCATGGCGCTGGAAGAAATCGCCGCCGGCGATGGCGCCTGCTCGACCATCATGAGCGTGCACAACTCCGTGGGTTGCGTACCGATCCTCAACTACGGCACCGATGAGCAGAAAGAGCGCTTCCTCAAACCGCTGGCCAGCGGTGCGATGCTCGGTGCCTTTGCGCTGACCGAGCCCCAGGCCGGTTCCGACGCCAGCGGCCTGAAAACCCGTGCGCGCCTGGAAGGCGATCATTATGTGCTCAACGGCTGCAAGCAGTTCATCACCTCCGGGCAGAATGCCGGGGTGGTGATCGTGTTTGCGGTGACCGATCCGAGTGCCGGCAAACGTGGCATCAGCGCCTTTATAGTGCCGACCGATTCGCCGGGCTACAAAGTCGCGCGGGTCGAAGACAAACTCGGCCAGCATGCGTCCGACACCTGCCAGATCCTCTTCGAAGACGTGAAGGTGCCGCTGGCCAATCGCTTGGGCGAGGAGGGCGAAGGCTACAGAATTGCCCTGGCCAACCTTGAAGGCGGCCGCGTCGGCATCGCTTCGCAATCGGTGGGCATGGCCCGTGCCGCGTTCGAAGCGGCGCGCGATTACGCCCGTGAGCGCGAGAGCTTCGGCAAGCCGATCATCGAGCACCAGGCCGTGGCCTTCCGCCTGGCGGACATGGCGACCCAGATCGCCGTGGCGCGGCAAATGGTGCACTACGCCGCCGCTCTGCGTGACAGTGGCAAACCGGCCCTGGTCGAAGCGTCGATGGCCAAGTTGTTCGCCTCGGAAATGGCCGAGAAGGTATGCTCCTCGGCGCTGCAAACCCTGGGCGGTTACGGTTACCTCAACGACTTCCCGGTGGAGCGGATCTACCGCGACGTACGGGTCTGCCAGATCTACGAAGGCACCAGCGATATTCAACGCATGGTCATTTCGCGCAATTTATAAGAAGGAGTCCCCTGTGAGCTACGAAACGATTTTGCTGGAAACCCACGGCCGCGTTGGCCTGATCACCCTCAACCGTCCACAAGCGCTGAATGCGCTGAATGCGCAGATCGTCAGCGAACTGAACCAGGCCCTTGATGGTTTCGAGGCTGACTCGAACATCGGCTGTATCGTCCTGACCGGTTCGAAAAAAGCCTTTGCCGCCGGTGCCGACATCAAAGAAATGGCGGAGCTGACCTATCCGCAAATCTATATCGACGACCTGTTCAGCGACAGCGATCGCGTGGCCAACCGCCGCAAGCCGATCATCGCGGCGGTCAACGGTTTCGCCCTGGGCGGCGGCTGTGAGCTGGCGTTGATGTGCGATTTCATCCTGGCCGGTGACAACGCCAGATTCGGCCAGCCGGAAATCAACCTCGGCGTGTTGCCGGGTATGGGCGGCACCCAGCGCCTGACCCGCGCCGTGGGCAAGGCCAAGGCCATGGAAATGTGCCTGAGCGGCCGCTTGATCGATGCCGTGGAAGCGGAACGTTGCGGCATCGTGGCGCGTATCGTGCCGAGCGATGAGCTGCTGGATGAAGCGCTGAAAGTCGCCGCGTTGATTGCTAAAAAATCGTTGCCGATTGCGATGATGGTCAAGGAAAGCGTCAACCGTGCCTTTGAAGTGAGCCTGGCCGAAGGCGTGCGCTTTGAGCGTCGGGTGTTCCATGCGGCGTTTGCGACGCAGGATCAGAAGGAAGGGATGGCGGCGTTCATTGCCAAGCGTGAGGCTGAGTTCCAAGGTAAGTAAAGTAGCGGTCTTTCGGCCTCATCGCGAGCAGGCTCGCTCCCACATTGGATCTCAGCGTTTATGAGATCCCCTTGTAGGAGCGAGCCTGCTCGCGAAAAACCTGAGGGCACCGGGTTGATTCAGGTACCCCGCGTTATCGTTGGCCACCATCGCGAGCGAGCTCGCTCCTACAGGTACAGGGCATCAAATCAGGTAGTTCTTCAGCTCGCGGGCAATCACCATCCGCTGAATTTCGCTCGACCCTTCGTAGATCTGCGTGATCCGCGCATCCCGGTAGTATTTCTCCACCGGATAGTCTTCCAGATACCCGTAGCCGCCATGAATCTGAATCGCGGACGAGCAGACCTTTTCCGCCATTTCCGACGCAAACAGCTTGGCTTGTGACGCCTCCGACAGACAGGGTTTGCCGGCCGTGCGCAGGCGTGCGGCATGCAGGATCATCAATCGCGCGGCGTTCAACTGCATGTGCATGTCGGCCAGCAGGTTGGCGATGCTCTGGTGTTCATTGATCGCTTTGCCAAACTGCACACGATCACGGGAATAAGCCAGTGCCGCTTCAAACGCTGCGCGGGCGATGCCCAGTGCCTGGGCGGCGATGCCGATGCGGCCGCCTTCGAGGTTGGACAAGGCGATGGCCAGGCCCTTGCCGCGTTCGCCCAGCAAATTGGCTTCGGGGATGGTGCAGTTGTTCAGGGTCACCGCGCAGGTGTCGGAAGCACGGATGCCCATCTTGTGTTCGGTGCGGTCGACGATAAAACCGGCGGTATCGGTCGGTACCAGGAATGCCGAGATGCCACGTTTGCCCAGGTCCGGATCGGTCACGGCAAACACAATCGCCAGTTTGGCGCGCTTGCCGTTGCTGACGAATTGCTTGGCGCCATTGATCACCCACTGGCCGTCGCGCAGTTCGGCGCGGGTGCGCAGGTTGTGCGCCTCGGAACCGGCTTGGGGTTCGGTCAGGCAGAAACAGCCGATGACCTGGCCGCTGGCAAGGTCCGCCAGCCAGGTCTGCTTCTGTTCTTCACTGCCGTAGTTGAGCACCGGCCCGCAGCCCACGGAGTTGTGGATGCTCATGAAGGCGCCGGTAGCACCGTCGCCGGCGGAAATTTCTTCTACCGCCAGTGCATAGGCCACATAGTCGACATAGGTGCCGCCCCATTCCTCGGGGACCACCATGCCCAGCAAGCCCAGTTCGCCCATTTTCGCCACCAGACCATCATCGATCCAGCCGGCCTTTTCCCAGGCCTGGGCATGGGGCGCGATTTCGCCGCGGGCAAAATCCCGGGCCATGTCGCGGATCATGACTTGTTCTTCACTCAATTCGATATCGTGCATGGCTCAGCTCTCGCTCCGGTCAAACTCGCTGAAGAAGCTCGCCACGTGTTCGGCGTCCAGTGCCTGGAGGGTGGGCGGGTTCCAGCGCGGTGTCTTGTCTTTGTCGATCAGCAAGGCGCGCACGCCTTCGATCAGGTCGCCGCGCTCGAACCACTGACGGTCCAGGTGCAGCTCAAGGGCGAAACATTGTTCAAGGGGCAGCTCGCGTCCGCGACGGAGCATTTCCAGGGTCACGGCCATGGCCAGCGGCGAGCGGGTCTCCAGCAGGTCGGCGGTGGTGACGGCCCACTCATGGCTGTCGGCGACCGTTACCTGGCGTAGTTGCTCCACAATACTCGGCACATCGGGTTGGGCGAAGAAGTGGTCGATGGCCGGGCGCAAAGTCGCCAGTGGCGCATCGGGCAGTTGCTGCACGGCGAATTTCGCCAGCAGGCCTTGCAGGTCCTTGAGCGGCGTATCGTGCCATTCGAGCTGGTCGAGTTTTTCGTCCAGGACGCCAAGCTTGTCGCTTTCCAGGTACCAGTCGGCCAGGCCGCAATACAGCGCATCGGCGGCGCGAATCTGCACGCCGCTGACGCCGAGGTAAATCCCCAGCTCACCGGGGATGCGCGGCAGGAAGTAACTGCCGCCGACGTCCGGGAAATAGCCGATGCCGACTTCCGGCATGGCCAGGCGGCTTTTCTCTGTGACCACGCGCAGGTCTGCGCCTTGCACCAGGCCCATGCCACCGCCGAGGACAAAACCGTCCATCAGGGCCAGCACCGGTTTGCGGTAGTGGTGGATCGCGAGGTCGAGGGCGTATTCCTCGACAAAGAAATCTTCGTGCAGGGTGTCGCCGCTTTTGAAGCTGTCATACAGCGAGCGAATGTCGCCGCCGGCGCAGAAGGCTTTTTCCCCGGCACCGCGCAAGACCACGGCATGGACTTGCGAATCCTGGGCCCAGGCGTCGAGCTGGCGGTGCAGGTTGCGCACCATGTCCAGGGTGAGGGCATTGAGGCCGGCGGGGCGGTTGAGGGTCAGGTGACCAATGTGGTTGCGAACCTCGGCCAGCACTTCGTTTTGCATGGCATCCATGGACTGAGTCCCGGGAGAAAAAACCTGAGCAGTCATCACTAACTCCCTGCTTTTATTGTTCTTTATCAAGATGCTCGCGCGCGAGCGATGGCGGATCGTATCAGTGCAAATTTGCCTTGTACAACCCGGATAAGTGCAGGTTATCTGTGCATTTTTGCATGACAGTGTCCGGTATTGTTACAGCGTAGACCACGACGTAGTCAGGCAAACGCCGCGAGCAGATCCTCTTCGAATGCCTTTTGTGCATCGCCGGCCACTTGCGCCCGGTGCCGGGCCAGATGAAACGCGACATCGAAACTCATGTCGCCTCGACGCACGGCCCTGAGCAAACCCTTGTTTTCCCAGGCATGGGCGAAGTGGCTGGGCAAATAACCGACATGCTTGCCGGAAAGGATAAAGGCGAGGGTGCCTTCGACTTGTTCCGAGCGCGCCGAACACAGCTTGCCCTGGAAGGGTTCGTCACTGCGCAGGAAACGGTAGGGGTGATCGACCCGGTCGCTGGCCTGCAGATCCTGATCGCAGGGGGCCGGGTTGGTGAACAGCGGATGGCCGGGGGCGCAATACAGATGCTGGGTTTCAATGAACAATTGGCGGTAGTCAAACGCGCTTTGCACTTGCGAGAAATAGCCGATGGCCAGGTCCAGCCGCTGTTGCAGTAGCAAGCGCTCCATTTCGCCGGGCATGGCGCTGATCAGTTCGATGCGCACTGACTCGTCCCGCTCACGGAAGCGCCGGATCGCCTCGGCCACCCGTTGCAGCACCGATTGATCCAGGGCTTCGGACAGACCCAGGCGCACTTCACCGATCAAGCGCCCGGCCACGCCGTTGGATTGATGACGGAAGGCTTCGATGGATTCGAACAGGGTGCGTGTGGCGCTGAGGAGTTGTTCGCCCTTGGCGGTGACCTTGAATCCGCCCTTGCCGCGGCTGCACAGGCGATAGCCAAGGCGGGTTTCCAGCTTGGCCATTTGCTGGCTGATGCTCGACTGGCTCAAGCCCAGCTCACCCTGGGCGGCACTGAAACCGCCGCACTCCACCACGCTGACAAACAGACGCAACAATTGCAGGTCCAGATCATGGAGTTGGCCGAGCATCAAACATTACTCCGTCATAAAGTCAGGTTAATTAACTTGATATTTCACCAATGTATCCGACGACGCATCCTGCAACCACTTCCTCTGGTCAGGTGTTCGTCATGGCTCCCATGTTCAAGCTGTGTTTACCCGCGCTGTTGCTCGCCGTGGCTGTTTCGGCCCAGGCCGAAGACAAGGTGGTCAATCTGTACAGTTGGGCCGATTACGTGGCCCCCGAAACCCTGCAGCGGTTCGAGCAGGAAACCGGCATCCATGTGCGCTACGACACCTTCGATTCTTCGGAAGTACTGGAGACCAAGCTGCTCACCGGCGGCAGCGGTTATGACGTGGTGGTGCCGTCCTCCAGTGTGCTGGCCCGGGGGCTTGCAGCCGGGGCGTTGAAACCGATTCCTCACGAAGGACTCAAGGGTTACGCCAATCTCGATCCAGACTTGCTGGAAAAACTCGCCGCTGTCGATCCCGGCAACCGCTATGGCGTGCCTTATACCTGGGGCACGCTGGGATTGGGCATGAACGTCGAGGCGATCAAGCAGCGCTTGCCGGACGTGCCGCTCAATAGCCTGGACCTGCTGTTCAAACCCGAGTACGCAAGCAAGTTGAAAGACTGCGGCATCGCCATTCTCGACTCGCCCCAGGAGGTGATCGGACTGGCGCTGCATTACCTGGGTAAAGATCCCTACAGCACGGACAAGAATGATCTGTCAGCCGCCGAGGCGTTGTTGCATCAGCTACAGCCGAACGTGCTGTACGTCGCCACCGGGCGGCAGATCAGCGATCTGGCCAATGGCAGCGTGTGCCTGGCGTTGACCTACAACGGTGACGCCAGCATGGCCGCCGACCAGGCACGCAAAGCCAATAAGCCCTATGAAATTGCCTACCGGATTCCCAGGGAAGGCACCCTCGTGTGGCAGGACAACCTGGCGATTCCCAAGGACGCGCCGCACCCCGAAGCCGCCCGCACCTTTATCGAATTCATGTTGCGCCCCGAGTCCGTTGCGGCACTGACCAACACCTTGTTCTTCGCCACAGCGAACCAGGCCGCCACGCCGCTGGTGGATGAAGCGGTGCGCTCCGATCCGGACATCTACCCGCTGGCCGACGTGCGCGAACGGCTGTACGCCGACCGCAGCATGAACCTCAAGGACATGCGCCTGCGCACGCGCTTGTGGACCACTTTCCGTAGCCGCCAATAACTATAAAAGAAGGAGCCTTCAATGGACGTCCCGATGCAGAACGATCAAGCCCTTACCCGTGACAGCCTTTACGGCACGGCCGCTGAAAGTACCTACGCCGGTATCACCAGTTTCATGCGTCGCCGTTACAGTCGTGACTTGCGTGGCGTTGATGTGGCCGTCAGTGGCGTGCCGTTCGACACGGCCACCAGCAACCGCCCCGGCGCACGCTTCGGGCCCCGTGGCATTCGCGCTGCCTCGGCCGGGATCGCCTGGGAACGGCATTGGCCGTGGACGTTTGATCCGTTCGATCACTTGGCAGTCATCGACTACGGTGATTGCGATTTCGACTACGGTTCGCCGCAGTCGACGCCCGAAATGATCGAAGCCCACGCCGAGCACATCCTCAATGCCGGCACGGCGATGCTGACGTTTGGCGGCGACCATTTCATTACCTATCCACTGCTCAAGGCCCATGCGCGCAAGCACGGGGCATTGTCGCTGATCCACTTCGACGCCCACAGCGACACCTGGCCGGACGAAGAGGGCAAGCGCATCGACCATGGCACCATGTTCTGGCACGCGGCCAGGGAAGGGCTGGTGGACCCGTCGCGTTCGGTACAAATCGGCTTGCGCACCACCAACGATGATCACCAGGGCTTTCAGGTGCTCGACGCACGGCAGGTGCACCGCCGTGGCTGCGAGGCGATCGTCGAGGCGATTCGCGCCCGGGTCGGCGACAACCCGGTGTACCTGACCTTCGACATCGACTGTCTCGATCCGGCATTCGCTCCGGGCACCGGAACACCTGTATGCGGCGGCTTGAGCACGGTGCAGGCGCTGGAGATTCTCGGCGGTTTGCGCGGGATCAACCTGGTGGGCATGGACGTGGTGGAAGTGGCACCGGCCTATGACAGCGCGGAGATCACCTCACTGGCGGCGGCGACGCTGGCGATGGAGATGCTGTGTCTGTATGCGGCAAGGCATAAGGTCGATAAGTAATACGCCTGACCCTGTGGGAGCGAGCTTGCTCGCGATGGCGGTCGATCAGCCGACATGGATGTTGAATATTCCGCCCTCATTGCGAGCAAGCTCGCTCCCACAGTTTTGATTTGTGTCAGGCCACCGGAATGATTGGCAGGTCGAGGATCTGACCACCGCTGAACCGCGCGAACGAACCGGAAATGGATTCGTGCGGCACGCCTTTGGCCACGTCACTGACGCCATCCAGTCGTGCCAGTTGTTCGCTGCTCAATTGCACATTCAGCGCGCCCAACGTCGCATCCAGCTGCTCACGGGTCCGGGAACCGAGGATCGGAATCAGCGCCGTGGTCGAGCGTCTGGCTTTTTCCCGCAGCCAGGCGATGGCCACGTGGGTCGGGCTGGCGTCCAGTTCTGCGGCGACATCGATCAAGGTGTCGAGCAGGGCGGTTTCGCGGGCGCTTTTTTCGGCGTGGATCAGCACACCGAGTTTGTTCGCGCGATTGTCGCCCTCACTGTTGCGATATTTGCCAGTCAGGAAGCCGCCACCCAGCGGCGACCACAAGGTCGCGGCCAGGCCCAGGGCTTCGGCCATCGGCAGTTGTTCACGCTCGGCGGTGCGTTCGGCGAGGCTGTACTCGACCTGGATCGCGGCAATCGGCGCAAAACCGCGTACCTCGGCCAGCAGGTCGGCGCGGGCGATGCGCCAGGCGGGGAAGTTCGAAAGCCCGGCGTAATGAATCTTGCCGGCACTGACCAGATCGTCGAAGCCGCGCAGGATCTCTTCCATGGGCGTGACGCCGTCGCTCATGTGCGCCCAGAACAGGTCGATATGCTCGGTCTTCAGCCGTTTCAGGCTTTCTTCGACGGCGCGCACCATGTTCTTGCGGCTGTTGCCAGTGTGGGAAATGCCGGCTGCCGGTGTAGTCCCGAGGGTGTATTTGGTGGCGATGACCAGGCGATCCCGTTCTGCGGCGATGAATTCGCTGAGCATGGCCTCGGACTGCCCGCCCTGATAGCCATTGGCGGTATCGATGAAATTGCCACCGGCTTCCAGATAACCATCAAAAATCCGTTTGGCTTCGTCACGCTCGGCGCCATGGCCCCAACCGGTACCGAAATTACCCGCGCCCAGCGCCAGTTCGGAAACACGCAAGCCGGTTTTACGACCGAAAACTTTGTAATGCATGGGATGACTCCAGAGGGATGGCGACAAGGCTTAATAGATTATCAAAAACATCTATTAAATATGATGCTGGTAATCTTAGGCGTCAAGGTGCTTTTCCTGTCTGCACAAAACTGCCGATCACCGGTCGCGTTATCCATGGGCAATGGCATACTGCCGCCCATGACTATCGATTCCCCCTTAAGCGCCTGGCAGCATGCCATCGAACAAAAGGGCTTTGTCCAGGACGAGGCCCAGGAACATGCGGTGTGGGCGCTGCAAAAATGCCACGAAGCGTTGCACGCAGACCGCGCGCCCATTTCCGGCGTGTACCTGTGGGGGCCGGTGGGGCGGGGCAAGACCTGGTTGATGGACCAGTTCTACCAAAGCCTGCGAGTACCGGCTCGGCGCCAGCACTTTCACCACTTCATGGGCTGGGTGCACCAACGCTCGTTTCAACTGACCGGCACTGCCGATCCGCTCAAGGCGTTGGCCCGTGAATTGGCTGAAGAGGTTCGCGTGCTGTGTTTCGACGAACTGTTCGTCAATGACATCGGCGACGCGATCATTCTCGGGCGCCTGTTCCAGGTGATGTTCGAACAGGGCGTGGTGGTGGTCTGCACGTCCAATCTGCCGCCGGACCAGTTGTACGCCGACGGCTTCAATCGCGACCGTTTCATGCCAGCCATCGCGGCGATCAAGCAGCACATGCAGGTGATTGCGGTGGATGGCGGGGAAGACCATCGCCTGCATCCGGGGGCCGGTTTGCAACGTTATTGGGTGGCCGAGCCCGGTAACCCCTGCGCGCTGGGTGAAGTGTTCCAGTTGTTGAGCGTCGGCCAGTCAGTATCGAGCGAGCCGGTCAAAGTCGGTCACCGTTCCCTTGAGGTGGTCAAGGCCAGCCCGACGGCGCTCTGGACCCGTTACGCCGCGCTGTGCGAGCAACCCTTCGCGGCCATGGATTTCATCGCCCTGTGCGATACCTACGGCGCTATCCTGTTGAGTGACGTGCCCAACCTCAGCGCACAGAAACGCGCAGGCCGCATTGCCCGCGGCACCGAGGACGGTGTCGAGCGGGTGGAGGCGGGAGATCGCGAGTTGCCGCAGTTATCGGTGCATGACGATGGTGTACGACGGTTCATTGCCCTGGTGGACGAGTGCTACGACCGCAAGGTGCCGCTGTACCTTGAAGCGCAAGTGCCAATGGCATCGCTTTACACCGAGGGTTATCTGGAATTTCCGTTCCGCCGCACCCTCAGTCGATTGCAGGAAATGCAACTGCAGCGGTTTGCCGAAGTTTGATCGGGTTTTGAACGGGAGCAGCGAACATGAATCAGCCCCTGTCACACCATTTGCTGACCATGGCCTATCAGAACGCCTGGGCCAATCACCGACTGGCCAAGGCCTGGCGTCAGTTGAGCCCGCAGGAACTGAGCGCATCCCGGGTCAGCTTCTTCCCCTCGATCCGCGCCACCCTCAACCACATCCTCACCTGTGACTGGTTTTATGTGGACGCCCTGGAGCGCGAACTGCGCGGCGACGACCCGCATCCCGATTGCCGGGTGTTTTTCAAGGAGGACGAACCCTGCCTCGTGGCAACGGACCTGGTTGGCGAACAGGCCCACGTCGACCGCCGGCTGATCGCCTACTGCGAGCAGATGCGCGACGCCGACCTGGGCAAAATCGTGACCATCGCCCGCGACACCCCGCAACACGACAGTCGCTTGCGCCTGCTGTCCCATTTGTTTGAACACCAGATCCATCACCGCGGCCAGATTCACGCCATGCTCAGCGGCACCTCGGTCCAGCCACCGCAACTCGACGAGTTTTTCTGCGTCGGTGAGTCGCACTTGCGGGCTGAGGATTTTGCCGAACTGGGGTGGACGGAAGCCTTGATCTGGGGCGCTTGAGGCCAAAGATTTTCTCGGTTGCGATTGTCGTTGGCACGTTGCTCGCGCTATGGTCTGCGGGCACTTCAGCGTGAGTACATGCTGGGGGCTACTTCATGTGTGATCGAGGATGGAAATGGACTCCGCAGAAATTCTTGTGCTTCAGGCCAGTTACACCAATCCGGTGCATGCCGAGGCTATTTGCCTGGTGCTGAACCACTACGCCGAGGACCCGATGGGGGGCGGCCAGCCGTTGCCGGCCAATGTACTGGAGCAGCTCCCGGGCGAACTTGCCCGGCGCCCCCACGCCTTCAGTGTGCTGGCCTTTGTCGGTGGCGAGCCGGCCGGGCTGGTCAATTGCTTCGAGGGGTTCTCGACGTTTGCCTGTCGGCCGCTGGTCAATGTGCATGATGTGTCGGTGGTGAAAAAATTTCGCGGCCTGGGCTTGAGCCAGAAGATGCTGCAAAAGGTCGAAGACATCGCCCGTCAGCGTGGCTGCTGCAAGCTCACCCTGGAGGTGCTGGAAGGCAATGCCGTGGCCCAGGGTTCCTATGAAAAAGCCGGTTTCGCCGCCGGTATGTTCGACCCGGCCCATGGACGGATGCTGTTCTGGACCAAGAACCTCTGATTCAACAGGCAAAAAAAGGGCGTCCATCAGGGCGCCCGACAGTCTTCTACCTAGAACTGCAATCAGACGGCCATGGATCATTTCGGTCTGTAGGTTTCAGTCATTTGTGCGGTTTGATCGTCCGGAACCCGCAGTTCAGTGCTTTGGATGGGGTGGCCCAGGGCTTCTTGCTGGGCCAGTCGCAGGCTTTCGTAGTAATAGCGCATGCGTTCGGCTCCACCTTCGGCAAAAGCACTGGTTGAGCCCAAGGCCATCAGGCCGGCGAGAATCATTGCGGTGCGTTTCATGGTTTGCCTCCCACTACAGATGTCGGATGCCTTTCGTCCATGAATCAATGAAGCAGTGTCGAAATGGCATTATCCGCCGATTCGGTTAATTGGGAATCAACTTCACCAACGACCTGCATGGCTGCAACGGGAGCATGAAAAAGGGGCCGGAACCGGCCCCTGAAAGGATTACTGCTGAACGACAGTCGGTGGCGTTTTGGGCTTCATCAGGCTGAAGTCGATCAGCGCACGCTGTTGACGCTCATACGGGTTGCCGATCATCAATGGCCGGGCCTTGAAGCTGTCACTGACCAGGCTTTTGCTGCGATCGAGTTCGTCGAAGCTCAGGCCCGCCAGGTCGGCCCAAGTGTGAATCAGGTGCGAGCTGCTGTAAGGGCGCGAGAGATCACCCACGAGGTTCCAGTCATGGGTTGCACGCCATTTCGGCGATGCCCAGGCCATGAACGGAATGGTGTACATCGGTGCTGTCGGCTTGTTCTCGTTGCGCCCCAAGGTGTTGTGGCCCACGGAATCGAACACGTCCTCGCCATGGTCGGACAGGTACAGCAGGAAGCCGTTCGGATCGGTCCTGGCGTAGTCCTTGATCAGGCTGGACACCACGAAGTCGTTGTACAGCACGGCATTGTCGTAGCTGTTGTACGTCGGCAACTGGTCATCGCGGATGCCGGCAGGCACGCCCTCACGGTCCTGGAACCTGTCGAAGGTCGACGGGTAACGGTACTGGTAGCTCATGTGCGTGCCGAGCAAATGCACGACGATGAGTTTGCGCGGTGCCCCGTCGGCCAAGGCCTTGTTGAAGGGCTCGATCACGTCGCCATCGTACTGGGCGGCGTTCTGGTTGCGGTTGTTGTTCAGGTACACCTGTTCATCGGCCTGTTCGGAAAAGGTCGTGAGCATGGTGTTGCGCTTGGTCATGGTCTGCTGGTTGGTGATCCAGAAGATCTTGTAACCTGCCTGTTTCATCATGCTGACCAGCGATGGCGTCGACAGGTACAGGTCGGGGTTTTCTTCGTCGGCGAAGGTCAGGACCTGCTGCAGCGCCTCAATGGTGTAGGGGCGCGGCGTAATGACGTTGTCGAAAACGTCCAGTTGATCCTTGAGCTTGTCCAGTTCCGGCGTGGTTGCCCGGGGGTAGCCATACAGGCTCATGCGCTGACGGTTGGTGGACTCACCGATCACCAGCACCAGGGTCGCAGGCGTGTTGGCCATTGCGTCCTTCAGGTTGTGCAGCGGTGGAATCTTGCTGGCGTTATTGAGCATGTCCTGCATGCCGGCCAGGGTTTCCAGGTAGCGGTGATAGGCCACGGCCATTTGCCATGGCACCGCCGGCTCGATGCGGGTTTCGAACTTGTCGAAGCCTTCGGCGAAACTGCCGGTGCGTGCGGTTTGCTTGATCAGCGGATAACCGACGACCGCCATGACAATGGCCACCGCGGCCACGATGGCCTTGCCACGGGGCAGGTACACCGGGCGCAGGCGTGTCCACAGGAACCAGGAAAAAGCGGTGTGTGCCAGGAACGCCGGCACCATCCACCAGGCAAAGTACTGGGTCATGTATTCGCCGGCTTCAGCCACGTTCGACTCAAACATGATGAAGATGACGCTCTGGGAAAACTCCTGCTGATAGATGAAGAAGTAACCCAGGCTCGCCATGGAACACGCCCACAGTACGACGCCGATCACGGCAGCCATGACGCGGGTTTGCCGGGGGAACAGCAACATCGGCGCCAGCCAGAAGGCGCTCATGACGAAGGCCTGGCGGAATCCGCTAAAGCCGGAGGTGCCAGTCAACTGGATGAGTAGTTGGGTGATGCCGGAAAAGTACCAGAAGAATACAAACAGCCAGACAAATCCGGCCCAATCAAAACCTGCCGCAGTCGTGTTGCTGCGTTTAAACAAAGACATTCAGCGCTCCAGCCGAGAGTTCACTACCACCGCCGGGACTTGGATATCACGGACGACGAACGAGGGCCGCGCGGAATCGGGCGACCTAAACGGGTAATTGTCGTGTAACAATTGTGAAAATTTTGTGAGTTGCCAGGGGCGGCAGGGCGTGAGCCGGTGCGGAAGCAGTGCAGACCGCTCCCGCTTCAAAGAGGGGGGTCAGGCGAGTGGGGCGTGTTGCACCACAGCCAGGGGCTGCACTTGATTGGTTTGCAGCAGCAGCCGCAATTGTGCCAGTTCCTGCTTCAACTGATCGCGTTCGTCTTTCAACTGGCGCAATTCATCGCGACGGATTGTGACGTAAAGGGTTTGTGCTGGCAGTGCGGTATGTACTGTGCCCATTGCTCACCTCGCAAATGGCGTGTCTCAACTGTAGGTACGCCTCGAAATCCGGGGCTGACCTACTATCGGCGCCAATTTTGATTTCTTTTGCCCCAGAAGGGAACTTTTTTATTTTTCATGGTCGTTGTGTCTTCGGTTTGATTCCCGACGTTATCCATCAGGATCGGGCACAATGCCCGGAAACTTCGTGCCAACGCTCTGGACTAACCTCATGAGTCGCGTTGGGCTATAACCTTTGACACACTTAATTTGTAGTAGGGAGCATCAGCACATGCAACTCGGGATTATTGGACTGGGCCGCATGGGCGGCAATATTGCGCGGCGCCTGATGCTCAACGGGCACACCACCGTTGTTTACGATCGCAATACCGCCTTTGTCGAAGCCTTGGCTAAAGAGGGCTCCACGGGCGTCACCGATCTGCCGGCGCTGGTCGCCGGCCTGGCCAGGCCGCGTGCGGTCTGGGTCATGCTGCCAGCTGGCGCGCCGACCGAAGAAACCATCGACACCCTGAGCACCTTGCTCGACGCCGGTGATACCATCATCGACGGCGGCAACACCTTCTATAAAGACGATATCCGCCGGGCGAAGACCCTGTCGGAAAAAGGCCTGCACTACATCGACGTCGGTACCTCCGGCGGTGTCTGGGGCCTGGAGCGCGGTTACTGCATGATGATCGGCGGCGATGCCGAGACTGTTAAGCGCCTCGACCCGCTGTTCGCCACCCTGGCCCCTGGCCTGGGCGACATCCCGCGCACCAAGGACCGCAAGTCCGACGACGATCGTGCCGAGCGTGGTTACATTCATGCAGGTCCGGCCGGTTCCGGGCATTTCGTGAAGATGATCCACAACGGCATCGAATACGGAATGATGCAGGCGTTCGCAGAAGGCTTCGACATCCTCAAGACCAAAAACAGCGAGAGCCTGCCGCAAGACCAGCGTTTCGACCTGAACGTCGCCGATATCGCCGAAGTGTGGCGCCGTGGCAGCGTGGTGTCCTCGTGGTTGCTGGACCTGACTGCCGACGCCTTGGCCAGCGATCCGAAACTCGACGGTTTCTCCGGGTCCGTGGCCGACAGCGGTGAAGGTCAATGGACCATCGAAGCTGCCATGGAACAAGCGGTGCCGGTGCCGGTGCTGTCGAACTCGCTGTTCTCGCGCTACCGTTCCCGTGGGCAAGGCACCTTTGGCGACAAGATTCTCTCGGCCCAGCGCTTCGGCTTCGGCGGCCATGTGGAGACCTCGAAAAAATGACCCACGCGATCCGCAGAAAATCCAAGGCTGAACCCGCGCCGCCGACCACGCTGTTCCTGTTCGGCGCCCACGGCGATCTGGTCAAGCGCCTGCTGATGCCGGCGCTGTACAATCTCAGCCGTGACGGTTTACTCGGGAATGGACTGCGGATCATAGGCGTTGACCACAACGCCATCAGTGATGAAGGCTTCGCGAAAAAACTCGAAGACTTCATCCGCAACGAGGTGGCCACCAGGACCGGCAAGGGCGATCAAGCCCTTGACCCGGCGCTGTGGGCCAAACTCGCCAAAGGCATCAGCTACGTTCAGGGCGATTTCCTGGACGACAGCACTTATCAAGCGCTGGCGGCAAAAATCGCCGACAGCGGTACTGGCAATGCGGTGTTCTATCTGGCCACCGCGCCGCGTTTCTTCAGTGAAGTGGTGCGCCGTCTTGGCTCGGCCGGCTTGCTGGAAGAAACCCCCGAGGCCTTCAGAAGGGTGGTGGTCGAAAAACCCTTCGGTTCAGACCTGCATACGGCCGAAGCCTTGAACGCTTGCCTGCTCAAGGTGATGACGGAAAAGCAGATCTACCGCATCGACCATTACCTGGGCAAGGAGACCGTACAGAACATCCTGGTCAGCCGGTTCTCCAACAGCCTGTTCGAAGCGTTCTGGAACAATCACTACATCGACCACGTCCAGATCACCGCCGCCGAAACCGTGGGCGTGGAAACCCGTGGCAGTTTCTATGAGCACACCGGCGCGCTGCGGGACATGGTGCCCAATCACCTGTTCCAGTTGCTGGCGATGGTGGCGATGGAGCCGCCCGCCGCGTTCGGCGCCGATGCGGTGCGCGGCGAGAAAGCCAAGGTCGTTGGCGCGATCAGGCCTTGGACGGTGGAGGAAGCCCGCGCCAATTCGGTGCGCGGCCAATACACCTCCGGTGAGATCGACGGCAAGGCACTGCCGGGCTATCGCCAGGAAAACAACGTCGCACCCGACAGCAATACCGAAACCTATGTGGCCCTCAAGGTCATGATCGATAACTGGCGATGGGTCGGCGTACCGTTCTATCTGCGAACCGGCAAGCGCATGAGTGTGCGTGACACCGAGATCGTGATCTGTTTCAAGCCGGCGCCCTATGCGCAGTTCCGCGATACCGAGGTCGATGAGCTGCAGCCGACCTATTTGCGCATTCAGATCCAGCCGAACGAAGGCATGTGGTTCGACCTGCTGGCCAAGCGTCCCGGTCAGGCCTTGAAAATGGACAACATCGAGCTGGGGTTCGCCTACAAGGACTTCTTCGAGATGCAGCCTTCCACCGGCTACGAAACCCTGATCTACGATTGCCTGACGGGTGACCAGACGCTGTTCCAGCGCGCCGATAACATCGAAAACGGCTGGCGCGCCGTTCAGCCGTTCCTGGATGCCTGGCAGCAGGATTCCAGCGTGCAGAGCTACGCTGCCGGGGAAAACGGCCCCAAGGCCGGCGAAGAACTGCTCACCCGTGACGGTCGCGTCTGGCACCGCCTCGGATAACACCTATCTCCAGTAGGAGCGAGCTTTTGTGGCGAGGGGGCTTGCCCCCGTTCGGCTGCGAAGCAGTCGCCATTTCATCACTCGGTGTACCTGCTACAGCGTAGTAGTAGGTTTTGGGGCCGCTGCGCAGCCAACGGGGGCAAGCCCCCTCGCCACAAAGGCTCGGCGGTGTCAGAGCCAGTAACTCACCGCATACCAGCCCAATGTCCCCATCACCACGGTGTACGGCAGCGCCATCCAGACCATCCGCCCGTACGACAGACGCACCAGCGGTGCAATTGCCGAGGTCAGCAGGAACAGAAACGCCGCCTGACCGTTGGGCGTCGCCACGCTCGGCAGGTTGGTACCGGTATTGATCGCAATGGCCAGGGTTTCGAAGTGCTCACGGGTCATCTCACCCGCCATGAACGCGCGCTTCACTTCGGTGATGTAAATGGTTGCCACGAACACGTTGTCGCTGATGGCGGACAGCAGGCCGTTGGCAATGAACAGCATGCCCGGTTGTTGGTCTGCCGGGAGCGTCAGCACCCAGTGGATCAGTGGGGCGAACAGTTGCTGGTCGTGAATCACCGCGACCACGGCGAAAAACACCACCAACAATGAGGTGAACGGCATGGCGTCCTTGAACGCTGTGCCCAGGCGGTGTTCGTCGGTGATGCCGGTAAAGGCGGTAATCAACACGATCACCATCAAACCGATCAAACCCACTTCGGCGATGTGGAACGCCAGCCCGGCAATCAGAATCAATGCGGCAAAGCCTTGCACCAGTAGCGCTGCACCTTGGCGCGTGGTGCGCTCGGCATTGTCTTCGGCGGCGTAGTTGGCCAGCACCGCACGAACGTTATCTGGCAGCAGCGTGCCGTATCCGAACCAGCGCAGCTTTTCCAGCAGGACGCAGGTTGCCAGCCCGGCAACCAGTACCGGCAGGGATACCGGCGCAACCTGTGTGAAGAACTCAGCGAAGTGCCAGCCCATTTCATGGCCGATCAGCAGGTTCTGCGGTTCACCGACCAGCGTACAGACACCGCCCAGCGCGGTGCCCACGGCGCCGTGCATCAGCAGGCTGCGCAGGAAGGCGCGGAACTGTTCCAGATCACCGTGATGCAGGGTGGGCAGATGTTGGTCGTCGCTGAACTCGCTGTCCTGGCGCGGATCGTTGCCCGAGGCGACACGGTGATACACCGAGTAAAAACCTACGGCGGCACTGATGATCACGGCGGTCACAGTCAAGGCATCGAGGAACGCCGACAGAAAGGCCGACAGAAAGCAGAACATCAGGGACAGCAGGGCTTTGGAGCGGACCCCGAGCAGCAGGCGCGAGAACAGGTAAAGCAACAGGTCCTTCATGAAATAGATACCCGCCACCATGAACATCAGCAGCAGGATCACCGGGAAGTTGTGCAGCAACTCGTCGTACAGCGCCTGGGGCGTGGTCATCTTCAGCAGCAGGGCTTCAATCAACAGCAGGCCGCCGGGCATCAGCGGATAGCATTTGAGTGCCATGGCCAGGGTGAAGATGAACTCCAGCACCAGTAGCCAGCCGGCAACCACCGGGCCTGCGGTCCAAAGCACCAGGGCATTGAGGATGAGAAAGCCGACGATGCAGGCCTTGTACCAACGGGGCGAGTGCCCGAGAAAGTTGTGCGCGAACGCCTGGGCCATTGAACCGGACATCGGCTGCTCCTTGTCTTGAGAAGCGCGCAAGTTGCCGCAAGCGCGCGAGAAGATCAAGCGCAGGAAAAATGCCGGTGTTTATCCCTGGAAACGAGCGATGACCGCCTTGTAGTTTCCGTGCAGCGAATAGCCTCCCACTACAATGTTTCCATCGGCGTGCGCGGCGACACAGGTGGCGGTATCCAGGCTGGGGCCCAGGCGCGTACGTGTATAGCCGCTGCCTTTGCCAAAACGGCGATCGGGAAGGCCGTTGGGCAGGTATCGCCCGAGAATGAAGTCTGCTTCGACGCCGCCGATGGTGGCGCCCGCCGTGAGCACACTGCCATCAGGTTGTAACTGTGCGGCGGTCCACTGGCATCCGCTGTAACCGATTTCCCGCCGCTGCGGATGTCCTCCGTTGCAATGACTGTCGGGGCGCCCGTTGCTGTGCATTTTAAATGTCAGGCAGTGCATCGGCTCGCGACTGCTGCCAAAACACAGGATTTCGCCTTCGTTTTGCTGGACCACCCGGCTGACCCGGGCGCCATGCCCTTGCGCCTTGAAGGTCATGAATCCATCCACGGCAAATCGGTCGTCGAGGCGCCCGTCCGGGTGATAGCGTGCCAGTAAGCCTTCCTCGGGAAAATTGATCGATCCACCGACCAGGATTCGGCCATCACGTTGTACCGTCAGGCTGCTGAGCCAGGTATTCATCAGCAGGTGCCTGACCATCACGAAGCCGCGGTCGTTGAACGAGCAGTCCAGCGAGCCTTCGACATCCAGGCGTATCAACATGCCGACGTGATCGGCCAGTTCGTAGTGATGGTTGGCTAAGATCAGGATCCGGCCGTCTTGCTGTATGGCCACATCGCAGGCTTCTGCGCCCGGCACACCCAGAGGCAGCCGGATATCGCGCATGCCCAGAGACAGATCGCCAGGCAATCGCACGACACGGCGGCCATTATCGCCAAAGCCTTGCACCAGGCGGCCATCTTGATCCAGCAATGCCAGGGCCGGGAGCGTGCGGTGCGCGTTTACGTATTGCAGGCCAGCCAACAGGATGTTGCCGTCGGGCAGGATCAGGACCTTGGTGCCCATGGCTTCGAACCCCGGTTCGAATTGCCCGATGACACTGCCTTGTTTGCCGAACGTCAGGTCTGCGCAACCATCCGCCAGCAAGCGGGCCAGGCCAAAGCGGATGCCATCGGCCATGCCGACTTTTGCGGCTACCAGCAAGCGACCTTGCGCATCGATCGCAACGTCATTGGCCAAGCTGAAAAGGCTGTCGGCGAAATAGACCTGGGTTTTGCCGTTGGCGGCAAACGTCGTATCGAGGGCCCCGGCGTTTTTCCGGGCTGCGGAGTAGGCAAAAGCGGACTGGCTTGACATGCACCGCATCTCCTTGCGAGTCGTCCTGATCCGGAAGTTTGGGTGGCGACTTGATAGGAAGATTATTCAATCCCTGAATGAAGGGATGCACAACGGTAAGAACTAACAGACGGAGGGTCGCTGTGTGCCACAACAGTGTCTTTTCGAACCAATGGCGAGCCTGCAAAGTATCAGGCGTATGTGAAGTTCGAATTAAACAGTGTCACGTAGTGTGCGCGGCCAGAAAAAACTGCGAACTAAAGACAGGAAAAAGGCGCGGATTACCCCGGAGTAATCCGCAAAACGATTAGTGCGGCATCGACCACGACTGCAGTGTGTAACCTTCCTCGCTCAATTCGGCGCGAGCCTGTTCCAGCAGCAGTTCGAGTTGCGCGGGATCGGAATAGGCGCTGCTTGGGATCTGCTTGCGGCCAATGCGGGTGCTGGTGCGGTCGATAACGGTCAGGCTGAGTTCGCCATTGCCGTCTTGTGGGGCCCAGGCTACGCATTTGAATGGTTTAAATGCGCGGTCGGCAATCAGAAGTGCTTCGTTGATACGGAGCGGGGCGTTCATAGGGTCTTCTCTCTGTATGCCCAATCAAGTGATAGGCCGACGGTTGGGCTTACCGTTCAGCTGGTTACTTGTACTGATGCCCGCAACCGGGGTTCGGGTCACACACAATCAAAAGAAATTTCCACTTTATTTCACAGATTCAAGGATGAGCCTGACATTGAAAGCTGAATGAAAGGAAACAGTCGTTAGGCAACTAACGTAATCGCAACTTATAACTGGTTTTGTGACATCCCTATAGTCAAACAGTACAAGGCCCTGTCAAATTCTTGCTAATGTTACAGCCAGGTCTGCCAAATGACTGTTTTTATTAAATTTTCATAAATTTGGCGCCAAGGATCAGTCATGAGTGATGCGCCTGCCTTACGACGTTTGTTAGTGGTGGACCCCTGTGACGATTGCTATCGCCTGGTCCCTGGATTGCGCGCCATCGGTTGGGACGTTGACAGCTGCACGCTGGAGAACGCCGTTGACCGAACCTGTGACGTGGGCTTGCTGCGCTTGCAGCCTTTTCACCTTGAGCACCCGGAGGCCGTCAAAGAGCTGATCAGCCGCAGCGGCACCGAGTGGATAGCCGTACTCAACCAGGATGTACTGCGGCTGCAAAATGTCGGCGACTTCGTCTGTGAATGGTTTTTTGACTTTCATACCTTGCCGTTCGATGTGTCCCGGGTCCAGGTAACACTGGGCCGGGCGTTTGGCATGGCGCGCTTGCGCGGGCAGGGCACGGTCTATGTCGACCAGCCCGAGCACGAATTGCTGGGCGACAGCAAACCTATTCGTGAGCTGCGAAAGCTGTTGAGCAAACTGGCTCCGACCGATTCTCCGGTGTTGATTCGCGGTGAAAGCGGCACTGGCAAGGAACTGGTCGCACGAACCCTGCATCGTCAGTCCCAGCGTCACAACAAACCCTTCATTGCGATCAATTGTGGTGCGATTCCCGAGCATTTGATCCAGTCCGAGTTGTTCGGCCATGAGAAAGGCGCATTTACCGGCGCGCACCAACGCAAGGTCGGACGGATAGAAGCCGCCAACGGTGGCACCCTGTTTCTCGACGAGATCGGTGACCTGCCACTGGAGTTGCAGGCCAACCTGTTGCGGTTCCTCCAGGAAAAACACATCGAGCGGGTGGGTGGCAGTCAGCTGATTCCGGTGGATGTGCGGGTTCTGGCGGCAACGCATACCGACCTTGAAGCCGCCATCGAAAAGAAACGCTTTCGCGAAGACTTGTATTACCGCTTGAACGTACTGCAAGTGGCGACTGTTCCGCTGCGCGAGCGCCATGGCGACCTGGCGGTGTTGGCCAACCATTTCTCCCATTTCTATAGCCATGAAACCGGGCGCCGCCCACGCAGTTTCAGCGAAGACGCGTTGATTGCCATGGGCAAACACGACTGGCCAGGCAATGTTCGCGAACTGGCCAACCGCGTTCGTCGCGGGCTGGTGTTGGCCGAAGGCCGGCAGATCGAGGCCCGTGACCTGGGGTTGATCAGTCAGCATACGTTGGCAGCGCCGATGGGCACCCTCGAAGAATACAAGTCCCGGGCCGAACGCCAGGCGTTGTGCGATGTATTGAGTCGCCACAGCGATAACCTGAGTGTCGCCGCCAAAGTATTGGGTGTGTCGCGACCGACCTTCTACCGGTTGTTGCACAAGCACCAGATTCGCTGAACCCCGGCCGCAAACCAAAACCCCGCTGCGATTGCAGTTGCAGCGGGGTTTTTGTTCGGGTCAGAAGTAGTAGGGGAGTTTCAGGCTGAACTGGAAGTCCGGGGCATCGTCCGTCATGCCGATGGACAGGTTGGGCACGATGGTCAGGTTGTCGGTGGCCGCAATGGTCATGCCGATGTTGAAGTAACCGGCGTTGGCATCGCTGGAGACCACCGCTTGCCAATCCCCGCCATCTTCCTTGAGCTTGCTTTTGCGTTGCACCAGGTCAGAGACCGAGAACGACATACTCATCTTTTCGTTCAAGGCGAACGCAATGCCGGCGCCGATCTGGAAGCTGTCGCCAATGCGGACTTTGCCCGGTGTCTCGACCGCCGGGTTGGAGCTGATGTCGTCGAAAGACTCTTCCATGTTGTACGTGTAGGACAGACTGCCGAACAGCACCGCCGGGTCGAACGTCTTGACCAGGGAGATCCCCGGCGTAATCGACCAGACGCCGTTACCGGTAGGCAAGGATTCAGGCACGGCCAGGTTTGAGTTATCGGCCACCCGAACCAGCTTGATGCCGAATGGGTCTTTGCCGGTAGGCGCCTTGACGCGCAAGGTCACTACGGCATCCGGCGTGTTGGCCGATTCGTCGAGGAATTTGTAGGCGACACCGAAGTTGACGTCACCTATGGTCGGGTCTTCCTTGACGGTGTCTTCGGTCGTGACGTTTGCGGCGCCGCTATTGCCGCCACCGGACTGGTACGTGGACTCACGGTAGACAACCGGTACGTTCAGGTCGAACTGCCAGCGATTGTTGAAGTTGTAGCGACCGGTGAGGTCAAGCGTCCAGGTGTCGGCCTTGATCCGGTCCAGGTTGATAGCGCCCAGGAAGATCGAGTCCAGGGCTAGAAAACCGTTGAGGACCAGTTGGCGAGAATCGTAGCGGGAGTAGGTTATCCCGGTTTCGACGCTGAACTTGCCACCGCCGAAAAACCCGCTGGCCTCGTCATACAGGTTCGAAACGCTTTGCGCCGGTTGCGAGTCATTGGCCAGCGATTGTCCATAAGAGCTGCCGCTCCCCCCCGAGGCGGCTGCGGCGCCGGTGCCGACGCCTGGATTGCCCTTGAGATCCGCTGGCGACTTGGCCAGGCGTTTGGGAGCGGGCGAGGCGGGCTGCTCTTCGACCTGGCGGACCCGTTGTTCGAGAACCGCCAGGGCTTTTTGCTGTACTTCGTATCGTTGTTTCAACTCCAGGAGCTCTTGTTTGAGAGCCTCCAGTTCCGGGTCAGGTGCTGCCTGCAACATCGCCGCCGGGAGTAGAGCACTCAAGCATGCAACTGCACGCAGTGATACTGATCGGTACATGAAATATGCCGTCCATTTGTGCCCAATGGTCCAGACTCAGCGTAGTTCAATAGCCCATGGTCCGTAATGCAGCGAGTTGGTTGAGGTTGCAGTCCAATGCCCCCGCACTCGGGCCATTATTGTTGAGCACTACGTTGAGTTGAGTCATGTTGTCGACCACATTGCTGCTGCCCAGCAACCGGGTGTTTTGCAGCAACCCGCCTTGGGCGACTTGTTGCAGGCTGGTGCCCTGGTTGTTGTTGGCGGTAATGGCCATCTGAACGCCGCCGCTGGTCGCGGATACCGCGACACTGCCTGCGGCATTGCTGCCGGTGATGGTTTGACCGGCTATCAGCGCCTGGCCCTGGCCCGCCACCAGTGCCGGGGCCGTGCTGGCCTCTTTGACGTTGATGGCGATGTTGTTGTTTGCGCTGTTGCCATCACCTGCGGCCCGTGTGACCTGGGTTATCCCCCGGGAAGTGCTCAGGGCTGCGCCCCCCGACACGTGACCGCTGCCCGACCTGGACGTACCGCCATGACCCGATTGCTTGATGGTCGAAACATAGAACTCGGGCTTGACCGTTGCGGCTTGAAGCTGCATCGAGGTGGAGGCTCCGATCAGGTCACCACTGGCATTGCGCCAGGTACTGCTCATGACGACACCGAAGCTGATGACCCGCCCCGGCATCACATATCGGCCACGCAACTCGGCCAGTTCCTGGTCCTTGATTTCGATGGGTCTGAACTCATCAGCAAAACCTGAAGTGTTCGCTGCCAGAAAGGCAGCGACCACCCAATACGAGGTTTTCATTTGCTGCTCCCGGAGCATCCTGCCCCCTATCATCTTGTTGGCGATTAAAAGAAGTCGCTCTGTATGAAACCAAAATCCATCAATTCGGCATCTTTGACCGGGTTGAAGTTATCCATCTTGTTCTTGGCTGTCAGCGGTTCCGGTGGACTGCGTAACGCATTGGTCTTGTCGTAACCGGGACCGACGATAGCGAAAATAATGCCATTCCAGCCTTTGACAAAGTCATCATGGGAGTAGCGTTTGTGACCGAGTACCGGATCGCCGATATACACCCAGTTCTTGTCCGCCCGCTGCAACACCACGAAGTGCTTGTAGCCGCGAATTTCCATCAATACCACCACCGGAATCGTCACGGCTTCGAGTCTTTCCGGCGGGATCCTGTAGCCCCGGGCGCGCATGCCGATGCGCTCTATGTAGCGCTTCATGTCCAGCATGGAAAAACCCTGGGTACGCACAAGGTCCTGGTCTGCGGTGACCAGCATGCCCTTGATGATGTGCTCCTCATCGACGTCGAGCCAATAGGCCTGGCGCAGTATCGTTGCCAGCGCGGCGGCGCCACAGCTGAAATCGGTTTTTTGTTCGACGATGTCGCTGAACTTGCGCTCGCGCAAACTCTGTACGTGCTTGTACACCAGCACGCCGCCCGGCAGGGCGGCAACCGGCATCTGTGCAGCCTGGGTCAGGCCAGACAGACAGAGCAGGGCGAAAAGGACAGTCTTACGCATGATCGATACGCCTTGGGACTGTGGAAAATCCCCGTCGCCGGGGTTTTCATTGCAATCGCGATTACAGACAGGACTTGCAGCCCGCGGCGATGGACAGCGAGTTGCTTTGCTGGTTGCCCACACCAGACGATACGTTGGCTCCGCCGTTGCCGGAGAAGTTGTTCATCGAGCCCGTTATCGACGCATTGTTGGTTACAGGGGCTTTCCAGCCCTCTGGCGTGATCACTTGTTGAGTGGTTACACCCGCCAGACCGAGTACACCCACGGTAGCGAAATCAGTCTGGGTGCTGTCGTCATGGTTGGCGTTGTTGGTGACGTTCAGCCCGGACGTGCTTTGGTTGGCCGCCGCCGCCGCTTGCGCTACACGACCGCCCGAAACGGCAATCGCCAGGTTGTTTTTCTGTTGGTTGAAGTCGCCGGTGGTCACGTTGATGCCGATGTTGCCGGAACCGCTGTTGCCTGCGTTGTTGAGCGTTGTGTTGTTGGTGCTGGAGTGTTTCCTGGCGGTGTTGCCGGTGCTCTTCTGAGTCGCGCTGGAGGCGGCGACCGCGGTGCCGAAGATGAAGCTTTCGTCAGCCGTGGCAAGGGCGGCGGCGTTGTCTTGCTGGTTGCCGTTACCGGCTGCAACGTTGGCGCCCATGTTGCCGTTGGAGTTGTTCAGGGAGTTATCGACCCTAGCGTCGTTCCTGGTGTCCCGGCTCAATACGCTGCTGTCACTGCTTTCCTGCGAGTCCAGCACGGCGGCCCCGGCGCCTGCTGTAATCTGCAGAATTTGTTCCAGCGTCGGGCCTTTAGGCTGATGGTTGTTGCTCTGGCCATCGCTCTGGCCGCTGCCTTGATCATCATCAAGGCTGCCTGCTTGTGCTGCAAATGCCATCACTGCTGCCAGAGCGAAAGCCAGAGGTTTGAGAGCAGTTGTCGGGTTCATGGTGTTTCTCCGTGCTCATTAGTTGGTCAGGTGTTGGTACTTCCCTAATCGCACTGTTTCGGGTCAGTCAGCGACCCGGATACTCAGGGTGTTAGCCATTCGGTTTCCCACCCCGGCACTCTGGTTTACCTGGATCACTCCCCGGCTGCCGGTGAAGGCCTGGTCGCTCGTCACGACCTGGCGACTGCCATTTGGGGCGCCAGTTGCTCCCGAGTTCGGTAACAACGCCACGTTCTGTTGAGAAAGGGCACTATCGTCGATGGCTTGCGGTGCGGCGCTGATGCTGATGCGCATGGCGTTGGCCATCTGGTTGTTCGCCCCGGCGCTCTGGTTGACGCCCAGTACGCCGTTGCCATTACTGAAGGAGGAGCCGCCGATAGTGGCCGTCGCATCCATCGACGGATTGGCGGGCGTAGTGATTTTCTGCCGGACGCTGGTGATCGCACCGGCTTGGGTGCCAATGGCGACCGCGCGGACGTTGGCCTGCTGTTGTTGATCGCCAGCCGCCTGATTGACGTTGAAGTTGCCGCGGTATTGAGTACCCGAATCCTGGAGGGTGGCGTTGTTCACCGAACTGACGCCCGAGTCGGCCATCACACTGGTGCAGCCGAGCAGGGCAAGTAACAGCAGGGATCGACTCATCTCATTGGCCTCCCGCCATCCTGCCCAGTGAACCGAGGCCGCTGCTCATGGCGCGGTTGATGGTTCCGGAAATGGCGCTGCCACTGCCACCACCGTGACCGACAGACATGCCGGGCATACCGTTGGGGTTGGTGACGGCGTTGAGGCCTTGCAGGCCACCCAGGCTTTGCCCGTTGTTGTGGCGAAGGGCGGTTCCGGTGGTGACCCCGGCGATGTCGGCATCACTGAGTTCGCCGGTGACGCGGGCCGATGGGTTGGCATTAAGGGTGTTGGGGTTTGGATCCCTGCCGCCGCTGCGACCGATGGGCGTCGGGTGAATGGTGCGATCAAGCACGATGACGCCGTTGCCTTCGGCTTGAACGTCAAAACTGATAACCGCGCCTGCAGCGCTCGCGAAAAGCAGCAGGCACGTCAAGGCATGTTTATCGAGTATCCCCACGACGGTCTTTCCTTCTCATGTGGGCTGGCTCTGGTCGGCTTTTTGAAGGAGAGAGCGAAAGCTGTGCCGGTTTTTGAATATCTCGTTGATTCAATGGCTTATGGATATTGTCCGGATAGCCTTTGCCGAGAATGTTTCAAAGGTGAGACGAAACCCTGCGCAGGCAGCCCTTATTTGCGGATAAATCGCTCTGGAACAAGGGTTTCAGCGGTGCTGTATCAATGACTTAACAAATCCGATGATCCAGCGGTGAAGGGCGCTTAAACAGGCGGTTTGAGGCGGGAAGGGTGTTTCAGGATCGGACACTTTTCCCCCGGGACAGGGGGGGATAGTGGGGAAATTGCCCCAAAAGGCCGGTCAGGCTCCGAGCAATCGGGTCACGGCGTTCAGTGCCTGGAATCGGCGTTCTGCCCAATCTCCGCGCAGTACTTGAACCGGTTGGGCGTGGCGCTCAAGCCAGGCCAGGGTCTGCTCGAAAAATGCCTGGCGCTCACTCAATCGGGGTTGGCAACGCTGGCCATCGTCCGTCCATTCGACGTGTTCCGGCGACAGCAGCAAGTGCAAGTCGTAATGCCGGGCCAGTAGCGCTTGTTCGAGCCAGGCGGGGCAGTCGCCAAACAGGGTTTGGCTCCAGAGGATATTGCTCAGCAGGTGCGTGTCGAGGATGAGCAAAGACGGTTGTTGCGCACGGGCTTCGTCTTCCCATGCCAATTGACCGCGGGCGATGTCCGGAATGTCGGCCAAGGTAGTGTCCCGGGGATTGTGCTCGATGAACCAGCGCACATACTCGTCCACCAGGATCCCGCCGAAACGCTGTTGCAACTCGGCCGCCAGCCAGCTTTTACCGCTGGATTCAGGGCCTGTGAGTACCAGGACTTTCATGCGCGCAACGCCGGATCGGCGCGCCATTGGCGCCAGCCCTGCACGGCGATAACGGCGAACAGCCCGTACAGGGTGGCGGTCAGGTACAGGTCCTTATAGATGAACAGCCCGACGAAAATCACATCCAGGGCGATCCATAGCGGCCAGCACTGGACACGTTTTTGCGCCATCCAGACCTGCGCCACCAGGCTGAATCCGGTCAGCGCCGCATCGAGCCAGGGTTGCGCGGCGTCGGTCCAGTGGGCCATGGCCGCCCCCAGCAACAGGCTGCCGAGTGCGCCGATGGCCAGGCTCAACGCCACGGAACGGGAATCGAGCCAACTGACTTCGCGGCCATGGGTCGTTTCGCCAGCCCGTGTCCACTGCCACCAGCCGTAAAGCTGCAAGGCGGCATAGACGACTTGCAGCAACATGTCCGAATACAGCTTCACCTCAAAAAAGATCCAGCTATAGAGCAGCACCATGACCAGACCGATGGGCCAGCACCAGGTGTTCTGTTTGACCGTCAGCCAGACGGCAATGACACCGAGGGTGGCGGCAAACAGTTCAAGCCCGGACATGGAGGTTCCTTGGTGAAATCGAAGAGGGGCCGATTGTAACCGGATTGGCGTCGGGAATCCCGTGGAGCAGGGTGTGCTTCGTTGGTGCGCGATAACGCGGCAGCGCCAATCGGACTTGTCTGATAGGATTTCGGCCCCGCGCGGGTAAACCCGGATCAGGATTGTTTTTTCACAGGATTTTGACGGTTCCGTGGTGATCCTTGATGCGCGGGGCTTCAGCTACGCTGATCGCAATTCAAGCTTTGGAAAAATATTAACGGGGCATGCCGGCGCGCATAGCCTTTTGGGGGATTGATGGATCTTTGGACCGCCTTTCAGGCATTGATACTTGGGGTTGTAGAAGGGCTGACCGAGTTCCTGCCCATTTCCAGCACCGGCCACCAGATCATCGTGGCCGACATGCTCGGCTTCGGGGGCGAGCGGGCGATGGCGTTCAACATCATTATCCAGCTGGGTGCCATCCTGGCGGTGGTATG
The DNA here is from genome assembly GCF_058797535.1 of Pseudomonas sp. GW823-FHT02E01. Taxonomy (NCBI): domain Bacteria; kingdom Pseudomonadati; phylum Pseudomonadota; class Gammaproteobacteria; order Pseudomonadales; family Pseudomonadaceae; genus Pseudomonas; species Pseudomonas sp. GW823-FHT02E01. Next base: position 635,862 of record NZ_JBXAJS010000003.1, on the reverse strand, counting down.
GGAGTTTCGACGCAAGATCTTCGATGTGGTCATCGGCCTGCCGACTCAGCCGAGCGCTCGGCGGTTTACCGCGAACCTGTTGATTGCGTTCTTCCCGGCCGTGGTGCTGGGCGTGATCTTCGCCGACATGATCCACGAGTACCTGTTCAATCCGATCACTGTGGCAGCTGCGCTGGTCGTGGGCGGGTTCGTCATGTTGTGGGCCGAGCGCCGGCAGCATGAAGTCCACGCCGAAACGGTGGATGACATGACCTGGAAAGATGCCCTGAAAGTCGGCTTCGCCCAATGCCTGGCCATGATTCCGGGCACTTCGCGTTCGGGCTCGACGATCATCGGCGGATTACTGTTCGGCCTGTCGCGCAAGACCGCTACCGAGTTTTCGTTCTTCCTGGCGATGCCAACCATGGTCGGTGCAGCGGTGTACTCTGGCTACAAATACCGTCACCTGTTTGTCCCGTCCGATTTCCCGGTGTTCGCGATCGGCTTCGTCACGGCGTTCGTCTTCGCGATGATCGCGGTCCGCGGGCTGCTCAAGTTCATCGCCAACCACAGCTATGCGGCGTTTGCCTGGTATCGCATTGTGTTCGGCCTGATCATCCTGGCGACCTGGCAATTCGGCTGGGTCGACTGGAGCGCGGTCAAGCCGTGAGTGACTCAAGCTCGCGCAATAACCCCGGGCGCCAGCCCGGGGGACAGATCCGTCATCCACGGCTGAAGTGGCTGGTGTTTGCACTCCTGTGTGCGTTGCCGCTGTCGGGGTCGGTGTCTTCATGGCTGCACGGGGTGTCGCTGATTCCCCTGGCGGCCTACGGCATCGTCAGCGTCGTGACGTTTTTCCTGTACTGGAGCGACAAGCGCAAGGCCCGCGCCGAGCAATGGCGTACGCCGGAGAATGTCCTGCATGCGCTGGAGCTCGCCGGCGGCTGGCCCGGTGCCTTGCTGGCGCAGCAAGCGTTCCGGCACAAAACCCGCAAAATCTCCTACCAGTTGGTGTTCTGGATCATCGTGCTCATGCACCAGGTGTTCTGGATCGACCACCTGTTCCTCGGCGCACACCTGTTCGCCTTGTTCTGATCGACAAGGTCCTAAAGCAACAAGCCGACTTGAGTGCGCTTGGGCAGTTTGCTCACCACCAACTGGTGGGAACGCTGCAACAAGCCTTGTAGTTCTTCGTTGCCGAGCGGGTAGGGCGTTTCCATGATGATCCACTGGGCGCGCGCCAGATAAGGCGCCGGATGAATCCCCGGGCGGTCGCAATGACCGAGAAACAGATCCTTGTCGACCTTGAAGGCCAGGGAATCACCCCGCAGGCCCTGCAAGGCGAACATCTTGTTCCCGGCAATCGAAAACACCCGCACGCCTCCCCATTTATAGTCTTCCCGCGCTCCGGGCAGGGTAAGGCAGAATTTCGCGACATCCTCTTCGCTCATCCGTCCGGCTTTCATAACAATCGCTCCCCGCAGGCATTGAATGACTCGACCAGATGGTCAATCCAGGCGCGTACCGCCGGCATGACCCCGCGTCGATGAGGATAGACCGCTTGCAGCCAGCCACCGGGCAACGACCAGTCGGGCAACAACTGCACCAGTGCGCCGTTTTCCAGTTCCTGCTCGCAATACATCATGGGCAGCATCGTAAAGCCCAGGCCAGAGAGGGTGCTGGCCTTGCGCACGATAAAGTCATCGATGCCCAGCCGGGCCTCGAGCGCCAGTTCACAACTTTTGCCTTTTTGATCCAGCATGCGGATGTGCACCATGCGGTCGGCTTCCAGCGCGCCGAGCACCGGCAGGCTTTTCAGATCGTCGGGATGGTTGATCTCACGGCCAACGAGGAAGCCGGGACTGGCGACCATCAGCATCTGCGCCTGACGCAGGCGGCGTGTCACCAGCAGCGGGTCTTCGTCGCCCAGCTCCCGCACACGCAGGGCCACGTCAATGCCTTCGTTCACCAGGTCGACCCGGCGGTTGAGCAGCATGACCTCCAGCTGGACTTGTGGAAACCTTTCCAGAAAGTCGCTGATCACCCCCGGCAATATTTCATGGGCCAGCCCAACCGGGCAGGACACCCGCAAACGCCCGCGGGGCTCGCTGGACATGCTGGCCACGGCCTCGTCGGCCATTTCCGCCTCCAACAGCATCGCCTGACAGTGCCTGAGGTAACGCTCACCGACGGCAGTCAGTTTCAGTTGTCGGGTGGTGCGTTGCAGCAGTCTTGCGCCGAGGCGCTCTTCCAGTTCGGCGATGCGCCGTGACAATCGGGACTTGGGGATGCCCAGCAAACGCCCGGCCGCGGCGAACCCCCCGGCTTCCACGACTTTGGCGAAGTAATACAGGTCGTTGAGGTCTTGCATGATGTGAATTCAATTGTCCTATCTATGGGACGAACTATCGCATTGTTACCGTCTAATCAGCTATTGGTTTCGTGTGTAGGATTAGTCCCATCAGATCGCCCTTGTGGGCGATCCTCACTTGGAGATCCCACATGAAACTGCTGCATATCGATTCGAGCATCCTGGGCGACAACTCGGCTTCCCGTCAGTTGAGCGGTGAAGTCGTCAAAGCCTGGCAAGCCGCCGAGCCAACCGCCGTGGTGACTTACCGCGACCTGGCCGCCGACGCCATCAGCCATTTCTCCGCCACCACCCTGGTCGCCGCCGGCACCACCGCTGAACTGCGCAACGCCGCACAACAGCACGAAGCGGAGCTGAGCGCCTCGACCCTGGCCGATTTCCTGGCTGCCGATGCCGTGGTGATTGCCGCACCGATGTACAACTTCACCATCCCGACTCAACTCAAAGCCTGGATCGACCGCATCGCGGTGGCCGGCCAGACCTTCCGCTACACCGAAGCCGGCCCTGAAGGCCTGTGCGGCGGCAAGAAAGTCGTGATCGTTTCGACCTCCGGCGGCATGCACGCCGGTCAGGCAACCGGTGTTGCCCACGAAGAGTATTTGAAGTTGCTGTTCGGTTTCATCGGTATCACCGACATCGAAATCGTCCGTGCCGAAGGCCTGGCTTACGGTGACGACGTGCGCAACAAGGCCATGAGCGCCGCCCACTCACAAATCAGCGAGCAGTTGTTCGCCGCTGCGTAAGGCTTGGGTAAAAGTAAGCAACCGTTCAGGTAAAGCCCAAAAAACTCTGTATTCTGGCTACGCAAGTACCAGTTACGGAGTTTTTTGTTTCTGGTCGTTTCAGAATGTGGCCCGACTCATGCAGTCCAAGGCGTACGTCTCAAGTCCGGTAACAAGGCGGGGCATCCATGATGCGTCTTTGTGCAACTTTACTGATTTGCCTGCTCAGCAGCTTGAATACAGTGCACGCCGCGCCTGCACCGCATCCTCACTGGAGCGTCGGCTTCCACGAGATGACTTTTCTCGACCCGCTGGACTTGCAGCCGATGCGCGCCATTGCCTTCTATCCTTCCAGTGATCGGGAGCACACCAGCAAGCTCGAGGGTTACACCGTCGAAGCCGGGGAGGACACCAAGGTCGCCATCGGCCGGTTCCCGATGCTGATGCTGTCCCACGGAAATACCGGTACCCCGCTGGCCCTGCACGACCTTGCCACGTCGCTGGCGCGCAAAGGCTTTGTCGTGGTGGCGGTGATTCACCCCGGTGACAACTCCAGGGACCACAGCCGACTCGGTACTTTGAGTAACCTGTACGGCCGGCCGATCCAGATTTCCGAAGCCATTACCGCGACCTTGGGCGACCGTATGCTGTCGCCGTTCGTCAATGCCGATCAGGTGGGGGTCATTGGCTATTCGGCCGGTGGCGAGACCGCATTGATTCTGTCTGGCGCGACCCCGGACCTGGATCGCCTGCGCCGTTACTGCCAGGAGCGCCCGGATGACCGCGATGCCTGTAACACCCAGGGCGAATTGATTGTCGACCGCGACGACCTGCAACCGGTGGCCGATCCTCGCGTCCACGCCTTGATGCTGATGGCACCGTTGAGCCTGAAGTTCGGCCGCCACACCCTGGCCGATGTGCATGTGCCGGTGCTGCTTTACAGCGGCGATGGCGACAAGCTGGTGGCTGTCGACAAGAACGCCGCGGCGCTGGCGCGCAAACTGCCGACCGCGCCTGACTTCAAGTTACTGGCCGGGGCAGGGCACTTCGTCTTCATGGCACCGTGCAATGACGAGCAGATCGTAATCATGCCTGCGCTGTGCACCGATGCCGATGGCGTCGATCGGCAGGACATTCATCGCAATCTGATCTCCGAAGCCGGACGCTTCTTCACGCGTACCCTGGGCAGGCCGACCCGGGCGGGGATGCAGACCGCCGATCAGTAATGTGCACAAAACCCTGTGGGAGCGAGCTTGCTCGCGATAGCGGCGTGTCAGACGACATCAATCCTGGATGTGAGGGACCCATCGCGAGCAAGCTCGCTCCCACAGGGTCAGCGCCAAGGCTTACGTCATCGAACGACTCTTGAGCAGCAGCGTCAGCCCCAAACCCGTCACCGACAACAACGCAGCACTGAAGAAAATCCACGCATATCCCAGGTTCAACGCCACTGCGCCCATCAACGGGCCGGCAATCGCCAGCGCCAGATCGAAAAACACCGCATAAGCACTCAAGCCCGCCCCCCGGCTGGAGTTGGGCACCTGTTTGATGGCCTCGACACCCAGCGCCGGATACACCAGGGACAGGCCAAATCCAGTCAGGCCGGCGCCAATGAGCGCATACCCGGTCGAAGGGGCCAGCCACAACAGCACCAGGCCAACCGTCTCAATGCACATGCAGGCAATGGCCGACGTGAACCCGCCAAACCGACCGATGGCGGATATGAACAGCAGCCGCGACAGAATGAAACACACGCCGAACACGGTCAGACAGTAGGCCGCGCCGGTCCAGCCACGATTGACGTAGTAAAGAGTGATAAAGGTCGTCAGGGTGCCGTAGCCAATGGACGCCAGGCTCAAGCTCGCGCCGAACGGCGCAATGCGCCCGAACACCGCCCAAAACGGCAGGCGCTCGCCGCGCACCACGGGCACCGAGGGCTTGTTGCGAATCAGCAACAGTGCGGCCAGGGCCAGCAGCGACAGGGCGATACCCAGGCTGGCGAAGCCCAGTTGTTGCACCATGACCACACCCAGCGGTGCGCCAATGGCAATCGCTCCATAGGACGCGATGCCGTTCCAGGAAATCGACCGCGCGGTATGCTCGGCGCCCACCTGGCCCATGCACCAACTGATGGTGCCGACACCGATCAACCCTTGGGCGATCCCCAGTAGCAGGCGCCCGGCGATCAGGATCAGCAGGCTGAGCAAGGGAAAGCCTTGCAACAGGGTCGACAGCAAGGTCAGCACGCCGCTGAGCACAATCCCCGCCAAGCCATAGATGATTGCGCGCTTGGTACCAACGCTGTCCGACATCCGCCCGGCCATGGGCCGGCTGAGCAGGGTGGCGAGGTATTGCGAGCCGATGGTCAGCCCGGCCACGATGGCGCTGAACCCGAGTTGTTCGTGGACATAACCCGGCAATACCGCAATCGGCAAACCGATGCAGAGGAAGGCAATGAAGGTATAGAAAACGATGGAGACGATCTGCAGGGTGATCGCCAATGAGCTTTGCGGAGCAACTTGCTGCACAGACATGAGGGCTCGTTCGCGGGCGGCGGTGGGAGACCTGCATCATGGCGCGGCGTTGGGATAAAAGAAAGCAGGCTAACTATTTTTGCCGTGACATTATCGTTGTTCCTCATGGCCTCATCGCGAGCAAGCTCGCTCCCACATTTTGAAATGCATCCCCCTGTGGGAGCGAGCTTGCTCGCGATGATTCATGTACCAACAAGAAACCTTGGCCCGGAATGCAAAAAGCCCCGTCACCAGGACAGGGCTTTTCACTTGAAGCTTGTAGCTAAAGGCTTGTAGCTACCTTTAGAACACCACACCCTGGCTACGCAGGTAATCGTCGTAGGTGCCGCTGAAGTCGGTCACGCCGTTAGGGCTCAGCTCGATGATGCGGGTGGCCAGGGACGATACGAACTCACGGTCGTGGCTGACGAAGATCAGCGTGCCCGGGTAGTTCTCCAGCGCCAGGTTCAGCGCTTCGATCGATTCCATGTCCAGGTGGTTGGTCGGTTCGTCCATCACCAGTACGTTCGGCTTTTGCAGGATCAGCTTGCCGAACAGCATGCGGCCTTGCTCACCACCAGAGATGACCTTGACCGACTTGAGGATCTCGTCGTTGGAGAACAGCATGCGGCCCAAAGTGCCGCGAATGATCTGCTCGCCCTGAGTCCACTGGCCCATCCAGTCGAACAGGCTGACGTCGTCTTCGAAGTCGTGGGCGTGGTCCTGGGCGTAGTAGCCCAGCTCCGCGCTTTCGGTCCACTTCACGGAGCCGGCGTCCGGGGTCAGTTCGCCCATCAGGGTGCGCAGCAGGGTGGTTTTGCCGATACCGTTCGGGCCGATGATCGCCACGCGCTCGCCGGCTTCTACGGTGAAGCTGAAGTTCTTGAACAGGGTCTTGCCGTCGAAGCCCTTGGACATCTGCTCGATGGTCACGGCCTGGCGGTGCAGCTTCTTGGTCTGTTCGAAGCGGATGAACGGGCTCACGCGGCTCGATGGCTTGACTTCGGCCAACTGGATCTTGTCGATCTGCTTGGCGCGGGAAGTGGCCTGCTTGGCTTTCGAGGCGTTGGCCGAGAAGCGGCTGACGAACGTTTGCAGTTCGGCGATCTGGGCTTTCTTCTTGGCGTTGTCCGACAGCAGTTGCTCGCGAGACTGGGTCGCCGCAGTCATGTACTCGTCGTAGTTGCCCGGGAACAGGCGCAGCTCACCGTAGTCCAGGTCGGCCATGTGGGTGCAGACGCTGTTGAGGAAGTGACGGTCGTGGGAAATGATGATCATGGTGCTGTTACGCACGGTGAGAATCGATTCCAGCCAGCGAATGGTGTTGATGTCCAGGTGGTTGGTCGGTTCGTCGAGCAACAACACTTCCGGATCGGAGAACAATGCCTGGGCCAGCAATACCCGCAGTTTCCAGCCTGGAGCCACTTCGGACATCGGGCCGAAATGCTGTTCCAGGGGAATACCCAGGCCCAGCAGCAGTTCGCCGGCACGGGATTCGGCGGTGTAGCCATCCATTTCGGCGAATTCGGTTTCCAGCTCGGCCACGGCCATGCCGTCTGCTTCGCTCATTTCCGGCAGCGAATAGATGCGATCGCGCTCGGCCTTGACCTTCCACAGCTCTTCGTGACCCATGATCACGGTGTCGATCACGGTGAATTCTTCGTAGGCGAACTGGTCCTGGCGCAATTTACCCAGGCGCACGTTCGGTTCCAGCATGACCTGGCCGCCGGACGGCTCGAGGTCACCGCCGAGAATCTTCATGAAGGTCGACTTGCCGCAACCGTTGGCGCCGATCAAACCGTAACGGTTGCCACCGTTGAACTTGACCGAAACGTTTTCGAAGAGCGGCTTGGCGCCGAACTGCATCGTGATGTTAGCTGTAGAAATCAAAGGTTTTTCCTGCGAAGCATTCAGAGTAGCTAGGGTTGCGGCAGTACCGGTTCAGTACCTGTTTCCACTGTTGGGCCCCGGGACATTCATCCCGATCGGCAGTGGAAGATCCATCTGGCATCAAGTGGACAGCAGCATGTGGTGCGCCTGGCCCGAGACAACGTGCGCTGAAAGGGGATTTTCCCGCTCTCAACCTGGGGGCGCGTAAAGTTTGGCGGCGATTGTACTGGTCTGGCTCTTTAAACGATAGGGCGATGGAGGCCTCTGCAACGCTTTGGCGGTTTTTGCGGACACATTTTCACAGTTGCGGGTTAACTATTGGTTACAAACTGTGGCTAAAATGCCATCCATCAGCTGAAGGCCGACCATCGGCGTGGTTCGATGGCATTACGGGGCCGCTGTTTCGCATTCAGTCGCTGCACAAGACCCGGGGACCGGCATGCCGGTAAAGGGCGCAGTTTGTTTATTTCCAACCTGTGACGATTTCCGTGAAACTGATCATTGCCGTTATCTACGTTGTCTCTATTGCGTACGTTCACCTGCGTGGTCGAGTGCGCCACAAGCTGGGGCGCCAGTTGAGTGATCACTCGACGTTCCTGGCGCCGATCAATTGCTTTCTTTATCTGTTTTCGAAAATCTCCAACAAACCGTATCTCGATCCGGCTGATTTTCCCGACCTGAGCCCGCTGCAGGCGCATTGGGAAGAAATTCGTGCCGAAGGCCAGAATTTGCTTCACGCCGGCGAGATCAAACGTTCGAACCAATACGATGACGTCGGTTTCAACTCGTTTTTCAAGACCGGCTGGAAGCGCTTCTATCTCAAGTGGTATGGCGATAGCCACCCGTCGGCCATGAAGCTCTGCCCGCGTACCACCGAACTGGTACAGGGCATTGGCTCGATCAAGGCGGCGATGTTCGCCGAGTTGCCACCGGGCTCCAGACTGGTGCGCCACCGCGACCCGTATGCCGGTTCGTACCGTTATCACCTCGGACTGGACACACCCAACGCTGAAGGTTGCTACATCAATGTCGATGGCCAGAACTACCATTGGCGCGATGGCGAAGCGGTGATGTTCGATGAGACCTTCATTCATTACGCAGAGAACACCACGCCACGCAACCGCATCATCCTGTTCTGCGACGTCGAGCGGCCAATGAAGTATCGGTGGGCAGCGGCATTCAATCGCTGGTTCAGCCGCACTGTCATGTCGGCGGCGGGTGCACCGAACGAGGACGGAGACCGCACCGGCGGAATCAACCGGCTGTTCAGCAAGGTCTACAAGGTTCGCCTGCGCGCCAAGGAACTGAAAAAGCGCAACCGCAAGCTTTACTACCTCCAAAAATGGTCGATCTTTGCCGGGTTGCTGGCGGTCTTCATTCTGATCTGATTTTTTCGGTGTAGCGTACCAAGGCTTCGCGAGCAGTCCGGGACATCCAACGGATCACTTACTGACTTTCTTCCTGGCAACCGGTTTGCTGCCCGCCTTCGGCCTGGACGCTGCTTTACCGCTGCCGAGGCTGCGCTTGAGCAGTTCGGTCAGGTCAATGACATCCGCCGTTTTGCGCTCCTCTTCACCAGAAGCGGTTTCGACGTCTTCGATCTTGCCTTCACGGGCCTTCTTGTCCACCAGGGCCATGATCTTGTCTTCGAAGCCGTCCCGATAGTCGTCCGGCGTCCACTCGGCACTCATGTCCTCCACCAGGCGTTTGGCCATGTCCCGTTCGCCCTTGGCCAGTTCGGGGCTGGTCACTTCGCTGCCCAGCGCCAGTTCATCGAGACTTCGCACCTCGGCCGGCCAGCGCAGCATCACCAGGACCAGTGCCGATTCCAGCGGCATCAATGCGGCCAGGTGCTGGCGGGTATGCAAGACCACGCGAGCGAGGGCGACCTTGCCGGTTTTGCTCAGGGTTTCGCGCAGCAGTGCATAGACCTTTCCGCCGCGTTTGTCGGGAGCCAGGTAGTAAGGCGTGTCGATGTTCTGCAAGGGAATCTGCTTGCCATCGACAAAGGAGAAAATGTCGATGGTCTGGGTCGAGAGCGGATGAGCGGAACGGATCTCCTCTTCACTGAGCACCACGTACCGACCCTTTTCGTACTGCACGCCCTTGACGATATGCTCCTTGGTGACTTCCTTGCCCGTCACCTTGTTGACACGCCTGTAGCCCACCGGGTCCATGCTGCGGCTGTCGAGCCAATCGAAATCGACGCCTCGGGAGGACGTTGCGGAGACCAGCGCCACGGGGATGTGCACCAGTCCGAAGCTGATTGCGCCTTTCCAGATTGCCCGTGCCATGGTCGTCTACTCGCGAGTGATGTTCAGGTGACCTGCGGTCCAGGGCAAAAGTTTCTGTGGTCTGCGCGCCGGTTCTCCCGCCGGATCAACCGGGTGCCAGACCGTGCCGGGGAGTTTTTGGTTAACAAATCCGAACCTCGGGCGTAGCGTGGTATCGAAGTCCTTACCCACGCGGACGCAGAGAGGCACCCCCATGAACCGATACGTGTTTGGCGCCATTGCACTGGCCTTGAGTGGCGTACTTGGCTCCTTGGTCCAGGCCGACGTCTCTGCTTCGTTGCAGTTGGCCCAGAACCTGCCGGGCAGCACCAACAACAACCCTTACAACAGTCCGATTCGCCGGGCCAATCCCAACAGCATGCAAGGCACCCAACCCGGCACCCCGGCCATACGAGGACCCAATACCGTGCCGGTCCCACGCCCGCCGACGCTGGACAACGGTGGCATTGGCAATCGCTACCCCGACCGGACAGCGCCCGCCAGCCCACCGAAATTCATTCCCAATCCACCGCCTCGAGACACCGGTAGCAGCAACCGTTGAGTGGCGGGCATGACGTCTACCCGCTACTTTTCACCAAGCCTCATTTCCGTCAGAAAAGGAATCCTGCATGTTGCGTAAAAGCCTGTTGGCAACCCTCTGTGCCGGCGTATTGATCAGCGCCGCTGTCCCTGTGCTTGCCGCACCGGCCCAGACGATGAAAAGCGAAGATGGCACCCTTGAGGTCACCCCCATCGTGACGGGGCTGGAGCACCCCTGGGCCCTGGCATTCCTGCCGGATAGCAAAGGCATGCTGGTGACCGAACGGCCCGGCAACCTGCGACTGGTGACCGCCGAAGGCAAGTTGTCCGCACCGCTCAATGGCGTACCCACGGTCTGGGCCAAGGGGCAGGGTGGATTGCTCGACGTGGCGCTGTCGCCCGACTTCAAGCAGGACCGGATGGTCTATCTGTCCTATGCCGAAGGTGGCGGTCAGGGCGGCAAGGCCGGCACGGCGGTGGGCCGCGGCCGGCTCTCCGACGATATGACAGCGCTCAAGGATTTCCAGGTGATCCTGCGTCAGGAACCCAAGCTCTCGGTGGGCAACCATTTTGGCTCGCGGCTGGTGTTTGATCGCGACGGCTATCTGTTCGTGACCCTGGGGGAAAACAACGACCGCCCGACCGCCCAGGACCTCGACAAGCTGCAAGGCAAAGTGGTGCGAATCTACCCGGATGGCACTGTGCCCAAGGACAACCCCTTTGTCGGCCAGGCCAACGTGCGCCCGGAGATCTGGTCCTACGGGCAGCGTAACCCGCAAGGCGCCGCGCTCAACCCGTGGAACGGCACGCTGTGGGAAAACGAACACGGCCCTCAGGGCGGCGATGAAATCAACATCATCGAGCGCGGCAAGAATTACGGCTGGCCGCTGGCGACCCATGGCATCAACTACTCCGGTCAACCGATTCCCGAAGCCAAGGGTGAAATCGCCGAAGGCACCCTTGTCCCGAATCATGTCTGGGAAAAGTCCCCAGGCCTTAGTGGCATGGCGTTCTACGATGCCGATCGTTTCAAGGTCTGGCAGCGCAACGTGTTTGTCGGCGCGCTGATCAGCCAGGAACTGATCCGCCTGGAGTTCGATGGCGACAAGGTGATCCACGAGGAGCGCTTGCTCGGGGAGCTGAAAAAACGCATTCGCGACGTACGGCAGGGGCCGGACGGATACTTGTATGTTTTGACCGATGAGGAGAACGGCGGGTTGTACAAGGTGGGTTTGAAGTAACCAGCCGTGGGCTTGTCCTGCAGCCGCCATAGTGAGCGGCTGCAGAACGGGTATTGAGTTTCAGGGCATCGGTTTTTCAAATCTTGTGTAGGAGCGAGCCTGCTCGCGATTGCAATTTAAACCTCATTACGGGAGGTCGGTCAGATCTGTCGAGTCGCGGCAACTGAACTCTTTCGATTCTGAAACCCACGTACCACCAGATACAACAATGGCCCAATCGACACGAACACAGCGGTAATCAGTAGATATGGCACCACCGAAACCGCCGACTGCCCGCGCTTTCGCGCATCCTGGTACATCCAGATCGCTGCCAGCGTCGCCAGCAGGTAAAGATCGATCACCACTTGCGCAGTATCCGGGCGTGACATCAGGCTGATGCCGAAATCGATCAGCGATTGTTCGGCCTGGAGCATCACTGAAACCGTATAGCCGGCAAAAGCGATCAAGGCGATAAGGGGCAGGGTAATGGCCTTCATGTTTTCCTTCCTTGGGCAATGAATAGAACCGGTAGCCTATAGCGACCACCGCAAACTTGCCATTGACTTGCCATCAACGTCCGGCTAATTTCGAGCCATGACTTCCACCGTATTGCGCTGCCAGCCAAGCATTATTACCGCCATTCCTCATTTGGCGGGCTAGCTCACGACTGCAGCACCCAACCCGCCCTCGAGGCGGGTTTTTACTTTCTGTCTCCCGGGCCCCGATCAATGTCAGGAGACGACGATGAGTTTCACAACCGATCAACAGGCCTTGCTTGAAGGCTACGTGAAAAAAATCCTTGCCGCGCCGGTCTATGAGCTGGCCGTGCGCACGCCTTTGCAACCGGCACCGGCCTTGTCCGAAGCCTTGGGCAACCAGATCCTGCTCAAGCGCGAAGACTTGCAGCCGACCTTTTCTTTCAAGATCCGCGGTGCCTACAACAAGCTGGTGCAACTGAGCGAGGTGCAAAAGGCCCGCGGCGTGGTCACGGCTTCTGCGGGCAATCATGCGCAGGGCGTGGCACTGGCGGCGCGGGAGTTGGGGATCAACGCGACCATCGTCATGCCCTGCACGACGCCACAGTTGAAGGTCATCGGCGTGCGCAGTCGGGGCGCCGATGCGGTGTTGCACGGCGAAAGCTTTCCGTTCGCACTGGCCTTTGCGCTGGATTTGGCCCGGGAAACCGGTCGCACCTTTGTTTCGCCCTTCGACGACCCGGAGGTGATCGCTGGGCAAGGCACGGTAGCGATGGAAATCCTGCGCCAGCATCAGGGGCCTCTGGACGCGATCTTCGTGCCGGTGGGTGGCGGGGGGCTGATCGCGGGTATCGCCGCCTACGTCAAATACTTGCGGCCGGAAGTTCGCGTCATTGGCGTCGAGTCGGAACATTCCGCGTGTCTGCAAGCGGCGATGCATGCCGGCGAACGGGTCGTGTTGCCGAGCGTCGGCACCTTCGCCGATGGGGTGGCGGTGGCGCAGATCGGCGCTTACGGTTTTGAGGTCTGCCGGTTTTGCGTCGATGACGTGGTGACGGTCAGTAACGATGAACTTTGCGCCGCAATCAAGAATATCTACGATGATACCCGCTCGATCACCGAACCTTCCGGTGCGCTGGCCGTGGCCGGGATCAAGAGGTACGTCGCGCAGACCGGTGCCTTGGGGCAGACCCTGGTGGCGATCGACTCGGGTGCCAACATCAATTTCGATAGTCTGGGGCACGTGGCCGAGCGCGCCGCGTTGAGTGGCGCCCCGGCATGATGCCTGGGCAGGTCGACAGCGGGCGCCGCGAGGGGCCGCCGGATGGCCGGGTTATTCCTGAATGGCTTTCTCGACCTTGGTCGACGCCGACCAGATCCGATAGCGCACTTCGATGTCCTTGGGTACGTACAGCACGAGCGGCAGCTTGCTGTTGTAACGCAGCAGGAAGCCGTCACCGACCACCGGTACAAAACCCTGTTTGCTCGTGCCGCCCGGGCAGGCCATCAACGTGCTCATCGGTCCGATGACTTTTTCCAGGCGATAGAACGGATAGCCCCAACCCTCGAGGTTCTTCTCCTCGAGAATACCGCCCAGGCGCGGGTTGTTGCAGTCGACGGTCATCGTCTTGCCGGCCAGGATCTCGACCTGGAAGTCGCTTTCCCGGGTCTGTGGCGCGAGGTGAATCACCTGGCGGGTGAACCCGCTTTCGGCCTTCGGATAGGGTGCGGTGTCTTCGAGTTTGGCGGCGTGAGCAACGCTGGCAAGCCCCAGTGCGAACAGCGCTGTGCAAGCGTTAACGGTCAAAGAATTCATGATGCCTCCTTGCTTGAAGTGAAGGGCGGCATTTTCACTGTCGTGTGCAGTGAATGCAAACCCGGGATCCCCCGCGTGCAAATTGCAGGGTCGCCAGGGGCGTTCATTGCAAACCGCATGGCAGGTTTAAGGTGATTCGTCTAAATCCTTGAAGTGCCGATGAACTGCACCACGAAAATCAAGGTATGTTTTATGCTGTAGGTGCCCTTGAAGCTTGCCGGGATTTCAAATGAGCAAGCATTGATCGTCGGGCCGTTTCACAAAGGAGGGAGTTGCCATGTTTCTTTCTGCCTTGGAAATTCGCAATATCATCGAAAGCAGTTTTCTGCCCAAGCGCTGCCAGTGCACGCTGTCACCGGACCTGTCGATGACCGTCAAGGTCTATGCAGACGGGCAAACCGATCAGCTCGATCTATTGGTCACCGGCATCGATGCTTCCGGGCTCAATGGTTGTCGGGAAATCAACGAGCTGATTGCCCAACTGCGTTCCAGGCAGCATCACGTAGAGGTCGAACCGCACTCTATGCTGGGCAAAGCACTCTAGTCTGCTGTTTCGGGTTCCAGGGGCACGCGCCGGGTCTGGAAGAACGCCAGGCCCAGCGCCAGTTCAAACCCGACCGCCAGTAAAATGCCCGGCCCGACATGGCCGTTGAGCCATTCGGCAAAACCCAGCACGGCCAATCCCCAGCAGCCGACGACGAAGCCGAGGCTCAGCGCATTGCGGGTTGCGCAAGGAGGGGCGTTGCGAACCAGAAAAGAGAACACGCTTAACGCCCCAAACAGCACGGCGGTGCGTCGCGCGACCAACCCCACCGCGAATGAAAACTCGATATCCCAGAACGACAATAACCATTGCGGTGTCAGACCCCAGACCAGACTGAGCAAAAGACATAGGGCGGCGCAAAACAACGACAGCGTGCGAAACGACAACTGCATGGCGAATCCTTGCGGGCAGAGAGGGAGGCGCTAGAGCATAGCGCCGCAACCCTCAAAGGAATACTGCCAAGTACCAAATCAGATTTTTCGGTCAGCCCTGGTTCTCGCAAGCGTCGGAAAGTTTACGGTAGGAAATTTCTGCGGTTTTTCCCGTGTCATCGATGTACTTCATCTCGGCCTTCACCACCTTGCACTCCAGGGTGTCCGGCTCGGTCAGTGAAATCACTTTGCTGACATGCAATGGCATGCCGTAGTGATAGGGCACGGCTTGAGAGGTCGTGGTTTCATTGGCCTGAGCCAGGCCGGCAAACGCGGTGCAGGTGAGAGCGGCGGTAACCAGCAGGGTGCGAGTGTTCATCAGCGATCTCCGGTGCGGACGGAATGTCAGTTCGATGTGTCGCTTGTCGAACTTGCCGCACTGGGCGTCAGAACAGTCTGAGGGCGTGCGGTCCAGTGAAGTGTTGGATCGCACGGTTAAGCGAGGGTTAACCCGGCTGAACACCGCCTGTCGCGGATGCGCGATCCTGTATATCAGTTAAGACCATCGGGCGCCTGATAGAAAGTCATCGCGAGCAAGCTCCCACAATGCCCGAGCGTCGACACAAATGTTGTGAACGACCCGCAACACTGTAGGAGCGAGCCTGCTCGCGAAGAGGCCCTCGAATTCAGCGCAAATCCAGTTGCTTGCGATAAGGCAAATCCGGCCCGGTCTTGCTGCACGTCAGCGCCGCCGCCCGCACCGCGAACTTCAGCATGCGGTCGATCTGCTCGCGGCCCAGTTGCTTCACGCCCTCCACCGAATCCAGTTGCTGTTCGGTCAGCCAGGTAATCAGCGCGGCCTGAAAGGTATCGCCCGCGCCCACGGTGTCGGCGATTTTTACCGAACAGGCGGGGGCCGACCACGAACCATGTGCCCGACTGAATACGGTCGCGCCTTCGCCGCCCCGGGTCAGGAATACCAGCTGACAGCGGTGCTGCAACCAGCCCTGGATCACCTGGGCCGGGTCCTGGCCGGGGTACAGCAGATGCAGGTCCTCGTCGCTGACCTTGATCAGGTCGGCCAGTTCCACCAGCGTTGCGATCCGTTCACGCCACAGTTCAATGTCCGGCTCCGGATTCAGGCGCACGTTCGGATCGAGGCTGATCAGGCGCTTGCCGCTTTCCCGGCGCACCAATGCCAATAGCGTGTCGGCAATCGGCTGCACCACCAGGGAAAACGAGCCGATATGCAGGCCGCGTACCTCAGGCCCGAGTGTCGGCAGGTGCTCCGGTTGCAATTGTCGATCCGCGCAACCTTCGCCACGGAAGCTGTACTGCGGCGAGCCATTGGCGCCCACGGCGACCATTGCCAGGGTGGTCGGCGCGGCAAACTCCAGCAGGTAGTCCAGGCACACGCCCTCATCTTGCAGCACTTGCAGCAGGCGCCGGCCCAAATAGTCGGTGGACAACCCGGCCAACAGCGCCGCGTCCACGCCCAAGCGGCGTAAACCCACCGCCACGTTGAACGGCGAGCCACCGGCTATGGCCTTGAAGTTCACTTTGGACGCCAGCCCACTGGCGTCGTTTTCACTGAAAAAATCGAACAGCGCTTCGCCACACACCAGGTACATAGTTGTTCACTCTTCAAAGGGTTGCGACATGCTGTTGATAGCGTTCATACGCCTGCTGACAGGCTTGCACATTGTCGGCGACCGGCAGGGTTTCACTGGCCGGGTCGAGTTTTACGCAGCGCTCGCACAATTGCGCCAGGCTGTCTTCGTGCCCGTTCACCCGGGATACGCACCAGGCAGCCTGAATCGCCGCACCCAAGGCTGCGGCCTCGCTTTGTTCGGTGCAGATCACCGGTGTATTCATGGTGTCGGCGACGATTTGCCGCCAGACCGCACTTTTTGACCCACCCCCAATCAGCCGAATGCTGCGGCTTTGTAAGCCATTGCGGCGTAGCAGGTCCAGTCCGTAACGCAAACCGAATGTCGTGCCTTCGACCACCGCGCGGCACAGGTTGGCCCGGGTCAGGTTGGTCATGGTCAGGCCCGACAGGCTGGCGCTGGCATGGGGCAGGGCGGGCACACGTTCGCCATTGAAGAACGGCAGCATGCACACACCGTCGGCACCGATTGGCGCCTGGGCAACGAGGTCGTTGAATTGATCGATGTCGAGGTCCAGCAGCTCGCGAATCAGGCTGGTGGCATTGGTCAGGTTCATGGTGCAGATCAAAGGCAGCCAGCCGCCACTGGAAGAACAGAACGTGGCAACCGCGGCATCCGTGGCGACGTTCGGCTGATCGGCGTAGGCGTACACCGTGCCTGACGAGCCGAGGCTCATGGTGATTGCACCAGGCTGGATGTTGCCGGTGCCGATGGCGCCCATCATGTTGTCGCCACCGCCACTGGACACCAGTGCCCGAGGGTTGATGCCCAGGTGTTCGGCGATGCCTGGCAGAATCGTGCCGACCGCCTGATGGGGGGCGATCAGCTCCGGCAGCGCGGCTTGCAGGCGTCCGCTGGGGTCGATGTCACGCAACAATTGCCCATCCCACTGGCGCGTACGCACATTGAAATACCCGGTGCCCGAGGCATCGCCGTATTCGCTGCAACTGCGGCCAGTGAGCCAATGATTGAGGTAGTCGTGGGGCAGCAAGATGCGGGCGATCCGGGAGAACACTTCGGGATGCTGCTCTTTGGTCCATAACAGCTTGGACAGGGTGTAGCCCGGCGCGATGACGACGCCCAGGCGTTTCAGCGAACCCTTTTCGCCACCCAGGTGGGCCAGCAGTCGGTCATTCTCCGGGGTGGTTTCGGTGTCGCACCAGAGTTTAGCCGCACGCAACACCTTGCCCTGATCGTCGAGCAGCACCAGGCCGTGTTGCTGGCCGGACACGCCAATGCCGAGGATCGACTGGCCATTGGCTTTGGCCGCGAGCAATGCGCGGCGAGTGGCGGTGGCGAAGGCTTCCAGCCACTGCTGGGTGTCCTGTTCGCGGCGGCCATCGGGGCCGCTGATCAGGTTGTGGCTGGCGGCTCCCTGACCGAGCACCTCACCATTGGCCGAGTCGAGGATGATGGCTTTGGTGCCTTGGGTTCCGCAGTCGATGCCGAGGAAGAGTTGTCGGGTTGTCATGCAGTATTCCTGGTCGTCAGCTAGATACAAGTCTGGATTCACCATTCCCGGTGCCTGTCAGGCCGCCTTCGCGAGCAAGCTCGCTCCCACAGGGTTTGGTGTTGCTCACAAAACTCCTTGTGGGAGCGGGTTTGCTCGCGAAGGCGGCAGCAGGTCCACCGCAGGACTTACGCCAGCACCCGTTCCAACGTCCGCGACACCCCAACCTCGCGCAAACTGTTGCAGCACCACTCAAACGCCGCGACAAACTCCGGTGAGCGCGCAATGGCCGTACCAAAAATCTCCTCGACCGCCAGCAAGCGCTGGGTAATCAGTACATCATCGGCCACCAGCGCCTGGCAGAACGCTGCCCGCGGATCCGCAATCGTGTAGGTCTCGCCCTGTTCATCCACGCCTTTGAGATACAGCGCCCAGGCCGCCACCACCAACGCCGCGCGCCGGGTATCGCAGCCATCGGCGATCAAACGGTTGATGGTCGGTACGGTGAATTTCGGAAACTTCGACGAACCGTCCGAACACACCCGTTCAAGCTGATCGGCAATCGCCTGATTGGAGAACCGCGCCACCAGGGTGTTCTTGTACTCGGTCAGGTCGATTCCCGGCACCGCCGGCAGCTGTGGCGTCACGTCCAGGTCCATGTAGGCGCGCATGTAGCGCACGAACAGCGGGTCGTTCATGGTTTCGTGGACGAAGCGGTAACCCTTCAGGAATCCCAGGTACGTCAGCGCCAGATGACTGCCGTTGAGCAGCTTGATCTTCATTTCTTCGTAGGGCGTGACGTCGTCGGTGAATTGCACGCCGACTTTTTCCCACGCCGGGCGACCGTTGACGAACCTGTCTTCCAGTACCCATTGCGCGAAGGGTTCGCAGACCACCGGCCAGGCATCGTCCACGCCATGCCGGTCCGCCAGTTGCAGGCGATGGAGGGTGCTGGTCATCGGTGTAATGCGGTCGACCATGGCGTTGGGGAAACTGACGTTGGCGTCGATCCAGTCGCGCAACTGGCTGTCGTGCAAGGCGGCAAAGGCCAGCAGGGCCTTGCGGGTGACGGCGCCGTTGTGCGGCAGGTTATCGCAGGACATCAGGGTGAAGGCCGCTGTGCCAGCGGCGCGGCGCTTGGCCAGTGCGGCACACAGGAAGCCGAACACGGTTTTCGGTGCGCCAGGGTGCGCCAGGTCATGCTGGATCTGCGGCAAGTGCGCCATGAACTCGCCGGTGCTGTCGTCGATGCAGTACCCGCCTTCGGTGATGGTCAGCGAGACGATGCGGATCTCGGGGCTGGCCAGTTTGTCGATCAATGCCTGGGCACTGTCCTCGGCCAGCAGCATGTCACGAAGGGCGCCGATCACCCGCACTTCTGTGTCGTCGCTATCGCCGAGTTCGAACAGGGTGAACAGATAATCCTGATCCTTGAGATCGTCACGGGCGCGACGGTCCTCAGCGCGCAGGCCGACACCGCAGATGGCCCAGTCCAGGCCTTCACCGGTATTCATCAAGGCGTCGGTGTAGTACGCCTGATGGGCACGGTGGAAACCGCCGACCCCGATGTGCGCGATACCTTGGCGGGTCTCGCCCAGAGCGTAGGCGGGCAGGACCACTTCAGGGGCGAGGCGGTTGAGGTTGAGTTGGTTCAATTTCATCGCAGGCTCTCTGAAATCAGGCAGCGACGCGCAACGGGCGGGTCAACGCCACGCCGTCGGCATCGAATAAATGGCAGTGTTGCGCATCCAGATGCAGGCTCAGGGTTTCACCGTAGCGGCTGGCCAGATCGCCGCGAACGCGCATGGTCAGGGCTTCGCCGGATGCCGTCCGGACGTGGCAGAAGGTGTCGCTGCCCAGGCGCTCGCTGACATCGGCGGTGACCTGCAAGGCGCAGTCGCCGGGTTTGGCCAGTTCCAGGTGCTCTGGGCGAATACCCAGCGTCACCGCACTCCCGACGCTCAGATGCCTGCCGCCCAAGGGCAGGCTGACGCGGGTTCCGGCGTCGAGTTGCACTTCACAGCCCTGGCTGTCGACGCGGGTGACCTTGCCCTTGAGGAACCCCATTTTCGGTGTGCCAAGGAAACCGGCGACGAACAGGTTGGCCGGCTGGTGATAGAGATCCAGCGGCGAGCCGACCTGCTCGATCTTGCCGCCATTGAGTACGACCACTTTGTCGGCCATGGTCATCGCTTCGACCTGATCGTGAGTCACGTAGATCATCGTGGCTTGCAGTTCTTTGTGCAGGCGCAACAGTTCCAGGCGCATCTGCACCCGCAGGGCGGCATCGAGGTTGGACAACGGTTCGTCGAACAGGAAGATTTTCGGGTTACGCACGATGGCCCGGCCAATCGCCACGCGCTGGCGCTGGCCGCCGGACAGTTGCTTGGGTTTGCGCTCCAGCATCGGCCCCAGTTCGAGGATGCGCGCCGCTTCGCTGACCTTCTTCTCTACTTCGGCATTCGCCACGCCGGCCAGGTCTAGGGCGAACGACATGTTCTTGCGTACGCTCATGTGCGGGTACAGGGCGTAGGTCTGGAACACCATCGCCAGGTCGCGCTTGGCCGGGCTCACTTCGGTGATGTCGCGGCCGTCGAGTTCGATGGTGCCGCCGCTGACTTCCTCCAGCCCGGCGATCAGCCGCAGCAGCGTGGATTTACCGCAGCCCGACGGGCCGACGAATACCACGAACTCCTTGTCGTTCACTTCAAGGTCGATGCCCTTGATGATGGAAAAGCCTTCGAAGCCTTTTTGCAGATTCTTGATTTTCAGGTTGGCCATGGTGATGGGCCTCCGTTTGTTTTTATTCAGTTGAACCAGGTGGGCTTTTTTGTGGGAGCGAGCTTGCTCGCGATGAGGGTGTATCCGTCGGCATTGATGCTGACTGACCCACCGCTATCGCGAGCAAGCTCGCTCCCACAGGAGTCGCATTCGGTTAGCGGTATTCATTTCACGGCGCCGAACGACAGGCCGCGCACCAGTTGTTTCTGGCTGATCCAGCCGAAGATCAGGATCGGCGCACAGGCCAGGGTCGAGACGGCCGACAATTTGGCCCAGAACAGCCCTTCGGGGCTTGAGTACGAGGCGATCAATGCGGTCAGTGGCGCGGCTTTCGACGAGGTCAGGTTCAGCGACCAGAACGCCTCGTTCCAACACAGGATCAACGACAGCAGCACCGTGGATGCCAGGCCGCCCTTGGCGATGGGCAGCAACACCCGGAGCATCTCCTGTGCCAGCGTTGCGCCGTCCAGCCGCGCGGCTTCGAGGATGTCCTTGGGGATGTCCTTGAAGTAGGTGTAAATCATCCAGACCACGATCGGCAGGTTGATCAGCGTGTATATGACGATCAGCGCGATCCGTGTATCGAGCAGGCCGAAACTCTTGGCCAGCAGATAGATCGGCATCAGCACGCCCACCGGCGGCAGCATCTTGGTGGAGAGCATCCACAGCAGCGTGCCTCTGGTGCGCCGGGTTTCGTAGAACGCCATGGAGTAGGCCGCCGGCACCGCGATCAGCAGGCTCAGCGCGGTGGCGCTGAAGGAGATCACCACCGAGTTCCAGGCGAAACTGAAATAGTCGCTGCGCTCGTTGATGTGCAGGTAGTTCTCCAGCGTCGGCATGAAGATGAACTGCGGCGGCGTGGCGAAGGCATCGATTTCGGTTTTGAAACTGGTCAGTACCATCCAGAAGATCGGAAAGAAGATCAGGATCGCGATGGCCCAGGCCAACGTACCGAGCAGCAGGCTTTGCAGGCGACGGGATTGTTGAAGAGTCATGGCAGGCCTCAGGCTTTGTCGGTCAGGTTTTTGCCGATCATCCGCACCAGGATGATCGCGGCGATGTTGGCGATGACCACGGCGATCAGGCCGCCCGCCGAGGCCATGCCGACATCGAACTGCACCAGCGCCTGGTTGTAGATCAGGTAGGCGAGGTTGGTCGAGGCGTAGCCGGGACCGCCGTTGGTGGTGGTGAAAATTTCGGCGAACACCGAGAGCAGGAAGATGGTTTCGATCATCACCACCACCGCAATCGGCCGCGCCAGGTGTGGCAAGGTCAGGTGCCAGAAAATCGCGATGGGCCCGGCACCGTCCAGGCGCGCGGCTTCTTTCTGTTCCTGGTCGAGGGACTGCATGGCGGTCATCAGGATCAGGATCGCGAAGGGCAGCCATTGCCACGAGACAATGATGATGATCGACAGCAGCGGGTAGTGCGCCAGCCAGTCCACTGGTTGCGCGCCGAACAGCTTCCAGACGTAGGCGAGAATCCCCGACACCGGATGGAAAATCAGGTTCTTCCAGATCAGTGCGCCCACCGTGGGCATGATGAAAAACGGCGAGATCAGCATCACCCGTACGATGCCGCGACCGAAAAACTCACTGGCCTCCAGCAATGCACTGATCAGCACGCCGAATACCACACTGATCAGCAGCACGCTGCCCACCAGCAACAGCGTGTTGGTGGCGCCGGGCAGAAAGCCGGAGTCGGTGAGGAAGTAGGTGAAGTTTTCCAGGCCGACGAACTCGTTCTCGCCGGGGTTGAGCAAGTTGTAGCGAATCGTCGAGAAGTAGACGGTCATACCCAGCGGTACGATCATCCACAACAGCAGCAATGCCACCGAAGGGCTGACCAGAAACCAGCCGGGATTGGCCACGCTGCTTTTGCGCTGCGGCTGGGCAATGTCCATGTGAGCTTTTGCAGTTGATGTATTCATGGTGTTAAACCGAATGGGTACAGGCAATGAAGATCAACTGTGGGAGCGAGCTTGCTCGCGATAGCAATCTGTCAGCCGACATCACTGTTGAATGTCATGGACTCATCGCGAGCAAGCTCGCTCCCACAGGGAACAGGGGCAGGCTACTGCCGGTTACTTGGGATAACCCGCGCGCTTCATCTCGCGCTCGGTGGTTTGCTGGGCAGCCGCCAACGCCTGGTCGACCGTGGTCTGGCCGATCAGCGCCGCCGAGAAGGATTTGCCGACCTGGGTGCCGATGCCCTGGAACTCGGGAATGGTCACCAACTGGATGCCGATGTACGGCACAGGTCTGGCGCCCGGCTTGCTCGGGTCCGCGGCCTTGAGCGATTCCAGCGTGACCCTGGCGAACGGCGCGGCACTCATGTACGCCTCGCTGTAGGTCGAGGCCCGGGTGCCCGGCGGCACGTTGGCGATGCCGTCTTTTTCCGCGACCAGTGCGCCGTATTCTTTGGACGTGGCCCAGGCGCTGAAGGTTTTCGCTGCGTCCTTGGCCTTGGAACTGGTCGGAATGGCCAGCGCCCAGGAGTACAACCAGGCCGAGCCCTTGTCAGTGACCTGATGCGGCGCATAGGTGAAGCCGACGTGATCGGTGACCTTGCTCTGGGACTTGTCGGTGACGAACGAGCCGGCGACGCTGGCATCGACCCAGATCGCGCATTTGCCACTATTGAACAGCGCCAGGTTTTCGTTGAAACCGTTGCTCGATGCGCCCGGCGGGCCGGATTTCTTCATGGTGTCGACATAGAAGTTCAGCGCGTTTTTCCATTCGGGACCGTTGAATTCCGGCTGCCACTTTTCATCGAACCAGCGCGCGCCATAGGCGTTGGCCACGGTGCTGATCAGCGCGATGTTCTCGCCCCAGCCGGCCTTGCCCCGCAGGCAGATGCCGTACTGTTCCTGTTCGGGTTTGTTCAGTTTGGCGGCGAATTCACCGATCTGCTCCCAGGTCGGGCGCTCGGGCATGGTCAGGCCGGCGTCCTTGAACAGGTCGGTGCGGTAATAGGTGATCGAGCTTTCGGCGTAGAACGGCAGGGCGTACAGCTGGCCTTTGACAGACAGGCCTTCACGCACCGACGCAAACACGTCTTCGAGGGCATAACCAGCCGGCAAATCCTTCATTGGCTCCAGCCAGCCCTTGGCACCCCAGAGTGCGGCTTCGTACATGCCGATGGTCAGCACGTCGAATTGCCCGCCCTGGGTGGCGATGTCTGTGGTCAGGCGCTGGCGCAGGACGTTTTCTTCGAGGACCACCCAATTGAGCTTGATGTCCGGATGCTCGGCCTCGAAGGTTTTCGAGAGCTTTTGCATGCGGATCATGTCGCTGTTGTTGACGGTGGCGATGGTCAGGGTCTGTGCGCCAAGGCTGACGCTGCTCAGGGTCATGCAGGTGAGGGCAAGCAGGGCTTTTACCGAAGGTTGCATCGTGCACTCCTTTTCTGCACCCGGCGGGCTACAGAAGGACAGTTATTGTTTTTGTGTCTTCCGAAGGCAGGAAGAATGTGCGCTGATTACATCCTTCAATCGAGGGCGAGACAAATCATCCATCGCACTTCAATTGATACTTTTTTGCACTGAAGTTTTGAGGGGTAGACGCAGGGAAGGGCTTTTCAGCGAAGGAGGGGTATTGAATCCGTACAGGTTTCAGGGGGTAACGCTGTACCTGTGGGAGCGAGCTTGGTCCGGGCGGCGATCCGACGATGGCGGTGTATCAGGTTAATAAATGTCGACTGACACGGCCTCATCGCGAGCAAGCTCGCTCCCACAGGAATTTGAGGCGTGTCTTCAACCCAGGTTTTGCTCGGTCAACCGCTGCACCACCAGCCGCCGGTAATGCGAAGGCGTCATGCCCTTGAGCTGCTGGAAGCGCCGGTTGAAGTTGGAAATATTGTTGAAGCCCGATTCGAAGCAGACGTCAGTCACCGGCTTGTCGCCATCGGCCAGCAACTCGCAGGACTTGCTGATGCGCAGGCGATTGACGAATTCGATGAAATTGCGCCCGGTGGCCTGCTTGAATACCCGGCTGAAATACGTCGGCTTCATACCCAGGTGCTCGGCGACCTCTTCCAGCGTCAAGTCCCGGGCGTAGTGGGCAAAAATGTAATCCACCGCGCGGTTGGTGCGATCGATATTGTGCTCGTCCGCCAGTTGCGGGGTTGTGGCACCGGAGAGCAATTGGTAGTCGTCGGTGGCCGCGAGCAACTCCAGCAGAATGAAAAAGTGCCCGAGCCGGGTCATACCGGTGGTATCGGCGATGCGCTGCATCAGGTCCATCGCCTTGTCGATGGTGTGCTTGCAGCGAAACTCGATGCCGTACTGCGCGCGCTCCAGCAGCGGTGCCAGGGCCTTGAGTTCGGCGAACACCTGATAGCCGCTGTCGAACAACTCGTCTGTGAAATTGACCAGCATGTCACGCTTGGGCACCACTTCGTCCTCGGCCACCTGGCTGATCCAGTTGTGGGGCAGGTTGGGGCCGGTGAGAAACAGTGTCCGGGGATAGAAGTTGCCGATGTAGTCGCCGATGAACACCTTGCCGGAACTGGCGACGATCAGGTGCAGTTCGTATTCCTTGTGGAAATGCCAGCGCACCAGAGGGCAGGGGAAACCGTGCTGGCGATAGATGATGGACAAGCCGTTGTGGTCGTCCATCAACTCATAGGAAGGATCGGTGACTCTGGCGGTACGGGTCATGTCAGGGCGCTTGTGTAGTTATCCCGCCCCGATCATGCCTCTTGCCGGATGGATAGCGCTACTACCGCCGGTGCGTCTGTTCGTGCAAGGCACGGCCGTAAACCGCTTTCATGCTGGTGGCGCTCCAGCAATAACGAACGATGTCGGACTCGTCGAAAAAATCGGTGCTGATGATGCTGCAACGCGTGACCCAGTTTCTCGTGGTGTCGAACCAGTCGTTGATCTGCCGCTTGATATTTCCGGGCCCGCCGAGCAGCGAGTAGGTGGTCGCGGACAGTGACCAGAGGAAGGTTTCGTAGGGCGCATCTTCCAGGGTTTGCGCGATGTAGCGTTGCAGCTCGGCGGGGGCGGAGAACGCGTTGTCGCGCCATTTGTGCGGGATGCGAGGCCAGAAGTACTCGCCATCGAGCGCCGACAGGGCGGGTGCCGCCATGATCACCCGGCGATGTGGGCTCGCACTTTTGAGTTCTCCAACCGTTTTGAATCTGTCGCCTGGAAGGACGGCCCGCAGCCCTAGACGTCGCACGAGCCAGTCACTGAACCTTTCATGATCGAAAGGTTTATTGCCATCAGCCAGTTGATGGAAGTCCAGCACGATAAATTCGTCCGGGTTTCGATCAAGGAACAGCAGTACCGCGTCGATCAGATCGTCCAGGGCGCGGTGCGAGCGAAAGCCGTTGTGGTGAAAGTAGAAGCCCGATCGAGCCGCACCGGCGGTGTAGCCCAGACGGATATCAAAGGCGCGGGCGCCGTTGGCCAGTTGCCAGGAAAAAGTGTCGTTCTGACAAATCGTCCAATGGCCGAGCACCGCATCGTGGTTGGGCGCTTTTTTGTCCATTCCGGCGTTATGCACGCCAGGCCAGACGATATCGGTGAGTTTGAGTTGATTGATTTCGAGGGTGCTGCTCATCCAGGTTTGCTTGTCGAGCAAACCACGCGTATTGCTGGTCATGGCCATTCCTTGTGCGAATCACCCCATCCATTGGGTGTGAAGCGGTCAGATTAACCGGTCGGGCACAGCAATGGCGGTAACTATGTATTGCACAAGAAAAGTGGGCTACTCCTGATTCAGTCGGTTCTTCGCCTCAATCCATTGCGCCATGTATTGAGTGCTCTTGTGCTGGTGATGACGCAGCATGCTGCCGGTAAAGTTATCTCGTCTTATGTTTGCCAGATTCTGCTGGCAATCGACCAGCCGCTGGATCAGGGCCGGGCCATGAACGGATTTTCGGTAGCGACTGGCAAGCAGGGTTTTCCCGTGCGCCTGGGCGTCCAGCCAGCGCGTCTTGTCGTTGTGCAGTTGCACGGCATGATCGGCGAACTCGCGTGCCGAACGGGTCACTGCACCGGGCCATGCCTCTTGATCATGCATCGCCTCGGCACCCACTGGCGTCGTCACATTCGGCGTGCCACAGAGCATCGCATCGACAATCTTGCCTTTGATTCCCGCGCCAAAACGCAACGGTGCCATACAGACCCGCGCCGACGACATGACTTGCAGGGCGTCTTCTGCCCAGTTCATCACATGAAAACCCTGGGCCGGGTTATGCAGGGCAGTCGCCTTGGGTGGTGTGTAGGCACCATAGATATGCAATTGAGCGCCGGGTATCTGCTCGCGAATCAACGGCCAGATAGCGCTTTTCAACCAGAGCACCGCATCCCAGTTGGGCGCATGGCGAAAGTTACCGATATGAAGAAAGTGCGCCCGGTCTTCGAACGGTACCGGTGCACGGGACGGAACATCGACCATCAACGGGCACCAGTGCAGCAGGTTGCGGGGAAACCTGAACTGCTCGACCAGCAATTCGACTTCCACTTCGGAAACCATCAGCGTCAAATCACAACGATAAAATGAGGCGATCTCGCGCTTCGCCAGATCGGTATCAGCCATGTGTTCGAACTCTTCGCGCGCCGCCGGGGCGAACAGTTCGTTGAAGTCATTGTTGTCGTCACTGGCCTTCAAACGCTCCTTGAGGCGTTGATGCCGACCCAGCCTCAGGCTTTGCAGGTCGCAACTTTCGAGCACGCGCAAGGCATCGGGGCAATGCTTCTCGACCCGCCAGCCGAACTGTTCCTCCATCATGAATTGATCGAACAACACGATATCCGGCGCCAGTTCGCTGATGAATGCGTCGAAACTGCTGTTGTTCAGCTCGATGGGTACTTCGTCAATACCCAACGCTGTCAGGTCCGCACGTTGCTCGCCGAAGCCTGCCGGGCTGCTGAACGTGATGTCCCAGCCCTGGTCCAGGAAAACGTCGAGAATCTGCATGACATGCCCGCTGGCCGCGGAAGAGCGGGGCTCGGGCCAGACGTAACCAATGACCAGGACTTTGGTTGCGCGGGGCTCAATCATGTACGGGATTTCCTTGAAGCGAAGACAGGGCAGGGATGAAAAAGGCGCGCATTAAACCACAGCGCAGCACTGCGTCACTCGAGAATGCTTTTGACCTTGTCGCGCAACTGATCAATGGAGAAGGGTTTGCCGATCAGGTGCATGTCGACGGGCACTTCGATGTTTTCGGCATAACCGCTGGCGAACAATATCGGAAGGGTTGGACGTAAAGCTCTTGCTTCATTGGCCAGTTCGAGGCCGTCCATGACCGGCAGGCCAACATCAGTCATCATCAGGTCAATGTGTTGGTTCAAGTCCTTGAGCATCACCAGTGCCTGTTCGCTGCCATCGGCTTCCAGAACCTTGAATTCCAGTTCTTCCAGGACGTCGACGATCAGCATGCGCACGATGGCATCGTCTTCGACGACAAGGATGGTGGAGGCGTTGGCGGATGACATGGTCGAGTTCCCGAAAAAGATTGGCATTGCCGGTCGCTGGAAATCACCGGCCTCTTGCATGAGTAAGTGGCGGATCCCGACAAGTTCCCTGCGCGATGGAAAAAGGATTGGCGGTACAAGCCAGGCAAGGATAACGCGGGAGCAGCGCAATGTAGGACCTTGCGCGCAAACATGTCAGATAATTGGATCAATTTGCCAGTTTTGGGGCAAACTCCTTGCATTCTGACAGTTCGACAAGGCCTGCCCCATGACCTCAGCGTCCTCGGTTGATGAGCAACGATTTCGTAAACTCCTGAGCCGTAACATCAGCCTGCCGTTGGGTCTGGGTCTTATCAGCGCTGTGTTTTTCGTGTCGCTGATCAGCTATTTACTGTCGACCATCCAGTGGGTGGAGCACACCGACCGGGTGATCAATAACGCCAATGAAGCGGTCAAGCTGACCGTGGATCTGGAAACCGGGATGCGCGGTTTCCTGCTCAGTGGCGACGAGCATTTCCTCGATCGGTACGAAACCGCCAAGCCGCGCATCGCCGTGGCGCTCGACACCTTGCTTGAACTGACCGCCGACAACCCGGTGCAGACTGATCGCTTGCTACGGTTGCGAGCCTTGCAGCTGGAGTGGACCAACTACGCGCAATCGATGATCGATTTGCAGCGCAGCAGCGGCGATTATCGCGCCATCGTCAAGGCCGGACGCGGTAAACGCCTGACCGATGAAATTCGCAAGCAGTTCGAGGCGGTGATCGACACCGAACAACAGTTGCGCGCATCACGCAATGACGAAGTGCGCGGCACCACCATCATGAGCATCAGTCTCTACCTGTTGTTCATAGCCGGGGTCAGCGGGTTGCTGGCGTACGTCGGGCGCCGCGATTTGTTGACCCTGTCGCAGAACTACAGCGTCAACCTTGCCGCCCAACAGGCCAGCGCCCATCACCTGGAGCAACAGGCCTGGCTGCGTAACGGCCAGACCGAGCTGGCCGAGCAGGTGCTGGGACAATTGAGCTTGAGCATGCTGGGTCGCAATATCCTGCAATTCTGCGCGCAGTACCTGGGCACCGCCGTGGCGGCTATTTATGTGCGCGAAGACCATGGCGGCCTCAAGCGCATCGCCACTTATGGTTTTTCCCGTGAACAGGAAGGGCGTGAACAGCAGATCTACAGCGAAGAAGGCATTGTCGGCCAAGTGGCGCAACAGGCACGGCTGATTCGCCTGGACGAGGTGCCGGGAGATTACTTCAAGGTCAGCTCCGGCCTCGGTGACGGTTTGCCGTGCAGTGTGCTGGTGGTGCCAACCAGCGACGACGAGCGGGTCAATGGCGTGATCGAGTTGGGCTTTCTGCGTCCACTGACCGACCGTGACGTTGAATTGCTTGAGCTGATTGCCGGCAACATCGGCACCTCGATCGAGGCGGCACGTTATCGCCAGCGTTTGCAGGAGGTGTTGGCCGAAACCCAGCAACTCAACGAAGAACTGCAGGTTCAGCAGGAAGAACTCAAGACCGCCAACGAAGAGCTCGAAGAGCAGTCGCGGATTCTCAAGGAGTCCCAGGCGCACCTGGAAACCCAGCAGGTGGAGCTGGAGCAGACCAACGAACAACTCGCCGAGCAGGCAGAAGTACTGGCCGAGCAGCGCGACGCCATGGACCTGAAGAATACCGAACTCAATCAGGCCCAGATCCAGCTCGAAGAACGCGCGGTAGAATTGCAGCGCTCGAGCAAGTACAAGTCCGAATTCCTCGCCAACATGTCCCATGAGCTGCGCACGCCGCTGAACAGCTCGTTGATCCTGGCCAAGCTGCTGGCGGAAAACCCGGAAGAGAACCTCACTGCCGAGCAAGTCCAATTCGCCGAGTCGATCTACTCCGCCGGCAACGACTTGCTCAACCTGATCAACGACATTCTGGATATTTCCAAAGTCGAGGCCGGCAAGCTGGAAATCCGTCCGGAGAACACCAGCGTGGCGCGCCTGGTGGATGGCCTGCGCGGCCTGTTCCAGCCATTGGCAACGGACAAGCAACTGGATTTCCGGGTGGATATGCAGGACGGTGCACCGTTGATGCTGTTCACCGATCGCCAGCGTCTGGAGCAAGTGCTCAAGAACCTGCTGTCCAACGCGGTGAAATTCACGCAAAACGGCAGCGTCAGCCTGTCCGTCGCCACGGCGCCGAATGACGGCATCGCGTTCAGCATCCGCGATTCCGGAATCGGCATCGAGGTGGATCAGCACGAAAGCATCTTCGAAGCGTTCCGTCAGGCCGACGGCACCACCAATCGGCGTTACGGCGGCACCGGGCTGGGGTTGTCGATCTCCCGTGACCTGGCGGCCTTGCTCGGCGGCTCCATCAGCGTAACCAGCACGCCGGGGCAGGGCAGTGTGTTTACCCTGGTCTTGCCACAGCAGTACGTGGAACCGGGCGAAGTGCCTGTCGAACCGATGCGAGCCGTTCCTGTGGCGGCTGTGTCGAGTGTATTGCCGCCCACGTTGTCGCCATTGGTGGCCGAAGTCGACATTCCGCGCTTCGACGACGACCGCAACAAAGGGCCGTTCACCAAACGCTGCATTCTGGTGGTGGAGGATGAGCCGAACTTTGCGCACATCCTCTACGACCTGGCCCATGAACTGGGTTATCAGTGCCTGGTGGCTCACGGCGCCGACGAAGGCTACGACCTGGCCAAGGCGTTCATCCCCGATGCGATCCTGCTGGACATGCGCCTGCCGGATCATTCCGGCCTGAGCGTGCTGCAACGTTTGAAGGAACACGCCGAAACCCGGCACATCCCGGTACATGTGATTTCGGTCGAAGACCGGGTCGAGGCGGCGATGCACATGGGCGCCATCGGCTACGTGGTCAAGCCGACCACCCGCGAGGAACTCAAGGACGTGTTTGCACGCCTTGAGGCCAAGCTGACCCAGAAGGTCAAGCGCGTGCTGCTGGTCGAGGACGACGACGTGCAGCGCGACAGCATTGCCCGCCTGATCGGCGACGATGACATCGAGATCACCGCCGTTGGCCTGGCACAGGAGGCGCTGGACCTGCTGCGCTCATCCGTCTTCGATTGCATGATCATCGACCTCAAGCTGCCCGACATGCTCGGCAATGACCTGCTCAAGCGCATGTCCACCGAAGACATCTGTTCCTTTCCGCCCGTCATCGTCTATACCGGGCGCAACCTGACCCGGGATGAAGAGGCCGAACTGCGCAAGTATTCGCGTTCGATCATCATCAAGGGCGCACGCTCGCCGGAGCGGTTGCTGGATGAGGTGACGCTTTTTCTGCACAAAGTCGAATCACGGTTGTCCCATGAGCGGCAGAAGATGCTCAAGGTCGCCCGCAGCCGCGACAAGGTCTTCGAAGGCCGCAAGGTGCTGCTGGTGGATGACGATGTGCGCAACATTTTCGCCCTCACCAGCGCGCTGGAGCAAAAGGGCGCAGTCGTGGTCATTGGCCGCAACGGCCGCGAAGCGATTGAACGATTGAATGAGGTGCAAGACATCGATCTGGTGTTGATGGACGTGATGATGCCGCAAATGGATGGTTTTGAAGCCACCGTTGAAATCCGCAAGAATCTGCGCTGGCGCAAGCTGCCAATCATCGCCGTGACGGCCAAGGCCATGAAGGATGATCAGGAGCGCTGCCTGCAGGCCGGCGCCAACGATTACCTGGCCAAGCCCATCGACCTCGATCGCCTGTTTTCGCTGATTCGTGTGTGGTTACCGAAGATGGAACGTATCTAGTGGAGCGCAATTTTTCAGTGGATCGAAACAGCGAAATCGAACTGCGGTTGTTGATCGAGGCGATCTATCTCAAGTACAGCTACGATTTTCGCGATTACTCCGGCGCTTCGATCAAACGCCGGGTCGACCATGCGCTGAGTCAGTTCGAGTGCAACACCATCTCGGCGTTGCAGGAAAAGGTCCTGCACGATCCCGCCGCGTTCATGCAACTGCTGCAGTTGCTGACCATTCCGGTCAGCGAAATGTTTCGCGATCCCTCGCACTTCCTGGCCATCCGCAAGGAAGTGGTGCCGCTGCTGCGAACCTACCCTTCGATCAAGATCTGGATCGCCGGATGCAGCACCGGTGAAGAGGTGTATTCGATGGCCATTGTGCTGCGCGAAGAAGGCCTGCTGGACCGTACCATCATCTACGCCACCGACATCAATCCGCGCTCGCTGGAAAAGGCCAGGCAAGGGATTTTCTCGATGGAGAACGTCCGCGCCTACACTGCTAATTACCAGCAGGCCGGTGGCCAGAGTTCGTTT
The DNA here is from genome assembly GCF_058797535.1 of Pseudomonas sp. GW823-FHT02E01. NCBI lineage: Bacteria > Pseudomonadati > Pseudomonadota > Gammaproteobacteria > Pseudomonadales > Pseudomonadaceae > Pseudomonas > Pseudomonas sp. GW823-FHT02E01. Next base: position 603,527 of record NZ_JBXAJS010000003.1, on the reverse strand, counting down.
GCCGACTACTATACGGCGGCCTATGGGTACGCGATTTTCGACAAGACCCTGCGCGAGAACGTGACCTTTGCCGATCACAGCCTGGCGACGGACAGCGTATTCTCCGAAACTCAATTAATTTCATGCCGTAACGTACTGATTTATTTTAATAAAAGTCTTCAGGGTCGAGCGTTCGGGCTGTTTCATGAGTCCCTCTGCCATCGCGGTTTCCTGGTGCTGGGCAGTAAGGAAACCCCGGATTTCTCAGCCTTCGGCGATCAGTTCGAGCCGCTGGTCAAACAAGAACGGATCTATCGAAAATCATGAAAAGTGCAACGAAAATGCCGGCTATCGAAGCGATCGTGATCGGTGCCTGCGCCGGTGGCGTCGAGACGCTGTTGAACATCCCCGGCCCGCTGCGCGAAGGCTTCGCACTTTCGATCATTCCTGTACGCGGCATCGGCCGTCTGCTTGTCGAGCTGGAACGAATCGCATGCTGAGTAATATCCATGCCAAACTGCTGATCGTGGACGATCTGCCGGAGAATCTGCTGGCACTTGAAGCGCTGATCAAGCGTGAGGACCGCATTGTGTACAAGGCGCTGTCCGCCGACGAGGCCTTGTCCCTGCTGTTGCAACACGAATTCGCCTTGGCCATCCTCGATGTGCAGATGCCCGGCATGAATGGCTTCGAGCTGGCCGAGTTGATGCGCGGCACGGAAAAAACCAGGAACATCCCGATCGTTTTCGTCAGCGCCGCCGGGCGTGAACTCAATTACGCCTTCAAGGGCTATGAAAGCGGTGCCGTGGACTTCCTGTACAAACCGCTGGACCTCCAGGCGGTCAAGAGCAAGGTCAATGTGTTCGTCGACCTCTATCGCCAGAGCAAGGCGATGAAGGAACAAGTGCTGGCCCTTGAGCAAAGTCGCCGCGAACAGGAGACCCTGCTCAAGCGATTGCAAAGCACTCAACTGGAACTGGAACAGGCGGTACGCATGCGCGATGACTTCATGTCCATCGTCGCCCACGAAGTGCGCACGCCGCTCAACGGCCTGATCCTTGAAACCCAGTTGCGCAAGATGCACCTGGCCCGGGACAACTCCGCCGCCTTCACCCTGGACAAGATGCACGCGATGGTCGACCGCGACGAGCGGCAGATCAAAAGCCTGATTCGATTGATTGAAGACATGCTCGATGTCTCGCGCATTCGCACCGGAAAGTTGTCGATCCGGCCCAAGCGCTTTGACCTTTCAACGCTGGTTCGCGAGCTGTTGCACAACTTTTCCCAGCAGATCGACGCCGCCGAAGCGTCGGTCTCGCTCGATGCCACGCAACCGGTGATCGGAAACTGGGACGAGTTTCGAATTGAACAGGTCATTTCCAACCTGCTGACCAACGCCTTGCGCTACGGGGCCAAGAGCCCGATCTCGGTGAAGGTCTACTGTGAAGGTGGCCAGGCGCTGGTGGACGTGCAGGATCGAGGGATTGGCATCAGCGAGGAAAACCAGAAGCGGATCTTCCAGCAGTTCGAGCGGGTATCGGCCAGGCACGCCGTCGCCGGGCTGGGCCTGGGATTGTTTATTTCAGAGCAGATTGTGGCCGCCCATGGCGGTACTATTACCGTCCAGAGCAGGATCGGCGAAGGCGCCTTGTTTCGCGTTTGTCTGCCGCTGTAGGAAAACAACCGGATAAACGCAACCTCTGGTCGACCCCACGGTCTATCAGCAGCAATTGACCGAGCAAAGGCTTCCCATGAGCGAAGATGCACAAGATGTAGTACTCGTCGTCGAGGACGATCCCTCGATTCTGATGGTGCTGTCCGCTTATCTGTCGGGCGAGGGTTACCGCGTATTGCAGGCCGAAAACGGCGAGCAGGCTTTCGAAATCCTGGCGAGCAAACCGCACCTGGACATGATGATCACCGACTTCCGCCTGCCCGGAGGAATCTCCGGCGTGCAGATCGCCGAGCCCGCCGTGAAACTGCGACCGGAACTCAAGGTGATCTTCATCAGCGGCTATGCCCAGGAAATCCGCGAGACCGACAGCCCGATTACGCACAAGGCACCGATCCTGGAAAAACCTTTCGATCTGGATAAATTGCAGGAATTGATGCAGGACATGCTTTCGTAAGCCTTCAGGCCCTGATCATCTCCCTGACCTTCGCCGTCAACAGGTCGAAGGTAAACGGCTTGGTGATCATCTGCATGCCCGGATCGAGGAACCCGCCACGCACCGCGGCGTGCTCGGCGTAGCCGGTGATGAACAGCACCCTCAGCTCGGGACGCAACTGCCGGCCGATTTCCGCCAGTTGCCGGCCATTCATACCGGGCAAGCCGACATCGCTGATCAGCAGGTCGATGCGCTGGGCCGAATCGAGTATCGGCACCGCGCTATCGCCATCACAAGCCTCGACGTAGGCATAACCCAGGTCGCTCAACACCGTGCTGACCAGCACCCGCACCGCCGGATCGTCCTCGACAATCAACACCGTCTCGCCACTCCTGGCCAAAGGTGAATGTTCGACGTCCGATGGATGGTCCCGAGGCAGGTCTCCACCGAAGCGTGGCAGGAACAGGCTCACCGTGGTGCCTTCGCCCACGACGCTTTGGATGGCGACGTGACCTCCCGATTGTTTGCTGAAACCATAGATCATTGATAACCCCAGCCCGGTGCCCTGGCCGATAGGCTTGGTGGTGAAGAAGGGGTCGAAGGCGCGGTTGATGGTGCTTTGCGGCATGCCACAGCCGGTGTCCGTCACGCTGAGCACCACATAGTCACCCGCATCGAGATTGCTCTGGCCTTGGGTGAAATCCTCGTCAAAGTGCTGGTTCGAAGTCGAGACCACCAGACTGCCGCCATTGGGCATGGCATCGCGGGCATTGATCACCAGGTTGAGCAGGGCGCTTTCCAGTTGATTGGGGTCGGCTTCGGCCACCCACAGGTGCTCGTCCAGTTGCATGTCCAGACGAATGGTTTCGTTGATGCTGCGTTGCAGCAGTTCATCCATGGAGATCACCAGGGTGTTCATCTCCACGGGTTTCGAATCCAGCGACTGGCGCCGGGAAAACGCCAGCAGGCGGTGGGTCAGTCCCGCTGCGCGGTTGGCCGAAGTCACCCCCAGATCGATCAGGCTGTCCAGGTCTTCGGTTCGCCCCCGGGCCAGGCGTCGACGCAACAACTCCAGGCTGCCGATGATACCGGTCAGCATGTTGTTGAAATCATGGGCGATGCCGCCGGTGAGTTGGCCGACGGCTTCCATTTTCTGCGACTGGCGCAACGCTTCCTCGTTGTGACGCAGTTGCGCGGTGCGCTCTTGCACCTGCTGTTCAAGGGTTTCGAGGGTGTTCTGCAGGCGCAACTCACTCTGGCTCAGGTCGATCAACCGATCCCTGGCTTCGTACTGTCGTCGCCGTCCGCGCAGGGCCGTGGTGACCAGGCTGATCAGTGTGACCGGGTGAAATGGCCGTTCGAGGAAGGTCACGTTGCCCAATTGCGGGCCGAAGCGCGATGCCGGGTTCTGTTGCGGGCCGCCATGGTGTGTCATCAACACGATCGGCAGATCCGACCACGCGGGCTGCTGTTCGATCAGGCGGATCAGCGGTTCCAGATCAGCGCCCAACAGCGCCTCGCAAGAGATCAGCAGCAGGCCGGCACCCTGTTCAAGTTCGGCGCACAATTCGGGCAGGTCGGGGCTGATCACCCCGTGAAACCCGGCCTCGTTGAGCATCATCAGGGCTATCTGGCCGTCGCGCCCTCGCGGCGCAAGGATGATTGCGCGCTCGGACGTCGCTTGCATGTCCGTCACGGGATTTCGTCCGCGAGCAATGGATTGCTGGCGCCGAGATACGTGGGTACGCCGCGCAATACGCCCTGAAAGGCTTCCAGGGGCTCACCGATGGTCATGCCCTGGGCGCTGATGCGGTATTCACGGATGGTCGACTCATGGCTGCCGGTACGTTTCTTGATGATCGAAATGGCCCGGCGCACCTTGCCCAGGGCTTCGAAGTAACGCAGCAGAATGACTGTGTCGGCCAGGTAGGTGATGTCGACCGGCGCCTGCATGTCGCCGACCAGGCCGTGTTGGGCGACCGTCATGAAGGTTGCGGCGCCCTGGCGATTGAGGTACAGCAGTAGCTCGTGCATGTGCAGCACCAAGGCGTTTTCTTCCGGCATCGCCGCCTGATAGCCGTTGATGCTGTCGATCACCACGGTCTTTATATTGCCTTCGTCCACGCAGCGCCGGACCCGGTGGGAGAACTCGCCGGGGGACAGCTCGGCCGCGTCCACTTGTTCGACCAGCAAATTGCCGCTGTCTTGCATTGCCTGCAAATCGATGCCGATGTTCTTCATGCGCTCGAACAACAACCCCAACTCTTCATCGAAAATGAATAACGCGGCTTTTTCGCCCCGGGCCACGGCCGCGGCGGCGAACACCATGGCGATCAGCGATTTGCCGGTCCCCGCCGGGCCGAGAATCAAGGTGCTGGAACCCGTCTCGATACCGCCGCCCAGCAGCGCATCCATTTCCCGGATGCCGCTGGTCAATTGCTGACGCAGGTATTGACCGCGATGTTCGGCGGCCACCAGGCGCGGGAATACACGTACGCCATCGCCCGTGATGGTGAAGTCATGGAAGCCGCCGCGGTACTTCTGGCCGCGGTACTTGACCACGCGGATGCGACGTCGCTCGGCGCCGTAGTTCGGGGTCAATTCTTCCAGGCGAATCACGCCGTGGGCCACGCTGTGCACGGTTTTGTCCAGGGACTCGGCGGTCAGGTCATCGAGCAGCAACACCGTGGCGTCGTAACGCACGAAATAATGCTTGATGGCCAGAATCTGCCGACGGTAGCGCAGCGAGCTTTGCGCCAGCAGGCGAATCTCGGAAAGGCTGTCCAGGACAACGCGGGTCGGCTTGACCCGCTCGACCACCTCGAAGATCTGGCGGGTGGCTTCGCCCAGTTCCAGGTCGGAGGAATAGAGCAGTGTCTGCTGCTGTTCGACATTGAGCAGGCTTTCCGGGGGCGTCAGTTCGAAGATATGGACGTTTTCGTCCATCTCCCAGCCATGGGACAAGGCGCCCTGGCGCAGCTCGCGTTCGGTTTCAGAGAGGGTGATGTACAAGGAGCGTTCGCCGGCTTGCGCGCCTGCCAACAGGAAGTGCAGCGCCACGGTGGTCTTGCCGGTGCCCGGCTCGCCTTCGAGCAAAAACACATGTCCGCGGGACAGTCCGCCATCGAGGATATCGTCCAGACCTTCGATACCGGTGGCGGCCTTGTCTCGGTTCAAATCGTTGGATAGAGACAAACAAGCGTCCTCATATGGCCAGGGTCAACGAGGCAGCCGCTGCGAAGCGCCATAACGGGCTGCCTGTTCACTTGACCCCTGGCCAGGACGACGGTTCAACGAAATTTCAGTCGGGGTCAAAGCCCTTGTTGCAACGCCGGATCATCGGGGTTCATCTGTTCGAGTTGGGCCAACAGGATCTGCACATTTTGCAGCTGTCCGCTTTCCTTCCAGTAGTTGATCAGCAGCACCCGGGCCTTGCGATCGTTCGGGTGGCGTTGAACGATTTCCTGCAACTGTTTCTGCGCCGCTTCGAGCTCCTGCTCACCGTGCAACGTGGTGGCCAGGTCGTAGCGGTAGTCCCGGTTATTGGGCTCAAGCTCTACGGCCTTGGACAGGCCGAGCAGGGCGAATTCGCTTTGCTCGTGATGCAGCAGCCAGAGCCCCAACGCGTGTTGCAGGTAGGCCGAGTTGGGTTGTGCCTGCAGTTGCCTGGCCAACAGTTGCCGGGCAGCGTCGTTCTGGCCCTGTTTATCCAGCACCTCGATTTGCAGTACCAGCGCCGGCAGGTTGTCCGGCGCCAGGCGCAGGGTGTTGTCCAGCGCCTGTTGCGCTTGCTTGAGCTCGGCGTTGTGCAAGTGCAGTCGGGCCAGTTGGTATTGGTTTTCGGCACTTTGCGGCGCGCTCTTGAGCACTTGCTCCCAGGCATCGATGGCTTGCTCCAGCGGCCCGAAATACAAACCCAGTTCATCCGGGGACAATCCCAGCAGCGCGTTGATCGCCGCCAGCCGCACGCTTTGTTCGCTGTCATCGAGCAATGGACCCAGCAGCAGACTGCGCTGGCCGTTCGGTACCAGGCCGCTGATGCTTCTGATCGCCGCGATACGTACCTCGGGCGACTCGTTCTGCAGGTCGGCATCCGCCAGCTTCAGGGCCACCGAGCTTGGATAGTTGGGCAGCTCGGCATGCAACCCGATACGACGTTTGGGGGACAGGTCCGGACGGGCCAATTGCTGATAGAGCACCCGCGCCGCACCCGGTTGGCCGGCCCGGGCAGCCGCCAGCGCTTCGCTGTAGCCGTGCAGGATGGCTTCGGGAACCACCGGGGTGGTATCGCGCAGGGAAAACCAGACACCGCCGATGACGAGCAGGGCGAAGAGGCTGATAAACAGAAGGCGGCGGGACTTGGGCATGCAGGAATCCGGAAGCTGGCAAGCTTTTGCAAAGGCGCAAGCTTCGGTCAGGCCAGGCTTTGAGTCAAACCTTGACGCCGTTCTCACTCGATTCAAACCGTTGAACAGCCCTTCAGCCGACAATCCACGGGCCGGCAAGCTGCGTCGATGGCAAAACCTCTCGAGGCACCGCAGCAGTGACTACGCTTGCTGGAGGTGTCTCGACGAGTGTTCCCATGCAAGCGTTGTTGCAATACTTCAAGGCGATTTTCAACCCCGGCCCCGGGGTGTTGCTGTTTGCCTTGCGAACCATCGCGGCCGGGTTGTTGACCCTGTACCTGGCGTTTTTGTTCGATCTGGACCAGCCCAAGTGGTCGATCATGGCCGTGGTCATCATCAGCCAGCCACTGGCTGGCATGGTGCTGGCCCGCAGTTTTGGCCAGGTGATCGGCACCACGCTGGGGGCGGCCGTGGCGGTGTTGATCATGGCGATCTTTCCCCAGGCACCACTGCCGTTCATCACCACCCTGGCGTTGTGGCTGGCGCTGTGCACCGCCGGTGGCACGCTGTTGCGCTACACCAGTTCCGGGGCATTCGTGCTCAGTGGCTACACCGCCGTGGTCATCGCGTTGCTGGCGATTCCCGATCAGGACGGCACCTTTTTGCTGGCAGTGACCCGCCTCACCGAAACCTTGCTGGCGGTTGCCTGCGTGTGCGTGGTCAGCTTGCTCACCGCCAGGCCGGAAGCCGTGGCCCGGGATTACTTCGCCAAAATCGATCAGATCACCCGGTTGCTGGCCACCCATGCCAGCGCCGTCATCCGCACCGAAGAGAGCGAAGCCGAATTCCAGCAGCGGCAAATGCAGCTGCTGGGCCAGATCAGCGGCCTGGAGGGCGTGCGTCGGCACATGTACTACGATGCGCCCCGGTTACGCAGCGCCAACGGCCTGGTGCAACTGTTGGGCAACCAATTGGTGTTGTTGACCGCGCGGCTGACCGCCCTGCGCCACCAGCGGCTGCTGTTGACTGAGCGCTGGGAGGGCGAGCTGCCTGAAGAGATTCAACGGCTGCGTGCCGAAGAGCTGGACTTTCTCGATGAACTGGCGCGGGAGGGGCGTTCGCTGTCCAGTGAAAAGCGCCATCATTTCACATCGCTGCAACAACGCTTTGATGAGCTGGCCTACAGGGCCGAACAATTGACCGAGCCGCTGCCGGCCACCTTGCGTTCGCTGGCCTGGTCGCTGCGCTGGGAGCAGGCGCGTCTGTTGCAGCAGCTTGAGCAGATTCTGGAGCTGAGCGATGCCATCCAGAGCGGGCGACCCGCCAGCAGCGTGTTTCGCGGGCGGGAAAATCCGCTGCATCTGGACTTCACCCTGGCGACGATGAATGCCGTCCGGGCCTTTTGCGCGCTGTTGATCGCCGGCCTGATCTGGATCGAAACCGGCTGGGACGGTGCGCGAGCCGGGATGGTGCTGGTGGGCATCCTTTGCTCGCTGATGTCGACGTTTCCCCGACCGCTACTGGCTGTTCAAAGCTATGCCAGGGGGTTCGGGCTGGCACTGGTGGTCTCGGCGCTCCTTCAGTTCATGTTTGTGCCGATGATCAGCAATTTCGAGATGCTTGCCTTGCTGCTGGCGCCCTTGCTCTACGCCGTAGCGGTGGGGCTGGCCAGTCCACCCACCACAGGTACCGGGATTGGCCTGGGGCTCACGACGTTTTTGTTGCTTGGCCCGTTGAACGTGGGGATTGGTCAAAACACCGCCAGCCAGTGGTTCGAGTTTGCCGGAGCCTATACCTGTGCGACCGTGCTGGCTTTGAGTGTCTATGCGCTGATCTTTCCGTTCAGGCCGGATTTTCGCATGCGCCGGCTCTACAAAGAGAACTGCGAGCAGGTGTACGCCTTGCTGAAAACGTCGGCGAGCGATGAACAGCAGTTTGCGTTCGAGAGCCGTATGGTTGACCGCCTGACCATGATGTTGGGGCTACTGCCGGCGACCCGGGAGCCACAATCACGCGAGCTGTTTCAAGTCAGCCTGGCCTGCATGGCATTGGGTATCGCCTTGAATCAGCTCCGGCAGCAAGGGCAGAACAACGCACTGCTGAGTCCGGATCTGCAACGTCGCCTGTTCTCGACAGTCCGGGAAACGGGCAGGCTGGTTGCCGCTCGGCCCGGGGTCGAAGTGGTGCAGGTGCTTGATAGCCTCCACACCTTGGGCGACGACCTGGATGCCCTGCACACCGATGTTCACGAGCACCTGTGGTCGGTGTTCCGCATGCGTGTGGCGCTGCTGATCGTGGTGTCGTTCGTGGAACGCTATCGCGACCACTTTCAACCCTCAGGCCTTGAAGGAGAACCTGTCCTTGCCCATTGATCTGGAAGTGGGTGGTGCCTATCTGCCCCCGATTGCCCAGGCGCTGCTGCTGGGCTTGCCGATTTTCCTGTTGCTGGACTGGACATTGCGGCGCCTTGGCGTGCTGCAGTTTGTCTGGCACGAGGCGTTGTTCGAAGGCGCGTTGTACGCCTGCGTCTGCGCCACGTTGATTCTGGTCATGGGAGCCTGAAGCCTTGAAGAACATCCTTTCCCGACTCACGACGGTGGCGGTGGTATTGCTGGCCTTCATCCTGGGCTGGTTCGCCTGGGAGCATTACACCCGCGCACCCTGGACCCGGGATGCCCGGGTGCGTGCCGATGTGGTGACCTTGTCCGCCGACGTTTCGGGGCGAATCGTCAGCCTGGCCGTGCAGGACAACCAACATGTGAGCAAGGGCCAGGCGCTGCTGGAGATCGATCCGGCGCGCTACACCCTGGCGGTGGAGCATGCCAGGCGCGCGGTGGAGGTGGCGAAAGCCTCGCTCGGGCAGGCCCAGGCGGCGATTATCTCCAGCGAAGCATTGCTCAAACAACGTCAGAGCGAGGAGCAACGCCGGCGCACGCTCAAGGATCGTTCAGCGATTTCCGGCGAAGAGTGGGAGAAAGCCAGCACCGACGTGTCGGTGGCCCAGGCCGACTTGATGCGTAATCAGGCCAGTCTGGTGTTGGCCCAGGCCAACGTGCAACTGGCCATCGCGGCATTGACCCAGTCCGAGCTCGACTTGCAGCGTACCCATGTCGTCTCCCCGGTGACCGGTTATGTCACCAATCTGCTGACCCGGGAGGGTGATTACGCCTCGGCAGGTGGCCCATTGTTGGCGCTGGTGGACAGCGAGTCGTTCTATGTCAGCGGTTACTTCGAAGAAACCAAGTTGCCGCGGATCGGGGAGGGTGACCGGGTCAAGATCGAGTTGATGAGTGGCGAAACGTTCGGCGGCAAAGTGCAGAGTATTGCCTTCGCCATTGCCGACCGGGAAAACCTGCCGGGCGGCCGTCTGCTGGCCAGCATTAACCCCAGCTACACCTGGATCAAATTGGCGCAACGGGTGCCGGTGCGGATCGAGATCGATGCCGACTATGCCGGTAAAGACAAATTGCGCGCCGGGACCACCGCGACGGTGACCGTCCAGGAACACCCCTGATCCCTGTAGGAGCGAGCCCGCTCGCGAGGGTGGTCAACGATGACGCGGGCAGTCTGAATTAACGCGGTGTTCTCTGGTTCTTCGCGAGCAAGCTCGCTCCTACAAGGGATTTACGTTGCCTGGAAAAGGCAAAAAAAGCCCCGCGACCGAATGAGACGCAGGGCAAGGAAATTGGTTGGTTGCGGCCAACCAAAGGAGCGCTTTAAAAACCGTATTACTTGCTCGCGACCGTCTCCGGCTGCCAGCCACCACCGAGGGCCTTGTAGATCGCGACGATACCGCGATACAGGTCAACCTCGGCCTGGGCCTGGGTGTCTTCGGCCGCCAGGCGTTCACGCTGGGCGTCAAGCAGTACGAGGAAATCGGACGTGCCTTCGCGGTAGCGGATTTGCGCCAGGTCGGCGGCCGAGCGGCTGGACTCGCTCTGGCGAATCAGCGAGATCAGGCGCTGTTGGCGTTTGCCATAGTCGCTGAAAGCGTTTTCCGATTCTTCCAGGGCCAGCAACACTTGCTGCTCGTAGGTCGCCAGGGCGCCTTCGGCATCGGCGTCGGCGCCACGTATGCGGGCTTTTACGCTACCCAGGTCAAACGCGGCCCAGGTGATGCTCGGGCCCAGCGCCCAGGCGTTGGCCGCCGAAGAACCGATCTGCGAACCACGTCCGGCAGTCCAGCCGAGGAAGCCGCTGAGGCTGACCCGCGGGAACAGATCCGCCTTGGCCACGCCGATACGCGCGGTGGCCGAGGCCAGTTGGCGTTCGGCACTGCGAATGTCCGGACGGCGTTGCAGCAGTTCACCCGGATCGCCGATCGGCAAGGCCTTGGTAATCGCCGGCAGGTCTTTCGGGCTCAGGTCCACGGTCAGCTTGTCTGGACGTTCACCCAGCAGGGTGGCGATGCGGTTTTTCTGCCGAACCTGTTCGGCCTGCAGCTGCGGCACGCTGGCCTCAACCGACGCCAGTCGCGCATCGGCGCGCTCCACATCGAGCTGGTCGCCGACGCCGGCATCACGCAGGCTGATGGTGATCTTGCGCGACTCCTGCTGGTTCTCCAGGTTGGCCAGGGCGATTTTCTCCCGCAACTGCGCACCGCGCAGTTGCCCGTAGGAGTCCACCAGTTCGGCAATCATGGTGACTTGCAGTTGGTAAAGATCGGCCTCGAATGCCTGTTGCTCGGCGTTGGCCGACTCCAGGTTGCGCTGGATGCGACCGAACAAGTCGATTTCCCAGGCCATGTCCAGGCCCAGATCATAGCGTTCGCTGTTGACCCGGTCGGTGGTCTGGCCCGGAATCTGGCCTTTGCCCAGGTCACTGCTGACGCGGCTGGTGATGGTCGGCATGGCGTCGTTGCTGACATCATCGCGGATCGCCCGCGCCGCTTTCCAGCGGGCGAAGGTGACGCGCAGATCACGGTTGCCTTGCAGGGATTGCGTCACCAACTGGTTGAGGGTCGGGTCTTCGAACTGCTGCCACCAGATGCCTTCGAAACGCGAACGGTCAAAGTTCTTCTGGCCGGCGGCGCCATCGGTGGCGGCCGTGATGTTGGCCGCCTCGGTGGTTGGCGTCTTGTAGTCCGGGCCCACGGCACAGGCACTCAGGGCCAGTACCAGCAGGCTCGGCAGGAAGGCTTTCAAACTCATCAGTGCGACTCCAGCTTCAGGGTGGCCTTGGCAGCTTTGCGTGCCTGGCCGCGCTCGACAAAGTTACGGATCAGTACGTAGAACACCGGCGTCAGCAACAGACCGAAGAAGGTCACCCCAAGCATCCCGGAGAACACCGCGACACCCATGGCGTGGCGCATTTCGGCACCGGCGCCGCTGGAGAACACCAGGGGCACCACACCCATGATGAACGCGAAGGAGGTCATCAGGATCGGCCGCAGACGCAGACGGCACGCTTCCAGGACCGCTGCCAGCGGGCTCAAGCCTTCCTCCTGTTTGTCCTTGGCGAACTCGACGATCAGGATCGCGTTCTTGCAGGCAAGCCCCACCAAGACGATCAAACCGATCTGGGTAAAGATGTTGTTGTCACCGCCGGAGGCGATCACACCGGTGATGGCCGACAGCAGGGTCATCGGTACGATCAGGATCACCGCCAGTGGCAGGCTCCAGCTTTCGTATTGAGCCGCCAGTACCAGGAACGCCAGCAGCACACAGAGCGGGAACACGAACAGTGCGGTGTTACCGGACAGGATCTGCTGGTAGGTCAGGTCGGTCCATTCGTAGGTCATGCCGTTGGGCAGTTCTTCCTTGAGCAGTTTCTCGATGGCTTTTTCGGCCTGGCCGGAGCTGTAGCCGGGGGCTGCCGCACCATTGATTTCAGCGGTGATGAAGCCGTTGTAGTGCATCACGCGGTCCGGGCCCGAGGTATCGCTGACCTTGATGAAGGTCGCCAGCGGGATCATCTCGCCCTTGTTGTTACGCACTTTCAGCTGGCCGATCTGGTCGGATTCGAGGCGGAACTGTTGTTCGGCCTGAACGTTGACCTGATAGGTGCGACCAAAGCGGTTGAAGTCGTTGGCATACAGCGAACCCAGATAGATCTGCAGGGTGTCGAAGATGTCGCTGACGGCGACGCCGTGGGTCTTGGCTTTTTCCCGGTCGATGGCGGCATCGACCTGGGGCACGTTCACGGTGTAGCTGGTGAACAGGCCGGCCAGTTCCGGCACGTTGTGGCTCTTGTTGATGATGTTCATGGTTTCCTTGTACAGCTCTTCGTAGCCCAGGTTGCCCCGGTCTTCGATCTGCAGGCGGAAACCACCGATGGTGCCCAGGCCTTGTACCGGCGGCGGCGGGAAGATCGCCATGTAGGCTTCCTGGATATTCGCGTACTGGCCGTTCAAGGCGCCGGCAATCGCACCGGCGGACATGCTCGGGTCTTTACGTTCGTCGAACGGTTTGAGGGTCACGAACACGATGCCGGCGTTCGGACTGTTGGTGAATCCGTTGATCGACAGGCCCGGGAAGGCCACGGCGCTTTCCACACCGGGCTGTTTCAGCGCCAGCTCGGACATGCGCTTGATCACGTCTTCGGTACGGTCCAGGCTCGAGGCATCCGGCAGTTGCGCGAAGGCCACCAGGTATTGCTTGTCCTGGCCGGGGACGAAACCGGTCGGGGTGCTGGAGAAACCGAAGAAGGTCAGGACCATCAGGCCGGCGTACAGCAGCAGGGCGATACCGCTTGAGCGGATCACGCGGGCAACGGTGCCGACATAACCATGGCTGGCCTTTTCAAAGAAGCGGTTGAACGGACGGAACAACCAGCCACCGAAAATCTTGTCCAGCACCTTGGAGAATCGGTCCTTCGGCGTGTCATGGCCCTTGAGCAATACCGCGGCCAGCGCCGGCGACAGGGTCAGGGAGTTGAAGGCCGAGATCACCGTGGAAATCGCGATGGTCAGGGCGAACTGTTTGTAGAACTGGCCGGTCAGGCCGGAAATGAACGCCGCCGGAACGAATACCGCACACAGCACCAGCGCCGTGGCGATGATCGGGCCGGTTACCTCGCCCATGGCTTTTTTGGTCGCTTCAACCGGGGTCAATCCGAGTTCGATGTTCCGCTCGACGTTCTCCACCACCACGATGGCGTCGTCCACCACGATACCGATCGCCAATACCAGGCCGAACAGTGACAAGGCGTTGAGCGAGAAGCCAAACAGATGCATCACGGCAAAGGTACCGATCAGCGATACCGGCACAGCGACCAGCGGAATGATCGAGGCGCGCCAGGTTTGCAGGAACAGGATCACCACGAGTACCACGAGGATCAGTGCTTCGAAGAGGGTGTGAACCACCGCCTCGATGGAGCCGCGCACGAAGATCGTCGGGTCATAGACGATGCTGAAGTCCATGCCTTCGGGGAAGTTCTTCTTCAGTTCGGCCATTTTCGACCGCACTTCGTTGGAGATTTCGATGGCGTTGGAACCCGGACGCTGGAAGATCGGGATCGCCACCGCCGGCTGGTTGTTCAACAACGAACGCAGGGCGTACTGGCTGGAGCCCAGCTCGACGCGAGCGATGTCTTTGAGGCGAGTGATTTCACCGTTGTCGCCAGAGCGAATGATGATGTTCTCGAACTCTTCCTCGGAAACCAGACGGCCCTGGGTGTTGACCGACAGCTGGAAGGCCGTGGCATTCGGTGCAGGAGGCGCACCCAAGGCACCGGCCGCCACTTGACGGTTCTGCTCACGAATCGCCGTGACCACATCGGTGGCGGTCAGGTTGCGCGAAGCGGTCTTGTTCGGGTCGAGCCAGACACGCAGGGAGTAATCGCCCATGCCAAACAACTGCACATCACCGACACCACCCAGACGCGCCAGCTCATCCTTGATGTTGAGCAAGGCGTAGTTGGACAGGTAGAGCATGTCGTAGCGTTTGTCCGGTGAGGTCAAGTGCACAACCATGGTCAGGTCGGGCGAAGCCTTGTCCACGGTGATACCGATGCGCGTCACTTCCTCGGGAAGTTTTGGCTCGGTCCGCGTCACACGGTTCTGCACCTGCACCTGTGCGTTGTCCAGGTCAGTGCCCAGCGCAAAGGTGATGGTCAGGGTGATCTTGCCGTCAGCGGTGGACTGCGAGGACATGTACAGCATGTTCTCGACACCGGTGATGGCTTGCTCCAGTGGAGCGGCCACGGTTTCACCGATGACTTTTGGGTTGGCACCCGGGAAGTTGGCACGAACCACAACGGTCGGCGGTACCACTTCCGGGTATTCGCTGATCGGCAGCTGGAACAGCGAGATGGCGCCGGCGATCAGGATCAGCAGCGAAAGCACCGCTGCAAAGATCGGCCGTGAAATGAAGAATTGGGAAAAATTCATCGTAAAAATCCCTTAACCGCGTGGGGTCGTGGCGGCCAGTTTCACAGCCGTGCCCGGCGCAACCCTGGCAGGCGCGACTTGGGGCAGGTTGCTGGCTTCCAGCGCTTGGCGTTGTTGTGCGAGTGCCGCTAGGGTTTGTTCGCTGGCCATCGGAATCACTTCAGGGGTGACCGGTGAGCCAGGACGCACCCGTTGCAGGCCCTTGACGATGATGGTGTCGTCCTTGTTCAGGCCATTGCGCACAATGCGCAGACCTTCGATCTTCGGACCCAGCTCCACCGCGCGGTAGGCGGTCTTGTTGTCGGCATCCATCACCAGCACGAACTTCTTGCCCAGGTCGGTGCCGACCGCTTCGTCATTGATCAGCATGGCGCTGTAAGTGCCGCTGCCCACCAGTTTCAGGCGTGCATACAGGCCCGGGGTGTAGCTGCCATCGCTGTTGTCGAACACCGCGCGCCCACGAATGGTGCCGGTCTTCGGGTTGACCTGGTTGTCGACGAAGTTCATCACGCCCTGGTGCGGGTTGCCGTCCTCGTTGGACAGGCCCATGTAGACCGGGGTGGTGGCGCCGCGCTTGCCCTGGCGAGCGAGCTCGGTGTACTTGAGGAACACACGCTCGTCCGCGTCGAAGTAGGCGTACACCTTGTCAGTAGAGACCACGCTGGTCAGCGGGGTGGTGTCGGCAGTCACCAGGTTGCCGGCGGTGATTTCCGCACGGCTGACGCGGCCGCTGATTGGAGCAGTCACACGAGTAAAGCTCAGGTTCAGCCTGGCCAGATCCAGCTGCGCTTGCAGGGCGCCGACCGCGGCGCGGGCTTCCTGGGCGGCGCTGGTCCGCGAGTCGGCCAGTTCGGCGGAAATCGCGTTGCTGGTGCGCAGGCGCTCACCGCGTTGGGCTTCGTTTTCGCTGCGGGTGGCATTGGCGCGCGATTGTGCAACCAGTGCTTCGAGGCGGCGGACCTCAGCCTGGAACGGACGCGGGTCGATCTGGAACAGCAGGTCGCCTTTCTTGACCAGGGCGCCTTCCGTGAACGCCACTTCATCGATCTGGCCGGAGACCCGTGGACGAATCTCGACGGTTTCCGGCGCTTCAAGACGGCCGGTGAACTCGTCCCATTCGTTGACCGGCTGTTCCAGCACCTTGGCCACGCTGACCTTGGCCGCTGGCATGCTGGCGGCGGTTTCCGGGGCCTTGCCGCAAGCGCTGATCACCACTACGGCCAACAAAGCCAACGGGAAGCGCAAATGTTTGAGTGACTGTTCCATGGATGCATCCGCCAATGTGTTGAGATTGGCGAATGATGCGCGGCGGGTTTGTATCTCACGAATCGAATGGGGCGAAGGTAACTATCATCCGGAATGATATAAGACCCAAGCCAGCCCTCTAGCCTGCACCTTGTGTTCGGTCGTCATCAACTGGATTGATGACAATTGTGTGTTGCATTGGATGCAATAGTCAGATCTGGAACCGTGTCGCGGCCATCGCGAGCAAGCTCGCTCCCACATTGGATCTTCGCTGTTCCCAAATCCCTGTGGGAGCGAGCCTGCTCGCGATAGGGCCAGAAGCCCTGCAAAATCAGGATCAGGCCAGACTGTCCGGATCCCCAAAAAACATCTGAATCCGCGACCGCAACCAACGCTCCCCCGGATCATTATCCTGGGATCCGCGCCACGCCATGTGCAACTCGAAACTGCGCACCGGCAACGGCGGATCTTCGGCCCGCACTCCGCCAGCGGCAGTCAGTGCATCGGCTGTGTAGTCCGGCACCGTCGCCACGATGTCGGTGCCCGCGAGAAGGGTGCTCAACCCGTTGAACTGCGGAACGGCGAGCACCACATGCCGTTTGCGACCGAGCTTTTCCAGCTCTTCATCGATGAAGCCGCTGAGGTCGCCAGCGAACGACACCAGTGCATGGGGGCGAGCGCAGTAATCATCCAGGCTCAACGGCCCCGGCACGGTGTCGGCGCGCAACAGCTTCGGTTGGCTGCGGCGCAGTACCTTGCGTTTGGCGTTGGCCGGCAGGTCGGTGGTGTAACTGACACCGATGGATATCTCACCGGATGCCAGCAACCCCGGCATCAGGATGTAGTTGACCCGACGTACCACCAGCACAATCCCCGGCGATTCGGCACGCAGGCGCTTGAGCAGCATTGGCAGCAAGGCGAACTCGACGTCGTCCGAAAGGCCGATGCGGAACACGGCGGTACTTGTGGCAGGATCGAACTCGGCCGCACGGCTGACGGCGGTGGAAATCGAATCCAGTGCCGGGGAGAGCAGGGCGAAGATCTCGACCGCCCTGGCGGACGGCTCCATGCTGCGGCCGGTACGCACAAACAAAGGATCATCGAACAGGCCGCGCAGGCGCGAGAGCGCCGCACTGATGGCTGGCTGGCCGAGGAACAGTTTTTCCGCAGCACGGGTCACGCTGCGTTCGTGCATCAATGTTTCGAAAACGATCAACAGGTTCAGGTCGACACGACGCAGGTCATTACGATTCATCTGGAGTCCTGGCAGAGTCAGCAAGCTTGACGTGGGCGGCCATATGAGAACAATGGCCAGCAGGAATATTACGGGGAAAGACTGGTACTCTGCACCGGGTAATTCAGTTTTTCCTACATAGGCTGCTTCGGTTTCTTACGACATTTGACGATGTTGCCGCCGCTGCGGAATCAATGACAGGCATGTCGACTATTAATAGCCACAGATAGTGTTGGGTTGAAAGCCCGGCTAGAGTTCATGGCATTAGAGGTTTATTTGGCGAGGTTTGCGATGTCCCGCACGATACGTTTTCACAAGTTTGGTCCAGCCGAGGTGCTCAAATGCGAAGAGCATGCGACGGCTCTGCCTGCACCGGGCGAAGTGCAGGTGCGCGTCGAGGCGATCGGCATCAGTTGGTATGACACTCTCTGGCGTCAGAACCTGGCCCCGTCCCATGCCCGACTGCCTTCAGGCCTTGGCCAGGAGATGGCCGGTATCGTCACCGCTGTCGGTGATGGCGTCGATGACCTGGAGGTCGGTGACAAGGTCGCCAGCTTTCCGGCCCAAAGCCCGAACGACTATCCGGTCTACGGCGAGCAGATCGTTCTGCCGCGCTCGGCAGTCACCCGTTATCCGGATGTGCTTACCCCGATTGAAGCGAGCGTGCACTACACGCCGTTGTTGATCGCCTATTTCGCCTATGCCGATCTGGCACGGGTCAAGCCCGGGCAATTTGTTCTGGTGACTGACGCGAGTCATTGCGCCGGACCTTCGTTCGTACAACTGGGCAAGGCCTTGGGTGTTCGAGTGATCGCCGCGACCAAGACCGAGGAGGAACGTGAATACCTGCTGTCGCTGGGTGCCGAGAAAGTGATCGTCACCGAGGAAGAAGATCTGCTGATGCGGATCAACAAAATCACCGATAACCGTGGCGTAGATGTGGTGTTCGATGGTTTGGGCGGTCCGCAGATGTCGTTGCTGGGCGATGTGCTGGCGCCTCGCGGCAGCCTGGTGCTGTACGGCCTGCAAGGTGGCAACCAGACACCTTTCCCGGCCTGCGCAGCGTTCCAGAAGAACATTCAGTTCTTCGTGCACTGCATCGGCAACTTCACGGGCAAGCCGGAACTGGGCATCACCCAGGACCAGGCCGCACTGCAACGTGCCTTGCGCGACATCAATCAGCTGACCGCCGACCGCGTTCTGCTGCCGCTCAAGACTCGGGTCTTCCCGTTTGCCGAGTTTGTCGAAGCACACCGCTACATGGACGAATGCCCGTGTCGCGAACGGGTCGCGCTGCAGGTCGAGCCGGCGTAGCACTTACAGTCCTCCCAAGAGTCCGTGCCCACACGGACTCTTTCGTTTGAGCCCTCCCGAAAGCCGTCGATCCGCAGGCCGGTCCAGCAACTGAACTGGTTTTTGCCCGTAATCTGTAGCTTCTAATCAGCCACTAAGCCCTGATAATTGAATGATTACTTTCATCTCAAGGAATGAGTCATGGCCGGGTGTCAGGCTGAAACTTTTCAATGTGCGCCATCGGTGCAAATCTCCAAATTAGTTGGCCGTTGGCTAGTTGCCAAAAAGACAGCTGCAACTTCCTTCCTTGTTTCTTGTATTAAGTGTCTGTGGGACTTTGTCGGATATTTCCTAGGACTTCGGTTTCTAATCAGCAAACCCTTGCCAGTAGGGCGTTCCAGCCCCACCTTTGTCGTTAAGTCGAGGGGGTGCTGCGATCGTTTCAAATGATTTCAAGAAAATTCAAGTGTTAGCATTTGGCAATAAAGTCCATGACTCCATTCGCGCCGGCAGTCCAACGGGATTTGCTGTCTGCACGATATTGAACTTACGAGTATCAGGTAAATAAAGATGACCAGCATCCATGACCAAGCGATGAACTATGTCTATCAACAAGTGCTGCAGCGATTGCTGGGTTTTTTCTCCCGTGCCGAACGCACTGCATTGCAATTGTTGATTCAGCGCCTGGCAGTAGCGGCCGGGGGCATGGAGCACATTGGCGATTACAAGGTGTTGGCGATCCAGTCCGGGGCCCGAGACAACTGCTACACCCTGGCTTTGTTGCGTGCTGCACAGTTGACCATCGCCACGCGGACGCCGGCGACATTCCAGTTGCGCATCGCCTCGTTACGGTTGAACGGCACAAGCGGCGCGGCCGTGGAAAACATGCACCGGACCAACAGCGCATTGTTTGTCTATGACGATCCTCGGGTCGAGGTACTGATGGTCGATGATCGGGAAGTCTTGCCGTTCAACCACCTGGCGCCGATCTCCGACGCCGGCCGCGAGTCCAGCCGCCTGAACCTGCTGCTGATCGGCCATCGCCGGGAGTGGCGCGGCGGGTTCGACCTTTGGGATGACGGTTATCTGGCCACGGGAGAGTTCTACGGACAAATCGCTCGCTGGGACGGCGGTGTCGACGCCTTGCTCATCAGTGACACGCCGCGTCAGCAAAAGCAGTTCATCGACGGCTTGAGGCGCGCCGCCACCAAGGCAGGGCTCAAGCCTTCGCCTGCGGGCGAGCCGGGTTATGCGGGGTTGTTTGCATTGCTCGATGAACTGGGCAGCGACTGTTATCACGGGTTCTACGCCGATTACGGCCAGGCCCGGTGGCGTCCGCAAGAGCGCTTCGAAACCTGCCGTCGTACGGCCTGCATCGACATTCACGACCTGCTGGTCAGCAACCTGGAAGAGCGTTGGCCATTGTTGACTGAATTTCTCGGGTTCCAGCCTGACGAACTGTCCGCGCAGATCAGCGACAACGAATTCGTCAGCCCGTCGATCACGGCGCACGTCCGAGGGTTGCATGCGTGCTTCGTACAGAATCGCAATTACGAATCCGGTGTTGCGCAATACCTGCAACGGGCCTTGGTGATGATGCGCCGCAAGCACTTGCCCGAGCGATTGTGCGAGCAGGCCATCGAGGTCTTCGGCAATCCGGCGACACTGGTCGAACTGCGCGCCCGAGCGGCGGCCGAGGCACAAAAGAACCTGGGCCTGAGCGAAGCACAACTGGTGTGCCTGCTGTTTGCGCCCTTTACCGAAAAAGGTGCGGGGCTCGAGCGTTTTCTGCGTCAGTGCCATCCGGGCATGCTGGTGGCCATGCCTGAGTTGCACAAGGCCATGCAGGGGCATCCGGTCGCCGAACAGATCATGCAATGGATGATTGATGTCAGCGGATTGCCCGTCAGCCTGATTGGCCGGCTTTACCGCATGGAGTGGACGCCCGCAGACGCTGGCGGGGCGGCTGAAGCAATCATCCCGAGGGCCGTGTCGCAAAATGCGCTGGACGATCCTGATGCTGACAGCACGTTGGTGGATGAATGGTCAGCGGGTCACTGAACGTGGGCGGATTTTCAGTCAATGCAAATGGCCTTCGGCGATGAAAGGTCCACGAGAAACGGATTTCGCCTATCAAGCGGTTTATCGATACCTGGTCAGCCTGATCAACGAGTCTGAAGGGGATTCGCGCATCCGCCTGCCGTCGCTGCGGCACCTGGCTGAGCGTCTGAATGTGTCGATCTCGACCATTCAGTACGCCTATTCGCTGCTGGAGAAAGAAGGGCGGGTGTATTCGGTGGCCAAGTCCGGTTACTACGCATTGCCAGTGTCCGCAATCAACCTGCAGGACAGCGGCAGCGACCTGCTGGAAGCGGTCTACGTCAATGCCAGGCGCCCGGGGATGCTGGTCATGAGCGCCGATGAACCGGCGTTATTGCAGCCACTGGACAGCCCGTTGTTGCTGCTGGAGCGGGAGTTGCTGCGCCAGTATCCCCGCCAGCCGCAGTCGCCTTCGCAACCCTGCGGCGAACTCGAACTGCGTGCCGCCCTGGCAGCACGCTACACCACGTCTCCCATGCGTTACTGGCACGCCGATGATGTCTACATCGGCGCCGACCTGCGCGGTGTACTGGAAATCCTGATCGCCGTGCTGGGATTGAAAGACGCTACGGTGGTGGTCGAATCGCCGTGCGACTGGACGATCCTGCGTTTGTTTCAAGCCGCCTGCGTGCGGGTGATCGAGTTGCCCGTGCAAGCCGATGCCTGTCTGGATCCGGAACGTCTTGAAATGCTGCTCGATACCGAACCGGTAAGGCTGGTGATGCTGTCATCGGCTCTGAACATGCCCCGTGGCAGCCTGGCGCCTGACCACAACAGGCAGGCCATTGCCCGGCTGTTGGCCGCGCATGACAGTTGGGTGCTGGAAAACGACTGTTATGGCGAACTCGGATTCGACCTGGGCACCCTGCGCTTTCGAGACTTGCTGGACCCTGAACGGTTGATGGTGTTTTCCACGTTCGAGAAAGTCATCGGACCTGAAGCGCCCTACGGTTTTCTGCTTTCAAGGCATTTGAGCGCCGAGTTGCAACGGCACTTTCTGCTGCGGTCCTTCCGACTCTCGCCGATACGCCAGAAAGCCATTGCCCGTTTGTATAGCAGCGGTCGCATTGACCAACACCTGCTGGTGCTGCGGCGGCTGCTCAATGACCGCAAGAATCAAATGACCCTGTTGTTACAGGAGCGATTGGGTGATGCCTTGCATTTCGTCGAGCCGCACGGTGGTGCAACGATCTGGATGCGCTCGTTGCGTCGGGTCAATGTCCGTCGTGTGTTCCAGCGCCTGCTGGCGCATCAGGTGGTCATCGCACCAGGGGAGTTGTTCAGCCTCCACGGTCTGCACGGACAGCATCTGCGCCTGAGCCATACCTTCGGTGGCGATCACAATCTGGCGGCCGCGCTGGGATTGCTGGGAGATGCGCTGCGCCTGGAATCAATCGAGTGAGTGAGACAAAAAATAACAACCTCCACTGTGCGGATCGATCCCATCGCCTTGCGGTCAAACTGCCAGTAAACTGCGACCCAATTCCTGAACCACTCTATTCCAGAGGTTTTGCATGACACTCAGTCCTTTTGCGGGTAAACCGGCACCGGCACAATTGTTGGTCGACATCCCGCGACTGGTAACGGCCTATTACACCGGCCAGCCTGATGCCGCGATTTCCACCCAGCGCGTTGCCTTCGGCACGTCGGGGCACCGTGGCAGCTCGTTCGACTTGAGTTTCAATGAATGGCACGTGCTGGCGATCAGCCAGGCGATCTGCCTGTATCGCGAAGCTCAAGGCATCGATGGCCCGCTGTTTGTCGGTATCGACACCCACGCGCTGTCCACGCCGGCCGGCGCCAGTGCCCTCGAGGTACTTGCAGCCAACGGCGTGACCGTGATGATCGCCGAAGGTGACGAGTACACGCCGACACCGGCCATTTCCCATGCGATTCTCTGCTACAACCGTGGACGCACCACTGGCCTGGCGGACGGCATTGTCATCACGCCGTCCCACAACCCGCCGCAAAGCGGTGGCTACAAGTACAACCCAACCAACGGTGGCCCGGCCGATACCCACATCACCAAGTGGATCGAAGCCAAGGCCAACGAATTGCTGGCCAACAAGCTCGCTGGCGTCAAGCGCATCAGCTACGAGCAGGCACTGAAGGCCAGCACTACCCATCGTCACGATTACCTCAACACCTATGTCGCCGACCTGATCAACGTGATCGACTTCGACGCGATCCGCGATGCCAAGCTGCGCCTGGGTGTCGATCCACTGGGTGGAGCAGGGGTGCGCTACTGGTCGGCGATTGCCGAGCATTACCGCCTGGACCTGGACGTGGTGAACAAAGAGGTCGACCCGACCTTCCGCTTCATGACCGTCGACTGGGACGGCCAGATCCGCATGGACCCATCGTCCAGCCACGCCATGCAAGGCCTGATCGGCCTGAAAGAGCGCTTCGACGTGGCGTTTGCCTGCGATCCGGACCACGACCGCCATGGCATCGTCACGCCGTCCGGTGGCTTGCTGGCACCGAACAACTACCTCGCCGTTGCCATCGACTACCTGTTCCGGAATCGTCCGCAATGGCGCGCCGATGCCGCCGTGGGTAAAACCGTGGTCAGTAGCGGCTTGATCGATCGCGTGGCCAAACGCCTGGATCGTCGCCTGTACGAAGTGCCGGTGGGTTTCAAATGGTTTGCCGACGGCCTGTTCGATGGCTCCCTGGGTTTCGGCGGCGAAGAAAGCGCCGGTGCCTCGTTCCTGCGCAAGGACGGCGGTGTCTGGAGCACCGACAAGGACGGTTTGATTCCGGCCCTGCTGGCCGCCGAGATGACGGCCCGGACTGGTCGCGACCCGAGTCAGGCGTATCGCGCCTTGACCGATGAACTGGGTGAGCCGTTCTCGGTACGGGTCGACGCCAAGGCCAATCCGGAGCAGAAAGCGCTGCTGAGCAAGCTGTCGCCGCAACAGGTCACCTCGACTCAACTGGCCGGTGAGCCGATCCAGAGCATCCTCAGCCACGCACCGGGCAATGACCAGGCCATTGGCGGTCTCAAGGTCATGACCGAGAACGGCTGGTTTGCGGCGCGTCCGTCGGGCACGGAAGACATCTACAAGATCTACGCCGAAAGCTTTGTCAGCGACGACCACCTCAAGCAACTGGTGGCCGAGGCGCAAACGCTGGTGGATGGTGCCATTTCCGGAAAGTGATCGCTGGCACTGTGGCGAGGGGGCTTGCCCCCGTTGGGTTGCGAAGCGACCCTAAAACCGGCAACCGCGGTTTTTCTGAAGCACCGCATAGACTGGATTCACGACTGCTTTGCAGCCGAACGGGGGCAAGCCCCCTCGCCACAAGGAATTTCGCTGCATCGAAAAAAGGGGTGACCAATACGGTCACCCTTTTTTTGGATTGCGCTCAGCGAATCAAGCCAGATCCACCAGAACAATCTCGCTGTCCTCGATGGCCGTCACCCGCAGCACCTGCTCATCGGCAACGGCTACGCCGTCTCGAGCTTGTGCACGTAAGCCATTGACCTCAATGACACCCGTGGCCGGTACCAGGTAGGCGCGACGACCGTTGTCCAGGTGATACTCGGCGGATTCGCCGGCCTTGAGGTTCGCGGCTACCAGCCGGGCATCGGCGCGGATGCGCAGGCTCTGATCGTCGCCTTCCTTGCCGCTGGCCAGGGTGACAAAACCTTCGCGGTTACCTTTCGGGAACGGCTTGGCGCCCCAGGACGGCGCCAGGCCGGACTCGTTCGGGATGATCCAGATCTGGAAAATCCTGGTCGGCGTCGCTTCCAGGTTGTACTCGCTGTGGGCGATCCCGGTACCGGCGCTCATGACCTGGACGTCACCCGCTTCGGTGCGTCCCTTGTTGCCAAGGTTGTCCTGGTGAGTAATGGCGCCTTCGCGGACATAGGTGATGATTTCCATGTCGCGGTGCGGGTGTTGCGGGAAACCGGTGCCGGGCGCGATCACGTCGTCATTCCAGACCCGCAGGTTGCCCCAGTTCATACGCTTGGGATCGTAGTATTCGGCGAACGAAAAATGATGGTGGGCATCCAACCAGCCGTGGTGAGCACCGCCGAGCGAGTTGAAAGGTCTGAGTTCAAGCATGATCGTCTCCAGAAAAGGTTCGTCATGGGGCCAGGTGCCTGAGCCACGAAGCGAGACCGGTGGGTGATGACGGCCATCATCCAACAGGCAACAATCGATAAAAAGCGTAAAAAATGCTGCATTCCCATCGAATGGATTGATATATAACGAACTTGAAAGTTTCTCATCCAACCTTCACTTCATCGCATAAGCCAATGAGTCATAAGCAATTGACTAGAACTCAACGGCAAATGCAGACACCATAGCGCTCAACAGCCTCACACCCTGGAGTCAGTCCGCGTGCCGCAACACACCCCCGATCTCCCTCCCGAACTTCGCCCCCTGGCCGAGATGCCGCTGATCAAGCGATTGCTTGCCCGATTCTTCGGCTACAGCCTGACCCGCCTGCACGCACAACATCGGGCGTCGTGGTTGCATGGCCAGGCTGACGGTTTTCGCAGTGGTCACAGCGCCGGGGTCGATTACGGCTACAGGGAAGGCAAGCTCGAGGGGCTGGAAGAGGGCCGGCAGGTCCTGCTGATCCGCGACTCGCGCTGCACTGAGCACCGACCACCGAATGTCGATGATCTGTTGTTCGACGATTGGCGCCTGCCATTGAGCGCCGAGTTGAAAAAGCGCATGAAGGCTGACGTCGCCCGGTTGTTGCCAGCCCATGCCCAACCCA
This sequence comes from Pseudomonas sp. GW823-FHT02E01, assembly GCF_058797535.1. NCBI lineage: Bacteria > Pseudomonadati > Pseudomonadota > Gammaproteobacteria > Pseudomonadales > Pseudomonadaceae > Pseudomonas > Pseudomonas sp. GW823-FHT02E01. The sequence goes on along the minus strand of NZ_JBXAJS010000003.1, from coordinate 578,159 downwards.
GCGCCGCCCAGTGGAAAATGATCTTCAGCGACACCCCGTCCACCTCGGTGATCGCGGGCGCCGGTGCAGGCAAATCGACCACGCTGGTGCTGCGTATCCTGCTTCTGACCCATTACCTGGGCTTCGAGTTGAGTTCGATGACGGTGGTGACCTTCACCCGCGAGTCGCGCAAGGACTTCATCAACAAGCTGATCGAACTGTTTGCGCTCTGGGGACGTGCGATCAGTTTCAAGGAGGCGCGGGATCTGGTGCGCACCTTCCACTCTCGGATCCTGCCAATGGTGCGCAGTCTTCCGGGTTTCGAGCGTTTGCAGGCTTTCGAGAACCTCAGCCTGCGGGCTGCACAGGGGGACGAGGAGGTCGACAGCAATCCGTTCGATCTGCGCATCAACGACGCCCAACGCCAACAGCTCAACGCCTGCTATCACCGTCTGCACCGTGACGATGAGCGTTTTCGCGAGTTGATCAAGCCATTGTCCCGGCATGCGCTGCAACTCAAGGAGCTGGAGCGCGATCACCCGGATGTGCAAAAACGCATGGGCGTTACCGAACTGGCGGCCAAACGCGACGAGGAGCTGTGCGACGCCATCGAGGACCTGTGGTTTCGCGCCGGTGCCTGGCCCATCAAGGGCATCGAACCGAATCGCCAGTCGTTCGATATCAACGGTTCGACATTCCATTGTCACGGCTACATCCCGTCCCTGGATGCCTGGGTGGTGCTGGGGTTCGATCCTCGGGAGAACCCGCAGGTCACGCGACCAAATGCCAAGCTGACGGTGCGCGCAGAGTGGGCAGTAAAGCGCACCCTGTTTCAAGCTTTCTGTCGTAAGCCATTGATATGGCTAGATAGTTACGAGTCATCAAGACGTGTTCTGGCCTCGCTCGCCGGTGATGCCAGCGCCGGGCCGGGTTTCGATTACAAGGTCAAGGGCGAGCTCGCTTCAGCGCCACTGCTCGATTGTTTTGTCGCCGCCGCCGGGTTCATCGAAAACCTCGGGCTGGACGTGCCGGGCGCCGTGGCCCGGATGAGTTTCGCCAAGGACGATCCCGACCGGTTCTTCTTCGAAGCCTTGAGTCTGTACTGGCGGGCGCTGGAAGATCATTTGCTGGATCAGAAGCCGCCGATCATGACCTACAACCGAATGTTCGCCCTGTTCAGCGAACATTCGCCGGAGAATCTCAAACTGCTCGGCGATGAGCTGCTGCGGCCGCTGTCACACCTGATGATCGACGAATTCCAGGATGTCTCGCCGCAGATCGTCTCCTGGATCAGGGCCAGCCTGGCAGAGATCCGCAGTCGCGGACCGGCCATGCACGTCGGGCGCGCAGCCCAGCGTTCCTCGTTGCTCTGTGTGGGAGATGACTGGCAGTCCATCTATGGGTGGCGCGGCAGTTCGCCGACCTACTTCATGGATTTCAACAAGGAGTTCCCGTCGCCGAGCACCACCAAGGTCATGCTCAGCGACAACTACCGCAGCCACCAGCATATCATCGATGCCGCCGAGCACATCGTGCGCGCAGCACCGGCGATTGCCGGGAAGAAAGCCAAGGCCAGCGGTGAACCCAAGGCATTGCTGCCGGTGAACGTCCTTGATCGAGATGACCAGGGCATGGCCCAACGCCTGATGGAGCATTATCGAAAGGGCGATTCGATCTTGATGCTTTATCGAAAAAGCAGCGATAAGTTATTGATAGAAGAGCATATTCAATCAGTACTTAATGTTGATTCCAGCTTGCCGTATGAGGCTCGCAGGCTCAAGCAGTTGACGTATCACAGCGCCAAGGGCCTCCAGGCCGATGCGGTGTTTTTGCTGGGCGACTGCCAGCACCTGACCAGTTCACCTTTCAAGAATCAGGTTTACCGGATGGCGGGCCTGGGCAAGGCCGGCGACAGCGAGCCCTATGACAATGCCCAGAAGGACGAGATCCTGCGGCTGGCCTACGTGGGTATTACCCGCGCTGTCAGCCATTGCTACTGGTACGTCGACGCACAAGACACCCAGGCCGCGAACATGCCCAAGGCCTCCGACCGGATCGGCAAGGGCAAAGCGTTTTTTGTCGACCATCGTAAAAGCCAAATCACCGCCTGACTTCTGTAGGTGTAGGAGCGAGCTTGCTCGCGATGGATTCAAGAGCGCCGTGGTTAGCCAGTAAATACGCGTTATCGTTAACGACCATCGCGAGCAAGCTCGCTCCTACAAGCAACTGAGCCTTCAGGCGTAACTCTTGAAGGCCTCCGGTGGGATGAAGGCTTCAAGCTCGTCCTCCACCGCTTCGATTATTCGTTCTACATCCGCGGCATTCATGACGGTGGCGCACGGAATACCGGCAATGGCGATCATGGTCTCGCCAGTGGCACGATCAAAAAGACGGGCAATCATGCTGCCCGGCGCGTCCATGCTCGCCTCGAAACCCATGGGATGAAAATGCCAGCGCATCAGCTGGCAGGCGTTTGGAAACGTAACCTTACTGAACCCTTTATTCATGTGTTGCCCGCCTTCATTATCGAGCGCGTCCGTTAGCTCATGGTAGGAGGGAAGAACCTTCATTGGTTCAACCAGTGACAGTTTTTAAAAGTAGCATCCGGATGTGAAAACAATGTGGAGTTTTCAGGTCGTTTGGCGATTGCCGGCGCTTTTTTTGATTCAGGTCACGCTTATCGGCCATTTGCGGGCACAAGCCATCATCGGTTTAGTCGTTGAAGACAAAACGGAAGTTGGGCAAGCTCGGCCTTTTCCCGTCGAGATGTTCAATGCACGCCGATGATGATGGCCCGCTGCAAACCCAGGCCACGGGTGAGACGGTCATGCGCTATCACTTGCGCTGGAAGCACCGGGATCTGGATGGCGTCATGGCGCTTTATCACCCTGAAGTCCAGTACAACGACTTTTTCCAGAACCGGGTCATGGGCCTGGCCGAATTGCGCGAATATGTGCGCAGCAGCATGCCCCGGGATCCGGATGAAGCGCTGGAGCACTCCGACCGCATTCGACTGGACGGCAACACTGCGTTCATTCAGTACCGCATCACCTTGCGCGGTGGTGAAGGTTTGGTGTCGTTCCGCGCCAGCGAAGCGATCACCGTCAAGGACGGGCTGATCTGGCGGGTCAATGAATATGCTTCATTGGTGCACGAACAACCCGGCAGCAAAACGTCCGGCAACCAGCGCCCGGCGGTCAGCCGGCTCGGTCTGTCGCCTCGCCAACTGAGCTTCATGGCCGATGACCTACAGCAGTATTTCCAGCGCCAACAGCCTTATCTGGACCCGGAGCTCGATCTGCAACGAGTGGCGAAGGAGTGTGGCTACAGCCGCAACCAGATTTCCTACCTGTTGAATCAGGTGCTGGGCCAGAGCTTCTACCGCTACGTCAACCAGGCGCGCCTGCAACATTTGCTTGCGGCGCTGGATGCCGCCATGCCGCCAGTGCGCATCGACGAACTGGCCTTCGCCGCCGGATTCAATTCGCTGTCGGCGTTCTACAGCTGTTTCCGCCAGCACACCGGCCAGTCCCCCAAGGCCTACGTCAAACAAATTTCTTTGCGTGCACGCGCGCAAGACAACGCCTGAGCCCACGCACTAGGATCGACGCCATCGAAGTTTGAGTGGCGGAGTCTTGCATGCCGGCGTGGCGCACTATCAGTTTGTGGATGGACCAGCTCGACGAGCCGCTATTGGCACGTCCGGCGCTGGAGCGGGACCTGGATGTCGACGTGGCGATCATCGGCGCGGGTTATACCGGACTCTGGACCGCGTACTACCTCAAGCGGCACAAACCTGACCTGAACATCGCCATCGTCGAAGCGCAAACCGCCGGTTTCGGCGCGTCGGGGCGCAATGGTGGCTGGCTGATGGGCAATTTGCTGGGAGAAGACCGCCTGCTGGCCAAACTGTCGGCCGAAGCGCGCCGCGCCTCCTACGATTTGTTGCACAGCATTCCGGATGAAGTGGAGATTGTCCTCGAACGTGAGGGAATCGACTGCGATTACCGCAAAGGCGGGGTGCTGTATTGCGCCGCACGCTATCCGGAGCAGGAGGCCAGCTTGCGTCGCTACCTGGACGATCTCCACCGCCAGGGCCTCAACGACATCCACTATCGCTGGCTGACCCCGGAACAACTGGCGCAACAGATCCGCGTCGCCAAACCCTACGGCGGTATCTACGCGCCGCACGTGGCGACCATTCACCCGGCCAGGCTGGTACGGGGGCTGGCCCGGGCGGTGGAGCGCCTGGGCGTCAGAATCTACGAAAACAGCCCGGTCACCCATTGGCAGTCCGGCAGTCTGCGCACGGCCAAAGCTTCGGTGCGCAGTCGCTGGGTGGTGCCGGCGGTAGAAGGCTACTCCGTGACGCTGCCGCCATTGGGGCGTTATCAGTTGCCGGTGCAGAGCCTGATCGTCGCGACCGAGCCCTTGTCGGCGGCCATCTGGGACGAAATCGGCCTGAGTCACGGCCAGGCATTCAGCGAGGCCAGTCGCCAGGTCACCTACGGTCAACGCACCGCTGACAACCGATTGATCTTTGGCGCCCGTGGCGGGTACCAGTTCGCTGGCAAGCTGCGCCACGACTTCGACCTGAGCGCTGACGAAATACACCTGCGGCGTTATCTGTTCGGCGAACTGTTCCCGCAGTTGAAGAACGTGCAGATCACCCATTCCTGGGGCGGCAACCTGGGCATGTCCCGGCATTTCCAGCCACACATGCTTTGCGACCGGGCCAACGGCATTGCCCTGTCGGGCGGTTATGGCGGGGAGGGCGTTGGCGCCAGCAACCTGGGAGGCCGCACGCTGGCCGACCTGATACTGGGGCGCGACACCGATCTGGTACGCCAACCGTGGGTCATCCCCCAGCGCGGCCTCGACGCACTGCGGGCCTGGGAGCCGGAGCCGATCCGCTGGCTCGGCTACAACGCGATCATCCGCAGCTTTGTCCACGAGGACCAGACCCTGGCCAACCCGGCCACAGCGCCCTGGCGGCGCAGGCTGGCCAGCGGGGTGGCCGGTTTCATGGAAGCTTTCATGCACTAAACAGCGTCTCTACATCGACAGGTATCCCCATGAGCATCACGCAATTCAAGAACACCGCAACCCTGAAACTGGACGAGTCCAATCCGGTCGTCGTACCCCTGGGAACTCCCGTGGCCGTGGCTTCGACCACCAGCGTCGAACGCGACGACGGCGTCGAGACCGGTGTCTGGGAATGTACCCCCGGGCGCTGGCGGCGGCAGATCGTCGCCCAGGAATTCTGTCACTTCATACAGGGCCGTTGCACCTTCACGCCCGACGGCGGCGAACCGCTGCACATCGAGGCCGGCGACGCGCTGATGCTGCCAGCCAATAGCCTCGGTATCTGGGACATCCAGGAAACCGTGCGCAAGACCTACGTTTTGATTTTTTGAATGCTTTTGAAATTTGAAAGCTGATCTTTTGATTGCCTGCCAATAACAACAACCTCTACAGGAATCGACTCATGATCCGAAAGACCCTGACTCTGGCTCCGCTGATGCTGGTTGCATCCATCAGCCAGGCCGCCGAAACCGTCAAAATCTATAACTGGTCGGATTACATCGCGCCAGACACCACGAAAAACTTCCAGAAAGAAACCGGCATCGGCTTCACCTACGACGTCTACGACAGCAACGAAACCCTCGATGGCAAGCTGATGACCGGAAAATCCGGTTACGACGTGGTGTTTCCGTCCAACCACTTCATGGCCCGGCAGATTGAAGGCGGCGCACTGAAGAAGCTCGACAAGAGTCAGTTGCCGAACTGGAAAAACCTCAACCCGGTATTGCTCAAGGCATTGCAGACCAACGACCCGGGCAACGAGCACGGCTTCCCTTACCTGTGGGGCAGCACCGGCATCGGCTACAACATTGCCAAGGTCAAGGCGGTGCTGGGCGACAACGCCCCGGTGGATTCCTGGGACCTGATCTTCAAGCCCGAGAACATGCAGAAGTTGCACAAGTGCGGCGTGGCCATCCTCGACAACGGCCCCGAACTGCTGCCGGCCGCGTTGAACTACCTCGGTTTGCCGCATCACAGCAAGAACCCGGAAGACTACAAAAAGGCCGAAGCCCTGCTGATGAAGGTGCGGCCGTATGTCAGCTATTTCCACTCGTCCAAGTACACCAGTGATCTGGCCAATGGCGACATCTGCGTCGCGGTCGGTTTCTCCGGCGACATCCTGCAAGCGGAAAACCGCGCCAGGGAAGCCAACAATGGCATCAACATCGGCTACTCGATTCCCAAGGAAGGCGCAGCGATCTGGTTCGATATGGTCGCGATGCCGGTCGACGCCCCGGACGACAAGGCCGGCTACGCCTTCATGGACTACCTGCTGCGCCCGGACGTCATGGCCAGCGTCAGCAACTACGTGCATTACGCCAATGGCAACGAGCAGGCCGACAGCCTGATCGACCCTGCGATCAAGAACGACACCAAGGTTTACCCAAGTCCTGAAATGATGGGCAAGCTGTTTGCGCTGGAAGCCATGCCACTGAACATCGACCGGGTGCGTACCCGGGTCTGGAACAAGATCCGCACCGGCAGCTGACAAGCTGCATCAGGCCACCGGGAAAGGATGTCCCGATGCGCCATCAGCCAACTGGCTCGAGCGTACAACGCATTTGCCCCGAGCCCGGGATCTGTAACAGGGCCTCGTCACCGGTTTGCCAAAAGCCGTAGCTACCCCGCAAATCCTTGCCGTTGTATTGGCTTGCATAATCGTTCGGTACCTGGATAAGGGTGGCAGAGGTATTCGCCCATTTCAGGTACACCACACGCGGCTCGACATTGAAGAAAGTAGCGGCAATCAACGCGTTCAATCCTGCGCAACGAAAGGCTACGGGGCCATCGGTGAGCCTGCTTGGATCCTTGGTCCTCGCAATGGCCGAACCCTGGCGAAGCTGGTGTGCGCGTTCGGCATAACTGCGGATCGTGCAGGCCTTGGGCTCTGCCTTGGTGGCACATTGATTTCGCGCGTCGACCCAGAAGCGCTGTTCGATCTCGACCTTGTCGGGGCGCGGTACCGAATGATCGTCCGTGAGCGCCAGGCGATAAAGGCGTGTCAGTTCAATCTCCATCCGCTTCAGCTGTGGGTCGCGACAGATCAGCTTCTCGACGGATGCGCTGGCCCTGGCGCAGTCGAAGCTGGTTGCCAGGACCGTAGTCGTCCCGGCATTCGCACAAATGCTCATTACCGCACACGCGCTGGCGGCGATGAGAGCGGCCAAAAGAGGCGTGACCATTTTCATGTCGGCTTCACCCGGATCATTTCGTGAGGCCCGTGGTGTAAGGCAATCCATCGAACCCTTGCACCGTCATTCGTTCATGGGCTGTATCGCAGTTTAAGGCAGTGTGCAAAACCTGCCACACCGGGGAGGGTTCCAGTGGGGCGACAACGCCGGTTGTGCAGCCTTTGCGGAGCTGAAATGGTTATTGCCTGATGGTCATTCGTTGCCTGCTCGCGAAGAGCGATAACCCGGTATTCAGAGGTGATCACTTCATTGAAATGTTTAACAGATTAAACATAAATAGTCGGACGATTCGAGTGCCCGGAAATTTACCTATATTTAATAATTAAATTGTCGATTGTCCGACAATAACTCCCGTCTAATATTTTTTTAACTCAATACTTTCTCAGTACGCCCACTGTTTACGGGCACATTCCTGAATGCGCAAATTTGACGTCAAAAAAGTAGTGGACGTTTGATTTCTAATTGTGTCAGTTTTCCTACGCCTTCATTGGGCGAGTGATAGGACGATCTCGCCAGGGATCGTCTTTATCTGACAAAAACTGTTCCATAGCTAAACAAGGAAGTGTGTTTATGTCGAAAGTAAAAGATCACGCTATTGATTCCGCTGAACAGGTGCTGCTGCCACTGTCAGCATTGGCGGCAAGCAGTTCTGCATTCAATCAGATCAATAGTTTCAGCCATCAGTATGATCGGGGCGGCAACCTCACGGTCAATGGCAAACCGTCGTTCTCCGTCGATCAGGCAGCCAACCAATTGCTGCGCGACGGCGCTGCTTACCAGGACAAGGATGGTAGCGGCAAAATAGAGCTGACCTATACCTTCCTGACTTCGGCATCGTCCAGCACGATGTACAAGCACGGGATTACCGGGTTCAGTCAGTTCAGCGCGCAGCAGAAAGCCCAGGCCGTGCTCGCCATGCAATCCTGGGCCGACGTGGCCAATGTTACCTTCACTGACAAGGCCAGCGGCGGCGATGGCCACATGACCTTCGGCAACTACAGCGGCGGTCAGGACGGTGCGGCTGCGTTTGCCTACCTGCCTGGTACCGGGGCCGGTTACGACGGGACTTCCTGGTACCTGATCAACAGCAGTTACACGCCCAACAAGACCCCGGACCTGAACAACTATGGCCGGCAAACCCTGACCCACGAAATCGGCCACTCCCTGGGCCTGGCCCACCCCGGCGACTACAACGCCGGCGAGGGTGCACCGACCTACAATGACGCGTCCTATGGGCAAGACACCCGCGGCTACAGCGTCATGAGCTACTGGAGTGAAAGCAATACCAGTCAGAACTTCAGCAAGGGCGGCGTCGAAGCCTACGCGTCCGGCCCGCTGATTGACGATATCGCTGCCATTCAGCAGCTCTACGGTGCCAACACCACCACTCGCACCGGCGACACTACCTACGGTTTCAACTCCAACGCCGGTCGCGACTTCCTTGGCGCGTCTTCTTCGGCGGACAAGGTGGTGTTTTCGGTCTGGGATGCAGGCGGCAAGGACACCCTGGACTTTTCCGGGTTTACCCAGAACCAGAAGATCAACCTCAATGAAACGTCGTTCTCGGACGTCGGCGGCCTGGTGGGTAACGTCTCCATCGCCAAGGGTGTCACCGTCGAGAACGCCATTGGCGGTTCTGGCAACGACTTGCTGATCGGTAACAACGTGTCCAACGAGCTCAAAGGCGGTGCCGGCAACGACATCCTTTACGGCGCTGGCGGCGCGGACAAACTGTGGGGCGGCGCAGGTTCGGACACCTTCGTGTTTGCGGCCAGCAGTGACTCCAGGCCAGGTACGGTCGACCAGATCCTCGACTTTGTCAGCGGTCTGGACAAGATCGACCTGACCGGCATCACCAACGGCGCGGGCCTGCACTTTGTCAGCGCCTTCACCGGGGCGGTGGGCGATGCGGTGCTCAGCACCTCGGGCGGCAACAGTTTGTTGTCGATCGACTTCTCGGGGCATGGCGCGGCTGATTTCCTGGTCAGTACCGTGGGCCAGGCGGCGTACTCGGACATCGTGGCTTGATGTGAGGTGAACAAGGAGGGCGGCGCCCGATGCGCTGCTCTCTTACCGTAAGCAGGGTTGCGGCCCGGAGTACAAGAACCTATGACGCACAGCGTCTTTTCCCGCAAGACAAGCGCGTGGCTACTGGCAGCGTTGATGATGTTTTTTGGAGAGGAAACCATGGCAAGCAGTCTGAAACTGGCGGATCCGTCAGAGTTGGCTGGCAATTGGCTGGCTACGCTAAGAGCCGCGCAAGACACGGACAAATCACCGCTCGTTGCTTCGAATGAATGCTTGATCGACTTTCAGCCAAATCAAACCCTGGGTGCTGGCGCGGACTGTTTCACCGCCTGGCTTGGGGAGCAGGCGATCGGCTGGTTTCCCGAACCGGACGGCATTGCAATCACCGGCAAGGAAGGCTCAAAAATCCTGTTTTTCAACCGTCAGTTCGAAGGGCTTTATCAAGGTACTTTGCAGTCGGGTCGGATCATTACCCTCAAGCGGCCGACGCGTTAGCCGCAAAAGCAGTCAAGCGCAATCCCCCGGCACTTTATCGATCACAAAACATTGTTCGTTATTTGTAAACGATAACGGGCAAACAATGTCTCGACCGTGTGCGGACAGTTAACTGGAACCTCGCCCGCGCGTGGCGATAAATATCAGCTCAGGAATAACCAATGAAGATGGCGAAGGCCCCAGCCACCGCACCATTAATAAAGGCACTGGGGGACTATAAGAGCATCTTGATCAGCGTCGGTTGTTTTACCGCCCTGATCAACATTCTGATGTTGGCGCCCTCTATCTACATGCTGCAAGTCTATGACCGGGTACTGTCTTCGCAGAATGAAACAACACTGGTCATGTTGTCGCTGATGATTGTCGGGTTCTTTGCCTTTATCGGTTTGCTGGAAGCTGTCCGCAGTTTCATCGTTATCCGTATTGGCAGTCAGTTGGAGCGACGGTTCAATCTGCGGGTCTATCGGGCGGCGTTCGAGCGCAACCTGTTCAAAGGCGAAGGCAATGCGGGACAGGCGCTGGGGGATCTGACACATATTCGCCAGTTCGTCACCGGCCCGGCGTTGTTCGCGTTTTTCGATGCGCCGTGGTTCCCGGTGTACCTGTTGGTGATTTATCTGTTCAACATCTGGCTCGGTGTTTTTGCCACGGCGGGGGCTCTGTTGCTGATTGCGCTGGCCTGGCTTAATGAGTCCATGACCAAAAAACCGCTGGGTGAAGCCGCCGCGTGTTCCCAGCGATCCAGCCAATTGGCCACCAGCCATTTGCATAACGCCGAAACCATTCAGGCCATGGGCATGCTGGGGGCGTTGCGCAATCGCTGGTTCCAGGTGCATTCACGGTTCCTCGGCCTGCAAAACCAGGCCAGCGACACGGGCGCCGTCATCAGTTCCTTGAGCAAAACCCTGCGCCTGTGCCTGCAATCGTTGGTGCTGGGCCTTGGCGCATTGCTGGTGATCAAGGGTGACATGACCGCCGGAATGATGATCGCCGGTTCGATCCTGATGGGCCGTGTGCTGAGTCCAATCGATCAGTTGATCGCCGTATGGAAGCAGTGGAGCGGCGCCAAGCTGGCTTACCGCCGTCTCGACGCCTTGCTGCAAGCCTTCCCGTCGGGCGACGAGGCCATGGCGCTGCCGGCGCCGAAGGGCCAGATCACCTTTGAGCAGGTTAGCGCGGCGCCTCCGGGGCAACGGGCGGCGACCCTGCACCTGGTCAGTTTCAGCCTCGCAGCGGGTGAGGTGATGGGCGTGCTCGGTGCTTCCGGTTCCGGTAAATCGACACTGGCACGGGTACTGGTGGGTGTCTGGCCGACGCTCGGTGGTACGGTGCGGCTCGACGGTGCGGACATCCATCGCTGGAACCGCGACGACCTCGGGCCTTACATCGGTTACCTGCCGCAGGACATCGAGTTGTTCAGCGGCAGCATCGCGCAAAACATCGCGCGTTTCCGCGAGGCCGATCCACAGAGCGTCGTGGCCGCCGCACAGCAGGCCGGGGTGCATGAACTGATCCTGCGCCTGCCGCAAGGGTACGACACCGTGCTCGGCGAAGACGGTAGTGGCCTTTCCGGCGGGCAGAAACAACGGGTGGCCCTGGCCCGTGCGCTGTACGGCCAGCCGCGCCTGGTGGTGCTGGATGAGCCGAACTCCAACCTCGACACCGTGGGTGAAGCGGCGTTGGCCAGCGCGATTGCGCAAATGAAGGCCCAGGGCACCAGCGTGATTCTGGTGACCCATCGTTCTTGCGCATTGGCCCAGGCCGACAAGTTGCTGGTGCTCAACGACGGGCGCTTGCAGGCGTTCGGTTCGAGCCAGGACGTGCTCAAGGCACTCTCGGGCGCTCAGCAAGCACAACATGAAAAAACCGCACAAGCGCCGGGCGGGTTCAGCATGAGCTGGCAGTCTCAGCCCGCGACAAGGAGTTCGGGCGTATGAGCCGCAGCCAAGTAAAGCCTCAAAACGAAGCGACGATGGAGCAGGACTACCTGGCTGGACAGCCTGAACGCGACGCGCGTTACTTCGCTCGCCTGGGCTGGATACTGGCGATTGTCGGCGCTGGCAGTTTCTTCACCTGGGCCAGCCTGGCCCCCCTCGATCAGGGCATACCGGTACAGGGCACAGTGGTGGTTTCGGGCAAGCGCAAGGCCGTGCAGTCGATGAGCAACGGCGTGGTCAGCCAGATTCTGGTGAGCGAAGGCCAGCGTGTGAAACAGGGCCAGCCGTTGTTCCGGCTCGACCAGACCCAGGTCGCCGCGGACGTGCAATCGTTGCAAGCGCAGTACCGCATGGCCTGGGCCAGCCTTGCCCGTTGGCAAAGCGAGCGGGACAACCTCAAGCAGGTGAATTTCCCCGCCGAGCTAAGCAATGATCCCGACCCGCGTCTGGCGTTGGTACTCGAAGGCCAGCGCCAGTTGTTCAGCAGTCGTCGCGATGCCTTCGCCCGCGAGCAGGCCGCGTTGCGCGCCAGCATCGAAGGCGCCGGCGCGCAACTGGCCGGCATGCGCCGTGCCCGTACCGACTTGAGCGCTCAGGCCGATTCCCTGCAACAACAGCTAAGCAATCTGACGCCACTGGCGGAAAACGGCTACATCCCGCGCAATCGGTTGATGGAGTACCAGCGGCAACTGTCGCAAGTGCAACAGCAGTTGGCCGAAAACCTCGGCGAAAGCGGTCGGGTGGAGCAGGGCATTGTCGAGTCCCGCTTGAAGTTGCAACAGCATATCGAGGAGTACCAGAAAGAAGTACGCACCCAACTGGCCGAAGCGCAGCTCAAAAGCGTGACGCTGGAGGAACAGTTGACCTCCGCCGGGTTCGATCTGCAGCACAGCGAGATCATCGCCACGGCTGACGGCATTGCGGTCAATCTGGGTGTACACACGGTAGGCGCGGTGGTGCGCCAGGGCGACAACCTGCTGGAGATCGTGCCTCAGGACACGCGCCTGGAAGTGGAAGGGCACCTGCCGGTCAACCTGATCGACAAGGTCGGTCCGCACCTGCCGGTGGATATCCTGTTCACCGCCTTCAACCAGAGCCGCACCCCGCGAGTACCAGGTGAAGTCAGCCTGGTCTCCGCCGACCAGTTGCTCGATGAGAAAACCGGCGCACCGTACTACGTGCTGCGCAGCAGCGTCAGTGACCAGGCCATGGAGAAACTCAATGGCCTGGTGATCAAGCCCGGTATGCCGGCGGAAATGTTCGTGCGTACCGGTGAGCGTTCGCTCCTCAATTATTTGTTCAAACCGCTGCTCGACCGGGCAGGCTCCGCGTTGACCGAGGAATAAGGATGTTCGGCTGTATGAAAAAGCTTTCGATGCTCGGGGCGGCGTTGATGTTGTTCGCGGGCAACCAGGCCGTGGCGGCCATGGGACCGTTCGAGATCTATGAACAGGCACTGCACAATGATCCGGTATTCCTCGGCGCCATCAAGGAACGCGATGCAGGCCTTGAGAACCGTGCCATCGGCCGCGCCGGGTTGTTGCCAAGACTGGGTTACAACTACAACAAGGGCAGGAACAGCTCCAAGGCTACCTACCTCAACGAGCGCGGGCAAAACCAGAGCGATGACCGCAACTACAGCAGTTACGGTTCCAGCCTCACCTTGCAACAGCCGTTGCTCGACTACGAGGCCTACGCGGCTTATCGCAAGGGCGTCGCGCAATCGCTGTTTTCCGACGAAAATTTTCGTGGCAAGAGCCAGCAATTGCTGGTGCGGGTGCTGGAAAACTACACCAAGGCGTTGTTCGCCCAGGACCAGATCGATATCGCCCTGGCCAAGAAGAAAGCTTTCGAGCAGCAGTTCCAGCAGAACGAGCAGATGTTTCGCCAGGGCGAAGGTACTCGCACGGACATTCTCGAAGCCGAATCGCGCTATGAGCTGGCCACCGCCGAAGAAATCGAAGCACGTAATGAACAGGATGCATCTCTGCGCGAACTCGGCGCGCTGATCGGTGTGCCGGCGATCGACATTGCCGACCTTGCACCACTGGATCAAAACTTCCAGACCTTCACCCTGCAGCCGGCCAATTACGACACCTGGCATGAGATGGCCGTGGCCAACAACCCCAACCTGGCTTCCCAGCGCCAGGCGCTTGAAGTGGCGCGCTACGAGGTCGAGCGCAACCGGGCCGGGCACCTGCCCAAGGTCAGCGCCTACGCCACGGTGCGTCAGAATGAATCGGAAAGCGGCAACACCTACAACCAGCGCTACGACACCAACACCATCGGCATCGAAATCAATGTGCCGCTGTACGCCGGCGGTGGTGTTTCTGCATCGACCCGCCAGGCAAGCCGTGCGATGGAACAGGCCGAGTACGAACTGGACGGCAAGACCCGGGAAACCCTGATCGAATTGCGACGGCAGTTCAGCGCCTGCCTGACAGGGGTAAGCAAGCTGCGTGCCTATCAGAAGGCCCTGGTCTCCGCCGAAGCGCTGGTGGTCTCGACCAGGCAAAGCATTCTGGGCGGTGAGCGGGTCAACCTCGATGCGCTCAATGCCGAGCAACAACTGTTTACCACCCGCCGGGATCTGGCCCAGGCCCGCTACGACTATCTGATGGCCTGGACCCGGTTGCATTTCTACGCCGGGACCTTGAGCGAGCAGGACCTGGCCAAGGTGGATGAGGCCTTCGGCCAGGGACCGAGGGTGCAGTAGCTATTAAAAACAGTATGGAGAGGACTCAAAAAATGCCTGTCTGTTGAGGAACTGAACACCGCAGCCCCTGTAGTGGCGCGTTTTAACCAAGAGGAATTGAGGCAAGGCTTCTAACAACAAGGATTTTGGCAACACAACTAAGGAAGGTAGCTCGATGAATAACAAGTACAACAATCTAGCCGTGCTCTGCGCGTTGGCCACACTGGGCACCGCACACGCGGCACCCTACGTGGAAAACGGCAGGACAGGCGATCCCGAAAGCTGGCGCAGCACAGAGTTCAGCGCTGACTGGGGCCTGGGGGCGATCAACGCGCAGGATGCCTATGCGGCCGGTTACACCGGCAAAGGCGTGAAGCTGGGGATCTTCGACCAACCGGTGTACGCCTTGCACCCGGAGTTTTCCGGAGCCAATAAGGTCATCACGCTGGTGACCAGCGGCATCCGCGAGTACACCGACCCGTACATTCCGGTCAAGGTCGGGGACGCCTTTCTCTATGACGGTTCGCCCTCGGTGGGCTCCAACGGCAAACTCGGTGCCCACGGCACCCACGTTGGCGGGATCGCCGCCGGCAGCCGCGATGGCGGACCGATGCACGGCGTCGCCTTTGGTGCACAGATCATCAGCGCCGACAACGGCGACCCGGGCCCGGAAGACGGTATCGTACGCGGCAACGACGGCGCGGTGTACAAGGCCGGTTGGGACGCCCTGATCGCCAGCGGCGCGCGGATCATCAACAATAGCTGGGGCATCGGCATCACCGACCGCTTCGACCTCGGCGGTCGGGACCCGGCGTATCCGCACTTCACCGTGCAGGATGCACAACTGCAGTTCAACGAGATCCGGACCTTGCTGGGGACCAAACCCGGCGGTGCCTACGACGGCGCCATCGCGGCGGCCCGCAGCGGCATCGTGACGATTTTCGCCGCCGGTAACGACTACAACCTCAACAACCCGGACGCCATCGCCGGCCTCGGTTATTTCGTCCCCGAGATCGCGCCGAACTGGATGACCGTCGCGGCCTTGCAGAAGAACCCGGACACCAACAGTCCCGACCCCTACAACATCAGCACCTTCTCGTCGCGCTGCGGCTACACTGCGAGTTTCTGCGTGTCGGCGCCAGGCAGCCGGATCTACAGTTCGATCATCAGCGGCACCGATGCCGCTGACCTGACTACCGGCTACGCCAATTACAACGGCACCTCCATGGCGGCACCGCACGTTGCCGGCTCGGTGGCGGTGTTGATGGAACGCTTCCCGTACATGACCGGCGCACAAGTCGCCAGCGTGCTGCGTACCACCGCCACCGACCTCGGCGCACCCGGCGTCGATTCGCTGTATGGCTGGGGCATGATCAACCTGCGCAAAGGCATCGACGGCCCGGCGATGCTCGTCACCGAGCAGGACATTCCCGAAGAGTTCCGCATCGACGGCGCCTACGGCTCCAGTCAGTTTGTCGCGGACTTGCCGGGTATCGGCGCGATCATCGACGCCGGCAAACCTACCGAGCGTGTGTGCAACGACGTGCACTGCGGGCTCGACGTCTGGCGCAACGACATATCCGGCCACGGCGGCCTGACCAAGCAGGGCATCGGCACGCTGGTGCTGACCGGAGCCAACACCTACACCGGCCAGACCCTGGTCAATCAGGGCCGATTGGCCGTCAACGGTTCGCTGCTATCGGCCGTCACCGTCAATGACAATGGCATCCTCGGTGGTAACGGCAGTATCGCGGCACTGACTGCGAAAAGCGGCGGTACCGTGGCGCCCGGCAACTCCATCGGCACCTTGCAGGTGACGGGCGACATGACCTTCGAGCCCGGCTCGACCTACGCCGTAGAGGTGTCGCCCACCCGCAGCGACCAGATCATTGCCGGCGGCACAGCCACCATCGAAGGCGCAACGGTCAGCCTGACCCTGGAAAACAGTCCAACGCTGCTGACCACCGGCGAGGCGAAAACCCTGCTGGGCAATCAGTACAACATCCTGCAAACCGCTGGCGGGATCGAAGGGCGTTTCGGGGCGGTGTTGCCGGACTACCTGTTTATCGGTGGCACCCTCGGTTACACGACGGACAGCATTCAACTGGCGGTGGAGCGCAATGCGACATCTTTCACCAGTGTAGGCCTGACCCCGAATCAACGGGCCGTGGCCGCTGCCGCCGAGCAACTGGGCGCAGGCAATCGGCTCTACGAAACCCTGCTGTTGTCGCCGACCGCCGCTGTCGCGCAACAAGCGTTCCAGCAACTGTCCGGTGAGATTCATCCGGCGATCGGCACGCTGCTGATCAACGACAGCCGCTACCTGCGCGATGCGGTCGGCGAACGTCTGCGCGAGCGTGATCTGTTCGACGCCAGCGCACCGACCGATGACCGCAGCAATGCCTGGCTCAAAGTGCTCGGCGCCTGGGGCAAGAGCGATGGCGGGAATGACAACGCCAGTTCCAACAGCTCCATCGGCGGGCTGCTGGCCGGCGTCGATGGCTTGATCACTGAAGACACACGACTGGGTTTCGTTACCGGTTATAGCGACAGCTCATTGAGCATGGGCGATGGCACGCACTCGTCGGCATCGGTCGACAGCTACCACTTGGGCGCCTACCTGGGCCACAAAATCGACGCGCTGCGCCTGAGCGTCGGCGGTGCTTACAGCTGGCATCGCATCGACGTCAAACGCGACCTGCAATTCGGTGACGTCAGCGGCAAGCAGAAA
The DNA here is from genome assembly GCF_058797535.1 of Pseudomonas sp. GW823-FHT02E01. Classification (NCBI taxonomy): domain Bacteria; kingdom Pseudomonadati; phylum Pseudomonadota; class Gammaproteobacteria; order Pseudomonadales; family Pseudomonadaceae; genus Pseudomonas; species Pseudomonas sp. GW823-FHT02E01. Next base: position 561,017 of record NZ_JBXAJS010000003.1, on the reverse strand, counting down.
TCCAAACGCGATGCGACCACCGCGCAACTGTTCACCGAAGCGGCGTATCGCCTGGACCTGCAACCGCTGGCACTGGAGCCGTTCGTCAACCTGGCTTACGTGCACCTGAACAGCGACAGCTTCAGCGAAAAAGGTGACGCCGCCGCACTCAAGGGCGGTGAAAACAACCGCGACGCGGTGCTCTCGACCCTTGGCCTGCGGGCGAGCAAAGCCATTGCGCTGTCCGATCAGCAACAACTGGAACTGTCCGGCACGCTCGGCTGGCAGCACAACCTGGGCAACACCCGTTCCGAAGACCACCTGGCCTTCGTCAATGGCAACACCGCGTTCAGCGTGCAAAGCGTGTCCATGGACCGCAATGCCGCGGTGGTCGGTGCCCGGGCCGGCTGGGCGCTGGGACGCGATACCCGTTTGAACCTGGACTACAACGGACTGCTCGGCTCCCGGGAAAAAGACCATGGTGTGGGCCTGACCCTGGACTGGCAGTTCTGATTTGACGCAAAGGAAGCAAGAAAATGGGACTGTTTGATTACAAAAATGCCGGCAGTGAGGCCGGCAAGGCGTTCTACTCCGACGCGATCGCGCTGGCGCTGTACGCGTATACGCCTACCGGCCAGCCACTCCCGGCGACCGCCTGGGCGCCAATTGGTGCCTCGGCCTTGGGCTATCAGGGCAAGGTTGGCACCCAAGGTACCTTCTATGGCGAGAAGGACGGCTTCACCAGCGCCGAAGCCGAAATCCTCGGTAAATACGACGGGGCCGGGAACCTGATCGGCCTGGGCATCGCCTTCCGTGGCACCGGTGGCCTGGGGTACAGCGACACCTTCGGCGACATGAAAAACAACCTGTTGGCCGCAGTCGGCCCGGTGGATTATGCGAGCAACTACGCGAAAAACGCTTTCGACAGCCTGCTCAAGAGCGTCGCTGCATTCGCCATCGCCCACGGCCTGAGTGCCAGGGACGTTGTGGTCAGCGGGCATAGTCTTGGCGGTTTGGGGGTCAACAGCCTGGCGGAGTTGAGTGGCAATGACTGGGGCGGTTTCTTCAAGGACGCCAACTACATCGCCTTCGCTTCGCCAACCCAAAGCGCCACCGGCAACAATGTGCTCAACATCGGTTATGAGAACGACCCGGTGTTTCGGGTGCTCGACGGCACTACCTTCAGCAGTGGCTCACTGGGCAAGCACGATGGTCATCAGGATTCAGCGACCAACAACGTCGTCAACTTCAATGACCAGTACGCCTCCACCGCGCAGAACCTGGTGCCCTTCAGCATTCTCAACCCGCTGAACTGGTCGGCCCATGGATCGCCGGGTTACGCCGACGGACTGAACCGGGTGATCGACTCTGCCTTCTATGACCTGACCGGGAAGGATTCGACCCTGATCGTCTCCAACCTGTCGGCGTCGTCTCGCGGCGCCACCTGGGTCGAGGACCTCGGGCGCAGTGGCGAGCCGCACACGGGCAGCACGTTTATCATCGGCACCGACAGCGCCGATTGGCTCAGGGGCGGCGCCGGCAATGACTTCATCGAAGGCCGGGACGGCAACGACCGTTTCCGCGACGACGGCGGCTTCAACATACTTTTGGGCGGCAAGGGCAACAACACGTTCGAACTGCTCAAGCCACTGCAGAACTTCAGCTTCGCCAACGATGGCGATGGCACGCTGTTCGTGCGTGACGCCTATGGCGGCATCAGCATGACCCGGGACATCGGCGCGCTGGTGAGCCAGGAGTCCGGATCATGGTGGAGCACCAGGGACATCACCTGGACCGTCACCGGCAACGGCCTGCTCAACGGCAACGAACTGACCCGCTACAGTCATTCGCTCAACGGCGATGCCCTCGGTAATACGCTGTTGGCCGACGCCCAGGGCGACTGGCTGTTCGGCAACGGCGGCGATGACGTATTGCGCAGCGACAAGGGCCACGTGACCTTCGTCGGCGGCAACGGCAACGACGTGATGCATTCCACCGGGGACGGCAGCAATACCTTCCTGTTCAGCGGCGCTTTCGGATTTGATGCGATCAATGGCTACCAGGGCAGTGACACCCTGGTGTTCATGGGCGTTGAAGACGCGGGGCAGGGCTATGACTACCGACAGCATGTCTCCCAGGCCGGTCAAGACACGGTGCTGAAGGTTGGCGACTTTTCCGTGACCCTGGTCGGGGTGGGGCTGGATAACCTGTCGACTTCCGGTTTTGTGTTTGCCTGACAGATTTTTGTAACAGCACTGGAGGCTCCGGGCATCTCGCGATCGAGGTGTCCCGGCTGTGAGCTATCTCTGACAATTCCAACAAAGAGAGAGGCAATACCCATGGGTGTGTACGACTACAAGAACCTTGGTACAGAAGACGCCAAAGCGTTGTTCACCGACGCGATGGCAATCACGCTGTACTCCTATCACAACCTCGACAACGGCTTTGCCACCGGTTACCAGCACAACGGTTTCGGCGTGGGCCTGCCGGCAACGTTGGTGACCGCGCTGATTGGCGGCACCGACTCCCAAGGGGTGATTCCCGGTATCCCCTGGAACCCCGATTCGGAAAAGGCCGCACTGGACGCGGTACAGAAAGCCGGTTGGACACCCATCACCGCCGCGCAGCTGGGTTATGACGGCAAAGTCGATGCACGGGGAACCTTCTTCGGTGAAAAGGCCGGCTATACCAGCGCCCAGGTGGAAATCCTCGGTAAATACGACGCCCAAGGGCACCTCACGGAAATCGGCATCGCCTTTCGCGGCACCAGTGGCCCTCGTGAAAGCCAGATCAGTGACTCCATCGGCGATGTCATCAATGACCTGTTGGCGGCATTGGGTCCACAGGATTACGCGAAAAACTATGTGGGTGAAGCGTTCGGCAAGCTGCTCGCCGACGTCGCGGCGTTTGCCCGGTCCAACGGGTTGTCCGGTAATGACGTGCTGGTCAGTGGTCACAGTCTCGGCGGGCTGGCAGTCAATAGCCTGGCGGATTTGAGCCGCGAAAAATGGGGCGGTTTCTTCCAGGATTCCAACTACATTGCCTACGCCTCGCCAACTCAAGGCAGCAGCGACAAAGTGCTGAACGTCGGCTATGAAAACGATCCAGTGTTCCGCGCGCTGGACGGTTCGGCGTTCAACCTGGCATCGGTTGGTGTGCACGATGCCGATCAAGCCTCGGCCACCAACAACATTGTCAGCTTCAATGACCACTACGCGTCGACCGCATGGAATCTGCTGCCGTTTTCCATCCTCAACATTCCGACCTGGATTTCCCACTTGCCGACCGGTTATGGCGACGGCATGACCCGGGTGCTGGAGTCACGGTTCTACGACCTCACCAGCAAAGACTCGACCATTGTTGTTGCCAACCTCTCGGACCCGGCGCGGGCCAACACCTGGGTCCAGGACCTGAACCGCAATGCCGACTTCCACAAAGGCAGCACTTTCATTATCGGCAGTGACGGCAACGACCTGATCCAGGGCGGCAAGGGCAACGACTATCTGGAAGGCCGCGACGGCAACGACACCTTCCGTGATGCCGGTGGCTACAACGTCCTTTTGGGCGGCAACGGGCACAACGTGCTCGACTTGCAGCAGTCGGTGAAAAACTTCGACTTTGCCAACGACGGCGCCGGCAACCTGTACATCCGCGATGCCAATGGCGGCATCAGTATCACCCGTGACATCGGCAGCATCATGAGCAAGGAGCCGGGCTTTTTATGGGGGCTGGTCAAGGATGACGTGACCCACAGCGTCACCGCAAACGGGCTGGCGGACGGCAACCAGCTGACCCGGTACGAGTCGTCTATAAAGGGGGGCATGGGGAACGATACGCTCAAGGCGCAGGCGGTCGGCGATTGGTTGTTCGGTCTCGACGGCAACGATCATTTGATCGCAGGCAAGGGCAACGACGTCTTGATCGGCGGGGCCGGCAACGACCTGCTGGAATCGGGGGGCGGGATCGATACGTTCCTGTTCAACGGCGCGTTTGGTCACGACCGGGTGTTGGGCTATCAGTCGAACGACAAACTGGTGTTTCTCGGGGTACAGGGTGTTACGCCGGCCGACGACTTCCGGGACCATGCCACCGTGGTGGGGCAGGATACCGTGCTGACGTTTGGCAATGATTCAGTGACATTGGTCGGGGTCGGGCTGGACAGTTTGTCGGGTGCGGGGTTTGTGATCGCCTGATGGTGAGTTGGCGCCGGTAAGGGCCTCTTCGTCGGAGCGCCGCCCGGACCAGGCCCGCTCCCGCAAGGTTGGCGCATACCCTGTGGGAGCGGGCTTTCCCGCGATGAACGATAACGCGAAATTCAGTCTTCCCTGCGAATCGTGGCCACTTCATCAGCCTTGACTTTCACTTTCGCCCCGGAAATATCTTCGAACTCGAAGAAGCCATCCTTTGTCTTGGTTTCCGGCATGTCCTTGGTCAAATACTGGGTGCCGTTCTGCAGCGTCACCACCGTTGGCGTCGAGCAACCGGCCAGCGCCAGCAGGGCCGCTGCAGCCAGGGGCAAGCCCAATGTCTTGATGTCCATAATCACCTCCCGTTCGTTTAAAGCAGCGCCATCAGCCCGAGGCTGTCACTGCACCCGTATGGCGGTTGGTGCCGCCAGGGGGCAGAAAGTTCTACTGCCCGGGAAAAATTCCGTACCGCGCCGCCATTTATCCTTTTCCGATTGCGCCACGCGGGCTAGAACTGGTATCTGTATGCATAACCAGTATCTCTCGCCATGGCCCATTTTCCAGTGACCGCAAATCCCCTCGACGATCCGTTCTACTACTTGAACAACTTCATGCAAGTGCTTGATTGGCTTGAGCAGCGCTTTGCCGATGTGCTGAGCGTCGACGAGCAGCGTTTCATTCATGAGTTTAAGCGCTTACCCCGTGAGTCGCAGGCACTGCTGGTCAGAATGGTCATGCGCAAGGGTGTTCATTTCAGGGCGAGCAAACTGCACTATGACGAAATCGGCGATACCGGCTGCGCCGTCGGGCCGCTGTTAGCGCTCGGCTGGGTCGATGAGCGAATGCCGTTGGCGGTCGAAGCGCTGTTCGAGGTGCTGCTCAAGGGGGAAATCCTCCAGGCCTTTGGCCCGGTCATCGATCAACCCAAAGGCAAGAAATCCGATTGGTTGCCAGCGTTATGCGAGCAGTTTCCCCAGGTGCAAAGCTTCAACGACTGGTGTCCGACCCTGGACGAGCGCCTGTTCAGCCTGACCATCATGCAATTGTGCGATCGCCTGCGCCTGATGTTTTTCGGCAACCTGTATCAGGACTGGTCGGAGTTCGTATTGGCCGACCTCGGTATCTACACCTACGAAAAAGTCGAACTCTGTGCCGATTCCCGTGGCTTGCGCAGTCGCGAAGACGTGGATGCCTGCGTCCTCCTGCACGCATACCAGCAACAGTTCGAGGCCGGTGAAGCGCTGGAAGAGGTGGCCGAGCGGATCAAGGGCCTGGCGCTGGACAATCCGTGGTTGCAACGCCGGCGCGGCAAGCTGCTGTTCCAGATGGCCCAGTACTGCGAACGCATCGCCGATTTCTCCATGGCCCTGAACCTGTACCGCGAATGCGCTTTTCCCGGCGCGCGTGCGCGGCTCATTCGCGTGCTGGAACGCAGCGGCCAGTTTGAACAGGCGATGGACCTGGCCGTGCAGGCCGAACAGGCACCGCAAAGCGCCGCGGAACACCAACAGTTGCTCCGCGTCCTGCCACGTCTGCGGCGCAAGCTCGGCGGGCCGCCCATCAAGCGGGCAGCGCCTCGGGAAATGCAGCGCCTGGACCTGCAATTGCCCAGGACAGACCCGGCATTATCGGTCGAGTTCTACGTTCAGGCACATCTGGCGCAAGATTCGGCGCCGGTGCACTACGTGGAAAACAGTCTGGTCAATTCATTGTTTGGCCTGCTGTGTTGGCCAGCGATCTTCGCGCCTTTGCCGGGGGCGTTTTTTCACCCGTTCCAGCGGGGGCCGGTGGATTTGCTCAGCGAAGACTTCCATGTCCGCCGGGCCGAACTGTTTCAGGCTTGCCTGGCCGAACTCGACGACGGGCGCTACCGGCAGACCATCCGCGAACGTTATGCCGCCAAGTGGGGCGTGCAGTCGCCGTTCGTGTTCTGGAGCGTGCTCAGCGAAGAGTTGCTGGAGCAAGCCCTCGATTGCCTCCCGGCCGAGCACCTCAAGCACTGGTTCAACCGCCTCTTGCTGGACATCAAGGCCAATCGCGCCGGCATGCCGGACCTGATCCAGTTCTGGCCGCAGCAAAAGACCTACCGCATGATCGAGGTCAAGGGCCCGGGCGATCGCCTGCAGGACAACCAGTTGCGCTGGCTGGAGTTCTGTCATGAGCACCAGATGCCCATCGCCGTGTGCTACGTGCAATGGGCGGAGCAGGGCGATTGAGCTACAGCATTGCGGTGCGGGCGCTGTGCGAGTTCACCGCCAAGACCGGCGACCTCGACCTGCGCTTCACACCGTCACCGACCGCGCTGGAAGGTATCGTCGGGCACCGTACGGTGGCCTCGCGGCGCAGCGAGGGTTACCAAAGCGAAATTGCCCTTGAGGGCCAGTATCAAACCTTGACGGTCAAGGGCAGGGCGGATGGCTATGACCCCGGGCAAAACTGCCTGGAGGAGGTCAAGACCTACCGCGGCGACTTGAGCAAACAACCGGCCAACCACCGCCAATTGCATTGGGCCCAGGCCAGGATCTACGGCTGGTTGATGTGTCGGAAACTGGACCTCTCGCGGATCAGTCTGGCACTGGTGTATTTCGACATCGTCAGTGAAAAGGAGACCCGCCTGGTCGAGTCTTTCGACGCCATCGAGCTGCAACAGTTCTTCGAACGGCATTGCGCGCGGTTCCTGCAATGGGCCGAACAGGAAGTCGCCCATCGAGAAGGGCGCAATCTGGCTGCGCAGGGCCTGGCCTTTCCCCATGCCGGTTTTCGACCGGGGCAGCGTCATCTGGCCGAGTCGGTGTTCAAGGCCGTCAGCACGGGGCGCTGCCTGATGGCCCAGGCGCCCACGGGCATCGGCAAGACCCTGGGCACCTTGTTCCCCATGCTCAAGGCGCTGGCGCCGCAGCAACTGGACAAGGTGTTCTTCCTTACGGCGAAAACCCCGGGACGGCAACTGGCCCTGGACGCCGCGCACGTGATGCTTGCCAGCGCCGATGCGCCGCCGTTACGGGTGCTGGAGATGATCGCCCGGGACAAGGCCTGCGAACATCCGGACAAAGCCTGCCACGGCGAGTCCTGCCCACTGGCCCGGGGGTTCTACGATCGCCTGCCCGCCGCACGGCAGGCGGCCAGTCAACTGAGCCTGCTGAACCAGAGCGCCTTGCGCGAGGTCGCCCTGGCGCACGATGTCTGCCCGTATTACCTGAGCCAGGAAATGGCGCGTTGGGCCGACGTGGTGGTTGCCGACTACAACTATTACTTCGATTTCAGCGCGTTGCTGTTCGGTCTGGCCCAGGCCAACAACTGGAAAGTCGCGGTGCTGGTCGACGAAGCCCACAACCTGGTGGAGCGCGGCCGCCAGATGTACAGCGCCAGCCTCGACCAGGCGACCTTCAACGGCGTGCGCAAAACCGCGCCCGAAGCGCTGAAAAAACCGATGCAACGGGTCAACCGCGAGTGGAATGCCCTGCATAACGCGCAAACCGGCGCCTATCAGGCCTATGACAAGGCGCCGGAAAAGCTCCTGCAGGCGCTGTCATCGTGCAGTGCCAACATCGGTGACTACCTCAACGATCACCCTCAAGGCCTGGACAGCGCACTGCAGGGATTTTACTTCGACATGCTGCACTTTTGCCGGGTCGCCGAACTGTTCGATGAGCAGTTCCTGTTCGACATCAGCAAGCGCGACCTCGAGCGCCAGCGCAACCTCTCGCAACTGTGCCTGCGCAATGTAGTCCCCGCCGGCTTCATCCGCCCGCGCCTGACCGCCGCGCGTAGCACGGTGCTGTTTTCCGCGACCCTCAGCCCCCGGCACTATTACGCCGATTTACTGGGAGCGCCGCAGGACACGGTGTGCATCGACGTCGAGTCGCCGTTTCACGCCGATCAACTGCAAGTGCACATCGTCGACCAGATCTCCACGCGGTTCGTACATCGCCAGTCCTCTCTCGAACCGATCGTGGACTTGATCGCCAGACAGTTCTGCAAACGCCCCGGCAACTACCTGGCGTTTTTCAGCAGTTTCGATTATTTGCAGCAGGTGGCGCAGTTGCTGGCCGAGCGGCACCCGCGGATCAAACTGTGGTCGCAATCCCGTGGCATGGGCGAGGCACAACGCCAGGACTTTCTCGACCGGTTCACCGAAGACGGCGAGGGCGTCGGCTTTGCAGTGCTCGGCGGTGCGTTCGGCGAAGGCATCGATTTGCCCGGCGCACGGTTGATCGGTGCGTTCATCGCCACCCTGGGGCTGGCACAACTGAACCCGGTCAACGAGCAGTTGAAACAGCGCATGGCTGCGATTTTCGGCGCTGGCTACGATTACACCTACCTGTTTCCCGGCGTACAGAAAGTGGTTCAGGCCGCTGGACGGGTCATCCGCACGCAACAGGATCAAGGAGTGGTGATGTTGATCGACGATCGTTTTGGCGAGCACAAGGTCAGGCAACTACTGCCGCGCTGGTGGTCGATTGCGCCAACGATTTTTCGCTCTGCGCCGTAGGAGTCTTTACCTTTAAAAACAAATACATACCTTGATTAAAACAAAGAATTGAACAATCAGCGCCAGCACGCTTTATTGGAAAGGCTAGATGTCACAACCCAATTCTTTGATAAGGAAATCAAGGTATGTCAGAAGCACCGAAATACAACTATTCCTCAGACGACGTGATCAAGGCGTTCGACGAGATCTTCCCTGCACTCTTCGTCGGCAAAACTGCTGAAGCCATCCCAAAGTTGCTGATCACCGCCGGAGTGGAGGGCTCGGGCAAGACTTACTTGTTGGAAAAGAGCTTGCTGCCATCCGGGAATTACGGGAACTACATTCGACTGTACCTGCCTGAATATCGAAAAAAACACCCGCATTACGCCGACATGATCAAGCTCGGCGTTTTGCACGCCTACGAACATACGGAAGCGTTTGCCAGGGAGCTCGGTGAGAAAATCTTCGCCAACGCGCTTTCTCAAAGATGCAACATCATTATGGAGTGCGCGTTCGATGACATCGGTTTTGCCGGATTGGCAAAATTTGTTCCCGGTTATCAACTCGAAGTCCATGTCGTGGGCTGCAATCACGCGTTCGCCCATCTGTCCAGCATCAAAAGAGCATTCTCCAGCCTGGAAAAGCAGGAGATGGAACGGTTTGTCAGCTATTCGAGACTCGAATCGAGCATCAGTAACGCCCCTGCGGTTCTCGTTGCGTTCGAGTTCATCGCAAAGACAGTGAGTGGCTCGCAAATCTTCCTGTACGAGCGCGGTCTGGGCACGCTGAGCGAACGGGTACTGCGTGCTCACAGCACCTATACCCTGGACCCAAATGGGAATCTGAACGAAGTTTCAACGTTGCTGCCATATGCGTACAGGGCCTATGACACTATCCTCAGAAGGTCCGTCTATTCGATGGAGGAGCGTGACGAGATGGTCAGGGAATGTCATCTGCAGCTGCTTAAAACCAGCAAATATGACAAACAGGTTCCCGATTTTGTCTACAACGACCTTTACTCCTATATCACCAAATACGTGTATCGCTAAGCCGGGATTGCAGGATATGAAGCAAACTGCCGCAGTCATGGCTTTCCAAATTGGCAGTTTGTCTCATACTCCAGAAAAACAATCATGACGCGAGAACTCAATGAGCGAGGATCGAAACAGGCCGAGTACCGTTGAGGACAAGCGCTTTCGCCTGTTGATCGATGCAGTGATCGACTATGCGATCTACATGATTGATCCCGACGGCATCATTACCAGCTGGAACGCCGGCGCCAGGCGTTTCAAGGGCTACGAGGAAGCCGAGATCCTCGGTCAGCATTTCTCGCGCTTCTACACCGATGACGATCGCCGTGCCGGCTTGCCCCAGCGGGCACTGGACACGGCGATTCGTGAAGGGCGTTTCGAGGGCGAAGGCTGGCGGGTACGCAAGGACGGCACACATTTCTGGTGCCATGTGGTCATTGATCCGATCTTCGACCCGTCGGGTACGTTGCTCGGTTTCGCCAAGATCACCCGGGACCTGACCGATCGCAAAATGGCCGAGGAAGTCCTCAAGCAAAGCGAGCAGCAGTTTCGCCTGCTGGTGCAGAGCGTTACCGACTATGCGATCTACATGCTTTCCCCGGACGGCCGGGTGAGCAACTGGAACCCCGGCGCCCAGCGCATCAAGGGTTACTTGCCGGAAGAGGTCATTGGCCAGCATTTTTCGATGTTCTACACCCCGGAGGACCGCGATGCCCGCGAGCCACAACGGACGCTGGATATCGCCGTTCGTGAAGGGCGCTTTGAAAACAAGGGCTGGAGGATGCGCAAGGATGGTACGCGGTTCCTCGCCCATGTCATCGTCGACCCGATCTGGGGCGACACCGGCACATTGCTCGGTTTTGCCAAGATCACCCGGGACATCACTGAAGTCACCCAGGCGCAGCAGGCGCTGGAGCAAACCCGTGAGGCCTTGTTCCAGGCGCAGAAAATGCAGGCCATCGGCCAGCTCAGCGGCGGGATCGCCCACGACTTCAACAACTTGCTGACGGTGATCCTCGGCAATCTGGAAATCGTGCGCAAACGGGTGACGGATGACCCCAAAATAACCCGCCTGATCGACAACGCCACCCAAGGTGCCTTGCGCGGTGTATCCCTGACCCAGCGCATGCTGGCGTTTGCCCGACGCCAGGAGCTCAAGTCGGTACCTGTGCGGATACCGGCGTTGGTGGAAGGCATTTCCGGGCTATTGCGCAGCTCCCTGGGGCCTTCGGTGAAAGTCGAAACACGCTTTCCCGGGGATCTTGAACCGGTGATGGCGGACATCAATCAACTGGAACTGGCCGTACTGAACCTGGCGACCAACGCCCGCGACGCCATGCCCCACGGCGGGACCATCATCTTCAGTGCCAGGACCGAGGAGGTCACCGGCGGCGCCTCATCCCTGGCCGCGGGGCGTTATGTCTGCCTGAACATTGCCGATACCGGCGAGGGCATGGATGAAACCACGCTGGCCTCGGCGATGGACCCCTTTTTTACCACCAAGGGCGTCGGTAAAGGTACGGGCCTGGGGTTATCGATGGTCCACGGTTTTATCGAGCAATTGGGTGGGCGCTTCATCCTCAAAAGCAACAAGGATCAGGGTACGACGGCCGAGTTGTGGTTGCCGGTTGCCACCCGGGGTTCGGTGGCTGAGCCTGTAGCGCAAACGCAGACCGTGGAAGTGCCCCGCCTGTGCGTACTGGTGGTGGACGATGACAGTCTGGTGTTGACCAGCACCAGTCTGCTGCTCGAGGACCTCGGGCACCGGGTCATCAGTGCGCCTTCCGGAGCCAGGGCGCTGGAGCTGTTCGGCAGTGAACCGGGTATCGATCTGGTGATCACCGACATGGCCATGCCACAGATGAGTGGCGCGCAACTGGCCAACGCCATCAGGCTCATGCGACCGAGCGTGCCGATCATCCTCGCCACCGGTTTTGCCGAACGCCTGGAAGGCATTGCCGCGCGTCTACCTCGTTTGTCGAAACCCTTTACCCAGCTCAACCTGGTGGAAGTCATTGCCTTGGCGATGAAGTGACGCGGCGGTTATGCCGTTCATAGCGGGCAAGCATCGGCTGGGTGCTGATGCCGTGGACCAGAATGCTCAGGGCGACCACCGAGAGCGTCAGGTCGGCACACACCGTTGCCACTGAGGGCAGCAGACCGTGGTTCAAGGCATAGAAAAGGTAGTAGAAACTCCCGATGCCGCGAATTCCGAACCAGCCAATCAACCAGCGTTGCGGGCCATTGAGCAGCGAACCCCATGGCATCAGCCAGACCGTCAGCGGGCGAATCATCCCGAACAGCACCAACGCGACCAGCAACGCCCGCCAGTCCCAGTGCGCGATCAGCACAATACCGAGCAAGGTGACCAGAAAAACTTCCATGGCCCGTTCCACCAGACTGCCGAACGACAGCATGTCGCCCATCATGATCCCGGCGGCGACTTGCGTGTCTTCCAGGTGCTCCACATTGCCGAGCACGGCCGCCTCGGGTTCGACATGCTGATGACCGACCACCGCTTGAACCAGGTGTTCGGCCGGTGTGTGGGCGTCACTGCTTGTCCTGACCTCGGCCCGGCGCAAGCCCAGGCCGGCGGCAAACACCGAGAGGAACCCGTAACCGCCGATGGTTTCGGCCACGACGTAAGCCAGTGCGATCAAGGCCAGGGCAAGGTAGTCATTGGGGGAAAACGTGCTATCGGCATTCTTGATGCGCATGAATAATGTCAGGTGACCAATACCGCGCCCCATCCAGTAACCGGTCAGCAGTCCGGCGGGCACGCCCCACAACAGGCGCTTGAAAAACCAGTCATCCAGACCGCTGCCAAAGCTGCCGTTTTGCTGCAAAAACAACAGTCCCAGAATCACGAACGGGAAAGCGATTCCGTCGTTCAGTCCTGCCTCGCCCGAGAGCCCGAACCGCACCGGATCATCATCCTTGGCGTCATTGACCTGAACCAGCGAGGCCAGGACCGGATCGGTCGGAGCCAGTATCGCCCCGATCAGCAGCGACGGCCCCCACGCCAGTCCGAAAGCGAAATGCAGCAGCAGGCAGACGCCGACAATGGTCAGCACCATCACCGGTCCCGCCAGGACGAACGCCACTCGCCATCGGCGATCACGAAGAGGAGGTCGCAGCTTGAGCCCGCAGACAAACAATGAAAACAGCACCGCGACTTCCGTCAGGTGCTCGATCCAGAACGCCGCCTCCTTGATATCCAGCCTGAGCATACCCAGGCCCGCCGGCCCGATGGCGATGCCCAGGGCCAGGCACACCGCCGAAGTGGTGACCGGCATCCAGCGCAGGTACGACGAAGTCAGTGCCAGGGTCAGCAACACCGCGCCCAACACCGCCACCCAGGCAACGAAACTCATGGCTCAGATCCCGAAACAACCGTCAGTGCAGGGCTATAGGCTGTTGAGCATTGAAGGGCTGCATCGGTTCAATTATTACCTGCAGGAGTGAGCCTGCTCGCGATAGCGCCGTGTCTGGCAACACATTGCCGACTGACAGGACGCCATCGCGAGCAGGCTCACGCCCACAAGGGGATAGGCTATGGCTAGAGGGGCGGGTCAGGCCTTGAGATGGCGCAAACTGCGCTCCATCCGCGCAATGCCTTCTTCCAGCAGCGACCTTGGGCAGCCGAAGTTCAGGCGCACGAACTGCTTGCAGCCATCGCCGAAGTCCAGACCGGCGCTCAAACCCACCTTGGCCTGTTCGAGGAAAAACTGCTGCGGGTCGTCCAGCCCCAGTGCCGTGCAGTCGAGCCACGCCAGGTAGGTGCTTTGCGGCAGGTTCATGGTGATGCCCGGCAGGCGGGTGTGTACGGCCTCGGCCAGGTAATCCCGGTTGCCTTGCAGGTAGACCTTCAGCTCGGCAAGCCATGGTGCGGCTTCGCTGTAGGCGACGCGGGTGGCTTCCATGCCCAGCGGATTGACGCTGTCGACCATGCCGCAACGGGCGTGGTTGACCTTCTCGCGCAGGTTGCGGTCCTGGATGATCATAAACGAGGTCTTCAGGCCGGCGATGTTGTAGGCCTTGCTCGCCGACATCAAGGTGATGGTGCGCTGGGCGACCTGCGGGCTCAGGGTTGCCATCGGAATGTGCTGGCGGCCGTCGAAGCACAACTCGGCGTGGATCTCGTCGGAAATGATCCAGGCATCATGCTCAAGGCAAATGTCGGCAATGGCTTGCAGCTCTGCGCGGGGGAAGGCCTTGCCCAGCGGGTTATGCGGGTTGCTCAGCAGCAGTGCGCCACCACCTTGCAGCGACTGGCTCAGGGTATCCAGCGGCGTTGTGTAGGTGCCGTCGGCTTGCGCATCGAAATTCAGTTCGACCTTGTTCAGCCCCCAATGCCCGGGCGCATGACGCAGCGGTGGGTAGTTCGGCACCTGCACAACGACATTCTGTGGCGCCTGAACCAGTGCCTTCAGTGCCATGTTGAAGCCGGACTCGACGCCCGGCAGGAAAATCAGCTCCTGGGGCTCGACGCGCCAGGCGTACTTGTTCCAGAGGTCGGCAACGATTGCCTCGCGCAGGTCATCCTGGGCCACGCTGTAGCCGACCATCGGGTGTTCCAGTCGTTTTTGCAGGGCCTGGATGATCATCGGCGGCGCGGCGAAATCCATGTCGGCGACCCACATCGGCAACACATCGGCGGGGTAGCGGCTCCACTTGGTGCTGCCGGTGTTGTGGCGGTCGAACACCTGATCAAAATCGAAAGTCATGCGGGGTCTCGTAACGGCAGGTTGGTTATGGCGCCATGATAAGCGCCAACCCCCTGTAGGAGCGAGCTTGCTCGCGATGGAGTGTCAGTCGACACTCACTCAGCTGATACACCATCGCGAGCAAGCTCGCTCCTACAGTGGGTAGTGTCTGGAGGGCCGACGGTCGGCTGTCATGGTGAATTCGACAGCATTGACTACAGTTTGTAGTGTCGGCAGCCAGACTGCCCCGACCGTGGTTGTTCGAAAAAACCCGGCCATGTACCGGGTTCCACCTGATCAGGAGTGCACGATGGATCTCAGCCGTCGTCAGTTCTTCAAGGTCGCCGGCATCGGCCTTGCAGGCTCTAGCCTGGGTGCGTTGGGCATGGCCCCGACGCTTGCCTTTGCCGAACAGGTGCGTCACTTCAAGCTCGCCCACACCCATGAAACCCGCAACACCTGCCCGTATTGCTCGGTCGGTTGCGGCTTGATCATGTACAGCCAGGGCGATACGGCGAAGAATGTCGCGCAAAACATCATCCACATCGAAGGTGACGCCGACCACCCGGTCAACCGCGGCACCCTTTGCCCTAAAGGCGCAGGCCTGCTGGACTTCATTCACAGCCCCGGCCGCCTGCAATACCCGCAGGTGCGCAAACCCGGCAGCACCGAATGGACCCGCATCTCCTGGGATGAAGCCCTCGATCGCGTCGCCGACCTGATGAAGGCCGACCGCGACGCCAACTTCATCGAGAAGAACGCCCAGGGCCAAACGGTGAACCGCTGGCTGACCACCGGTTTCCTCGCGGCATCGGCGGCGTCCAACGAAGCCGGCTACATCACCCACAAGGTGGTGCGCAGTCTCGGCATGCTGGGGTTCGATAACCAGGCGCGTGTCTGACACGGCCCGACGGTGGCAAGTCTTGCCCCGACGTACGGCCGTGGTGCCATGACCAATACCTGGACCGATATCGCCAACGCGAATCTGGTCCTGGTGATGGGCGGCAACGCAGCAGAAGCGCACCCGTGCGGCTTCAAATGGGTGACCGAAGCCAAGGCGCACAACAAGGCGCGGCTGATCGTGGTCGACCCGCGTTTTACCCGGACCGCCTCGGTGGCCGACTATTACGCGCCGATTCGCACCGGCACCGACATTGCCTTTATGGGCGGGCTGATCAATTACCTGCTGACCGAAGACAAGATCCAGCACGAATACGTGCGCAACTACACCGACGTGTCGTTCATCGTCAAAGCCGGCTATGGCTTTGAGGACGGGATCTTCAGCGGCTACGACGCGGCCAAGCGCCTTTACACCGACAAGTCCGGCTGGGGCTATGAACTCGGTGAAGACGGCTTTGCCAAGGTCGACCCGACCCTGCAGGACCCACGCTGCGTCTATCAACTGATGAAGCAGCATTACAGCCGCTACAGCAAAGAACTGGCGAGCCAGATCTGTGGCATGCCGGTCGATGCCATGCAAAAAATCTGGGAGGAAATCGCCACTTGCTCGACACCGGGCAAGACCATGACCATCCTCTATGCGCTGGGCTGGACCCAGCACTCGATTGGCGCGCAGATGATTCGCAGCGCGGCGATGGTGCAACTGCTGCTGGGCAACGTCGGCATGCCGGGCGGCGGCGTGAACGCCTTGCGCGGGCACTCCAACATCCAGGGGTTGACTGACCTGGGGCTGCTATCTAACTCACTGCCGGGCTACCTCACGCTACCCGGCGATGCCGAACAGGACTACAACGCCTACATCGTCAAGCGCACGCAAAAGCCTTTGCGTCCGGGGCAACTGTCCTACTGGCAGAACTACGGCAAATTCCACGTCAGCCTGATGAAAGCCTGGTACGGCGCCAACGCCACAGCCGAGAACAACTGGGCCTACGACTACCTGCCGAAACTGGACATTCCCCAATACGACATCCTCAAGGTGTTCGACCTGATGGGGCAGGGCAAGGTCAACGGCTACATGTGCCAGGGCTTCAACCCCATTGCCGCATTGCCCGACAAGAACCGGGTGATGGCGGCGCTGGCCAAGCTGAAATGGCTGGTGGTGATGGATCCGCTGGCCACCGAGACCTCGGAGTTCTGGCAAAAGGTCGGGCCGTATAACGACGTGAACAGCGCCGACATCCAGACCGAAGTCATTCGCCTGCCCACCACCTGCTTTGCCGAGGAGGACGGTTCGCTGGTCAACAGCAGCCGCTGGCTGCAATGGCACTGGAAGGGCGCCGACGGACCGGGTGAAGCGCAGACCGATATCCGCATCATGAGCGAGCTGTTCATACGTCTGCGTCAGCGTTATCAGGCCAATGGCGGCAAATACCCCGACCCGATGCTCAAACTGTCGTGGCCGTACAAGATCCCCGAGGAACCTTCGCCGGAAGAACTGGCCAAGGAAATCAACGGCTCCGCCACCACGGACTTCACCGACGCGACGGGCGCGGCGATCAAGGCCAATGCGCAACTGGCCGGGTTCGGCCAGCTCAAGGATGACGGCAGCACGGCGTCCGGTTGCTGGATTTTCTGTGGCAGCTGGACTGAACTCGGCAACCAGATGGCGCGGCGCGACAACAACGACCCGTACGGCATGCACCAGCATCAAGGCTGGGCCTGGGCCTGGCCGGCCAACCGGCGGATTCTCTACAACCGCGCTTCGGCGGACCTGCAAGGCAAGCCGTGGGATCCGAAAAAACGCCTGGTGTGGTGGAACGGCAAAGCCTGGGCCGGCACCGATGTGCCGGACTACAAGGCCGATGTGGCGCCGGAAGCGGGGATGAATCCGTTCATCATGAACCCCGAGGGCGTGGCGCGATTCTTCGCCGTCGACAAGATGAACGAAGGCCCGTTCCCCGAGCACTACGAGCCGTTCGAGACGCCGATCGGCATCAACCCGCTGCACCCGCAAAACAAGAAAGCCACCAGCAACCCGGCGGCGCGGATCTTCGATTCGGTGTGGGATTCCCTCGGCGTGGCCAAGGATTACCCGTACGCCGCGACCAGTTACCGGCTGACCGAGCATTTCCACTTCTGGAGCAAGCATTGCAAGCTCAACTCGATTACCCAACCGGAGCAGTTCGTCGAGATCGGCGAAGTGCTGGCCAAGGAAAAAGGCATCGTCGCCGGCGACCGGGTGCGGGTCAGCAGCAAGCGTGGCTTCATCGAAGCGGTGGCGGTGGTGACCAAGCGGATTCGTCCGCTGCAGGTCAATAATCAGGTGGTGCACCAGATCGGCATTCCGTTGCACTGGGGGTTCACCGGCCTTACGCGCCACGGTTACCTGACCAACACCCTGGTGCCGTTCCTCGGCGATGGCAACACCCAGACCCCGGAATCCAAGTCATTCCTGGTCAACGTGGAGAAAGTCTAAATGGCCAGCCAAGACATCATTGCCCGCTCGGCCACCACCACACCTGCGCCCTCGGTGCGCGGCATGGAGGAAGTCGCCAAGCTGATCGACACCACCAAATGCATCGGCTGCAAGGCCTGCCAGGTCGCCTGCTCGGAATGGAACGAGTTGCGTGACGAGGTCGGCCATAACCATGGCACCTACGACAATCCTCAGGATCTCACCGCAGAAACCTGGACATTGATGCGCTTCACCGAGCACGAGACCGACGCCGGTAACCTGGAATGGCTGATCCGCAAGGATGGCTGCATGCACTGCGCCGAGCCCGGTTGCCTGGCGGCATGCCCCAGCCCGGGGGCAATCATCAAGCACGCCAATGGCATCGTCGATTTCGATCAGGATCATTGCATCGGTTGCGGCTATTGCATCACCGGGTGTCCGTTCAACATTCCACGGATCTCGCAAAAGGATCACAAGGCCTACAAATGCACCTTGTGCTCTGACCGGGTGGCGGTAGGGCTGGAGCCGGCCTGCGTGAAAACCTGCCCGACCGGTGCCATCGTGTTCGGCTCCAAGGACGACATGAAGGAACATGCGGCCGAGCGTATCGTCGACCTCAAGAGCCGGGGTTTTGAAAACGCCGGCCTGTACGACCCCGAGGGCGTTGGCGGTACCCACGTGATGTACGTATTGCACCACGCCGATACGCCAAGACTGTACGCCGGCTTGCCCGATCACCCGGCGATCAGTCCGTTGGTAGGGCTGTGGAAGGGCATCAGCAAACCCCTGGCACTGTTGGCCATGGGCGCGGCGGTGCTGGCCGGGTTCTTCCACTACGTGCGCGTCGGTCCGCAAATCGTCGAAGAGGATGAACATCCGGAGCCGCCGGACAACGCCGTGCACGAAGTCGATCCATCGGTGCACACCTTCGATCCCCGAGGGGAGGGCAGGCCATGAGCGACAAGACGATCCTGCGCTACACCAGCAACCAGCGCACCAATCACTGGCTGGTGGCGATTCTGTTCCTCATGGCCGGATTGTCCGGGCTGGCGCTGTTCCACCCGGCGCTGTTCTGGCTGAGCAACCTGTTCGGCGGCGGACCATGGACGCGCATCCTGCACCCGTTCATGGGCGTGCTGATGTTCGTACTGTTCCTCGGCCTGGTGTTTCGCTTCTGGCGCGCCAACTACTTCATCGCCAATGATCGCCTGTGGCTAAGGCGCATCGACCGGGTGATGAAAAATGAAGAGGAGGGCGTCCCGCCCATCGGCAAATACAACCCCGGGCAGAAGCTGCTGTTCTGGACTTTACTGCTGTGCATGCTGGTGCTGTTGTTCAGCGGGCTGGTGATCTGGCGTGCGTACTTCAGCGAGTATTTCGGCATCACCACGATACGCTGGGCGATGTTGCTGCATGCGCTGGCCGGTTTCGTGCTGATCCTGAGCATCATCGTGCACATCTATGCCGGCATCTGGATCAAGGGCTCGGTCAGCGCCATGTTGCACGGCAGGGTCAGCCGCGGCTGGGCCAGGAAACACCACGAACTCTGGTATCGCCAAGTGACTCAAGATGAGACCCGCGGCGAAGCGCCCAAACGACCGATCACCAAAAAGGGCTGACATTTGCCAACCATCCTTGAACCCGGAGAAATCGAAGCGGCGGCCAGTTCGCCGCCGTTTCTGTGCATGCCACCGCATAACCTGTTCAGCCTGCGTGCCCAGCGCCTGGAAACGCTGGCCGAAGGGCACCCGATGGCCGATTACCTGCGCCTGATCGCCGGGTTGTGCCGGGTGCAGCAACAGGTGCTGGACGACCCGCCGCCAAGCGACCCCCTTGACCGACAACGCATCGAGTTGTGCCAGCAACACGGCTTGCCGCCGTTCGCGGCCGACAGCCTGGCGCGCGAAGACGATTGGCAGCCTTACCTCGATGCCTTGCTGCAGTGCTATAGCGCACCGTCACAATCCGCCGTGGCCGATGCCGTGGACACCTTGCGCCTGGCCGGTGCCGGGCAACGGCGTGCCTGGGCGGTGGCGCTGGTCAGTGGCCAGTATTCGCTGGTGCCGGCGGCGCTGGTGCCGTTTCTCGGTGCGGCGCTTCAAACAGCCTGGAGCCACTGGCTGTTGAGTACGCCGAACCTCGCACTAACTCCCGGCGACAGCCTCAGCCAGTGCCCGGCCTGCGGCTCGCCGGCCATGGCCGGGGTGATCCGTCATCGCGGCAAACACAACGGCTTGCGTTATCTGGTCTGCTCGCTGTGTGCCTGCGAGTGGCATGTGGTGCGGGTCAAATGCGTGTATTGCGAACAGAGCAAGGGCCTGGAATACCTCAGCCTTGAAGATGATCGCCATGCCGCCAACCAGGCGCCGTTGCGCGCCGAAGTCTGCCCCGGTTGCAACAGTTATCTGAAGTTGCTCTATCTGGAGAACGATGCGGACGCCGAAGCGTTGTCGGCAGACCTGTCCAGCCTGATGCTCGACATGCGCCTGACCCAGGACGGTTATCAGCGTCTGGCACCCAATCTGTTGCTGGCGCCGGGAGACGAATGACCGCAGCGTCTACACTCTGGCGCGAGGGCCATTCGTTTTCAGGAGCGCCAGATGTCTGCACGCAGTGCCAGCCAACCCCTGCGTCTACCTTCCATCGACAGTTTGTTGCGTCACCCCGCGTGCCGGCCGTTGGCCGAGCGCTATGGACGCGACGCCTTGCTGGGTGCCTTGCGGCTATTGCTGGAGGAACTGCGCGAAGGCGTACGGCAGGGTTTGCTCGAACCTGTGGAAGTCAGCGCCGACGTGCTGGCGGGCAGGGTCGGCGAGCGATTGGCAACCGAGCATCGCAGCCATGTGCGTCGGGTGTTCAACCTCACCGGCACGGTCTTGCATACCAATCTCGGCCGGGCGTTGTTGCCCAAGGAAGCGATTGAAGCGGTGCAAATGGCCGCGCGCTATCCACTCAACCTCGAGTTCGACCTGCGCAGCGGCAAGCGCGGAGATCGCGACGACCTGATCGAAGGCTTGATCCGCGAATTGACCGGCGCCGAAGCGGTGACCGTGGTCAACAACAATGCCGCAGCGGTGCTCTTGACCCTCAACAGCCTGGGCGCGCGCAAGGAAGGGATTATCTCCCGGGGCGAACTCATTGAAATCGGCGGTGCCTTCCGCATTCCCGACATCATGGCCCGCGCCGGGGTGAAGCTGGTTGAAGTCGGCACCACCAACCGCACCCATGCCCGCGACTACGAGACTGCCATCGGCCCGCGCAGCGGCTTGATCATGCGCGTGCATGCAAGCAACTACAGCATTCAAGGCTTCACCACGAGTGTGGCGACGGCTGAACTGGCGCAAATTGCCCACCAACATGGACTGCCATTGCTCGAAGATCTCGGCAGCGGCAGTCTGCTGGACTTGACCCGCTGGGGTTTGCCGGCAGAGCCGACGGTGCGTCAGGCCCTGCTCGATGGCGCGGATGTCGTCACTTTCAGTGGCGACAAACTGCTCGGCGGACCACAGGCCGGGTTGATTGTCGGCCGCAAGGAACTGATCGCCAGGATCAAGAAAAATCCGCTCAAGCGAGCACTGCGGGTCGACAAAATGACCCTGGCGGCCCTGGAAGCGGTGCTGGGTTTGTACCGAAACCCGGACCGACTGGCCGAGCGTTTGCCGAGCCTGCGCCTGTTGACCCGGCCACAGGCCGAGATTCTCGCCCAGGCCGAGCGTTTGCGGCCGGCGCTTGCCCAAGTGCTGGGTGACGGCTGGAGCGTCAGTGCCATGCCGGCACTGGGCATGATCGGCAGCGGCAGCCAACCGGTGGCGAGGCTGGCCAGCGCGGCGCTGTGTCTGCGCCCGCTGACGTCCAAGCGCTTTCGCGGGCGCTCGCTGTTGACGCTGGAAGAAGCCTTTCGCGACTTGCCGATTGCGGTCCTGGGGCGCATCGACGATGACGCCCTGTGGCTGGACCTGAGGCAACTGGACGACGAGCCGGCATGGCTGGCACAACTCGAACAATTACAGGTGGAGGGCCGGGCAGGGTGATTGTCGGCACCGCAGGGCATATCGACCATGGCAAGACAGCGCTGCTCCAGGCGCTGACCGGTCAGGCGGGTGACCGGCGCCGCGAAGAGCGTGAGCGCGGCATGACCATCGACCTTGGCTATCTGTATGCCGAGCTGGAGGCGGATGCGCAGCTGACCGGATTCATCGACGTTCCCGGCCATGAGCGCTTCACCCACAACATGCTGGCCGGAGCGCAGGGCATCGATCTGGTGTTGCTGGTGGTGGCCGCCGATGACGGGGTGATGCCGCAGACCCGCGAGCACCTGGCGATTGTCCAGTTGCTGGGCATCCCCCGGGCACTGGTGGCGATCAGTAAGTGCGACCGGGTCGACAGCGCCCGGGTGCAGATCGTGCGTGAGCAGGTCCATACCTTGCTGGCGCCCGGAGCGTATGCCGATGCGCCGCTGATTGCGCTGTCGAGCGTGACCGGCGAGGGCATCGAAACCCTGCGCCAACAATTGCTGCAAGCCCAGCGTGAAGTACAGCAGCGCAGCACCGAAGGCGGTTTTCGCCTGGCGATCGATCGGGCTTTCAGCGTGGCCGGGGCCGGTATCGTGGTGACCGGCACGGCGCTGTCCGGCCAGGTCGCGGTGGGCGATACCCTGCTGTTGGGGCCACAGGGCAAACCGGTGCGCATTCGCGGCCTGCACGCACAAAACCGGGCCGCCGACCACGCTCTCGCCGGCCAGCGCGTGGCCTTGAACCTGAGTGCCGAACGGCTGACCCTGGAACACATCCATCGCGGCCACTGGTTGCTCGCCGAAGGCCTGTACGCGCCCACCCGGCGCCTGGACATCGACATGCAACTGCTGGCCGGCGAACCCCGGGCTTTCGAACACTTTCAACCGG
The DNA here is from genome assembly GCF_058797535.1 of Pseudomonas sp. GW823-FHT02E01. Classification (NCBI taxonomy): domain Bacteria; kingdom Pseudomonadati; phylum Pseudomonadota; class Gammaproteobacteria; order Pseudomonadales; family Pseudomonadaceae; genus Pseudomonas; species Pseudomonas sp. GW823-FHT02E01. The sequence continues at coordinate 538,387 of NZ_JBXAJS010000003.1, read as the reverse complement.
TGCATGTGCACCTCGGCACCCAGGACGTGACCGGGCGTGTCGCCTTGCTGGAAGGCACCAGCCTGGCACCCGGTGGCCGGATGTTTGCGCAACTGCTGCTCAACACAGCGGTGCATGCAGTGAAGGGTGATCCGCTGATCCTGCGTGACCAGAGTGCCCAACGAACCCTGGGTGGCGGCCGGGTGCTCGATCCGTTTGCCCCGGATCGGCAACGCCGCAGCCCCGAACGTCTGGCGCAACTGAGTGCGCTGGCGAACAGTGCCGGGCTGGAAGATGTTTTGCCGGCGTTGCTGGCCCACAGCGACACCGGACTCGATCCGCAGCGCCTGGAGCGGCAGTTCAACCTACCGCGCAGCAGTTGGGTGTTGCCCGCAGACGTGCGCCTGATCGATACCCGTCAAGGCCCATTGCTGTTCAGTGCAAGTCGCTGGGAATCCTTGAAAGCGCCCTTAGTGGATCAGCTCGCGCATTTCCATCAACTCGAACCGGATCAAATGGGGCCGGACCGGGATCGCTTGCGTCGATTCATCGGCAGCACACTGGAACGCCCAACGTTTATCAGACTGCTCGACGAGTTGTTGGCCAGCGGCGATATCGCCAGCAGCGGCCCGTGGTTGCACCTGCCCGAACATCAGGTGCGTTTAAGCGAAGAGGACGAAACCCTGTGGCTACAATTGCAGCCGCTATTCGAACAGGCCGGATTCGACCCGCCCTGGGTGCGCAACCTGGGACATGACGAAGCAACCGTCCGTGCATTGCTACGCAAAATGGCGCGCCTGGGCTTGTTGCACCAGGTGGTACGCGACCTGTTTTACACCGACAGCATGATTCGCCGATTGGCGGCTATGCTGTTGCAACTGGCGGACGCCAACCCGGTGATTCAGGTGACGGCGTTTCGTGATGCGGTGGGCCTGGGGCGCAAGCGCAGCATTCAGATACTGGAGTATTTTGACCGTGTCGGCCTGACCCGGCGCTTTGGCGATCGTCGGCAGATTCGCCTGGACAGTGCGCTGGCCCAGCGAAATGAGCTTTGATTCAGAGGCAATCATTCAAGGAAGGCAATCGCGCCCGGTGGCGCGGCCGGGCTTCAAACCCGGTTGGGGACGGCATCCGTTCCCGGGCAGGTTCGACTCCGGCTGCCTTCCGCCACTTTCCGCTCAGAACGGCCCGAAGTTCAACGGGTACTGGATGACCACGTACACCCGCTCGATGTCATCGCCGGCCTGGGCCGCGTTCGCCCGGTGCGACACATGGGACAGTTGCAGCGACAAACCCTTGGCCGTCCCGGCACGACGTAGTGCAGGTCGATGTCACGCTCCCAGTGTCTGCCCCCGGCACCTTGTTGTGGCACGTAGGTGCCGGTCGCCGGGTCGAACGGGTTGTAGGCCCCGCCTTGTGGTGCATGGGTGCCGTCGATCTGGTCGCCGGTGACGTAGCGGGTCATGAACTTCAGGCCGGGTATCCCGAAGGCAGTCAGGTCCAGGTCATAACGAACCTGCCAGGAGCGTTCGTGGGCGCCGTTGAAGTCGGCGTACTTGATCGAGTTGGCCAGGTAGATGGAATCGCCACCGACGAAATCGAATGGCGTATCACCGTCGACTTTCTGATACGCCAGGGTGAAACCATGGGCGCCCAGCGCGTATTTACCGGACAGGCTGTACGCCGTGTTGTCGATGGCACCGGCCAGCGCCTGACCACTGTCCCTGGTGTGATAGAGGTTGGCGTCGAGGAACACCCCGGACTGCTTGAAGTGCAGGTTGCCGTAGTACTGATGCCAGGTGTCGGTCAGATCCGAGGCATACAGGGCGCCGCCAACCGGGCTTTGGGTAAACAGATCGGCGCCGACAAACGAAATGCCGCCGGCCTCGGTATTGGCGCCATAACCGAAAAAGTTGCCCTTGCCTGAAGCACTGTCCTGATTCTTGAATGCCGTGAAGTGACCGGCTTGCAGGTTCATGCCGTCGATTTCGCGGCTGTTGAGCAGAAAACCTGTGGCGTACTCCGGCTGCAGGCGTTTGTCCGCGGTATCGAACACCGGGGATTCGACCTCCATTTCGCCAAACGCCAGGGTGGTGTTCGTTGCCTTGAGCTTGATCGCGCCGCCACCGCTGGAGTAATTGCTTTCGCTACGACCGTCACTGCCCACGGGCAGCAGACCGGTTCCGGAATGGCCTTTGCCACCGTCAAGTTTCAATCCAGCAAAGGCATGGGCATCGAGACCGAAACCAACTGTGCCCGGTGTGAAACCGGATTCAAAAGCGCTGATAAAACCTTGAGCCCATTCGGCTTTGTAGTTTTTTCCGGTCGGTGAGGGGGATCGATAGTCGCTGTTCAGATAAAAGTTTCGACTGAGCACGCCAAGGGTTGAGCCCTCGAAAAATCCTTCTGCGCCTTGCACCGATTCCTCGGCCGGTGCGTGGTTGGCCAGCAGGCAGAAAAACAGGGCAACAGGCGCCCTGAAGTCTTGCAGGGAAAGGATCATCAATGGGTCACCACAGGGGAGGTTCTGCCTTTGCAATGGTCATGACACTGTTCTTACGGGGGGCGTGAGGTGGTCATGGTTACGTAGATCGGGTCGGGAATATTGAATCGGTGTGCTGTCTTTGATGCCTGGTGCGCAAAGTGGCTAGAACCCCAATAGGGCTGTCCATCGGCACGGTCCTGCAAGCGGCCGGCTATCGATTATTCTGGTAATGAGGCCAGCGCTGCCGGCCGAGGAGGGGACGCAATCATGTCTGCACAGGATCGAGAACTGCTGGACCAGGTGCTTGCCGCCCATGGCGGCCTGGTGCGCTGGAACAGTTTCAATAAGGTCTGCGCCACGATCGTCACCGGCGGCTCGCTCTGGGGCATGAAAGGGTTGACCCAGGACAGCGCGCCACGCCAGATGACCGCGTGGTTGCATGAACAAAGAGCCTCGGTGAAACCCTTCGGCGCACCGGAGCAATTCACGGCCTATACGCCGAACCGAATCGCCATCGAGAATACCGCGGGCAAGGTGATTGCCGAGCGCCATGCGCCCCGGGCATCCTTCAAGGGCCATGGGGAACACACGGCGTGGGACCCGTTGCACCGGGCCTACTTCAACGGCTATGCGATGTGGTCCTACCTGACCATGCCCTTCCTGTTCACCTTGCCGGGCGTAACCTGCGAGGAAATCGAGCCACTGCAAGAGGGGGCCGAACTCTGGCGGCATTTGCGGGTGCACTTTCCCGACAGCATCGCAACCCACAGCGCCATCCAGGACTTCTATTTCGGCGATGCCTTTTTGCTGTGCCGCCACGACTACAACGTCGATGTGAGCGGCGGCATGCCCGCTACGCAACTGGTTGGTGACTACGTCGAAGCCGACGGATTGCGCATGCCGGGCAAGCGGCGAGCCTATCGACGCAAGATCGATGGGCAGGTCAACATGGAGGCGTTGCTGGTGTCGATCGACTTGAGTGAAATCCATTACTCGTAGCAAAAGTTGTGTCTTGGCGTAAACCGGCGGAGCGCGAAGCCAGCCGTCGTGTCTCCTGTGGGAGCGAGCTTGCTCGCGATAAGGCCGGCACATCCAGCATTGGTGCCGGCTGACACTCCGCCATCGCGATCAAGCTCGCTCCCACCCTTGTTTTGTGGTGTGACAAGCATTTGTGGGCGCCACTGAAACCTGTGGGAGCGAGCTTGATCGCGATAAGGTCGGCACGTCCAGCATTGATACCGGCTGACACTCCGCCATCGCGAGCAAGCTCGCTCCCACCCTTGTTTTGTGGTGTGACAAGCATTTGTGGGCGCCACTGAAACCTGTGGGAGCGAGCTTGCTCGCGATGAGGCCGGCACGTCCAACATTGATATCGGCTGACACTCCGCCATCGTGAGCAGTCTCGCTCCAACAGGGTTTAGGGGGTTTCCATGCCGCCAAAATGAAATGAGCGCCACCCGGGCGCTCATTTTTTCAGATCCTGTTCATTTGGTTTTCACCACCGCCGGTGGGGTCCAGTCGCCGTCGAGGACATCGGCCTGCGGCCAGTAGGCGCGGATGTACAGCGAGAATTCGGCACCTTTGGGCGAGGGCAGCCAGTTGCTTTCCTTGTCCTTGCCCGGTGATTCACTTTGCACGTAAATGGTCAGCGAGCCGTCAGGATTGGTTTGCAGGGATTTGTTCTTGGTGCCGATGGAGTAACGCTTGAGCTCGTTCGGCGAGAAGAAGTGCTGTTCGTTGTACAGCGTCAGCGACCAGAACCCCCTGACTGGCGGCAGCTTGCCTTTGGCGAACGTGACGCTGTAGCCGTACCGGCCGTTGAGGCGCAGGCCGTTCTCATCCAGGTCCTGGTAGAAGTACTTGGTCTCTTTCTGCTGGTTCACGAATATGTTCGAACGCGCGACGGCGGTACGGGTGAAATAGTCGGTGCCGAACGCTGCACCGTTGCTCACGGTGCTCCAGTGATTGGGCAATTGCAGACCGTAGTTGCGGAACTGCAACAGCGGGTCAATCACTTCGCTGTCGGCCTTTTTCGCCTCGTCGATCATCGCAGCGCGAAGTTGCGGGTCGGCCTTGGCGATGGCCGCAAGGGTGGCCATTTGCGCGTAGCGGGCTTCTTCCCCCGGCAATGGCTTGGCGTCCTTGAGCAGGGCCGGCAGCTCATCGAAGAACTTCTCCGGCACCACCCACTTGGTTTCGGCATTGCCTTCGGTAGCCTGGGCCGGGAATTTCGGCAGCCTGGCCCAGTTGCGCTTCTTCATTTTGCCGTCGTATTGCGACAGCGGGTACATGTCGATGCCCGACAAAGCCGGCTGCACGGCCTGGCGGTCGGCGGCGGTGTCGTCCTGGAATACCCGTGGGATCACGAACCCGGTGTTCGTACGCGCCCGGTACACCCGCTTGATGCCGGGCGGCACCTTGCCGTTCCAGTCCGGGCCGACCAACAGGTAGAAACCCGGTTGGGTGTTATACATTTTGCCCATCTCGACGAAGCTGTCCGAACGCAGGTCCACCACCTGATATACCCAGAATCGGCCGTCGAAGTCCGGCACTTGCAGCACCACCGGCTCAATGTCCAGGGCGATGCTGCCGGCGCCGTACACCACGTCCTGGTTCGGACAGGCCACCAGCCGCTCGGCCGGGTCGATGTAGTCGCTGAGCATCGACAGCCGATTGATCGGGGCCACGGGTACGATGCCGCCCATCAAGCCGGGTTCCGGCAAGTTCTTGAAGGCCTGGCGACGATTGAAGATGTTGGCCATCGGCCAGGCCCAGAAATACGCCTCGCGCGCCATCATGCGCACATACGGTTCGGTTACTTTGGTGCCGGCGACAGGGCCTGAGACAGGGCTGGCGACCGGAGCGGCAACAGTGGCTTGCGCTGCGTAACCCGGTGTACTCAACAGGCCTGCGGCTGTGACCGTACTGGCGAAAGTCATGGCGAGGAGGGCATGACACCGGGGTAAACGATTCATGAAGCGTCCTTACTTGTCGGCAGTCACCGAATGCAGGTGATTCGCTCTCAAGATAGCTCATCCTTTACCCCAGTGCTGTTCAGCGCAGGCGCGAGGGCCTCAGATCGACCTCAAAGATGATCGGCATCAATCACCGCCTTGGCGAACGCCTGCGGATCTTCCTGCGGCAGATTGTGGCCGATGCCACCATTGATCAACCGGAACTCGTATTTGCCGGTGAAGCGCTTGGCATAGTCTTCAGGCGCCGGGTGCGGTGCGCCGTTGGCATCGCCTTCAAGGGTGATGGTCGGCACGCTGATGGACGGCGCCGTGGCCAGTTTCTGCTCCAACGCTTCGTACCGACTTTCGCCCTGGACCAGGCCCAGGCGCCAGCGGTAGTTGAACACGGTGATGTCGACATGGTCGGGGTTGTCCAGCGCCTTGGCACTGCGGTCGAAGGTGGCGTCATCGAACGCCCATTTCGGCGAGGCCAGTTGCCAGATCAGCTTGGCGAAGTCATGGGTGTTCTTCTCGTAACCGGCGCGACCACGGTCAGTGGCGAAGTAGAACTGATACCACCACTGCAATTCCGCCTTGGGCGGCAGCGGGTTCTTGCCGGCCGCCTGGTTGCCGATCAGATAACCGCTGACCGAAACCAGCGCCTTGACCCGTTCCGGCCACAGTGCCGAGACAATGCCGGCCGAACGCGCACCCCAGTCGTAGCCACCGAGCACCGCTTGCTTGATCTTCAGGGCATCCATGAAGTCGATGACATCACTGGCCAGTGCAGCCGGTTGGCCATTGCGCAGGGTTTTGTCGGACAGGAAATGCGTATCGCCATAACCCCGGGCATAGGGCATCAGCACCCGATAACCCTTGGCGGCCAGCAACGGCGCAACCTCATCATAGCTATGAATGTCGTACGGCCAGCCGTGCAGCAGGATCACTACCGGCCCGTTGGCCGGGCCTGTTTCTGCGTACGCCACGTCCAGCAGCCCGGCGTTGACATGCTTGAGCGGGCCGAAGGGCGAGGGCGCCGCCTGGGTGGTACCGGCAGGGGCCACGGCTGGCTGCGCGGTGGCGGCCGTTTGCGCGTGGGCCGCACCGAGCACGCCGAACAACGTCAGCGCGAGGATTGAAGGGCCGACCAGGTGGCGGCGAGTCTTGCCGGATTTGCTGTTGCGCAGTGCCATCTTCATGGGATGTCTCCATTACCAGCCGTGGGTCAGGGGTTCCGTCCGAACCCCTTCAAACCTTGCGTGCATTCAAGCGCGGCAACGTATCTGGCCTGTGTCCAATTGCAGGACGGATGAAAGTCTGTGTATCGAGGTGTCACGCCGATACACTGTGATACACAACAGGTCAGACACTGGAGGGGGGCAGGATCAGTATGAAGACTAACTCGACTAAAGCACTATTTAGTCGAGTTATGTTGGTAAATGCTTCGATTATGCCAATAAAGTTGCGATTTAAAGGCAGGGAGACAAAATGAGTCCAAGCACCACAAAAATTGCAAAGCTGATCAAAACCCTGGCCCTTGAGCCCCATATCGAAGGTGGTTTCTTTCGCAGAACCTACCAGTCGGACGACCAGAACATGATTCTGACGTCCACTGGCCAACGGCATTGCATGACGTCGATTTTCTATCTGCTGACCCAGGACGCTCCAATAGGTCATTTCCATCTGAACCGGTCAGACATCGTTCATTACTATCATCTGGGCGATCCGATTCAGTACACGCTGATTTTTCCGGACGGCACATTGAAAACCATTGTGATGGGTCACGACGTTCTCGCCGGACAATGCTTGCAACTGCATGTGCCCGGTGGCATCTGGAAAGCTTCGCAGGTGATGCACGGCGCAGCAGGATTTGGCTTGATCAGTGAAGCGGTTACGCCAGGCTTTGATTTCGCAGATATGGAAATGGGTGACCGGCAAAAGCTCGGTCAGCAGTTTCCTGAGCATTGGGCGTTGATCGAAAGGCTGACGCGAGGATGAGGGGATTCCTTGCTTCAAGATCTGTGTGAGTCTGTGCCAATCTGGCCATATCGTATTACGTGTAATGTATATTATGTTAAACGACAGGTCATGTCATAGATGTTCATGAGCTGCCTAAGCCACTGATTCGACAAACCTGCTTCTGACGTCCACGCTCTCAACGGGCCATGTACTTCGTGTTCATGGTGAGACATTGAATGAGGTGGCTGCCGATGAAGCTGATTCAGTGCCGTTACTCTTCCGGTCAGCGTGTACCGCTGCTCGTGCAGACCGGAGATGCGGCGCCATTGCCCATGCTTGTCCCGTTCATCTACGTTCAACTCAAGCTCAGATACCGCGCTTACAACACTGCGGCGGCACATCTGCGATCGAGGCTGTATTTGCAGACGTTGCCGAATAGCGGCTGCATTCGCGAGCACCTTCATCACTTATCAGCTATTTGAGGTTCCTTGGTCCTGCCTACGTGGCCTTATCGGCGTTGAAACCGTGGAAGTATTCCAAGCCGTCCATAAGCCAGAATAGGCCGACTCTCGCGACCAGTCGCGCTGGAGCCTTTCCAAAAACCTGGCTCTTGAACAATCAATTGCAAGGCCGTACCCGTCAGTTGATTTCTCGATTGCATCAAGGTGTCGCGACATTGAAAGTCGCCTGGCCCTGAATCGAATCAAGCCCGAACTCGAATCGTACCGCCTTGGCGATTCCACTGATCACATCATCCACCAGCCACCGTCCTTTGTCCGCGCTTGAGTCCAGCGCAGACGACAGTACCCCACTGGCTGGCACCCATTCAGTCCGCGCGGGGTACATGTCGTAAACCGGGAACTGCGCCGGTCCGTGATCAGGAATTTGGTCAAGGAATACCAACTGCGGGTAGTAATGCAGCATCATCGATGTTTCGATGACCGCTGCATGTTCCAGCGCAATCCCCGGAAAACCGTCCGGAAAGATTCTGTCGAGCGTCTGTGATTTCACGAACTCCCAGTGTTCGAGGCGCATGACCTCCAGTCCGGCATTCGGACCGATATCGCGCATGGCCAGTTCAATACCCTCAGTGACAAACCACTGGTTTTCGTAATGACCGATCACCAGCACCAGGCGCGTCACGCCATGACGATGAAACTCGCGTACGGCATCCCTTACCATGGCGATCAGCGTGGCCCCATCCACGCTGGTTGTTCCGCAGAAGTGCTGCCCTCCTCCACATTTCGGCTGAGATTTATAGCCGTAGGAAAGCGCTGGGGCGACGATGCCGTCGATTTCCCTGGCGACATCTTCACTGATCGCACTGGCCAGCAAAGCATCGGTGCCCAAAGGCAAATGAGGCCCGTGCTGTTCGGTCGCACCGATAGGCAGGAAGACCACCGAGCCCGATTGCACGCGGTGCTCATAGTCGACCCAACTGATGTTATCCATCCTTACGTTGTTCATGGCTGCACTCCCATTTCGATTGGTCATAGCGAACGCCCCGGCACCAGATCGGCGCCAAGACGTTTGCGCGTTGTCTTACGCTTGCGCCGGGTACCACGCTTCGGGCTCCGGGTAGTCCCAGTCCGAAGGAAATGCATAGGTTTCAAATACGGTGGTGGTATCGGCCTCGGTGCCGAAGAACGCGAAATGATTCACTCCCATCCATGACCCGGACTGCACGCATTTGAAGCCGCGTCGCGTCAGCTCCGTAATGCGATCCTCAAACGGAATGTTGTTGCAGTCGTAGGCAACGTGCTGGATGCCTTCGCCATGTTTCTCCAGGAAGTCGGCAAAGATGGTCGGACCGGAGACCGGCTCCATCAACTCCCAGACCATGTTGCCGGACTGTGCGAAGCAGACTTTAAGAACAAACTCGGCCGGTTCGCCATGGTAAGTCTGGTTTTCAGTGTTTTCCGGGCTGAAGGTGTACACCCGCCACGGGCCGATCCCCAGCTTGAGCAAGCCATCCATTGTGCGCTTGTGATCACGCGTAACGATCGCAATCTCCACAACATTACCCAGGAATGCATCGACCTCGGTTCCAGCATTCAATGCTTTCAGCACATTAGTTTGTTCAAGATGGGACATACGCAGTTTCCTTTTTAATCGTTTAATGATTGAACACACTGAGTTTACTTAGCCAGCACCGAAGAGCTGACAACTTCCGTACGCCGTGAACGATGCAATAAATAGTAGATCCCCCCTCCCACACCAAACCCTGCCAGCCAGGACAAATCAATTCCGCCCAACGCCATTGCGAGCGGGCCTTGCAGTGATTTAATTGTCCCGACCTGAAATAACCAGGCTGCAAGTATTCCCACTGCAAGTGCAAATATGCCTCTCCAGTTCACATCAGCACATGCACTTTGGGAGTGGTGGCAATACAGCGATTTCAAATCGACCTGACCACGGCGAATCAGGAAAAAATCAACCAGCGTGATACCAGCCCAAGGACTGATCCACACCACGAAGAACACCATCAGGTTTTCAAAGGCATGTACAAACTCGCCCGATTGCAGAAACAGGTAGAGCATGAACAGCGCAACCACGCCCGAGACCATCGAAACCGCCCAGCGTGGAACACGCAGATCCAGAGACAACGTCGCCAGCGCTGCGGAATAAATGACCACGATGTTGGTGGCTACCGGGCCATGCAACAGCACAAGCAGAACCGGCAGCGCCATTGTGCCGAACACCGCGATGATCAATTGTGCAGGATCCGAACCTCCGCCCGCGGAAGCAATGGTAGCGCCCAGAAAGGCCAGCCATACAGTGGGCAGGAACATGCCCAGGAACGTCGACCGAAACACCTGGCCGTCAGACAGTTTGCTCTGGGTGAAGCGGGTGTAATCAGAGGCGTATACCAGCCATGAAATGCCCCAACCGATCCCGATCGCCGTCATCAGGCTGCTCATGGCCGACAGCTTGCCGAAGCCCTCGGTGGTGGATGCCTGCCACTGGATATCCACATGGGTGAAGGCCAGCACGGTCATTACTACCATGATCAACAGAATCACCGGCATGGTGTAGCGCTCGAAGCACTTGATGGCGTTAAAGCCCCATGCCGCAATGCCGACCTGAAGAATCATGACCGCCAAAGCGATCCCGTACTTGAGTTCCATGCCACCGCTGATACCGATTTTTTCCAGGGCTGCCACTGCAAGATCAAGAACGATCCAGGTGTTGGTGGCCACCCAGCCCATAGGCATCAGCACTTGCATGATGGTGGGGAGGTAGGCACCGCGCCGGCCAAACGCCAACCGGGAAAGCACCATTTGCGGTACGCCCGTGCGGTGTCCCATGATGCAGATGCCGCCGAACAGAGCCGCGCCCAACAGGTTGCCGACGACAATCACCAGCAGGGTTTCCCACAGGCTCAAACCCAGCTGGATACCGATTGCACCGAGCACCCAGTTGATAGGCGCGACATTAGCCCCGGCCCAGATCCAGAACTGGTCCAGCGGCGTTGAAGTGCGATGGCTATCGGGCACGGGCTCAATGCCCAGCGCATCATAATTGGCCTCGTTGATTACGCTTTTTTCAGAATTGCGACGGGTTGACATTATTATTTTCCTCGCTGACCGGCGACCACGTGAATCGCCCCGAGCCATTAAAGCGAGGTCTGTTCTTTTACGTAATTGATAATAACTAAAAGACCCTTTAGCAAAATTACCGCATTAAGTTTTACTCAATTGCCCCCGCGAACAGTCAGTCCATCCTCCTTTTAAAAATCGAAGTTGACATCCACGCCCACAAATAAAACTCGCTTATTGAGTTTTATTTAACGCACCTAAAATTAATGTCAATAGCCTCACCCTCGATGGTCGTGGCCAACTTGTTGCAGCCATTGAGGTAATTCCGCCTCAGGTTCAAAGGAAGTTTCACATGACCACCCTTCTTCATATCGATGCTAGCGCACGATCCGATCGTTCCCTGAGCCGCAAACTGTCCCAGGCATTTGTCGAGGCTTGGGTTGATCGCGATGACAAGACGCAAGTCATTGTCCGTGACGTTGGGCACAACCCTCCACCGTTCGTGACGGAGGCATGGATTGCCGCAGTTTTTACTCCCGAAGAGCACATGACGCCGGAAAAACGCGAAGAGATCCGCCTCTCGGATGAGTTGATCGATGAGATCGATCGCGCCGACGTCATCATCATGGGTACGCCGATGTACAACTACGGAATGCCGGCAGCCCTCAAGTCCTGGTTCGACAAAGTCATTCGCATTGGCAAGACCTTCACCTTTGATCTTGACCGCGGCGACTACCCACTGGAGCCGATCATGAACGGCAAGAAGCTGGTCATTTTATCTTCCCGGGGTGAATTCGGATTTGGCCCGGGAGGTGTGCGCGAAGCGATGAACCACCTCGACACTCACATCCAGACCTGTGCTCACTACCTGGGCGTGAACGAAACCCACGTCATCTCCATCGACTATCAGGAATTTGGCGACGCCCGCCACGAAGCCTCCATCGCCGATGCGTTCGATGCAATTCCGGTGCTGGTCAGGCAGTTGGTTGAAGATCGCCAACGTCAGCTTTTGCCGGCCTGATTGCCAGGTACCGCCGTCAAAATGGGAGAAACCATGATCACGATGATGCAAACCGCTGAACGATTGAGACAAGGCCTGACGACACCCGATAAGTTGATCGAGTCGGCCTTGGCGGCGATCAAAAACTCGGCGTACGTGTTCATTGATGTGCTTGAACAGCGCGCTTTCAATGATGCGGAAGCGTCGACCAGGCGTTGGCGTCAAGGGGCTCCCTTGAGCCCTTTTGACGGGATTCCCTATGCGGTCAAGGATCTGCTGGATGTCGTCGGTAGTCGAACAACCGCCGGCTCCATCACCCGGATCGACGCTCCGATGGCGGTCGAGGATGCGGAGGTGATCGCAGCCCTCGCCGCACTCGGTATGATCCCGCTGGGTAAAACCAACCTCACGGAATTTGCTTACTCCGGGCTTGGCCTGAATCCGCATTTCGGAACACCGACCTGCGATGTCGCGGTCAGCGAGAGCCGCGTTCCTGGCGGGTCTTCTTCGGGCTCGGCCATCGCTGTTCAACGAGGTATCGTCACCTGCGCCATCGGAACCGACACTGCCGGTTCGATCCGCATTCCAGCGGCGTTCAATGGATTGGTCGGGTACAAGGCTTCTACGAGTCGTTACAGCATGAAAGGCCTTCACCCACTCGCCATTACGCTGGATAGCCTAGGCCCTTTCGCCCATACCGTGGCGGATTGCGTTGCACTGGATGCGGCGATGCGAGGTTTCAAAAACGTGGCCATCGAGGCTGTCAACCTTTCAAGCCTTCGCTTTGTGGTCGACGACGGTGTGATGTCTGACCCGGCGTTACAGCCAGTGGTCCAGCACAACCTTGTTTCGATGATGGAGCGGCTTCGTGCAGCCGGTGCACAGGTTGAGCGTCGGCCGGTTCTCGCGGTTGCCCGCACCAGAGAACTCATTGTCCGCGAGGGCTGGCTGGGTGCGATAGAAGCCTGGCGCCTGCTGGGAGCGATAGTCGAAGGTCCGCAGGGGCATCAGATGGACAGGCGCGTGCGCCATCGTCTGCGCGCGGCCAAGGAGGTCGATCCAGCGAGCGAAGCCAGGATCCGCCATCTGCGCACGGAGCTGATGGCGGCCATGGAGCGTGAGCTCGATGGCGCTATTCTGGTCATGCCGACGGTCAAGCACGTCGCCCCGCCGATGGCGCCACTTTCGAATGACGACGAACTGTTTGCAAGCGTCAATCTCGAGACCTTGTCACTCACCATGATTGGCAGCCTGCTGGATATGCCGGGTGTGGCAATCCCGTCCGGCAAGGACAGCATTGGCCTTGCAACGTCGACTTTATTCTCGACGACCCAAGGCCGCGACGATCAACTGCTCAGTGCGTGCCTGGCTATAGAAACGCGCCTTTGTGACTAATGCCTATCAGTCACACCATGGCGCTAACTCAGGAAGTGACAGCCAACGGTTGTCCTGCCAGATCATTCAGGGCATTTTCCCTGAATGATTTGGCTTCGCTCAGGAGCCAGTCTCTGAACAACGAAAGGCTGCGGCGCGCACTGCAGTGGTGGTCTTCTATAAGGTGGTAGGTGAAACCAGGCAAACTCGGACCTTGCACTCGATGCATCTGTCCAGAACGAAGCTCATGGTCGATCAATACATTGCTGCACAACAGCGGCCCAATCCCGCGCTCAACCGCATGTAGCGCTAGGGTTTCCTCGCTGTACCAGGAGATACGAAATTCCCACGATGAATCGTGCTCCACCTGAGCCAGCCAAGCTGACCACGAGGGCGCTTCGAGCGATTGATTCTTCCATTTGAACGCCAGCAGCGAGCGATTATGAAAGTCGTTGATCGTTGCAGTACGGTTGGCCGGACAGATACTTTTGTCCGCGACCGCGATGTATCGATCCTCGAACAGCACCGGCCCCATCGCATGGGCATCGAATGGGCCATAACGAATCGCCAGATCGACAGTCTCGGAACGCAGGTCCACGACTTTCTCCGAGGCATGGATGACACTACTATGTTTGGATAGATCGAGTTGAACTTCGTCAGTCGCGGCATCAACCATCGCTCCGCGAACGCGCGCGTGGTGGACAACTGAATGGCATCCCCCTCCTTTGGCGAACCGATCAAGGCAAACGCTTGGGCAATTTGGTCAAAACCGTCTCGTAACAGCGGGTAGATCGCTTTTCCGGCGGACGTGAGGGTGACCGTACGGCCCCTTTCCAGAAGCTTTTGCCCCAGCCCGTCTTCCAGTTGTCGGACCTGATGGCTTACCGCCGCGACCGTGACGGAAAGCTCATTGGCAGCCGCGGAAAAACTCTGGTGACGTGCTACCGCCTCAAACACTCGCACAGAATTGAGTGGGGGGATTTTGCGCATGGTTTTCTCCGTACACCTGACTGTGTGCTGGCAACGGGTTCAGTGTCCCGCCGGCAGACATCGCCCGCCAGCATGTTTTTTTGAGATCAGTTGACGCTGTAGTGAACATCCTGAGGCTGCATGCCATTAACCGCCGTAATGTCCTGAGGACAGGCAGAGAGGACCACAATAGCGTCCATTTCAGCTTTAAGGCAGACGTACTGCCCAGGTTCACTAACTGGCGCGGCGAATTCGATGCATCCGTCCTGATGAACCGGAACGTTCATAAAGAGATTCAAGGGGCTAGGTGTTTCGTGGACCTTGAGGCCGAGGTTTTCCAAGGCTAGAAAAAGGTTTTCATTGCAACTGTCGTGATGGCCGACAACCCCCAGTTGCACGTAACGGGTCGGGTCACACGCGGCGACCAGCGTGTCGTGCACACCGGGAGTGGTGTCCTCGGTGAGCGTGAGGATTTTCTGTCGTTTGTTGGTGAGGAAGCTGTCACCCTCGCTTGGGTTAAGCTTCAACCAGAACGCACGGCTGTGCTCCATCGACATGGCTTCGGCGAGGTCTGCCGGGTTAAAGGCCCAAGTGTCCACAACCTGCTTGCCATGGGTGTTTATGAGTTTGATGGATTGCCCCTGTTTCAACCGGATCGCTACGCCCCGTCGTGCAGGCAGACGGGTCAGTTTACCGGGTTGGATCGACATCACTGCGTTCATGCCTTTGTTCTCCTCTTTTCAGGCTGATGGCCGGCGTACCGGGTATCTGAATTCAAGGAAAACACAGCACAACTCTTCAAACCAATAATATAAAGTGGCCTCGGTATAAGCTAAATCTATAGGGTATCCCATGCGAATCCGGCAGCTCGAGTGCTTCAGAACTTTGATGATCCACGGCACGATGACCCGAGCGGCAGAGCTGTTGAGTATTTCCCAGCCCGCCATTAGCAGCACCATCGCCAATCTGGAGCATGAGACGGGCTTGAAGCTGTTCGTGCGCAAAGGTGGTCGGCTGCAACCTACGCCGGAAGCACGGCTGTTTTTCGTTGAAGCTGAACGGGCGCTGGAGGCGGTGGAAAAAACCAATCGGGTCGCCAAGGAAATCCGAACGGGAAAACGAGGCCATCTGGCGATCGCCGCCTACGCCAGTATCTCGATCAACCTGTTGCCACGGGTGATGGCCGGGTTCGCGAAAGAGCGTCCGGGGCTTGAGCTGAAAATCATTACCCGAAACTCTCAGTCTGTCCGTGAGCTAATGAACACGCAGCAATTCGACCTGGCCATTGCCGAGTTGCCCCTCGACTACCCCACCTCCAGCATGGAAGTGATCTCGTATGAATGTCAGTGCATGGTGCCGCTCGGCCATCCCCTCGCTCAACTGGAGGTGATCACCCCGTCGGATCTGGATGGCGTACCCTTCGTTTCACTGTTCAAGGGCGACCCTATCTACCAACAGTTGGCCATGGCTTTTTCGGCGCACGGGTCAGCCTGGAACGTGGTGGCCGAGACTGAATTCCTCTCGACGGCATGCGAATTGGTTTACGCTGGCATGGGTGTCGGGATCGTCGACCCGGTGGTCAGCCGGCCCTTCACCAAAAATTTGGTTCTCAAGCCCTTCTCGCCAGCGATCAGATACGAAATTGCACTGTTGCTTCCCACGCAGGAAGAGCCCTCGCAACTGGCACGAGAATTTGCCCATTTCCTCAAGCAACACCTTTAACGATGCTGCCGATGGTTGAAAATTGACCATAACCGAGCCGGGCGAGTGGCCGGATTCTGAAGAGGTCGATACGTCCGTCAGTGAGGCAGGCATCATTGATATGAACGCCGACCACCCGCCCGATGATCAGCAGATTTTCCTCTAGCTCCGATGGAAGCTCGACGGCTTCTAACAACACGCACTCAATGTGTATTGGCGATGCTTTGACTCGTGGAGGCTTCACCAATGAGGACGCTTCGAACTCCAGTCCCGCCCGTTCAAACTCATTGATTTCGGGCCGCTCCACATCACTGGTCGTCCGGACCTGAACATGCAGATCAAAGCTGGCCATGTTGCAGACGAATTCTCCGGTTTCAAGGACGTTTCTGGCTGTGTCTTTAGCACCGTGTGCATGACGGCCATTGGAGCCGAACACCACAATCGGCGGGTTCTCCGACAGCGCATTGAAGAAGCTGTAAGGCGCGAGATTCGGTACCCCGTTTTTACCGAGTGTGGAAATCCATCCGACAGGTCTGGGGACCACACAACTCATCCAATGCTGGTTGATCTCTTCATCATTACGGCCAACTACAAGAAACATGAAATACCCTCCCGAGTTCAGTGATAGCGGGAGTGGAACACCATTGCCGGTCAATAAATAATATTGAATCTTGCACTGACTATAAGTGAATCTTATACAACCATAGATGGATGGGCGTTGCCTGTTAATCTGGCGCTGGAAACGCTCGGTACCAATCGATACTCCTCCGCTGTAAGCATCCGGTGACACATCACCTCATTTCCCAAGGCCGGAAGGTTTGCTTACCATCATCTTACATCCATGGCACAGACCTCGAAGCGAATGGGCCGACGGTAACTTCCTGTTCCGGGTGCTGCCGAAAGCAGACCTTGACGAACGTCCGCTTTGGGTTGTGGATTCAACCGGTCACGACAGGCAGCAATCGGCCAAAAGCTGTCTGTCGATTCCGCCGAATAAAACACAGGCGATCTGCTTCTTATTGCCGCTCAATGCGGTCCACAGAAACGTGGGTGATACAGATATCCAGTTCGAAGCCTGTATCGAGCGCTTTTTTGGAGCACTTTGATAAGTCAAAGCGCCTCTTTACTCTGGTCTTTCAGCTTCTGCGTAGCCTCCTCTTTCTCCTTCTTAGCTTCCATGATCAATTGGTAGGCAATGTAGTACTTGTAGATATTGCTAACGTAGGTAACCGTCTCCGCACCGATCTTCTCGGCGGCAACATACTCAACGTTGTGAAACCAGACGTTCGGATCGAGTCCACGCAGGGCGGCTTCTTTACGAAGTTTGGAAATCCTGCCCGCACCTGCATTGTAGGAAGCGAAGGCGAACAGGGCCTTGTCCAAGTTGGTCATGGGCTCCTTGCCATAGTACTGGTCGATCATCCAACGCATATACTTGATCCCGGCATTAATGTTTGGTTCGACTTCAGCAATGTTGCCGACGCCAAGTTCCTTGCCGGTGGCGGGCATGACCTGCATGACACCAATGGCGCCCACCTTGCTCTTGGCTGCCTGATTCAGTTGAGACTCCTGGTATCCCTGGGCTGCCATCAGTAACCAGTCCACAGAGTATTTGTCCCCGTACCGCTGGAAGTACTGAATCAATGCGATAAATTTCTTGCGTTCGGACTCGGCGGTGGAGGCCTTCACATATTTTTCGTTGATCAAATAACGGGTCAGAAGCATGTTCCCGGTGGTAGTCCCTTGGCCGTGGCGAGCAATGAAACCATTGACAGCAGCCTGGAGCTGCGGACTGCCCTTGCGGATCGCCCAGGCGATTTCGCCGCCGGTGCGTAAGGTGATCTCATCATGCACCGTGATATTCGGGAAGACCTTCTTCCAGAAAACCGCCTTGTGCTTATCCACGACGATCAAAGGAATCATGCCGGCGCTCAGCATCTCTATCAGGTCCTCATCCTCCAAAGCTTCCGGTGCCTCCTTGAGGATTACCGCAGGTTTGTTCTCGCTGACGAAGCGCTGATTGAGGGCTATCAGGCTCTCGTAATAACTGGAGGACTTGCGAACGAAGACTACCTGTCCCGCTAACTCGTCCACGTTGGCCACTGCGGGCGAGTCGGGACCGGATACCACTACCTCGCTGACGTTGCGATAAACAGGCGAGGAAAAATCGACTAGGTTCTTGCGCGCCTCGATCACAGTTAGGTTAGACGCCGCAATATCGCCCTTGCCGGCAATCAACGCCGGCAGCAGTTCATCCCGAGCGACAGGAATGAACACCACACGCACTTTCAGAGCCTTGTGTTTCAGTTTTTTATCCTTGGCCAGTTCCTTGTTCAGATCCTCCTCGAATACGCGAAAAGCGTCGTAAGTCAGACCGCGCTGGACACCCCTATCGACAAAATAGAAAGTTTTGCTGTAGACCGACAAGACGCGAATGACCCGTCGTTCGATCATCCCGTCGAGATCACCAGTCCACGGCTTCGCGATCTCGATCGAGATGGTGAGTTGCTCGCGTTGCGGTGTCTGAGGGGACGACTTTGCCTCGACTGCGGCATAGATCTGGCCAGCGAAAAACGTGAGCGCCGCAACGGTGTAGATGATCGGAGCTAAGCGTGCAAAAAGACGACCTGAACGGTGTATTACCAGATCGCGCGCGCCCAACATGGTCAGTGCTCCACAAGTTGTTTTCGCCTAACTTGTTCCAACTGCTCCGTCCCTAAGTTCAGCCGTGCCAAGATGGCCAAGACCATTCATCCAGAAGAACACAGCAAAGCTTAGTTCAGTGATGACAGCCGTTCCATGCCTGGTTGCCGGATGCTTGATCTGGAGGTCGCGCCATAGCAGAACGATTCAGAGATGCTATCGTTCCAACAATCGCAAGCGATCAGAATGCATAGAGAGTGACTGATCGACGTCAAAAAACCAGTCGCTTCGAAGCAGCCGACACCTGTAGACGATCGTTGAATCGACGCCACGGGCAATCGGATCGAACACTTTTCGAGTGATGCATGACTATGAAAATCACCAGTCTGGTTGTCGCGCTGCTTGTACTGATACAAGGCTTACAAGGCTGCACCATGACGCCGCCTCGCCTACCCGCGGTGCCGTCCGAATTGACGGCGAGAGCGCAGATTCCGGGAATGACCGGGGTGCGTTATGTCGGTGGCGGAGACATGACAGAGCTGAACCGAGTTGCGCTAGAAGCGCTGCAGCGGGAACAGGCTTACCTCGTGAAGCTGGGGCACAAGGGCCCCATGCCGCCAGTGACATATCTGGCAATTTCGGGCGGTGGAGACAATGGCGCGTTCACCGCGGGGTTGTTGAATGGCTGGACGGTTACAGGAAAGCGCCCTGAATTCAAACTCGTTACTGGAATCAGCACGGGCGCACTGATTGCGCCTTTCGCCTTTCTCGGGCCGAAGTATGATGCAACGCTGAAGCGGGTCTATACCACTCTATCGCCCAAAGACGTCATTGCACCGCGCAGCTTTATCTCAGGCGTTTTGAGCGACGCAATGTCGGACAATGCGCCGCTGTTGAAGCTGACGCGCCAATCGGTGACCGAGGACATGCTCAAGGAGGTCGCCGCCGAGTACGCGAAGGGCCGCTTTCTGTTGGTCGCTACCGCAGACCTCGATGCGCGTCGCCCCATTATCTGGGACATGGGAAAAATCGCGACCTATGGTGGTCCTGAGGCATTGGACCTTTTCGTGAAAATCATGATCGCTTCCGCCTCTATTCCAGGAGGATTTCCGCCGATGATGATCGATGTGGAAGTCGACGGTAAACCCTATCAGGAAATGCACGTCGACGGCGGCATCATGGCGCAGGTATTCGCTTACCCGGCCGGGATCCGTATCAACGAGGAAGCTGCAAAAGCGGGAGTCACCCGCGAGCGTAAACTCTACGTGATACGCAACGCGCGACTCGATCCGGACTGGGCGCAGGTCGAGCGCAGCACGATGAGCATCGCTGGGCGCTCGATCGCCTCGTTGATCCACAGCCAGGGCATCGGCGACCTCTACCGGATCTACGCCACCACCCAGCGCGACGGTGTGGACTTCAATCTTGGGTTCATACCGGCGAGTTTCAACTTCCCCCACAAGGAAGAGTTCGACAACGAGTACATGCGCAAGCTCTACGCCACCGGTTATGACATGGCGCTGCAGAGTTTCCCGTGGCTCAAAGTGCCGCCCGGATTCGCTTCTCCGGGTACAACAACGGGAAAATAAGCTCGATTTCGTTGAGCAAAGGAGTGGAAATGTCTCCTAGCAAAAAAACCAAAGGTACGACAAAAACAGCGGAAGTCACGGAGGACGCGCCGGTCTTTCATTGCTGATCTCTTTCACGGAGGAATGACGATTTCGAACGCTGACCTACTCCCTTCTCTGCTCTTCAAGATCAATCATAACTTACTAGCCCTCGAAGCCGCGATCATGGAGCTTACCCTTTGGGTCGAGCAGCGCGGCTCGGGTGAGATTGGAGGCAATGTGCATAATGCGTTGGCAACAATCAGCAAGAACGAAGAGTTAATCAACATAACGCTAGCGGTGGCCATGACGCCTGAATGACTTTTTCCTGACAGACAGCAATCCGCCAAAAGCAGTCCCTTTTTTTGGGGGGAACCTCAGCTGTAATTTGTCGATCGATTCTAATGTGGGTGAAAAGAGATTAGATGGTGATTTATGACGGCGACCGAGGATCTGATTGTTTGGAATGGTCGATGGCAAATTGCTAATGGCATCGTGTCTTGCCGAACTTGCCACGCCCAGCAAAAAGAGATTGATCGTGTTGACGCGTTTCAACACTCCCCAGATTGCGGGTACGCAGGACAACGGTGTAACCCGTGGAATGACCTGGATTTGATCTGTAAAAAATTCGGGAGTACTCCTAGATCCACGCAAGCACGCAATGGTTTTTGATTGATACTGCAATGTCCGATATGGGGCGACTGCTGCCCGTCACGACAGACAGAAGTCGGCTGTGGATTCAGGTCAACAGCGCAGATGCGTTCAAACTCGTCCTCATCGTAGTTGCGTAGGGTCGCCGGCGCGGCGCGCCAGGAAATACCGGCGTTGGCAAATGCCACGTCGAGACGCCCGAACTGCTTGACGGCCTTACGCACCACTGATTTCGTCGCATCGGCATCGGCATCGGCATCGGCATCGGCATCGGCATCGGCATCGGCATCGGCATCGGCATCGGCATCGGTGACGTCGTGCTGGAGGTTGCTGGCTAGTACTCCCCTATGAACATAAATCGATGAACAATATCCCCACGATTCTGCCTGTACTCCCCCAGAGCAAGGAGACGGTCCTCTTATGAACACATGACATCGCCCACAAGTTAAATTCTGTATTGAAGCAGATCCCCGCCTCAGTTCTGAGGTCCACAGCTCTAGCTCTCTGAACCAACTCTTTGAATTCTCGCGAACTGATTTGTAGATTTGCCATCGATGCTTCAGACATTAAGTTTTCGTGCTCACCCTGCGATGTGTCTGAAGCAATATCGACGCTGGATCAGTGGGAATCCACGAGCAATAAGAAACCGCTTGCTACCCGGTTTTCAGGGCGTCTTTGAACTATGATTTTCTCTGGGATACCGGAGGCGACAGCCACTCTTTCCCCCCGTGGTCGCTTGGCCCAGGCGATCTTCGGGGCGATAAATCCAAAGGCGTCGAGGGTCGCACCCAGTTGCCGAAGATGGTCCAGGATGCGATGAGGTGCACGACCCCAGGCACTTTCGTCTGACACCCTGAAACGGAGAAGCCAACGTGAACACTTTGAAACTTCACCCTGCACTGGACAATGGTCTCCAGCCTGCCGCTGCGAATTTCACAGGAGGCACCCTGCAATGCTTGTGTGCGACCGACAAGGTCGAGGTCAAGATCGACGCACAAACCCTGCATAACCACGCGTGCGGCTGCAGCAAATGCTGGAAACCGCAAAACGCGACATTCGCCGTCATTGCCGTAGTACCTCGGGATAAGGTCAGCGTCACTGCCCACGGTGAGAAACTGGTAATTGTCGACGAAACCGCCACCATTCAGCGGCACGCCTGCAAGCAGTGCCATGCCCATCTCTTCGGGCGCATCGAGAACAAAGACCATGCATTTTATGGTCTGGACTTCGTCCACACCGAGCTCTCTCCCCAAAGTGGATGGGCTGCGCCGAGCTTCGCGGCATTCGTGTCCTCCATCATCGAAACCGGCACACCGCCAGCGCAAATGAAGGCCATCCGTGAGCGCCTGCGCTCGATCGGCCTGGAGCCCTATGACTGCCTGTCCCCGGACTTGATGGACGCACTGGCGACTCATGTCGCCAAACAGAAAGGCCTGCTCCCCGCCGCCTGATTGATCGGCCGCCGCGGTTTCTTCATCGGACCGCGGCCCCGACATCCCAAAAAAACCACTTCCCGCACACTGGGCGCGACAGGTTACTTCAGACTACCCGACAAAAACTGTTTCAACCGCTCGCTACGGGGCTGTTCCAGCACAGCGCTCGGCGCCCCCTGCTCCTCCATCCGGCCCTGATGCAGGAACATGACGTGGTTCGACACCGTTTTCGGTTAGCGATCCAAGCCGCTGATGGTTGCAAGGCAGGCACTGCCACCCTGCCTGGGCAGGAATACCTCGGCCAACATGCAGCGCGCGCTGCCGCCACCGATGCGCTCGATGGTGTCGATGTTCACCGGCAACGGCGTGGTGTGAGCTTCGATCAAGCGACGCTGATTGGCGTCCAGTGATTGCCAGGCTGTGCGCGACATCACCAGCAGCGGCTCGCCCTCTGCGTTGTGCACTTCCAGCATGTTGCCGGCAAAGGACTCCAACTGCGCCCAGTTCAAGGCGATGACCTGTTTGCCGCTGGTTTCGAGCCGTTCACGCAGCGCCGTACGTTCGCCCGAATGGGGCAAGGACGCCAGGCAAGCCACCGCCAGGCGGGTGCCGACACTCATCATCACATTGGTGTGATAAATCGCCACGCCCTGGCGATCCACCGCGTTGAACGCACAGAGTTCATAGCCCAAATGGGTGACCAACTTATCCAGGGCCTGGGCGTGGGTTCGCGTGGAATACCCGGCGTAGCAAATCCGCTGTTGCCGATCCAGGACCATGCTGCCGGTGCCCTCCAGGAAAACCTCCTGCTCTTCGAGGCTGGACAGGTCTAGCAATTGCTCGACCCGGTATTCGCCCAGCAGTCCGTCGAGTACACCTTTGTCCCGCTCCAGTCGCCGGTTGTGGCCCTGCATCGGATACAGCACCAAGGTGCCATCCGGGTGGCTGCTCCACCAGTTGTTGGGGAAGATCGAGTCCGGGGTATGGGGCGCTTCTCGATCGTTATGCACCAGGACTTCAACGCCGTGCCGACGCAACGCGGCAACATAGCCATCGAACTCGGCAAGGGCCTTGAGTTGAACGTCTTCAGCAATGGTTGCCGGACGCTGGAAGCGGTTGTTCGCCGCCGTGTCCTGATTGAAGGAGAAACGTGTCGGGCGAATCATTAAAACCGTATTGGTGGTTTGCATGGGCACAGACTCAATGAGGGTCGAGAGAGGCTCATTGTCTGTTTCGAGGTGGGAAAAACCCGGTTGATAACAGCTGTTGCGCTGATGAAAACGGCTGAAGATTCTGACCTCTTCAGCCGATTCGGTGAACAACACAAAGCAAATGTGGGAGCGGGCTTGCTCGCGAAGGCGCAGGGTCATCCAACATCAATGTCGACTGACACACCGCCTTCGCGAGCAAGCCCGCTCCCACCGTGTTTATCCGTTTGACGCTTACTCCATCGTGGTCTTGACCATCGCCAGTTCCGGGTGGCTGACCAGTTTGTCGATGTGCAAATCCGGGTCGTCAAACCAGACTTCGGTCAACACCCGGTAATGCTCCATATCACGGCAGCGCATGCGCAGGCTGTAGTCGAACGCGCCACTGATCAGGCGACATTCCAGCACCTGCGGACAGGCGCGGACCTTGGCCTCGAAGGCCTTTTGCGCCGCGCGTCCGCTCTGGTTCGACAACGCCACCAGCACCAGCAACGACAAGCCCGGCGTCAGTTTCTTCTCATCGAGAATCGCACCATAACCGCGAATGACCCCGAGCTGTTCCAGCTTGCGCACCCGTTCCAGACACGGCCTGGGGGTCAGGTGTACGCGCTCGGACAGCTTTTGATAGGTGATGCGCCCTTCGTGGCGCAACACTTCAATGATTGCCTGATCGATACGATCAAGCACGATCGACAGATCGCGGATATCCGCCATGTACGCCTTGCCTCACTTCAAACGACCCGATAGAAATTGCTGCAAACGTTCGCTGGTTGGCCGGTCGAGTATCGTAGCATCACCCTGCTCTTCGACCCGCCCCTGATGCAGGAACAACACCTGGCTGGAGACCTGCCGGGCAAAGCCCATTTCGTGGGTCACCATCAACATGGTCCGGCCCTCTTCGGCCAGTGCCTGAATGACCTTCAGGACTTCACCCACCAGTTCCGGGTCGAGCGCCGAGGTTGGCTCGTCGAACAACAGGATTTCCGGTTCCACCGCCAGGGCACGGGCAATCGCCACCCGCTGTTGCTGCCCGCCGGAAAGAAACGCCGGGTACTGATCGGCCACCCGTTGCGGCAGGCCGACTTTGTCCAGATACGCCCGAGCGCTCTCTTCGGCGGCCTTGCGATTCATGCCCAGGACTCGACACGGCGCCAGCACGATGTTCTCCAGTACGGTCAGGTGGCTCCACAGATTGAAATGCTGGAACACCATCGCCAGTCGCGTGCGCAAACGCTGCAACTGCTTCGGATTGGCAACGCGCATGCCGCCAACGCCCTGACGGGTGAGGACTCGCTCGCCATCCAGAGCAATGGCGCCTTCGTCCGCCCGCTCCAGAAAGTTGATGCAGCGCAGCATGGTGCTTTTGCCCGAACCGCTGGCGCCGATCATGCTCACCACGTCCCCTGCCCTCGCGTTTAACGAGACGCCCTTGAGTACTTCGTTGTCACCAAAACGTTTATACAGATTTTCAACGGTGAGTTTGTACATGCGAATACTCCTGAAGCGGCACACTTATCGGTGCCGCTCTGGATAAAGAATGGAAGTCAGTGGGCCGGGCCTAGAAAGCTCAGCCAGCGTTTCTCTGCCAGGCGGAACGCACCGACCAGCCCGAACGACAGCACGAGGTACAGCAGGCCGGCGATACCGAAAGCCTGAAACGTCATGAAAGTCGCGGCGTTGGCATCCCGGGCGATTTTCAGGATGTCCGGAATCGTTGCGGTGAACGCCACCGAAGTCGCGTGCAGCATCAGGATCACTTCGTTGCTGTAGTACGGCAGCGCGCGGCGCAGCGCCGAAGGCAGGATCAATTGCAGATACAGGCGCCAGCCACTGAGGCCATAGGCATGGGCCGCTTCGATTTCACCGTAGGGAATGCTGCGGATCGCTCCGGCGAAAATTTCCACAGCGTAGGCGCAGGTGTTGAGCGTAAACGCCAGTAAGGTGCAATTCATGGCGTCGCGGAAAAACGCTTCGAGCAATGGCTGCGAACGAACCACCGCAATGCCGTAGATCCCGCTGTAGCAAATCAGCAACTGGATATACAACGGCGTGCCGCGAAAGATGTAGGTAAACAGCTGAACCGGCCAACGCAAGACACCCCAGCGCGAGACGCGCAAGATCGCCAGGGGCAATGACAGGAAAAACCCCATGGCAATACTCGCCACCAGCAGCCACAGGGTCATCGCCAACCCGGTGAGGGTCTCGCCATCGCTGAACAGAAAGGGTTTCCAGTATTCGGCAATCAACTCGATCATCGCGCCATCCCCCGTACACCCTGGTTGTAGCGCCGTTCCAGCACACGCAAAACGTAGTTCGAAGCGCTGGTGATCAGCAGGTAAAGCGCGGCGGCCAGCAGCAGGAAATCAAGCATATTGAACGTACTTTTACCGGCCTCCTGCGCGACTTTGACCAGGTCCGACAAACCGATGATCGATACCAGAGCCGTGGCCTTGAGCAGCACCAGCCAATTGTTGCCAAGGCTCGGCAAGGCAAAACGCATCATTTGCGGGAACACCACGAAACGAAAGCGCTGCCAACGGCTCAGGCCAAAGCACGCCGCGGCTTCCTGTTGACCGCGCGGCACACTCAGAATCGCCCCGCGAAAGGTCTCGGTGAAATACGCCCCGTAGATAAAACCGAGGGTGATGATGCCGGCCACGAATGGGTCGATTTCCATGTAGGGCCAGCCCATGGCCTCGGTCAGGGCGCTGAGCCAGCCTTGCAGGCTGTAGAAAATCAGCAGCATCAACACCAGGTCGGGCACGCCACGGATCAGTGTCGTGTAAAAGGTCGCCGGGAGATTCAACAGCTTCAGCGGCGACAGTTTGGCCGCCGCGCCGAGCAGCCCCAGCGCCATGCTCACCAAAAGCGCGAGTGCCGACAATTTGAGGGTGACCCAGGTGCCGTGCAGCAACAAAGGGCCATAGCCTTGCAGGGCCGAAAGATCGAGCCCCAGAATATTCAGGAAGGAGTTCACGCCAGTCACCTGTCTTGATGCGCCCCGGTCGCTGCGATACAACGACCGAGGCACGAGGATCAGTTGTTGTAGAGGTCCAGATCACCGAAGTGTTTCTGCTGGATCTGCGCGTAGATGCCCTTGTCGTGCAGGGCCTTGATGGCGGCGTTGAGCATGCCTTTGAGTTCTTCGTTGTCCTTGCGCACACCAATGGCGATTTCCGACGGCACCAACGGGTCGCTGATGCCTTCACTGTTGTGGAAGTCCGCCCCTTGTGGCGAGGTCAGGAAACTCATCTGCGCTTGCAGCTTGTCCTGGATCGACGCATCGAGACGGCCAAATACCAGGTCGGCATAGACCTGATCCTGATTCTGATAGGCCCGCAGTTTCACCCCACCCGGCCCCAGTTTGGCCTTGGCGTAGGTTTCCTGAATCGTGCCCTGCATGTAACCGATGGTTTTTCCGCGCAGCGATTCGGCGGTAGGCAGCAGTCCGGAGTCTTTGCGGGTGACGATGGCGGTCGGTCCTGCGTACAGGCGATCGGTAAAGTCGATCTGTTTTTTGCGCGCGTCGGTAACGGTCATCGAAGATTCGATGGCATCGAACTTACCGGCCTTGAGCCCCGGAATCAGCCCGTCGAAATCATTGCTGACCCACACGCAGGTCAGCTTCAGCTCGGCACATATCGCATTGCCCAGGTCCACGCCGAAGCCCTGAACCCCGCCATCGGCCGTGGTGGATTCAAAGGGTGGGTAGCTTGGGTTGACGCCAAATCGCAGCTCCTTCCATTCCTTGGCACTGGCGCCCGTGGTGCAGCAAAGCAACGCGAGTGCCGGCAAAGTCAGCCATTTGATGTTCATTTTCTAGAGTCCCGGATTATTTGGATTTATAGCGATCCGGCGCTTGCGTCGGACCACACTTTTTTGACAGGGGCAGAGAGTCGATGCGGTCTTCACCGCAGCCGTTTTTGTTGTTGTTTTCGACTGGAAGGTGCCAGTCGTCGGAGTTGCACTCCATCTCAAGCGACGATCGACAAGCGCTTGAAATGGACCGTCAGAATGCCAATTGCCGGGAGGGTGCTGGTGTCGTAACCCCACGTTCAAACAGCGTGCCTGTGCTGAACGAAGGGCTTTCACAGCCGATTCTGTCGTCCACTGTGTCCCCACATAAAAGGGAGCGGCACAGGACATGTGCTTGTCTATGAGGCCTTCTTTACCTGCATGACGATGCTTCGTGAAGCACATCGCGCTTGAGCCGTGCGAGCGAGATGCGAGTGGTCACTGTCACCCGGCCGATTCCGCTGTGCGCTCTGTGTTTTTCGACTTCTCTCGCTGTGTCCAGGGTCAGTATTGGCCGAAATCTACTCTCCATTGCCTCGACAATAGGTCCGTTGCAAACACATGGACCGCCTCCTGAGTCTCAGCCGCCAAAGCGAAAGGCAGTCCAGACCGGCACACCATAAAAGCCCAAAGGAACCCAATATGACCCGTTACATTGACGTCAATGATCTGAGCCGTCTCGTCCAGGAAAAAGGCTTGCCTCGTTGCCTGATCGAAATGGCCGAGTACATCCGTCAAGACTACGTACGCTGGCCGGATTTCGAAAAGTGCGCGCGCCTGGCGAACCACTCACCTGAGGGCGTCATCGAACTTATGCCTGTGTCTGATGCCTCGCTCTATGCCTTCAAGTATGTCAACGGGCATCCGAAGAACACGCACAATGGCATGCTGACGGTCATGGCGTTTGGTGCACTGGGAGACGTCGATACCGGCAAGCCTGTCTTGCTGAGTGAAATGACGCTGACTACCGCCATTCGCACCGCTGCCACTTCTGCACTCGCCGCCCGCTACCTCGCCCGACCGGACAGTCGCCGAATGGCACTTATCGGCAACGGTTCACAGAGCGAATTCCAGGCCCTGGCATTTCATACACTGCTAGGCATTACTGAAATCAGCCTCTACGACATCGATCCTGCCGCGACGGCGAAGTTGGTAGCCAACCTGCGGGCCTACCCCGCCATACAGGTGACCGTTGCAAAAACCGTCGCGGAAGCCGTACGTGGGGCCGATATCGTGACCACGGTCACGGCCGACAAGGCCTACGCAACGATTTTGACGCCTGAGATGATCGAGCCCGGGATGCACCTCAACGCAGTGGGCGGCGACTGCCCCGGCAAGACCGAACTGCACCGAGACATCGTGGAGCGTGCGCGAGTCATGGTTGAGTACGAACCACAAAGCCGCATTGAAGGCGAAATTCAGCAGATGCCCGCCGACTCACCGGTTATCGAATTCTGGAAAGTCATCAATGGTCAGACCCAAGGTCGCCAGCATGCCAAGGAAGTCACCTTGTTCGACTCGGTCGGCTTCGCCATTGAGGACTACTCCGCCTTGCGCTATGTGCTGGATGTTGCAAGAACGCTCAACATTGGCAGCGACATCCAACTGGTGCCGGAGCTGCAAGATCCCAAGAACCTGTTCTCGTTGCTGCAGCCTTCAGCAACTGACGATGTAAGGCTTCGGGCCTGACTCCACTCGACTCTCCAAAGCGTTCACCTGGCGGCCCCTTCGGCTGCCAGGCGGAACCCTATACAAGGTCTCGGTCTTTTAAGTTTTTTTTCAGCGCCATCCGCTGCGCGAGCCACCCGGTCCATTGCGGACTCGCCACCTGAATGATCGTCAACAAACCGTTATTTCTCCAAAACATCTCATAACCGCTAATCAGCTTTATCTGTTTTTTGACGCTTCCCCGATATGCGGTCACAACTTTTGCGCTCCGGTGGGTCATAACACGGTAGCTGCCGATGGAGTATTGGCATCTGCCGAGGTTTTCGCCTGATACGGAGATAAACTCATGATTTTCAATGTCCAAAATTTTGGCGCCAAAGGAGATGGCATCACTGACGATACGGCTGCGATACAAAATGCAATTGATGCGGCGGCCGCTGCAGGCGGGGGGCAGGTGTACATGCCGACCGGAACTTATATCGTTTCGGGAGGTGAGGAACCCTCCGACGGCTGCCTGATGCTCAAGAGTAACGTCTACCTTTACGGCGACGGCATGGGCGCAACCACCGTCAAGGTGGCTGACGGCTCCGACACCAAGATCACCGGAGTCATCCGCTCCGCCTATGGCGAGCAAACCCACGACTTCGGTGTCAGCAACCTCACCATCGACGGCAACCGTGACAACACCACGGGCAAGATCGACGGTTGGTTCAACGGCTACATTCCAGGCGAAGCGGGCTACGACTCCAACGTCACCCTCGACAGCGTCGAGATCAAGGATTGCTCCGGGTACGGTTTCGACCCCCACGAGCAGACCGTGAACATGGTCATCAGGAACAGCGTGTCCCACGGCAACGGCCTGGACGGTTTCGTTGCCGACTTCCTCAGCGACAGCACCTTCGAAAACAACGTCGCCTACGACAACGACCGGCACGGTTTCAACATCGTCACCAGCACCCACGACTTCACACTCACCAATAACGTTGCCTACAACAACGGCGGCACTGGCATCGTCGTGCAGCGCGGCAGCGAGGACATCCCCTCCCCCAGCAACATAACCATCACCGGTGGCGAGGTGTACGGCAACGGCGCCGAAGGGGTGCTGATCAAACTGTCCAGCGAGGTGACCGTCAGTGGCGTCGACATTCACGACAACGCCAGTGCCGGGATCCGCATCTACGGCAGCAACCACGTCGAGATCATCGACAACACGCTCAACAACAATTCCCTGGGCAGCCCCGTACCGGAGATCATCATCCAGTCCTACGACGACACCCTGGGCGTGTCCGGCAAGTACTTCAACGGCAGCGATAACACCATCCAGGGGAACCTCATCACCGGCAGCAACCTGTCGACCTATGGCGTTGCAGAGCGCAATGAAGACGGCACTGATCGCAACGCCATCATCGGCAACACCATCAGCCACACCAGCAACGGTGCCACGCTGGTCTATGGCGACGGCAGCTACGTCAGCGCCACGGTGCCGATGACCACCGTGCAAGGTACGGCTGGCAACGACACCCTGCTGGGCAGCGCCGCCAGCGAGATTTTCTACGGCGTTGCCGGCAACGACACCCTCAATGGCGGGGCCGGTGGCGACATTCTGGTGGGTGGTGCAGGCATCGACAAACTCACCGGCGGTACCGGCGCCGATACGTTCCGTTTCGCCGCTCAGTCCGACAGTTACCGCAACGCGACCACAAGCTTTGATGACACCATCACCGACTTCGACGTCACCCAGGACAAGATCGACCTCGCCGGCCTCGGCTTCACAGGCATAGGCAATGGCCGTGGCGGCACCCTGCAGGTCAGCTACAGCGCCAGCAGCGACCGCACCTACATCAAGGACTACGACGCCGACGCCAGTGGCAATCGTTTCGAGCTGATCCTCTCGGGCAACCTGACCAGCACCCTGACGGCCAATAACTTCATCTTTAATCGGGTGATCACCGGCACCAGCGGCAGCGACTCGTTGTTGGGCAGCGATTCGGCCGACACCCTGTTCGGCCTGGCGGGCAACGACAGCCTCAGTGGCGGCGCGGGCGACGACAAACTCGACGGCGGCGCCGGCATGGACACCCTCACCGGCGGTGCCGGGGCGGACACGTTCGTGTTTTCCAGTCGCCTGGACAGTTACCGCAACTACAACACCGGCGGTGCCAACCTTGGTGACCTGATCACCGATTTCGATTTCACCGCCGACAAGATCGACCTCTCGGCCATGGGTTTCACCGGCCTGGGGGATGGCAAGAACAACACCGTGTACGTGGTGCTCAACAGTGCCGGCACCAAGACTTACATCAAGTCCCTGACCGCCGACGCCAATGGCAACCGCTTCGAAGTGGCACTGGACGGCAACTACCTCAACAAGCTGACCAACGCCAATTTCATCTTCGCCACATCGTCACCGACCAACCAGGCGCCGGTGCTGACCACGCCGCTGCTGGATCAGAACGCCACCGAAAACACCGTGTTCAGCTACGTGGTGCCGGCCACCAGCTTCACCGATCCGGACAATGACAGCCTCAGCTACACCGCCACCCTGGCCGATGGCAGCGCCCTGCCCGCGTGGCTGAGCTTCAATGCCAGCAACCTGACCTTCACCGGCACGCCGACCAGCACCGCGTCCGGTAATTACAACGTGCTGGTCAGAGCCACGGACCCGGCCGGTGCATCGGTCAGCGATAGCTTCGCCCTGGCGGTGGCCGATGCGCCCGCCAACACCGTCACCGGCACCAACAATGCCGAAACCCTCAACGGCACGGCGGGTGCCGACCTGATCCTTGGCCTCGGTGGCAACGACACGATCAAGGCCGGCACTGGCGCCGACACCGTCGACGGCGGCGCCGGACGCGACTCACTGTACGGCGGCGACGGTGCCGACACCTTCCGCTACACCAACGTGCTCGACAGCTACCGCGACTACGACACCGGCGGTGTCACGGCCACCGACACGATTTATGACTTCACCGCCGGCGTCGACAAGATCGATGTTTCGGGCCTGGGCTTTCTCGGCCTCGGCGATGGCAGCAATGGCACGTTGTACATCACCCTCAACGCGGCCGGCGACAAGACCTACATCAAGTCCGCCGAAACGGATGCCGATGGCAATCGTTTTGAAATCGCGCTCTTCGGCAACTACCTCAACACCCTGACCGCCAGCGACTTCGTGTTCGGCGAGAGCACCCGGCAGGACATCCTCTATCTGCCCACCCTCGGCCAATCCAATACGCGCCTGCTGCGCATGACGGAGGACGACGGTCAGTCCGGCACCTCGATGCTGGTCAACGACCTGGACCGCTACACCCCCTATGACGTGCGCAGCCAGTTCACCGATGCCGATGGCAACGGCATCGACATCGCGGTGGGCGGCAGCACGGTCACCGGCCTCTCGACGCTGAGCGCCGGGGAACTCGAGTTGTGCTGGTGGCTGACCGACACCAACCAGCCCGGGGCCGCGTTGTTGCGCGCCGTGACGCTGCTGCGGGGTCAGCTCAGCGAACTGCAATCGATCAGTAACGTCACCATGGGCATCATTTGGGGCCAGGGCGAGGAAGCAGCCCAGGAGATCGCCCGCGCCACGGACAAAGCAGCGGCAGCAGCGGCGTACAAGGCCGCGACCCTGAAGGTGTTTGATTACCTGCATGCCCAGTTCGGCAACTTCAGCGTGTACATGATGGAAACCGGTCACTACGAACAGGACGCAGCGCGTGCCCGTGGTTATTCGGAGGAGAAAATTGCCTCCATCGTCGAGGGGGGTGGTTATGTACGCGCAGCCCAGGAAGCCATCGCCGCCGAGCGCGCCGACGTCAAGCTGGCGGTGGACTACACCGACCTCCCCTTGCGCCACGAAGTCGATCCGCTGGCGTATCCCGACGACGTCTGGCACCTGCACGAGGAGTCGGCGGAGATCGTCGGCCAGCGCCTGGCCGACTACATTGCCAATGACCTTGGCTTCCAGGGCAACCCCAACGACAACAACAGCGTGCAGGACATTTTCGACAACGCCCGGAACATGATTTCCGGTACCGACCAGGCGGATACCCTGGCGGGCAGCTCGGGCAACGACACGCTGGATGGCAAACTGGGCGCCGACACCATGACCGGTGGCAATGGCAACGACGTCTATGTGGTCGATAACGCGTTCGACCGCGTGGTGGAAACCAACACCTCGACCTCGCAGATCGATACGGTGCAGGCCTCGGTCAGCTGGACCCTGGGCGCCAATCTCGAGAACCTGGTGCTCACCGGCGTGTCGGACATCAACGGCACCGGCAATGAGCGGCACAACTTCATCACCGGCAATGCCGCCAATAACGTGCTCAATGGTGCCGCAGGGGCCGACAGCATGAGCGGCGGCGATGGCAACGATACCTACTATGTCGACAACGCCCACGACGCAGTGATCGAGACCAACAGCAATGCGGCGCCTGGAGGAGTCGACAGTGTGCACAGCAGCCTGGCGGCCTTTACCCTCAGCAATAACGTTGAACATCTGTATGTCGATAGCACTGGCGCCGCCAATGGCACGGGCAACGCGTTGGACAACACGCTGTTCGCCGGAACCGGCAACAACGTGCTGGACGGACGCGATGGCATTGACACGGTGTCCTTTGAGCGCGCCCCGTCCGGCGTTACCGTAAACCTCTCGACGTCAGCGCAACAAAACACCACGGGTTCCGGGCTCGACACCTTGAAATTCTGTGAAAATCTGACGGGAAGCGCCTACGCCGACAGTCTGTCGGGCAACAGCGCCGCGAACGTACTGAACGGTGGTGCGGGCAACGATTCGCTGGTGGGCGGTTCGGGCGATGACCGGCTGATCGGCGGTTCAGGCACCGACAACCTCATCGGTGGCACTGGCGCGGATACCTTCGCGTTCAGTGCGCTGTCGGACATGGGCGTCGGGGCTTTGCGCGATGTGATCAACGGTTACAAGAGCACTGAGGGCGATCATCTGAGTTTCACCGGCCTGGACGCTAACCCGCTGACCGCAACCGTCGACGCCTTCACCTTCATCGGCAGCAATGCCTTCGACCCTGCCAACGCCACCGGTCAACTGCGCTTTGCCAATGGCATTCTCCAGGGCAGTGTCAACGCCGACGCCACCCCCGAGTTCGAAATCCAACTGGTGGGCGTCCAGGAACTGCACGCCAGCGATTTCACAGCCTTGGGTTAAGCCCACATCCTGCGGGAGCGGGTTCGCCCTGATGCCGGTCAGACGAGGGTGATACTGAACCTGCAGGCGTAAACGATCAGATGCGCTAGTGCGCACTCATGTAGTCAATGAACACGCGCAACTTGGGCGAGGCATAACGGCTGGCTGGCCACAGCATCCAGAGGACGACCTGGCGGTCAATGTAATCGTCCAGCACAGTGACCAGCTGACCGCTTTCCAGAGTCGCCATGGTATTTAGAGAGTCTTTAAATCTGTTGGCTATGTCGGCAAGGAACAACTGTTCTTTTGCGACAAGCGAAAACAACTAGCCTGATTCGATGGAGGAGTATTTTCAACTTTCATCAGGGCGTACCTATGAACACATCCACCATGGCAACGGATTATCTGGTCATCGGCGCGGGGGCAACAGCCATGGCCTTCGTCGATACATTGCTCGATCAGTCGGATGCGAGTGTGCTGATGGTGGATCGACACGCTCAACCTGGTGGACACTGGAACGATGCCTACTCGTTCGTCCGCTTGCACCAGCCGTCTGCCTTCTATGGCGTTAACTCCTGCGAGTTGGGCTCCGG
Organism: Pseudomonas sp. GW823-FHT02E01; assembly: GCF_058797535.1. Lineage (NCBI taxonomy): Bacteria > Pseudomonadati > Pseudomonadota > Gammaproteobacteria > Pseudomonadales > Pseudomonadaceae > Pseudomonas > Pseudomonas sp. GW823-FHT02E01. Next base: position 503,671 of record NZ_JBXAJS010000003.1, on the reverse strand, counting down.
CCAGAAGGACGAATCCGAATGGGGCGGTGGCTTGTATGAATTGGCCTCAGGCGCCGAGATTGTCAGTTACTTCGATCAGCTTATGCATCATCGATTCTTGCCGTCAGGTCGGGTGCGATATTTTCCGATGCACAACTACGAAGGTGATCGCACCGATAGTCATTGCATCACTTCCCTGCTCACCGGCGAACGTAATGCTGTCCAGGTCCGAAGGAAGCTGGTGGATGCGACTATTTCACAGGCAGCCGTTCCTTCGACCCATCCTCCGCATTACCGGATAGAGCCTGGTATACGGTGCGTACCGCTCAACGACTTGCCAAAGATCGGACAGCCTTACTTGCGTTACGTGGTGGTGGGGGGAGGAAAGACCGGCATCGATGCCTGTCTGTGGCTGCTGCAGAATGGCGTGGCACCAGGCAGGATTCAATGGATCGTTCCAAACGCCCCCTGGCTGTTGGATCGCGCCAACTTTCAACCCGGCCAGGAGAATGTTGTACGAACGATCGGTAGCCTCGCGAACCAGTTCGAAGCAATAGGTGCGGCAGATTCGATCCCGGACCTGTTCCTCAGGCTCGAAAGTGCCGGCGAACTGCTGCGCATCGATCAAGCCGTCGAACCCACCGCCTTCCGTGCTGCGACCATTTCACAGGCTGAGTTGCGTGCGCTACGGCGCATAACCAATGTAGTGCGCCTGGGGCGGGTGTGCGCGATTGAAGCCAGCCGTATCTCCCTCGAAAGGGGCAGCATCGCTGGAGATCCCGACGCCCTTTATATCGACTGCAGCGCAAGCGCTGTCCCGATTATTCCTGAGGGAAGCGTGAAAGCGTTTGATGGCAATCGCATCAACCTGGTGACAGTCAGCAGTTATCAGATTCTGTTCAGCGCCGCAGTCATCGCATACGTGGAAAGCCACCTCGACGATCAGATGCAGATGAATCAACTATGTGGGTTTGTCCCGCTGCCACGCTCACCGGTGGACTGGGTCAGGATGTGGGCCGCTTATCTGGGCAATCAGCGGCAATGGAAGAACCACGCGGGGTTGTCCAACTGGCTTGCGCAGTGCCATCTGCACCTTTTGCCGACAGTGCTGAGAAGCCTGCAGGAGGGGGATCCTGAAAAGCTTGCCGTGTTGAACCGATTTACTGAAGCAAGGAAAAAAGCCCTGGAAAACATGCCCAGGCTCCTGCAGGCCGTAGCAGGTTTGGCGCAAGAGTCCTGAGCGACTGGAGTCAACCAGAACACCTGCCGCCTTTTGCGTGAGCATGGGCGGATCAGTGGCCATCCTGGTCGTGCGCTGGCGCGCTTTCTCGACCTCAAACACCTTGCACAGCCAGACAAGCGCATGAACCGGACTTTTTCGTCTAACGTCATTGGATGCGTTTGCATGATCCACTTCCTCTGAAAATGGAGTTTGACGATGAAAACAATCTTTTCCTGGCTGACGATTTCGCTTTTTGGTCTGTTGCTTGGCGGCTGTGCCGCGGTGGGAGCCGGGAGCGGAGGCGCTGGCGAGATGGAGATCCGCTCGGGGAAAATCGAGCAGATCACACAGACCCAGATGCAGACCAATCACGATAGCGGCGTCGGTGCCATCTTGGGCGGTATTGGCGGTCTGGGCCTGGGTAGCCTGATCGGCCAGGGTACCGGCCGGGATGTGGCGATGGTCGCCGGAGCTCTCGCGGGGGCGGCAGGCGGCAACTACGTCGAAAAGAAAAAATATGATCAGCCCGTGGACGCACAGCAGATCATCGTTCGCACCCAGAGCGGCGTACTGGTTTCGGTAACGCAGCCGATCAACCCGACGCTGAGAAAAGGCATGAACGTGTACGTCGAGGGTGCCGGAAACGAAGCGCGAGTGGTACCACAAAGCTAGGACGGCTACCGGGCGTTGCGCAGCGGACAAATGAGCCGTCGTCACTTGCTGCGCAACATCCTCATGGCGAGCGAGTTCGGTTGACACTCAATGACTCATGCACGACCTCAGGCCAATTGCTGGCAACCCATGGATCTATACCTCTTGCACACTTAAACTTTGAGTCTCTCGCCCTCCTCGCCGATTGTTGAACGGGTTTCATGACTGAGCAAGCCAAGTACCATCACGTGTCCGAAGTACCAGGCCTGGTGCTGGGGTCCGCACGTTTTGCGGATGTCGGCTTCGATCGCCATTACCACCTCGATTTCCACATTGGTTTTGTCACCGAAGGCATCCAGCGTCATCGAGCGAAAGGCGAGTCGTTTCTTTTGGGGCCGGGAAGTGTTGCCCTGATGCCGCCGGGTGAAATCCACGACGGTGTATCCGAGGGCGGCGGCGCTTATACGCTCAAGACATTCCGTCTATCCCAGGCGCTGGTCGCGAGCCTGGCCGAGGAAATCAGCGGTCAACCAAAAGAGCTTGAATTGACCGGTGTGTTGCTCGAAGACACGGGGCTTGCCGGCAACCTGCGCGGGTTGCACGATGCAATGCAGCAGGCCGTTGGCCCCGGCAGCCTCGCGGTGCAGACGCAATGGTTCACCCTCCTTGAACCCCTGTTGAGCCAGTCACGGGCGATCAAGCCCGAAACGATTACCGGCTCGCTATCACCCCTGCAATGGTCTCGCGTCAGGGACTATTGTTTCAGCCACATCGATGAGCGAATCACCCTCGATGATCTCGCCGGACTATGTGGGCTGGGGCGTTTCCCGTTTCTCAAGCAGTTCAAGCGGACCATCGGCATGACGCCCCACGCATGGCTGCTTCGCCTGCGTCTCGAACGGGCGTGTGGCCTGCTGTCTGGCAGTGCGCAACCGATCATCGATGTCGCCCACGCCGTCGGCTTCTACGATCAAAGCCATTTCAACCGCGCCTTTCGACAGGCATTCGGCGTCGCGCCATCACGCTACAGGACTTAGGCCGTCGACCATCGGCGAGCGTCAATTTTTTACAAGCGCAACAACCGTCCCCCTCCATAGGATGCGCCAATCCGGGCGAAACACCTTCGCCTGCGCAGCCGAGAACTGGATGATGAACGGTGAAACAAGCAGACCGCCCGCGCTGGGTTTTTCAAGTGACAACATCGCAGGTGCATCGCCGGAGGTGGCACAAGCCCTCGTCAAACACAGCTCGGGCCAGGCGGGTCCCTATGGCACCGACGAGTTGACGGCACAGGTCAAGCGCAAGTTCTGCGAGATCTTCGAGCGCGACGTGGAGGTCTTTCTCGTGCCCACCGGCACCGCCGCCAACGCCCTGTGCCTGAGTGCGATGACACCACCCTGGGGCAACATCTACTGCCACCCGGCCAGCCATATCAACAACGATGAATGCGGCGCGCCCGAGTTCTTTTCCAACGGCGCGAAGCTGATGACCGTCGACGGCCCGGCGGCCAAGCTGGATATCGTCCGATTGCGCGAGCGCACTCGCGAAAAAGTCGGCGACGTACACACGACCCAGCCCGCCTGCGTCAGCATCACTCAGGCCACTGAAGTCGGCAGCATCTACACCCTGGATGAAATCGCAGCCATTGGTGACATCTGCAAGTCCTCTTCCCTGGGATTGCATATGGATGGATCGCGTTTTGCCAACGCCCTGGTGTCGCTTGGCTGCTCCCCGGCCGAGATGACGTGGAAGGCCGGCGTGGATGCCCTGTCGTTCGGTGCCACCAAGAACGGCGTGCTGGCGGCGGAAGCGATCGTCCTGTTCAACACCTCCCTTGCCACCGAGATGAGTTACCGCCGCAAGCGTGCAGGCCATCTCTCTTCCAAGATGCGTTTTCTGTCGGCGCAGATCGATGCGTACCTGACCGACGATCTCTGGCTGCGCAATGCACGCAAGGCCAACGCTGCCGCCCAGCGCCTGGCGCAGGGGCTTGATGGCTTGGGTGGCGTCGAGGTGCTCGGCGGCACCGAGGCGAATATCCTGTTCTGCCGGCTGGACTTGGCAATGATCGATGCGCTGCTGAAGGCCGGCTTCGGGTTCTACCATGATCGCTGGGGACCGAATGTCGTTCGCTTTGTCACCTCGTTCGCGACCACCGCCGAGGATGTCGATCACCTGTTGAACCAGGTGAGGCGAGCTGCTGACCGCACACAAGAACGATAGTCGATGGCGGGTGGCGGCTGTGCTCGCTCTGGTTCCAATGAGCAGCCGCCACTACAGCGTTCGGCTTCTACATCTGGCGAAAAAGAATCATGCCGGCGTGATAGAGAACCCCGTCACGAAACTCCCCATCAGCCGTGAAGTCGGTGTCATCGACGTACTCGATGTGGTCGCCTTCCAGCCAATATCGGCCCTGATAGGCACTCGCCTGCCGGCCCCGGGCCTCATCGTATCGACCACCTGGCAGAGGCTCATGGCGAATGAGCCCGTCAGCCGTGACCCACATACCGACGTACTTGTCCTGATCTGCGGATTTTTTAGCTGTCATGTTCAAGTCCTCGATTCAGAACGGGCTGGCCGTTGGACGGACAATCAGTTCACTGACATCCACATCAGCAGGCTGCTCGATGGCGTAAGCGATAGCGCGAGCAACGGCCATTGCAGGGATGGCGATCTTGCGGAACTCGCGCATCTCGGCCCGCCCGCCTTCATCGGAAATGCTCTCGGCCAATTCAGACTCGGTCACGCCGGGTGAAATCACCGTGACACGAATGTCCCCACCGACTTCCTGACGCAATCCTTCCGAGATGGCGCGCACTGCAAACTTGGTCGCGCAATAGACCGATGCCGTGGGGCTCACGGTGTAGGCGCCAATCGATGCGATATTGATGAACTGGCCTGATTGCTGTTTTTGCATCAGCGGTAAACCGGCCGCGATACCATGCAAGACGCCGCGAATATTGACGTCAATCATCTGATCCCATTCGCAGACTTTCAGTGCCTCGAGTTTCGACAGTGGCATCACCCCGGCGTTATTGACCATCACATCGACCCGGCCATGCAGGTCCAGGGCAAAATCGACAAACCCTTGAACATCGGCTCGCCGGGTGACATCCAATGCCTGGAAATGGGCGCTTCCCCCCCTGGCGTTGGTCTCGGCGCAAAGTATTTCGAGACGCTCCGTACGACGTGCGCCGAGCACGACATGCGCGCCCTTGCTGGCTAGCAGACGCGCCGTCGCTTCGCCTATACCGCTGCTCGCGCCGGTGATCAGAACGACTTTTTTCGAGATGTTCGACATGACCCTGTTTCCTCACTTGAGTGCCTGGTGACGCGAGAGCGGTGTCTCGCTGCCAGTCCAGAGTAGGGATAACGCCGGGCGGCCAGTTAGTCAGATCCTTCTGACAACTTGCCTGATCCTGTCGGGGATGACTGGCGACAACTTACTTCGCTGTATCGAGGACAAGCCTGCCCCGTAAGTGGCGGCCCATGCTTTTCTCGATCGCGACTTTCGCCTCGCTCAACGGGTAGGTTTCTACATCGACGGTAAGGTGTCCCTTGTCGAACAGTTCGGCGATGAGCGAGAGCTGCCGGCCATCCGAACGGGTGGCAAAGTTCGCGGGGGTCACGCCATAGTCGTTGGCCAGCGACATGTTTGGGGCGCTCACCGGCGATACCAGCACGCCGTGTTTTTTCAATACCGCAAACGAACGGGTTTGCGTTTCGCCGCCCACCAGATCCAGTATCACATCGAGGCCGGATACCAACTCTTCGAAAGCCTGGGTCCTGTAGTCAATGGTGTAGTCCGCACCGATTTCCTTCAGGTAGGCATGATGGTGTGCCGAGGCCGTTGCGTAGACTTCAGCGCCCAGGTACTTGGCAATCTGCACGGCCATGCTGCCCACGCCTCCGGCCGCGGCATGGATCAACACTTTCTGGCGACGTTGCACGCCAGCGTGTTCGGTCAGCGCCTGCCAGGCCGTCAGGGCCGTTGCCGGGACAGCGCCAGCCTGCAAGGCACTGAGGGATTTTGGTTTGATCGCCAGCTTGGAAACCTGGGCAACCGCTTTGGTCGCATAACCACCGACGATATTGATGAAGCCGAACACCTCATCACCGATGTTGAATTCAGTGACGCCCTCCCCCAGCGCGGCGACGGTGCCGGCCACCTCAACGCCCGGGGTAAAAGGCAGCGGCAACGGGATGAACGCTTTCATGGCGCCGGACAGGATCTTCCAGTCAATCGGGTTGACCCCGGCGCCAGCGACATCGATCAACACCTCACCAACACCGGCGACAGGGTCTGCAATCTCTTCCAGGCGTAAAACTTCAGGACTGCCGTATTCGTACACGCGCAGGGCTTTCATGGAGGCCTCGATAATCGAAAAGAAGGGACAAAACATTTGCGCTGCGAGGGCGCGGGCCCTGCGCAGCATGGGGGATCAACGACGGCGAGCGTCGAGGCTGAAGCGACCGGCACCGAAGGCCACGATCTGCAACAGGCCACCGGCAATCGCGATGTTCTTGAAGAAGTGGATGAACTGGTTCTGATCGCCCAGTGCGTTATGGAACGCCAGTGCAGTGAACACGCTGAACACGGCCAGTACAGCGGCGACGGTGCGGGTACGGTAACCGGCGATCAATGCCAGGCCGCCGCCGATCTCTACAATGATCGCCACCGCCAGTGCCAATTGTGGAAAGGGAAGCCCGACCGAACCGATGTAACCGACCATCATGGCCGGAGCGGCGAGTTTCGAAAAACCGGAAAGGATGAAGATTGCGCTGAGCAGTACGCGGCCGATCAACGAGGCCGAGGCTTGGGTCACATCGGAACGGCTCTGTTCAGAGGTGCTTGTTTGAGCGATGTTTGCAGAGGTCGTCATGGGGTATTTCCTTCAGTTGGCTTCGATTCGACAGGAACCGCCTTGGTGAGGAAATGTTGCCCTGCATCAGCTAATCTGAATAGCCGACTAATTTAGATTATTAGATTCGATTTTTTAGAAATGTATACCCATCCAACCGGTAAAGGAGAGATCAATCGTGCAATTATTCCGAGTGACGTCTGGATCAAGGAAACAGGCATGATCTCTGACCCGGGAACACCGACTCTGGACCAACTGCGGGTGTTCCTGACGGTTGTGGAAGTCGGCAGCTTCGCGGCGGCCGCCAGAAAACTTCATCGCGCCACTTCGGTTGTCAGTTACTCGATCGCCAACCTTGAAATGCAGCTCGGCGTGTCGCTGTTCGATCGCCAGACGACCCGCAAACCCCAGCTCACCGATGCCGGCCGCACGGTGTTGGCCGAAGCCAGGACCATCGCCAACGGTGTTCATGGATTACGCGCCAAAGTGAAGGGCCTGCTCCAGGGGCTTGAAGCCGAAGTTCATGTGGTACTCGATGTCATGCTACCCCCCGAGCGCGTAGTCGATGCACTCAAGTCCTTTCGCGAAGAGTTCCCGACCGTTGCCCTGCACTTGCACATGGAAGCCCTCGGCGCCGTCACTGAACTGGTGATCAACCGTGGCGCGATCATCGGCGTCAGTGGCCCCATGAACGAGGGCATCGACGGTATCGAAAGGATGGGGGTCGGCAGCGTCGAGTTGATTCCGGTGGCGGCCCCGAATCATCCGCTGGCTTCAAGCGACGCGAATGTTCCGGGTGCCGGACGAGAGCACACGCAACTGGTGCTGTCCGACCGTTCGGTGCTGACCAAGGACAAGGACTTCGCCGTGCTCAGTACCCGCACCTGGCGCCTGGCGGACCTGGGCGCCAAGCACATGCTGCTGCGTGAAGGCATCGGTTGGGGGAACATGCCAGCCCCGATGGTCCGGGAAGACCTGGAGAGCGGCCGACTCGTGCAACTGAACATACCGGAATATAAAAGCGGGATTTATACCTTCGACGTCATCTACCGCACGGATTTGCCGCCGGGGCCGGCTGCGAGGTGGTTGATTGACCGCTTCGTTCAACAATGCTCCGCGCAGGAGACATCCGCTTGAGCCTGGAAGCAGAATGCATCTCGAGCCGCCCGCGATGAAAATCGGCGTCATCTCCGACACCCACGGTTTGCTCCGCCCCGAAGCCATTGCCGCCCTGCAAGGCTGTGATCGCATCCTTCACGCGGGTGACATCGGTAGCGAGGCGATCCTCGACCAATTGGCCGCGATCGCGCCGGTGGATGCGGTGCGGGGCAACAATGACCTGGACGCATCCTGGGCGCGGGAGTTGCCCGATTGTCTGCACCTGGAGTTCAACGGCTGGACGGTGCTGCTGGTGCATGACATCGCCGACGTGGCGGCCGATCTTGATAGCCGCATCAAGCTGGTAATCACCGGTCATTCGCACAAACCGCGCATCGACTGGCGCGGTGAACGGCTATTCCTGAATCCAGGCAGTGCCGGGCGCCGACGCTTCAAGTTGCCTGTCACCCTGGCGTTGCTTGAGGTGGTTGACCAGTCAATCGAACCGCGGCTGGTATCGCTGCTCGACTGAATCGCCGTCACCGTTCGATTCACGACTCGCCGGCAACCACCCTCACTCTGTGGCAGTCGGACGGTCCAAGTTTTTGGCCGCTCGAGGAGCGAACTTCAATCGGCATCAGGGACTGGCCGTACTCATTGTCCAACAGCACTGAACGCGTCTCGTCCCCCGTGAACAGAAACCGTTCGCCCCACTGCCTCATACTCACCACCACAGGAAAGATCTCACGCCCTTTCTCCGTCAGGACGTATTCCTTGTAGGCACTTCCATCCGACGCCGGTTGAACGTCGAATACACCGACCTCAACCAACGTCTTCAGGCGCGATGCCAGAATGTTCCTGGCCACCCCCAGACTTTTTTGAAATTCGCTGAATCGGCGAATGTCGTCAAACGCGTCGCGAATGATCATGAGCGACCAACGATCCCCGATGGCTTCCAGTGTTCGTGCTACCGGGCATTCGCTGCTTGGCGATGAAGGGTCTACGACCATCGTGTTTACCTTTTGGATAACGACTGCCAAGTCCGTCGACCGGTCTTGAGCAATGTGGTTGCAATATGAAACCTGATTCGATAACAATAAATCCAGTTGCTAATTGAAACCAGTTTAGCGCCACGGAGGCTCACGTGAAAGCAGATACCGATTCAGCCACCCATCCTTTCCTCGCGCAGGCTTCGGGGCTGTCTGCGCAACTCACGTTTTTATTTTCTGTCACCTGCGCGCTTGCCGTCGCCAACGTCTATTTCGCACAACCCTTACTCGATTCAATGGCCCGCAGCCTTGATGTTGCCCCATCAATGATCGGGTTTGTGGTGACGGCGACTCAAGTCGGTTACGCGCTGGGGTTACTGTTCATCGTCCCTCTGGGCGACTTGTTAAACCGTAAAGGGCTGATTCTGACGCAAATGCTGCTGTCTGCGATTGCGCTGGCGGGAGTCGGCGCTGCACAGCAATGGCTGACCCTGTTGGGGGCCATGATCGCCGTGGGTTTGCTGGCCGTGATGGTTCAAGTGCTGGTGGCCTGCACCGCCGCGCTGGCAACGCCGTCTCAACGTGGCCAGGCCGTGGGAACCGTCACCAGTGGCATTGTCCTGGGCATTCTTCTGGCGCGCTTCACCTCCGGTCTGATCGCCGATCTGGCGGGCTGGCGCGCCGTGTATTTCGTTTCCTCGGGATTGATGCTGACCCTCGCGGCGGTGTTCTGGAAAGTGTTGCCTGCGGCAGTGACGCCACGCAGTCGATACACCTATCCGGCACTCATCCGCTCGCTCTTCACGCTGTTCATGACCGAACCGGTGTTGCGCATCAGGGGCCTGCTGGCCTTGCTGATCTTCGCCGCTTTTTCCGTGCTTTGGACATCCATGGTGCTGCCGTTGAGCGCCCCACCACTGTCGCTTTCGCACACGGTCATCGGCCTGTTTGGCCTGGCGGGCGTCGCCGGCGCCCTTGCGGCCAGAAGATCCGGGCGCTGGGCCGACCAGGGTTTGGGGCAACGCGTCACCGGTATTTCGCTGGCGATCCTGACGCTGTCCTGGCTGCCCATCGCCTTTGCACAGTCGTCACTGATCGCGCTGGTTTGTGGAGTGGTCTTGCTCGACTTCGCTGTGCAGGCCGTACACGTCACCAACCAGAGCCTGATTTTCGCGGCACGGCCCGACGCCCATAGCCGCATGGTCGGCGCCTACATGTGCTTTTACTCGGTGGGCAGCGCGCTGGGTGCCGCCGCCGCGACGCAGGTTTATGCGCTATGGGGGTGGATTGCCGTCAGCTTGCTGGGCGCTTCGATCAGTGTGACGGCCCTGGTGCTGTGGTTGTTCACCTTCCAACTGTCAACGGGTCCCAAAGCCGACCACGCGCCTGAATCAAGCATCGACCTGCAACTCATGCAGAAGAAACCCCAGTGAATCCGGGGCTGCGCAATGACTTTTTGCCGAGCGTTGTTCATCCCACGACATAGCATCATCGGTGCAGAAATCTCCAACACACTCCATGCTCAACTCGCCATCGAGAAGTCCAAGCGGAATCCAGTAGTAAGGCGTTTCGCGAAGAACATTAGGCACGGTCGAGCCACATCGTGAGCAAAAGTCATTTCTGTACCCGCTGGGTTTGCGCCATCCCGTGATCGTCCCTTGCCCTTGCTCCCACCGAAAGTCGCGAGCGTTGACCAGCGTGGCCAGATTATGGCCAACCCCGGTTTGCTTGCGGCACAGGGTGCAATGGCAGCGATAGAAAAATCGGGGTTCAACCGCCAGGGAAAAACGTACCGCCCCGCAAAGACATTGCCCTGATGCCATGAGTATCTCCCTTGAAAATTGATTCATCCGTATTTGCCGGTCAACGGGTTGGTATTGGAAAAGGGGGGCCGTCCTGTTACTGGCCCCTTATTGCCATGTCGGCTTGGCAAAATGATAACCTTGGGCTTTTCCTGCCCCTATTTCACGCAGCTCCCCACTAGCCCCCCCTGCATTTCAATGACGTTGAACCTATCAGTCGTCGTTGTCATCGCGATCACGGTAGCGACGGTGATCGCGATCATAGTCACTGCGATCATAGTCACGACGATCATAGTCACGGTCATAACCTCGATCATCCTCCCCTCTCTGGTCGTAACCACGTCGATGGTCATGATCGTGATATCGCCCGTACCGCTCTCCGTCATCCCAGTGCGGGCCGCACCCTCCCAACAAGACGGCGCTGGAAATGGCCACGATCAAGATTACTGCGCGATTCATATGAACGTCCTAAACGTCGGAAGTATGGAAGGGTCATGGCTGCTCGAAACCTTCGTCCGGGCAGTGTTCAGACATAGCTATGACCATTCGGTAACCCAATGATTCCGCTGAAAAATACAAACAAGTGACAGTCACTCTCCCATCGAATGCCCGCCGAGACAGCCCGGGCCTGTCATCAATAGCCAAGGGGCTGTCGTCGAATGAAAAGCGCCCCTGATAAGGGGGCTATCTAATGGCAGTACTGAAAAAGTCTCTGGTGATGAGTCGACGTAAGCGACTGCTGCGCCTGAGTCACGAGTTGCCTGGTACGCCAGGCAGGAGAATAACAATATGAAATTCGTGAAAAGTCTTCTGGCTGCCGTCCCCCTCATGGCACTGGCCATCGATGCCCGCGCCTATGTATCGAGCCAGGAAGCCGCCCGGCTGGGCACCAGCCTGACGTGGGTGGGAGCCGAAAAGGCCGGTAATGCCGACGGTTCCATTCCGCCCTACAACGGTGGCCTGACCACTGCGCCGCCCGGTTTCAAGACCGGCGACAGTATGCGCCCGGACCCCTTCGCGGGCGAAAGACCGTTGCTGGTGATCAACGGCAAGAACGTCGACGCTTACAAAGGCATGCTGACCGCCACCACTGTAGCGTTGGCCAAGCGCTACCCCGCCTTTCGCGTCGACGTCTATCCGACCCACCGCACGGCATCGCTCCCACAGGCGGTACTGGACAACAGCCGCAGAAATGCCACCAACGCCAGGTCCCTCAACGGCGGGATCGCCATCGACAATGTGATGCCCGGGGTGCCTTTCCCGATTCCGCAATCCGGCGCCGAAGCGATGTGGAATTTCCTGCTGCGCTACCAGGGCGTCAACATCCACTCCAAGTACGACTCCTGGAGCGTCGACACGGCGGGTGTACCGAGCCTGGCGGTAACCGGCGAGGCATTCGTCTCCTTCCCGATCTACGAGAACCTGTCGAAACCGTTCAACAGCTCCGACATCTACTATCAGTTGAAACTGTCCTATACCGGACCTGCGCGCCGAGCCGGCGAGTCGATCATGCTCAAGAACGCGACCAACCCGGCGGAGTTCCCTGGCCGCGCCTGGCAGTACATGCCTGCCCAGCGCCGCGTCAAACAGATCTCGATCCTGGCCTACGACACCCCCAACCCCGGTACTGCCCGTGCACTCGAGCTGTACGACTGGACGCTGGTGGGCAAGCAGGAAATGATCGTGCCCTACAACACTTACAAACTCACCTACGCTCGCGCTGCCAAGTCGCTGACCACGCCTGACTTCATTTCCCCGGACTTCGTACGTTGGGAAAAGCACCGGGTCTACGTCGTGGAGGGCAACCTCAAGCCGGGGGCGAAGCACATCTACCAGAAGCGCCGCTTCTACCTGGATGAAGACACCTGGGCCGCGGTGGCCTCCGATCAGTACGACACCAGTGGCCAGCTATACCGCGGCTCCTTCGCGTTCTTCAGCCAGAGCTACGACCAGCAGGTCCCGGACGCCACCCCTTTCATGACTTACGACCTGTCCAAAGGCACCTACAACATCAATGGCGTGGTGGGCCCCCATGGCGGCATCCGCTACATCGAGCCGCTATCGACGGCGCAGTGGGTGCCAGAATCCATGGCGGGTGCCGGTATCCGTTAGGTCCGCGGCGAAGCAACTCCCGATCATGCATGACCGATGAATAGCAAAGCCCCCAGGTTCAAAAGAACCAGGGGGCTTGAGACTTCGGGTGAATGTTTTCGTGCAGATATGGAGCGATTGCAACAGGCCAACCGTAGCGTTTGTCCTTGAAAAACGGGACTCTAATAACCCTTGAAACGATCAACCTCATTCAAGAATGGTCTGCCCTCTCGCTCTCTCTGAAGGTTCTCGACGATCACTGCCACACCCCCTTCAATCTGCACATCACTCGCGATGTGCGGGGTCAAAAGTACTCGAGGGTGTTTCCAAAAAGGGTTGCCCGGGGACGCAGGTTCCTGTGCCAGGACGTCCAGCACTGCGCCTCCCACGCGACCTTCATTGAGCGCTGCAAGCAGATCTTGCTCAACCAGGTGGGCACCACGCCCCACGTTGATCAGCCCCGCTCCCTGAGGCAGTCGAGCTAGCGTTGCAGCATTGAGTATGCCCTTTGTTTCGGGGGTCAGCGGCAACATGTTCACAACGATGTCGCACTGAGCTAAGAACTCATCCAGTTGCCCAGGTCCGACATAACAACGCCCTCCAGGAACATCCTTCAAGGAGCGATTCCAGCCACTGAGTTGAAATCCCAATGGTTGAAGACGACCAAGCGCAGCTCGCCCCAGATTACCAAGCCCCATGACGCCAACTCGCCGCTGCGAAGCGAGCACGATTGGCCTGGGTTGCCAGCGTCCTTCGCGTTGATCCTGCTGATACGCGAGGATGCCTCGATGCAGGGCAAGGACGGCAAACAAAACATACTCGGCCATGATGCCGGCCATCGAATCATCAACCAGTCGGACGAGCGAGACCCCTGCCGCCAAACCGGCCAGATCGAACTGATCGACGCCAGCCCCCGCAGCGTAAAGGACTCGAAGATTGCAAAACTGATCAGCAAATTTGGGGAGAGGCTCCCAGGCCAGGAGGTAACGCACCTCTGCCGGGTTACCTGCATCAGGCCATTCGCGGAACTCCAGTTCAGGCGCCATCGATGACAGGCAATCACGCCACTTCTGCGCATCGGCCGGGTCTGCCATGTACAGGATGCACATTGAAAGCTCCTTGTCCGCAATCGGGAAACAACCACTGTTTTTTCAGAGTGGCCCCGTCAGATAGTTGATGAACCGCCGAAAAAGCTCGGCGTTCGTGGAAATATCGAGGCGCTGGTAAATATTGTGCTTGTGAACCTTCACGGTGCCTTCCGATATGTTCAGCACGGCGGCAATCGACGTATTGCTATGGCCTTGCAGGATCAGTTTCGCGATATAGCGCTGGGTCTCCGTAAGCTGTCCCTGGAGGATGTGAACGAACGCATCTTCGGATCTCGCCTCGGTACTTTCCGAGCCCATGTAAAAATCGCTGTGCTTGAGCCGGCAATGCAGTTCCAGCAACGAATTGATAACCGGTGCCAGTGTTTCCAGCGCATTCATTTCCCCGGTCAGGAAGGCTCCATTCCTGAGGTTCCTCATCATCGAATAAACGATGGCGACTCGTGCCTGGACGGGAATGATGAAGCCAATTTCTTCTATCAGCGTGCCATGCTCGGACGACACGCAGGGATGCAGATCCTTGGAGATTGAAAACCCCGAAGAAAAGAAACTGTCGGGTGCCAAATCCCTCATCCGCCAGAGGCCGGCTGGATGATTATTGATGCAAGCGACATAGAACGGGTCTAGCAGGTAGCCGCCTCGAATGTAGGCATTCAGCGTTTTCTCCGGCACCGACTTGTTGTACCCGTTGTGTATCAGGATGGGCGTGTGATTGAAGCGGAACAGATAGCCGCAGCTCATATCGAAGCCCAGGATACTTCTCAGCGCTGAATCAATGGACGCGCCCATCCGCTCCGAACCCACGGCACTGATCAGGGTTGAGAGCATTTTCGCGTCACTGGCTTTCATATTGACCACACTTGTTCTGCAAAAATGGAACCTCCCAATGGCGCAAATGTAAACGCACGACAGCATGCCAGGCCATCGTGCGTGACTTCGAGCTCAACCCGGGAACCGCAGGTCTCAGGTCAACTCAGGGGCAGCGCCGAGTCCACTCTCCTTGATGTCCTTCTCGCCCAGTTCCAGCGCCTTGGGCACCGCAAGCCAATAGGCAAGCATCATGCCGATCAGGCCGCCGCTGAGTTTGCCGATGATCAGGGGAAGAATGAGCGAAGGCTGGAAGTTGGCGGAGTAAGCCAGATGGTCGCCAAAGGTGAACGCTGCACAAACGGAAAAGGCAATCACCAGTACTTTGTCCTTGGGCGGCATGTCGGCCACCAAGCGGAACATCGCCAGTATGTTCGCCGAAGCCGCGAGCAGACCTGCCGCGCCCATAGGAGAAAGCCCCAACACAGCGGCCACTTTCTCTATGGGCTTTGAAAGGAAACGCTTGATCAGGTAGACCATCGGAAAGGCACCGCACAACATGATGCCGACATAACCTGCGATTTCGAGCGCCCGGAATTGATCTTCCTTGTCGGCAATGATGGGGGCGAAACCCCAAGTGCCGAATACCGAACTGAAGAACGAGGTGAAGTACTCGACGATCGAGGCCACCAATACCAGGGTCACGACACCGTATACGACCTGACCAAGCCTCAAGAACAACAGCACCATCAGGTTCGGGAAGTAGCGCAATGCGGCGGCCAGTGCACCGCAGAACAGAATCAACGGCATCAGGTTCTGAACCAGCATGCCAAGATTGAAATGCAATGCCTGAGTGGCCTCGCCCGCCGTGGCAATGTCCGGCCTTACACCCAGTCCAAGAAACTGCATGCCCATTGCAATAATGATGATGCTGATCGGAATGCTCAGCAGGCCCGCCATGATGCCCAGCGCCATGTACTTGTGATCGGCCTTGTTGAGCATCGCAAGGCCAACGGGGATGACGAAGATCACGGTCGAGCCGGACTGAAACCCGGTTATCAGCCCCAGGATCCAGCCTTCGGGGCTTTGTGACAGGGCATGAGCCAATTGATACCCACCCAGATCAGAGGCAATGAATATCGGCCCGGCGATACCCGCATCCGCGCCCATGGCGAGAAACATCGGAGCCAGGACCTGGCTTATGAAACTGGAGATGAAGGGGATGGCGGCCATGATCCCTGCCACAGGCAGGAAGATCGGTCCAATGCTGTGGATACCTGCGTTGAATTCCTTTCCGAGTTCGGACTCTGCATTGACGATGGAGGCTATGCCGCCAATAACGGCGCACACCATGATGATATAAATGACATACGTACCTATATGTTCCATTGCTGCCTCTGCTATTTAAGAGTTTTTGTTTGGCAGAATTCAGGTGCAAACGAATTTATTATTGGTGGTCAGTGTTCCGGCTCAGAGCGCGGTGTATCCGTTATCGACGAAAAGATGCGTGCCGTTGACGAAGCTTGAATCATCGCTGGCCAGGAACAGAGCCGCAGATGCCACCTCGCCGGGCTCACACAGACGCCCCTGCATCGCCCCGATTGCCTCGTCGCTAGCGTCCACGCCAAACCGGCGAAGCAGATCAAGCTCGCGCTGGCCATGGGCGGTACTGATAAACCCAGGGCAAATGGCATTGCTGCGAATGTTTCGATCGCGGTACTCGACCGAGATGGCCCGCGAGAACATATGGCAGGCCCCTTTGGTGGTGCAGTACAAGACTTCCATGGGCGTACCGACCACACCGGAGATAGAAGAGGTGCAGATGATGCTGCCACCGCCCGACTCGATCATCCCCGGCAGGACAGCCTTGGTGACGAGGAACATGCTCTTGACGTTGATGCTCATCAGGCGATCCCAGTCGGCCTCGCTGGTTTCCAGGAACGGCCCGGCGGAAATCGTCCCGGCATGGTTCATCAACACCGTAATGGCGCCAAAGCGCTCCTCGGCTTGCCTGACAGCGCGATTGACCTGATCGGCCACCGACACATCCGCAGGCAGGAAACAGGCTACGCCGCCAGCCGCGTTAATCCGCGCGGCGACCGCTTCGCCCTGGCTGGTTGGCAGATCCAGGATCGCGACCTTCGCGCCCTCCCTGGCAAACAATTCCGAAACGGCCAGGCCACAACCCCCTGCCCCACCACTGATCAACGCTACTTTGCCTACCAGTCGACCCATTTTTGGTTTTCCTTATTGAAATCGAAGTGAAGTTTGCGATTTCAAGCTAAGTGCCAGCGACAGGACACGTCCATATATCGACCGATATACAAGACTTCAACCTATTGTTTTTACTTGTTTTTTAGTACTGAAAGACATCGAGCAGCGACGACTGGCTTGCCGTCGCTGCTCAATCAGGGGGTTCAATCTCTAATGAATTACGACTTTGCTGAAGCGGACGACCAGACCGTCTTTTGGGCGTGACGACGAGTATTGATCAGCCCCAATGCGATGATCACGATCGTCAAGGCCCCGGTAGAAAGCACCTCGCTACGGTGCGCGGGCATCGCGACCATGACGCCCAAGGCGAAAACGATAAAACCGATGACCAGCCACGTCAGCCAAGGGAACAACCACATCTTGAATTCGATCCGGGAACTGGATTTTTCCAGCTTCGCTCGCATGCGCAATTGTGAGAACGCAATCACCAGATACACCAGCAGGGCAATAGCACCGGAACTGGCGAGCAGGAACGCGAACACCTGCGACGGTGCAAAGAAATTCAATGCTGTTGTGGCGATACCGATTACCGTACTGGCGATCACGGCACCCCGCGGTACGCCGGCCGATGACGTGCGCTGTAGAAAGCCAGGCGCTTCATTACGCTTGCTCAGCGAGTAGACCATTCGGGAGGAGATGTAGATCGCGGAGTTCAAGCAACTGGCAACGGCAAACAACACCACAATATCAACGATGGTTTTCGCGAAGGGTACATTCATGATCTCCAACGCTCGCTGATACGACCCTTGCACTGGCAGCAACGGGTCATTCCATGGCACCACGGAAATGATCACAAAAATCGAGAGCAGGTAGAAAATGCAGATTCGCCAGATGACCGACTTGGTCGCCCGGGCGATATTTTTAGCCGGATCCTTCGATTCCGCTGCAGCGATAGTGACCGCTTCCGTGCCGACGAAACTGAACATGGTGGTCAGCAACGCGCCGATGATGGCTTCCCAGCCGTTGGGCATGAAACCGCCGAACTCAGTCACTAGACGACTGACACCGCTGACTTCCCGACCGGGTAAAACCCCAGCAATGGCACAGGCTCCAAGCGCAATGAAGGAGACGATGGCTATCACCTTGACCATGGCGAACCAGAACTCGAATTCGCCGTATTTGGCGACGCTGAAGAGGTTCGTCAGGGTGAGCAAAGCGGTTACGCCTACCGCGAACACCCATGTTTCGACCTGAGGGAACCAGCTGTTGAGCACAACGCCAGCGGCAATGGCTTCAAGCGGAATCACCAACACCCAGAACCACCAATACAACCAACCAATGGTAAAGCCGGCCCAGGGACCGATGGCGCGGTCGGCATAGGTGGAAAACGAGCCCGTATCGGGACTGGCGACCGCCATCTCGCCGAGCATTCGCATCACCAGTACCACCAGCAGCCCCGCCAAGGCGTAGGCGACGATCGCTGATGGCCCGGCTGCCGCGATGGCGTGGCCCGAGCCGATAAAAAGCCCCGCGCCGATGATGCCGGCAATGGAAAGCATGGTGACATGCCGCTGTTTGAAGCCAGCGGCCAGATTGTCATCCGTTGTTAGTTTGCTGTTAGTTGACATTAGTGAGCCCTTGTTATTTTTTTGGAGGCGAGCTGCCGCAATTCAGTGACTTGCAAATATGTTTGCAAGTATCAACTCTGAACTTTGAGAACAGCGTATTTCTAATGCTGTGGAACGTGAGGGTCAGGCTGGAAAGAACGAGATTTAAAAATCTGGGGTTTTATAGTCATGCATAATGCACCTCTTGTAATTTTAAGAATCATCACAATGCAAATCCTTATGACGGCCACGATGCTACGGCTTGCCCTGAGTCGCCGAATCGACTGGGTACGTCATTCGCTTATCTGTTTGCGACACAACGCCTCGCCAGCGCATCAATAAAAAACTTCCTGCACTAAGGCACTAGTTTAGAAAGACGCCCTTTAAAAGTTCAGTTATTGTTATATGTAACGAAGTCGAAATTCGCATTGTCTTACTCATCAACGCGGTTCTACCGCCGGGTCATCTGAGAAGGGAATACAAGATGCTTTATCTTCAGGAAATGCTGGGTATTGCGGTGTTTTCCATCACAGGTGTGCTGGCCATCAAGAAAGCCGATGTCGATTTGTTTGGTGCTGTGGTGCTCGGAATCATCACGGCTATTGGCGGCGGTACCCTGCGCGATCTGTTACTGGATCTTCCGATCTTCTGGATTGCCGACTTCAATTACATTTGGGCCGCTTTGCTTGCAGCACTCCTGGCGTTTTTTCTGACCCAAAGACTACAACAGCGTTACCGTCTGTTGCTTTATCTCGATGGGTTAGCTGCAGCGCTGTTCGGATTGGCCGCTACCGAGAAAGTCCTGGCATTACATCTCGCAGCGCCATTGGCAGTGATGATGGGAGTGCTGACCAGTATTGGAGGCGGCATCGCGCGGGATGTCCTGGCCGGAAGAGTCTCACTGCTGATGTCACGTGACATTTATGCCACGCCAATTTTGCTGGGATGCACGCTCTATGTTCTGCTGCGCAACGTATTCCCCTCGATCTGGATCGCCGGCTGGATTGCGTTGATTTTTACCTTCGGCTTGAGGTTTCTCGCCATCTACAAGCATCTCCAGATGCCGGCGATCTTCTCCACCAAACAGGGCTAGCAAAGCAAAGACAAGACCGGCCCCTAATCCCCATAGAAGCGCTAGGGTGCCCTGATTGCCGAGACCGAATGAATGCGTTACAAGGATTAAACCCAATGTGACGAGAATCAGCAAAAACGATTCTGAAAAACGGATGCGATCGCGAAATATTGCAACATCCAATAAGGCAATGAATGCTGGAAAGCTGGAAAGCTGGAAAGCTGGAAAGCTGGAAAGCTGGAAAATCCAAGTGTCGCCATTATCAGTTTTTTTGCCATTGCTTGATGCAGCACTCATCCCGACATTCGTGGTATTCGGGATGAGTGTGCATACTGCTGTCATCCGTTCGGTAGATTACCGCTCAGAGACGTCGATCCAGATGGTCTTGATTTCGGTGTACTGATCGTGGGCCCAGATTGACTTGTCGCGCCCGCCAAACCCGGACTCCTTGTATCCACCAAACGGCGTGGAAGCATCACCCTCACCGAAGCAGTTGACCGTCACAATCCCCGCGCGAATTTCGCGCGAGAGCTTGATGGCGTTGCGCAGGTTGTCGGTGTACACCGATGCCGCCAGGCCATACACCGAGTCATTGGCCAGAGCGATGGCTTCGTCAACGGTGTTGAACGTAGTGACCGCCAATACAGGGCCGAAGATCTCTTCCTGGAACAGTCGGCTGTCGACACCTACGCCATCGACAACGGTAGGCTCGACAAAGATATCGCGCTCGGTGTTGCCGCCAAACACAACGTCCAGTTTCTCGACGGCCGCTTGCTCGAGGTAGGAACGAACCTTCTCGAAATGCGCTTTGCTGACCATGGCACCAAGGCGATTGTCCGGATCTAGTGGATTGCCCATTTTCCATTCGCGCATCTGCACGCCGATGCGCTTCAACAACTCGTCCTTGATGTCCGCATGCACGATCAAGCGCGAGGAAGCCGAGCAGTTTTCGCCCATGTTCCAGAATGCGCCATTGACGACGTGGCTGGCGACCAGATCCAGGTCTTCAACGTCATTCATCACCACTGCAGGATTCTTGCCGCCACACTCCAGCACAATGCGCTTGAGGTTCGAATCCGCCGCGTAGTTAAGGAACCGGCGCCCGGTGGCTGTCGAGCCGGTGAAGCTGACCATGGACACGTCCATGTGGCGGCCAAGCGGCTCGCCCACTTCACCGCCCCCGCCGGACAGCACGTTGAAAACACCGGCGGGCACGCCTGCTTCATGAGCCAGTTCGGCGACACGCAGAGCCGTCAAGGTGGTTTCCTTGGCCGGCTTGACGATGATGGAGCAGCCCGCGGCCAGCGATGGGCCGATTTTCCACGCCAGCATCAGCAGCGGGAAGTTCCAGGGCAGCACCAGACCGACGACCCCGATGGCTTCACGCACCACCAGGCTCAACGCGCCGGAACCGACCGGTGCGGTGCTGTCGTAGATCTTGTCGATCAACTCCGCATGCCAGCGGATCATGTGAATGGTTTCCGGAACGTCCGTGAGTTGGCACTCGCGAACGGGTTTCCCGCTATCCAGGCTTTCCAGGACAGAAAGCTCGTGGGAGTTCTGCTCCAGCAGATCGGCAAAGCGCAGCAACACCTTCTTGCGCTCGCCAGGGCTCAGTTTATGCCAGCGACCATCTTCGAAGGCTTCCTTGGCCTTGGCCACCGCGAAGTCAACGTCTTGAGCGTTGCAGGCCGTGATCTCGGCCAGCACGTCATTGGTCGCCGGGTTGGTTGTCGTAAAGGTTTTGCCCGACACCGATGTGTAGGACTCACCGTTGACGAACGACTGAGTCGGGAACTTCAGGTCCCGAGCGATGGCGGCATATTCTGCCGCGCTGAGAAGGCCAGTCATTTTGCGCTCCCGGTCACCTGGGCGACGTCACGTTTCAGAGTGGTGATGATGTCCTGCAAGGCCTGTTTCTCGTGTTCGTACAGAGGTTGCAGAGGCGAACGTACACCGCCAGTGCGAAGGCCGTTCAACTCGCAGCCAACCTTGATCGACTGCACGAATTTTCCGCTTTCCAGGAAGTCCATCAGCGGCATGAAGGCGCTCATGATCTTGCGGCCTTTATCGAAGTCTTTTTCCACGACACAGGCTTCGTAGAGCGCAACGTGCTCACGGGGAATGAAGTTCGATCCGGCGCAAACCCAGCTGCGTGCGCCCCAGGCGAAGAACTCCAGCGCCTGATCATCCCAGCCGCAGGACAGGCTGATGTTCGGGTATTCCCGTGCCAGGCGATGGACTTGCGCCATGTCGCCGGAGCTTTCCTTGATGGCCACGATGTTTTTGCTTTCGGCAACGGCCGCGAAATACTCCGGCCCCATGCTGACGCCCATGCGTGCCGGGTAGTTGTAGAGCATGATCGGCAAGCCGGCGGCACGATCCACGGTCAGCGCATGGATGGCGTTTTCTTTCTCGGTAGGCAATGCATAAGGCGGAGAGCCCACCAGAATCGCATCGGCCTTGATCTCGCGAGCGGCCTTGGCATATTCGACGGAGTCTTCAGTGCGGATTGCACCGGTACCAATCACCAGTGGCAGTCGTGCGCCGATCACATCTTTAGCCTGGGTCGCCAGTTCGATACGCTCTTGAGAGGTGTGGGCGTAGTACTCGCCGGTCGAACCGCCAATGATAATGCCGTGCACTTTCGACTCGATCAGATACTCCAGCACGTCGGCGAAAGCGGCCTTGTCGATTTCACGGCTCGCGGTCAAAGGGGTAATTGCCGGGGTATAAATGCCTTCGAATTTCATGATTGCCTCTCCATTACTAAGGGAATGTTATTCAACCTGGCGTCCACCGCCATTTATCAGGGACAACTCATCGCTTACGGCTCAGTTGCAGCTTCTCAACTGCTCAGCGCCGCTGCGTCGCGCAAGTTCAACGAACGTGTTTCAGGTGCCATGGCCCAAGCTGCCATCAGCCCGATAAAGGTGACCACGGCGGCCACATACATCGTGTTGCCGATACCCAGGGTCTGTAGCGAAACAGGTACCAGGTAAGTGCCAACCGCTGCTCCCACTCGGGAAAGGGAAGTTCCGATGCCTACCGCAAATGCGCGAACCTCTGTAGGGAACAACTCGTTCGGATAAACAAGCTGCAGAACTTGTGCTCCACCGATAAATACCGCGTAGGCACCGAACAGGAAGAGCACCAGTACTTCATTGCTGTGTGAAAAAGTCGCCAAGCCCAACAGCGCCAGGCCCGACCATAGAAAGCTGTGAATAAGCATGCAGCGCCGGCCAATCGTGTTGATCAGCCTTGTCGCAAGTACACAACCGACCACAAACAGCATCGTGATGATCATGGAGCCGTATGAGGCCCACTCCCCTTTCAAATTCAACGCCAGGAGAACCTTGGGGGCGAACGCATAGACTGCAAAAACAGGAATGATCGAGCATGACCAAAAGACGGAAACAAAGAACAACCGTTTCCCATATCCGGAATGAAGCAAATCCAGGAATGACGTTTTTTTCTGGTCTGGCTCCTCAGGGAGATCGCGAAGCGAATAGTGCTGACCGTACACATGCTTGATCACGCGCTCTGCATCAGCCTCGCGCCCCTTGCTCAAGAGCCAGCGCGCGGACTCCGGGGTGCCGACACGCAGCAATAGCAGCAACAGCCCGATGACGGAGGCACTCGCCAGCGCATAACGCCAGGCGTCATCTCCGCCCACATTGAGGATTGAAGTACCGACAACGTAGGCAAATGCCGCACCGGCAAACCACAGGATGGTCAGCGCCGCGAGCCTGGGGCCGCGTTGTTTCTTCGGCAGGAACTCGACCAACAACGACGTGGCCACTGGATACTCAATGCCCACCGCCAGACCGATGATAAATCTGAGGGCGAACAATACCGGTGCTGACTCAACCCAGAACTGTGCCAACGAACAAACGATGAACAGCGTAGGCCCAACGAAATAAACCTTTTTGCGACCCAGCCTGTCGGTCAACCAGCCACCGATGAAACCGCCAAAAAACACCCCCATGAGTGCCGATGCGGCAATCATTCCTTGCCAGAACTCCGACAAGTTCAGGGCGGATGTTATTTGCATCATCGCTATACCGATAATGCTCAGTACATAACCGTCTACAAATGACCCGCCCCCGGAGCGGGCGGTCAGTAAACGATGGAAATTATTGAGAGGAACATCCTCAATAGAGGTATTAGGACTTGTCATTATTGTCTCCTATTCCGCTTCGGTCATTCAGAGGGCTGAAGCGCAAGCCCAAAATCCGGGCGAATCAAAGCCGCCTCGATAAGAAACCATCAGCCTTAATGGACTAACCAATAAGCTAAAAACTTCTAACCAATTACTTAACGTTTAACTTGCCTGTCAGAGTTGCGAAATCAGCTTTCTTTCCCTGCCCGGCACTGTCCCCATAGCAAGTTCATATTCACGCCTGCTGAAAGTAAGGGTTCCGGTGGGTTTCTGTTAGGTCCTGGGGACGACAACAGAAAATCGATCAGTGGGTCCTTCTTGCCTGCCAGCCAGTCTGCCAGCAAGGTGCCTGTCACCGTGCCACGGGTCACGCCCAGTCCATTGCAGCACAGTGCACCATAGACGTTGTTGGCCAGTTGCCCGAAGTGCGCCATGTGGTTGCGCGACAACGCTAGCGACCCGCCCCAGGTGTATTCGAAATTGACATCGGGGAGCATGGGGAATCTGCGATCAAACGAATCCTTGTGTCGCTGGATAAACCGCTCCAGGTATTTCTGATGGCTGCGTCCATCGGTATTGAAGCTGAAGCTGTTGCGCACCAACAGGCGGTTATCCGTTGTCCGGCGCAATGTAGTGCCGAAAGGATCGGCAGGAATAACACCCCAATAAGGCCGACCTCCCAAGCGTGCCTGCTCATCTTCCGTCAGCTGCCGGGTCAGGCTTGCGTACGTAAAGATCGGCAGCATGCGCCCTTTCAAAAAACCGAAGCTCATGGCGAACGCGTTATTGGTCAGCAGCAACTTGTCCGCAACAATACGACCGTTCTTATGGGTGAGGATGGTTTTGTCGCCGTACTCCACGTCGGTAATCGGCGTATTTTCATAAAGCGTCACGTTGGCCGGCAGGCTGTCGGCCAAGCCCTTTACCAAGGCGGCCGGCTGGATGAGTGCCGTGCCCGGGGTGAACAGTGCCTTGCGATAGAAAGGCGTGCCGATGTGATCCGGCAAGTCCTTCTCTTCGATCATTTCGTATTCTTGACCGAGTTTGTCCAGCCCACGGCGATAAGCATCCAGAACAGAGATACCCCGGTCTTCAATGGCCGCCTGATACTTCCCGCACATGCGCAACTGACAGTCGATCCGGTGTTTTTCCACGAGGCTCTTCAGAATGTGTTGCCCTGTCAGGTTCAACGCCATACTGATTTTTGCCGTCTCGATATCGCCGATATAGTCATCGGCACCGATATCGTGTGGCAGGTCGATGGCGAAGCCGGCATTTCTGCCGGAGGCCCCGTAACCGACCTCCTGGGCCTCGATCAGGACAATCTCGTCATCCGGAAAATTCAGCGCCAGTTGCCGAGCTGCCGCAAGCCCGGTAAACCCGGCACCCAGCACGACCCAACGGGCCGAGCGGATGCCCGAGTGGGGCGCACGGGCCACTCTCGGCTGGCTAAGGTGGAACCAGCCGCATGTAGAGTCATCTGCAGGTGTGTATCTGATTTTTGCCATTTTTCGCGACCTGGGCTCTTTTGTATTTGTAGTTACTAAAAGCGTCCCTTCTGCACGTTCTCGTCACACGGTTCATGCAAGTGGCATCGGTACTGCTTTTTAGTAGGTAAGTGCCACATCCAACCCTTCCGGCGCGGCGTACTCGGACATACGACGTCGCGACAATTCCAGATGCGCGCGCACGATATCTCCCGCCAGAACCTGATCATGGTTTTCAATGGCACTGATCATTTCGTCATGTTGTTGCGCCGCCACTTCCAGGTCTTCTTGCATGTCCACTGTCGTGGGATGGCGATAGAAGATCTTCCCCAGCCGCGCATGGTCGATCAGCAGGCGTTGCAGGCTTGGCATCAAGTAAGCGTTGTGAGCCATCTTGCCGATCTGCAGATGGAACTCGTCGTTGTAGAGCACTCGCTTCTCTACATCTTTCTCTTCGATGGCCGTGCGGAAGAACGCCTGGATGCGCTTGAGCTCTGCAATCTCCGATGGCGTTGCATGGGCGGCCGCCAATTGGGTGGTGGCGATGTAAATCAACGGGGCTGCCAGGAAAAAGCTTCTGAGCGACTGGTAGCTCATCGACGACACGCGGGCGGCACGGTTCGCCTCAAGATCGATGTATCCCTCGGCCGCCATCTGCCGCATGAGTTCGCGCACAGGTGGTCGGGAAAGGCCGAACTCGTCGCACAAGGCCAGTTCGTCAACGACTGCGCCAGGTGCCAGCTCCATGCTCAGGATCCGGCGACGCAACGCCTCTCCCAGCACAGCTTTACGGTCAACGGGCAGATCCGCGGTGGCTTGCAGATCGAGTTCTTTGGTAGCCATTTATTAGAAACCTTTGTACGGGTGAGTGAACGCTGTCTACTACCTGTATTCTCACTATAAAACAACGTAATTCTTTGTGTCTACAATTAAAATACACATTCAAAACAGCCTTCATCCCGAATCGACGGGTGGTTTTTGGGAGGCGGATTTAGGGTGGCGTCAGGGCGCCGGATTTTGGCAAAAACAGGCATTGGCACGCCCAGGCATACCCTGAGCGCACTCGACTCATAAATGGCGGATGGAGAGCGCCGTGAGCATCAAATCAATGGGGTTTCTTTACTTGACCAGACGAACTTCCTTCGACGGGCGATAGCCAAAGTAGGAGCTGTAACACTTGCTGAAATGGCTGGGTGAAACAAAGCCACAGGCAACCAGCACATCGACCTGGGAGAGCTCCGTGTGCTGCAGGAGCCGACGCGCTTCGGTGATGCGCAACTCCAGGTAATAGCGTTGCGGTGTAGTGCCCAACTGCTCCCTGAACAGGCGTTCGAGTTGCCGGCGTGAGCGGCCGGCGTAGGCCGCCAGTTGCTCCAGTTCCAGGGGCTCTTCGAGGTTGGCATCCATCAGCTTGACCACCTCCCGTAGCGGCGCACTCAAACAGATGTTTTCTGTCGGCTTGATGCGCCGGTAGCGAGACTCTTCAAAAGCAAGAATGTCCTCGATGCCTTCGACCAGCGCTTTGTCGTGCAGCCCCTTGATCCAGTCCAGCGCCATGTGGAATGCCCCGGAGGGACTGGAGGCTGTAAGCCGGTCTCGATCAATCACATAGGGCTCACTGCTGACCTGTGTCGCCTTGCAGAACTCGGCGAGTGCGGGACGGTGCTCAGGATGTATGGCGCAACGGTAACCCGTGAGCAATCCGGCGCGCCCCAGGAACCATGCGCCATTCCACAATCCGGCGAGCGTGATGCCCAGCCCTGCAGCAGTCTTCAGTAATTGGATGAACTCTTCGGACGCTCTCAGCTCTGTCCTGTAGCCGCCACAAATCACCAGCAGATCCAGGTCTTGAAGTACCGAACAATTGATACGGGCATCTGGCCGGATGACCAGGCCCAGGTCACTGATGACCTCCCCGTCGTTCAAGCCGAACGTCTGGGACGAGAACAGCTTGGGACGCAGTAGATTCGCGGTGACAATCGTATCCAGCGCCTGGGTGAACGCAGGTAAAGAGAAATGTTCGAGCAACAGGAATCCGGCTCGAACCATTTGCGTCGGCTGGTTGGGGTTGTCATTCACATAGCGAAGATTCTTCCCCTTCATGCCTCCGCTAAACTGGCGTCTTTCGATCAATCTTCGATCCACTCTATTACGTTCGAGAATGCGTCATTTGTAGCGTTGAGAAGCCCATCATCCTGACGCCACTCCTGCCGGGTCAAGCAAGTTGAAAGCCATGACGAAGGGGATCTTTGTCATCCACAAAAATGGTGTTGTGTCCGGTGATCTGCGCCCAGCCACCGATACTTGGCCTGATACCGTCAAACGTTCCCACTTTCACCGACGCTTCGACTTTTCCTTCGAAGATCGTACCGATCAGGCTTTCGTTGCGGTACGTGTCCCCGACCTTCAACCGTCCTTTGCCAAACAGTTGCGCCATTCGTGCCGAAGTACCTGTGCCACCGGGCGAGCGATCAATCGCCTTGTCACCGTAGAATACTGCACCGCGCCCGTCTGCTGCCGTCGAGTGTTCCTCGTCACACCAGATGACATGGTGAACGCCACTGATTCTGCTGTTCTCTGGATGCACGGGGTCACTGACTTCAGCCAAGGCGGCGCGCAGCTTCTGACTCAGGCTGACGATGTCTGCCGTGGTCAATCCGTTCAAACCCGGCCAGTTTTCCTGCGGCTCGACCACCGCATAAAAATTGCCGCCGTAGGCAATGTCTACGACAAGCTCGCCAACACCAGGCACATCCACCACCACATCGGCGCTGTGCAGATAACTGGCGACGTTAAACAGGCGGATGGAGTCAACATACTCACCGTTCATGGTGTAGTCGACATCCACGCGACCTGCCGGTGTCTCGATGGCCAGCCGACCAGGTTCGCGAGGCATGACCAGGCCTTCTTCGATGACGACGGTAGATAATCCGATGGTGCCCGCCCCGCACATCGGCAGGCACCCGCTAACCTCGATAAACAGGGCACCGAAGTCGCAATCCTCGCGGGAGGATGGATAGATGATCACGCCGGACATGATGTCGTGCCCTCGCGGCTCAAACATCAACGCTGTGCGTACCCAGTCATGATCGCGAACGAATATTTCGCGTCGCTCCGCCATCGACACGGATGGCAGCAATGGCCCGCCACCCGTGACGACGCGAACCGGGTTCCCGCACGCATGGGAATCAACACAAAAAAAACTACGTCTCATTCTGGAAATCTCTTACACGAGTTTGCGCGGGGAGTGACGCTGCAACGCGCCGCGAGACAGCCGATCCAGAAGGAGTGCGACAGCGACGATCGCCAGGCCGGCACGCAGGCCCAACCCCATCTCCATCCTTGTGAGGCCTCGGGTGACTTCAGCACCCAGTCCACCCGCCCCCACCAGGCCTGCCAACACCACCATTGCCAGCGACAGGAGGATGCATTGGTTCAGTCCCACCAACAGCGTCGGCGCGGCAGTCGGCAATTCGATCTTGAACAGTATCGCCCTCGGCGAAGCACCGATGGCCTGGCCCAGTTCAAGGAACTCCTTGGGCAGTTGCTTGAAGGCAAGGGTCGTCAATCTGAGCATCGGTGGAATGCCGTAGACGATGGTCGCAATGATCGCGGGCACCCGTCCCAGGCTAAACAGCATCACGGCCGGGATCAGGTAAACCCAAGGCGGTACGGTTTGCATGATGTTGAGGATCGGCAAGAACGCCTCGTCGACCCGCTTCACCCGTGCTGCCAGAATGCCGAGCGGAAAGGCGATGGATACCGAAATCAGCACCGCAACCGAGACCAGGGCAATGGTCTGCATGGACGCGACCCACAGCCCGGAGAACAGGCAGAATGCCAACATCAACCCGGCAAACAGGGCCACTTTCTTGTTGGCAAAAAACAATGCCAACACCACTACCCCACCGATCAGGGCATAGGGATGCGGCGCAAGCAATGCACCCTCAACGCCGCCCAGCACCGCCTCGATCACCTGACTGATGACTTTGAACAGCCCATGCAAATTGGCGTTGAGCCAATCGACGGCGGGTGCGAGAAATGCGCCTGGTGAAAAATGGATTTCTGCTGAACTCATTTCGATTCTCCCATCCGGGAACGTGCGGCGCTCTGCGCCAATCGATCCAGAATCATGGTCAAAATCACGATGGCAATGGCTGCGTTGATCGACTTGGCGATGTCCAGCGTGCGAACAGCGCCATAGATCGATTCACCCAGACCGCCGGAACCGACGATGCCGGCAATGACCACCATGCCGAAGGCCATCATCAGACTTTGATTGACCCCGGCCATGATGCTTGGCATGGCAAACGGCAGGCGGATCTTGAAGAACATCTGCCATCCGGTGACGCCGCTGGCGTCCCCCAGTTCGATGAACTCTTTTGGCGTCATGCGAATCCCCAGGGAGGTCAGGCGCATGGCAGGTGGCACAGCAACAATGAAGGTCGCCAACAGTGCCGTGGCCGTGCCATAGCCCAGCAGCGCAATGGCCGGCAGCAAGTAGATGTAGGGTGGCATGGTCTGGATCAGATCCAGGAACGGATCCACGACCCGATCAAATGAAGGCGCGAGCCCCGCCAGCACGCCCAGTGGTATCGCCACCACCAAGGCAAGCACGGTAGATGTCAGCACCAGGGCAAGCGTGCTGACTGTTTCTGGCCATAAACCAATGACATCACAAAACAACAAGGCCAGCCCGGTGAGGATCGCGAAACGCAAACCGACAGCCCGCCAGCCGATCAGGGCAATGGCTATCGCAATGACGTAGTAAGGTGGGTAGGCGATGCACCACTGCACGCCTTCGTAAACGCCCTTCAAAAACGCATTGGTCGTGTCGAACACGGACTCTCCATTGTCCATTAGCCATTCAAGGCTCGAGTCGACGACCGAATCGAATTGGTTGGAAAAGTCAGGCGTGCTCATGTTGAGGCCTCCAGTGCAGTGGCGGCCTTCGATACCGCGAACTCGTTTGGAATACCTTGGACGCCACGCAGCAAATCACGGGGCGTAATGATCCCCACTACCACTCCGTTATCAACCACAGCGAGTGCGTCGCGCTCGGACTTCATCGTCAAGCCGATAAGCTCGTTGATATCCGCATCGACTGAGGTTTTGATGAGCCGGGCGATGTCGCAGCCGGGGTTTGCTACCTTGAATGACTCCACGGGCGTCATGACGGAGTTTGCCCTGACCAGATGCAACCTGGAGATACCGGCGACAAATTCCGCGACGTAATCGTCCGCGGGGTTGAGGACGATCTCCTCGGCAGTTCCCACCTGAATGATCGCGCCGTCCTTCATGATCGCGATCCGGTCGCCGATACGAATCGCTTCGTCCAGATCGTGAGTGATGAATACAGCAGACTTGCCCAGTTCCTTGGTCAGTTGGCGGAACTCATCCTGCAACTGCCGGCGAATCAACGGGTCGAGCGCACTGAAAGGCTCATCCATCAGGATCACTTCCGGGTCTGCGGTAATTGCCCGGGCAAGCCCTACCCGTTGTTGCATGCCCCCGGACAATTCACTGGGGTAGCGCGACATCCAGTCGCTCAACCCGACTTTGGCCAAGGCCTGCTCGGCAACCTTGTAGCGCTCGGCCTTGCCCACGCCTTGTACTTCCAGTCCAAACGCCGTGTTCTCCAGAACCGTACGGTTAGGCAGCAACGCAACGCTCTGAAAAACCATCCCGATATGACGTGCCCTCACCTCACGCAGTTGTGCGGCATTCAACGACGAGAGTTCTTTGCCCTTGACTACGATCTTGCCGGCGCTGGGTGTGATGAGTTTGTTCAACAGCCTTATCAGCGTAGATTTGCCACTGCCTGACAATCCCATGATGCAGAAGATCTCTCCCCGGCGAACCTGGAGACTGACATCCGAGACCCCGACCACGCAGCCGTAGTTTTGCAGGATCTGAGTCTTGGTGAGCCCCTGCTGAACGACGGCATTCATCGCAGCAGGTGCGGCTTTCCCGAAGATTTTCCAGACTGACTGGCAATCTATCAGCACTTCGTTGGTATCAATGTTGGGCGTTGTCATTTTTCGTACCCGTCGAACCAGTTTTTCTGGTTTTTCTAATGAATCAAAGGGCGGCAGTGGCGTTTAAAAAGATGCTCGTTATTTCTTTATGTTTTCCCAGCGCTTCAACAGGTCAGCGTGCCCATCAGTCCAGCCTTGAATGGCTTGCTCCATGGTCTTGCCGTCCTTTACTTCACCGTTTATTGCCGTGATATCTGAAATCGGCACGTATACGCTGGCCATTACTTCACGTGCACGTGGGTTTTCCTTTGAGAAATCCTTGTGGCCAATCCAGTAGTAACCTTGTGGCGGTGGGAACACACCCTTTGGATCCTTGAGGAACTTCAGGTCGAACTTCTGCGCCATCCATGAAGGCTCCCACACAGTGACGGCAACCCACTCTTTACGATCGACTGCCGATTTCAATGCGGCTGTCATGGCAGCGGTACTGCCTTCGAGCAGTTGCAACTTGATGCCGTAGTCCTTGACCGCCTTGCTCGCGTCATTCATCAAGCCCGAACCTGGTTCGATACCGATGATCTTGTTGCCGAATTTCTCGGCGTTGTCATTGAGTTGTTCGATTGAGTCGATGTCGACGTATTTAGGTACGGCGATCGCCTGGTAAAGGCCGTAGGAAACCGGGGATAGTTTTTCCAGGCGGTTCTTGTTTTTGTTCCAGTAGTCATTCGCCGCGTAGTCGGTTTGTGAGGCAAGTACCTGGATATCACCTTTGGTCAGAGCGGCATAAGCGATACCCCACTCGGAAAACTCGATGACTTTTACGCTATAACCGGAATCCTCAAGCACCTTTTTGGTAATACCGGTAATGGGGGTCAAGTCTTCCCAGGTCAACGTGCCCATGGTGATTGTTTTTTCTTCCGCGTGAACAGGCAGCATTACCATGCCCATCATCGCGACCGCGCAGACTGCCTTCCAAATCTTCTTCATGGCGTTCCTCGATCTACGTTAATACTTTTTATATTAGTCTCTAAACAATAGAGGCCCGTGGTGCACAGCTATAAGCTCACCATCTGTTTCAGTTGTTGTTGCCTATCAATCCGTATCCGGATTGATATTCAATGCCGCCGTTTCTGCGACATCAACTCGTATCGATCCTCATGCCAATTAAGCGAGGACCGGTATTATTTAAATGGAGTTGGCAGGTCTGCCTTCATTCCATTGGGCGCGATAAACATTTCCATGTTCTCGCGGGAGAGCTCCCAATGCTCAAAGACCAGGTCAACTACAGCGCTCTCGTCACGACGCTCAATGGCTTCAATAAAAGAATCGTGGTGCTCTGCGGAAAGCTGTAGCCGTTGTTCCATGTCCTCATCGCGAGGGCGGAAAAATGTATGACCAATCCGTGCGTGATCAATCAGCAGTCTTTCGAGGCTGGGCTCAAGGTACTGATTGCCCGACATTTCACCCATGATTGCGTGGAATCGATTGTTTTCCACCACCATCATCAGGGCATCACGGGACACCGTCGCAGCACGGAAACGGCGTTGCGTTTCCTTCAGGTCAACCAGCTGCTGAGCCTTGAAATTCTGAACGGCCAGGCGACCTATCGCGGCGTACACCATGGGAGCCACCAGGAAAAAATTTCGCAGTGTCGAGTGGTTCATGGGAATCACCCGGGCACCGCGGTTCTCCCTGATATCGATGTACCCCTCACCGGCAAGACGTCGAAATACTTCCCGTACCGGGGTTCTCGAAAGCCCGTACCGTTCGCTGATGGCAACCTCATCCAGCGCCTCGTCAGGATCGAGCTCCATCGTGAGGATCTGACGCTTGAGGTCGTCATAAAGAGTGCTCTTGCCGTTTTTCACAATGACCTCCCGAGGCAGTCAAATCAGCGGTTACGGCTTGTTGTTGAATTCAGATTCGCACGGGTTTCGGGTGTCGTCAATGATTTGTATTTTTTATGTATACACAGAAAATACTGTAAGAACACACATAGGAAATAGATTATTTCCTTATAAATCAGATAGATAAAATTTAAAACCGAAATCATAGGGTCGTTAACAGAAATGTAACCTGTCGCAAATTGAACGGCCCTTCGGCCTCGGGATCGGGCACCTGGCTGGGTCGGATGTCCGACGGCGCCGTTTTCAAGACCGCAAACGACATGCTGCCGACATGACAAACAGGGCAATGTTCGAGAAATGTAGCGAGGGGGGATCTGGTCATTCAAAGCCGCGAAGCGGCTTCGACTTGAAGGAAGGGGTCGACCACGTCTACGCGGTCCGACCTGAATCAGCTCTCAGAGGCGATCGTTGACTCGCCAACGGTTTCTGCCGCCAGCTTCAATCGGTCCGCTTTACAAATGTATTTAGGCTTGCTCTTCGGTGCCAGTTTGGCACTGGCCTTTTTGGCCTTAGCCTTGAACAGTTGCTTTAGTTTCTTTTGACGGTTCATGTTGTTCTACTCAGCCTGTAATTCTTGAATGATATCAGCTTGAGACATTTAACCGATTCAACGTTGCTGTTCCACGATCCTGAGCCAGGGCCAGCGAGCCTGATAACTTCTCGCCTTCTGATCGAACAGCTCTGGCTTGAGATTCTTTGGGTTGATTCGAAGTAGCCCGTGCTCGGTGTCGGCCAGGCCGTTGGGCGCATAGACCTCACCCGTTTCGATATCCAGACCAATGCAGGTGCCGGCAATCAGGTAGCGATCTATCCCGTCTTTAGCCGACTGAAGCCTTGGATAATCCCCGCCAAAGCGCTGGCGGTACCACAGGTGGACGCGGGCCTGATTCTTGATCTCAATGTTCACGTCGAGGTCCTGGAACAGACGCTGACCTGATTCGATGACCTCATTCTCAGCTTCCCATGACAGGTCATCATCGAAGTAAAAGACGTCGTAATCCTTCACGCCCCACTCTGGCGGTCGCTGTGCCTGTTGATTCCAGACGGCCTGGAACAGGCAGCCGGCCGTTAGCATGCACTGGTTCAAACCGAGCTCCGGCAAACGAGCGGAAATCTCTGCGTTTACCGGATTGGTCATTGCGATCCTGACCAGGCTTTCGACAGTCAATGTCATCTTCATCCCTTCTGATTGATCTAATCCCGGCGACCGACAATACCCTCAACGCTGTTCAAATTTGCAAAAAAGTCGCCCTTTCCTCTCCCTCGGCCAATCTGGCGCGAATCATGCCTGATGCAATGGCCTGAAGTCGGTACTGACTATGTGGGTGACACTTTTGAAGTGAACCACCTCAGTGCCTGCCACGATAATCGATAGCTTACTGACGAACTGTCGAGGTCAAGCATGACGAACGCAACTACGGAACAAGTCAGCCCACAAACACTGAGAAGAGTGATTGTGGCTGCCGGCATCGGCAATTTCGTCGAGTGGTTCGACTTTGCGGTGTATGGCTTTTTGGCCACGACCATCGCCCAGCAATTCTTCCCCAGCGGCGATGCCAGTGCCGCGCTGCTCAAGACCTTTGCGGTATTCGCCGTGGCCTTTGCGTTTCGGCCCCTTGGAGGGATTTTCTTCGGCATGCTGGGCGACAGGATCGGCCGCAAGCGCACCCTTGCGATGACCATCCTGCTGATGGCCGGTGCCACGACCTTGATCGGCCTGCTGCCCACTTATGCGGCAATCGGGGTCATGGCGCCGATTCTTCTGTCCCTGATCCGTTGCGCCCAAGGCTTTTCCGCCGGGGGAGAATACGCAGGTGCCTGTGCCTACCTGATGGAACATGCGCCGAGTGACAAGCGCGCCTGGTACGGCAGCTTCATTCCGGTGTCGACATTTTCCGCCTTCGCCGCGGCCGCCGTGGTGGCCTACGCGCTCGAGGCATCATTGTCGGCCGAAGCAATGGGGAGCTGGGGTTGGCGCCTGCCGTTCCTGATTGCCGCCCCCTTGGGCCTGGTGGGTCTTTACCTGCGCTGGAAGCTCGATGAGACACCGGCATTCCAGGCGGTGACTCAGGAACATGCTGTCGCACATTCTCCACTCAAGGAAACCTTGCGCAACCATGGTGCGGCGATCTGTTGCCTGGGCGCTTTTGTGTCACTCACGGCACTTTCGTTTTATATGTTCACCACCTACTTCGCGACCTACCTGCAAGTCGCCGGAGGCCTGAGTCGCGCAACAGCGTTGCTGGTGTCACTGATTGCATTGCTGTTCGCTGCGGCGATCTGCCCGCTGGCCGGGCTGTATTCGGACCGGGTCGGGCGTCGAGTCACGGTGATGACCGCATGCGCGCTGTTGATCCTGGTCGTGTATCCATCGTTCCTGATGGCCAGCTCCGGCTCGTTCGCCGCGTCCATCGTCGGCGTCATGCTCCTGGCGATTGGCGCGGTGTTGTGTGGCGTGGTAACCGCAGCCTTGCTCTCGGAAACCTTCCCTACCCGCACTCGGTACACCGCCTCGGCGATCACCTACAACATGGCGTACACCCTTTTCGGCGGCACCGCGCCGCTGGTCGCAACGTGGCTGATCAGCACCACCGGCAGCAACCTGTCGCCAGCGTTCTATCTGATTGCGATTGCATTGCTCGCATTGGCGGGCGGGCTGGCATTACCGGAGACTTCAAGGATTTCCCTGCATGATGTTGCGGCGCAGGAGAAAGCCGAGGGCGTGGGCGCATCCGCCTGAAAACACGAAACGAGCCGGCCAGGCGTCAGGTGATCGAGGTCTCCCTAAGCGGCCGTTGACTGGCCGTCAAAACCCTGCACAATTGCCGGCTTTTTTCGCGACAGGACGTCACTCATGCAACGGATTGTAATTCTAGGCAATGCCGGTAGCGGCAAATCCACCCTCGCCCGCGCCCTTGGCAAGCGTCTGGGCCTGCCCGTGGTGCACCTCGATACCTTGTTCTGGGAGCCCGGCTGGATAGAACCCGACGCGGAGCAATTCCGCGCGCGGGTCAGCGCCGCGATTGCAGCAGATACCTGGATTTGTGAAGGCAACTATGCCCGGCGCACCTTTGACCTTCGCCTGCCCCGGGCCGACCTGATCATCTGGCTCGATACGCCGCGCCTGACCTGCTTCGCCCGAGTGATCATGCGCAGCGTCAGCAAGCGCCCTCGCCCTGACCTTGCAGCCGGTTGCCCAGAGAAGCTCGACCGGGCGTTCCTGACCTTTCTGAACTTTGTGTGGAATTTCGATCAGGGTTACCGCCCCGGTATCGAGGCGGTGCGCCTGACCACAGGTCCGCGGATTCCTGTAGTGCATTTGTGCAATAGCCAGCAGATTGCCGCCTTTCTCCATGGCTTGCCCGCAATGCCAGGCACCTGCCCTGTATAGAGGGCGCATGATTTCACATTGATATCGCCGATTTGTCATGAAATGACAAGAAATTGTCGTCGAATGAATGGTCGATAGCCTCCCCCGTCCATAAATTTCTCTTCGGGCCCGCGCGTTGAATCCCCCGATCTGACGCCTTGCCCGGCTGGCGCAATGCCTGGGCGCATTTCTGATTTATATGCTCAACATAATAATAATCCGAGGGGTCGCATTGTATGCGTGTGAATTTACCCGTAACCGAGCATGAAAGAGTTTTCCCCACCGAACAGCGATTGATCTCCACGACCGATCTGGATAGCCGGATCACTTACTGCAACGACGCCTTTGTTGCCATCAGCGGTTTCACCTACGACGAACTGGTGGGTCAGACCCATAACCTGGTTCGACACCCCGATATGCCACCCGGGGTATTCGTGCATATGTGGCACACCATCAAGCAAGGCAAACCCTGGATGGGTATTGTGAAAAACCGCTCGAAGAATGGTGATTTCTATTGGGTCAGTGCCTATGTCACACCCATCTATGAAAACGGACGCATGAGTGGCTACGAGTCGGTCCGCTCGGTGCCCAGCCGCGACCAGGTCCGCCGGGCATCAGCGCTCTATTCCAGGATGCGGGCCGGCAAGCCGATCATTGCGCGCAGCGCGCGGATTTTCCGGCCACTGCGACAGGGGTGGCCATTATTGATGGCTGGCGGGGTTTCACTACTGGGTAGTCAGTGGCTATCGACAACCGCGGCACAAGGGGTCCTGATCGCGAGCCTTGGAGTTGCCTGGTACCTGATCGAGTCCCGAAATCGCAAGGCCATCGAGCGTACCCTGGCCGAGCATCCGAAAGCCTTTTCCGATCCGTTGGTCGCCCTCACCTACAGCGATAACCACGGCCCCCAGGGGCAACTGGACATGGCCATGGTCAGTGAGGAAGCGCGCCTGCAGACAGCCCTGAGCCGGCTCGTCGATGCCGGGGTCAATGTCAAGGCCAAGGCGGCGCAATCATCCGAGCTCTCAGGTTCCCAGGCGCAGTCGCTTGATCGTCAGCGCAGTGAAACCGATCAGTCTGCCGCCGCCATTTCACAGATGGCCGCCACCATTCAGGAAGTCACGCAGAACGTCATCAGCACCGCACATGCCGCGTCGGAGGCTGACCAGTTGACCCGTGACGGTAGTGAGTTGGCCCGGCAAAGCCTGAGCGCCATGAAAACCATGCATGAGGCGGTCAACGAGATTGGCCAGGCGGTCGATGCATTGGCGAGCGAAACGCAATCGATCGGCAGTGTCGTGGATGTCATCACCTCCATTGCCGAACAGACCAACCTGCTGGCGCTCAATGCGGCCATCGAGGCGGCCCGGGCAGGTGAGCAAGGTCGCGGTTTTGCCGTGGTTGCCGACGAGGTGCGTTCCCTTGCACAACGCACCCGCACCTCCACCGAACAGATCCACGGCATCATCGCTTCACTGTATGCCGGTGCCGATCGCGCCGTATCAACGGCCAATCGTGGCGAGCAGATTTCCCGCGAAAGCATGCAAAGTGTCGAGGCGGTGCAGTCGGCGTTGGTCGGCATCAGCCAGGCCGTCACCCGGATAACCGGCATGAGCCAGCAGATGGCCTCGGCGTCTGAAGAACAAAGTCACGTGGCTGAAGATATCAATCAGCAGATCACCCGGATTGCCCAACTGTGCGACCACAGTGCCGGGCAGGCCAAGCAAGGCGCGGCGATCAGCCAGGATCTGGAAGTCATGGCCGATTATCTGCACAGCCTGGCCGAACGTTTCAGCCGATAGCCTTTAGTGCCTGTTGACCATCTTGCATCCGGACAACGGGCAGCCATCGGCCAGAAGCACTCATTCAATATCGGACTCTGTTTTGCCAGACACCGTAGGGGCGATTTAGCGTGGCGTCACATTGCGCCCCCACAAATTCATTCAGTGGAAAACAGCGACGCGTCCCTCAACGCCCCTAGTCCCAATGATAGAATCCTGTTTTGAAAAAGGAGTTTCATCTGTGGAGGCTGGAAAAATGAGTTGCCCATATTGCGCGGAAGTCATCATGGCTGAAGCCATTCTATGCAAGCACTGCCAATCCGACCTCAGGCAGAAAATACAAATCCCGCCTGGGCGGCCACTACCGTCAGAAAAGAGAATGGGCCCTGTCAGCAAGGTCCTGATCGGAACCATTATCGCCATCACCTTGTACCTGGCTTTCGGCTCTTCTGTCAGTAACAGGTCGCAAGACAAGGAAATGATGCAGGCCCGAGATGCCGTCGAACTATGCCGCCAGGAAGTAAACAGCTACTCCGGCCCTGCAGTCGGGAAAAGCATAATCGTAGAAACTTGTCAGAAGCTTGAAGACGAATTCCGTAAGGGTTTTGGCGACGCTCTATAGGAAAAGCCGATTACGAAGCCTGCCATTGAGCGGGCTTTTTTGCCTTTGGCATCAGGCAGCAAATCACTGATTCACCCAGCATGAAAATCCATCATGACATGTTATGACATCGTTAAAAAACGGACTTTGGTCAACAAATACGGGGTTAAAAGGACGAATGGTCGAGAGGCGTCAAGCGTGGGGAATTGCCGGGAGTTTGCAGCCACTACAGGCTTTTCAGGCAGGCACGTTCGTCGCGGCAAGGTGAACTTCACTTACTCAACGTGTCACATTAGGTCCCCGTCAAGCGAACTTCAGTGGAGGTATAGCCTTATGAGCATGGCCACAATTGTCAGTGCCGTGATTTCCAGTCTCGCACCCAGTGTCTTTGACCAGAACAACCTGCAAGAACCCGGCGCGCATGTTTCAGCCGTCGATTATCACTACGGTATGGACATCGATGTGAAACAGGTACTGCAGCGCACCGATACATCCGACAAGACCGGCGTAGTACCAGTGACTGTGGTCTACCTGGACAGCCAGGGTGAGCTTCACAAGATCCGTTTCCTCGAATGGGGTGCAAGCCCTGCCAGCCCCACCAGCATTGCCTGATCCGCTCGTCGATCGGATTCCGGGCCTCACCGCCCCCCCAGAAGCGGAAGTTAAACCTCCCATGCACTCAGTGCGATTGAGGTTTTTTGTTACCTGAAAATGGACATGATCGAATGACTAGACGTTCATTCGAGAAACTCACTTTTATCTTGGTGGCTTAATGTCGCAAGATTAATTGATAACAATTGCTGGATCTAAATGGCAGTCAGCAACGGTAAGTTCCAATCAAGCCGTGCATAGAGCCAAGTTGATTCACTATTGAAACCAAGAGGTCACCATGGAACTTAGTATGTTCTCTTCGTCCACCGTGGAATATGTGCGTTTAGGCGTTGTATATTTTCATCTTATCGCCTGCTGCGTAGCAATCGGGCTGGTATTGACCAGCGACATTGCAATGGTCAAGCAACTCCTGAAGGGAGATGCGTCAGGCCACCACGATGACGCGCACATGGAAAGCCTTCAAAAAACCGTAGTGCTTGCACTTGTAGCGCTCTGGATTACGGGCATTGGTATTGTCGGGATCGATTATGCCGGCAAGGGGATGGAATATTTCCTCAATCCAAAATTGCAAGCCAAAATCGGCATAGTTGTGCTGTTGACCTTTAACGGTTTCCTGTTGCATAGCGCGGTATTGCCGGCGCTGAAAAAAGCCGGTTCGTTACTCAAACTCTCCTTCAGCTTGCGCATGCTGGCGCTGTTCTCCGGCGCCCTCTCTGGCGTGTCGTGGTTCTATGCCGCCATGCTGGGTGTTGGTCGTCCGCTGGCCTGGAAGTATTCGCTGGTGGAGTTGCTGGCAGCCTATCCGGTACTCATCGTCGGTGGTTTCGGAGCGATGGTACTGCTCACTACCTGGGCAAAAAGCAGAGACACCGAAGCACGTAGGGACCAAGGCACCTGGTCACCAGGAAACGCCGCCCTGGCTGGATGGTGAGACAAGGAAGTTCAGCTTTAGCCAAAAAACCCATTTTTAGCAGTTCGTAAAATGTCACTTGAGGATACCCAAATGAAATCCATGAAAGCCCTTTTCGTAATCGCCGCTCTGACCGCTTCTTCTCTGGCGATGGCCACAGGTGGTGGTGACAAGACGTTCAATCGCATGGAGTCGGCCCGGAAAGTCTCGATGGAGGCCTTCCTGGTTGCACAGAAACAGAAGGCTGAAGCCGCTGTCGCTGAAAGCAAAGCCAAGACTACCAATCACACCAGCAGCTGATCGATGTAGCCTGTCCCCCCGGCTGACAGAAATGTGCAGCCTCAAGCCTCGCTAGCAGCACCCAAGGTGTTGCTAGCGCCGGTTTAACCGAGATCCCTTGGACCCACGCTTATGCCAG
This sequence comes from Pseudomonas sp. GW823-FHT02E01, assembly GCF_058797535.1. Classification (NCBI taxonomy): domain Bacteria; kingdom Pseudomonadati; phylum Pseudomonadota; class Gammaproteobacteria; order Pseudomonadales; family Pseudomonadaceae; genus Pseudomonas; species Pseudomonas sp. GW823-FHT02E01. Next base: position 462,945 of record NZ_JBXAJS010000003.1, on the reverse strand, counting down.
CCTCGCAAACCCGCCCCTCACCTGCGCCGTTGCTCAAACCAGGAGAGACGGTGGTCTTGTTCGACGGTGTCTGCAAGCTATGCAATGGCTGGGTGAGATTCTTGATTCGCCATGACCGCCAGCGGCGCGTGCGGTTGGCGGCGGTTCAGTCACCCGAGGGGCAGGCGCTGCTCGCATGGGCAGGTTTGCCCGTGGATCAGTTCCACACCATGGCGGTGATCCGCGACCGACACTACTGGGAGCGTTCGCAAGCATATTTCGAAGTCATTGCCCAGTTGCCCGCACGCTGGCACCCCGTGCTTCTGTTGCGCATCTTTCCTCGCACGCTTCTGGATTGGGCATACGACCGCATTGCGCTTAATCGTTATCGGCTCTTCGGGAAATACGACACATGCCTGTTGCCGGACCCTGATCATGAACAGCGCTTTTTGAAAGCCCCCCTGTGAACGCCCTCATGCGCATTAACCGGATCGCCCTGAGGAACCGGCTATCGCTTCAGGAGACAATCCCCTCAAACAAACGCCCGACAATGCCGGGCGCCCGTTCTTCAGGTCTGTACTCAGAAGCGATAGTTGGTGCTCAGCTCCAGCGTCCGTGGGGCACCGGGTGTGATCAGATCCACTGAGCCATGCGCCGAAGCGTAATAGTCCTTGTCGAAAACGTTGCGCAGACGCAGGGCCATGTCCCATTTCGGCTCGTTGTACAGCAGCGCGGCGTCCACGGTTGTGTAAGCCGGCATGACCACATTGTTATCCAGCGCGGTATAGCGATCATCGACATAGTTGGCCCCCATGCCCACACGCCAGGTTTGCGTCAGTGAACGCACCAACCACAGGTTGGCGCTGTGGCGCGGCGTCAGAGTGGGCACCTGCCCTTCGTTGGCGACCCCGTTGGTAAAGCTGTTGGACTTGGTGATTTCGGCATCCAGAAAGGCGTAACCGGCATAGACCTGCCATTTGTCACTCAACTGCCCGCTGGCGGTCAGCTCAAGACCGTCGGTGCGCTGCTCACCCGCAAGCACCAGTTTGGTCGGGTTCGCCGGATCGCTGGTTTTCATATTGGTGCGTTCCAGACGGAACAGCGCCGCGGTCAACGCCAGGCGATTGTCGAGCAGGTCCCACTTGCCGCCGATCTCGAAGTTGGTGGTTTCCTCTGGTTCAAGATCCTGGTTCGTCGTGCTCAGGGCGAACATCTCGGCGGAGGGTTGGTAGGAGCGGCTCACCGAGACGTAATAGGACTGCACTTGATCAGGCTGGTAGACCAGACCGACTCGCGGGCTCCAGGTCGTATCGGTGCGGGACAGCTCGCTGTGCGTCAGGTCATCGGCGTACTCCTGGTCGAACACGTCGTAACGCACACCCAGCAGTGCCTTCCACTGTGGCGCCAGTTCGATCAGGTCCTGTACGTAGAAGCCGGCGGTGTCCTGGGTGTTGGTACCCTTGGCGGTTTGCCGGTTGGCCTGGAACGGCACGTCGACCAAGGCATCGCGGTACACCGGCACCCGGGCCACATTGGATTGGCTGAATACGGACTGGTCCTTCACCTGGCGCCCCAACTCCACACCATAGAGCAGGTTATGGTTCATCCCGGCAAGCACGGCGCGCTGCTTGAGTTCGGTCTGGTTGAACCACCCGTCCTCCTTGCGCTGCACGTTGCCGCGGTTGAGTTTTACCAGCAGTTCACCATTGGGAGCAGTGACGAAACGTGTCGGGCTGGAGTCAGCGAGTGTGTTGTTGCGATCCAGGTCGTAGTGGTAGTAACGACTGGTATTGCTCAGGCTGAAATCGTCGTTGATCCGGTAGTCGACACCCGCCGTGAACGAGAACACTTCGCTGCGGGTGTAGTCATCATCCGGGTCGGCGGCACCGAAGCGCTTGTCGCGGTCCACATCGACCGGGCGGTCGCCTCGTGCCGGGATGCCGAAGTCAATCAGGCGCTTGTCATACAGATAGGTAGCACCCAGGTCCAGTTCCAGATCATCCGAGAGCTTGAAGTAGGCCGAAGGCGCGATGGCCTTGCGGTCGATGTAGCCGTCATCCCGGTAGGTGTCACTGTTCTCCAGCGCGCCTGTCACACGAAAGGCTTTATTGCCCTGCTGCTGATCGGCCCAACCGGCATCGAACTGAGTGCGTTTTTCGCCCTCGCTGTCGACACTGACGCCGACCTCCTGCTTGGGTGCGAAGTTGGGTGTCTTGCTAATGCTGTTGATCAGCCCCCCCGAAGAGCCTCGGCCATAGAGCACCGCAGCCGGCCCCTTGATCACTTCCACCCGCTCGACGTTGGACAGATCCCGGAAGTACAGCGCATCGTCGCGAATGCCGTCGACATACATGTCGCCAATGGCACTGAAACCACGGATGGTGACCTGATCGCGCTGACCGTCACCATTGGACAGGCCAATACCAGGGACGTTCTTCAGCACGTCCTCCATCGACCGCGCCCCCTGATCCTTGATGACGCTCTGGGGAATCACATTGACGGTTTGCGGGATATCTCGCAGAGGGGCGTCGATCTTCAGCGCGCTCCTGCTCTCGGTCGACATGTAGCTCTGCTCGCTGTACTCACTGTTCACAGCGGTTGCCGGTAGGGTTAGAGCAGACTCCGTTTCTGCCTGTAATTCAGGTACAACCAGAACACCCAGCAACGACAGAGAGGCTGGGTAAATGCGCGATCGAGCCACCATGGACACCTTTGTTTGAATTATCGCGCGAATAATAACGATCATCTTTTGTAAGTAAATACATATCATTCCTATATGCAACTCAGAACGATCGTCTCAATTTCATGGGCGGTCGACAGAAGCGTTAGTGCAATGCCGTACTCGGCAGCCATATTATTGAGACGCTGACGCTGTGGTGGATGACTTATCCAGCCCCCCTCGATACCCTTTCGCCCCCGGGTGCCTGACGGCAATTCAGGTCAAACCACACTTCATCCAGACGAACCAAAAATGAAATCCTCCGCAGGTTTGCTGTTGTCAGGTATCGAGCTGGACCGTGCCAGTTCCATCCCCTTGTACCGCCAACTCTACTTGCAGATTCGCAAACAGATCCTCAGTGGCAGGATTCAGGGAGGCGTGCGCCTGCCCTCCACCCGGACCCTGAGCAAGGAACTGCAGTTGTCGCGAATCAGCATTCTCAATGCGTTCGATCAACTGATTGCCGAAGGTTTTCTGACGTCGAGGACCGGGGCCGGGACCTATGTCGGCCATGAATGGGAAAGCCGCGGTATTGAAGACGATGAACACAAGCGCCAGCCCCCTCGCCTGTCCGACCTGAGCCAATCCATGCTGTCATTGCGCAGCGATCATTTTCGCGGCGTTTCCTATGCCGACTGGGCGACCGGCAGCCCGACCTCGTTCCTGCCCAGCCACAGCGCCTACGATGCATTCCCGCAATCGGTCTGGAAGCGGCTGTTGAACCGCCACCTGCACAAGCCGACCAAGGCCATGCTCGGTTATGGCGAACTGCAGGGATTGCTGGCCCTGCGCGAGGCGATTGCCGAGTACGTCTTCGATGCCCGTGGCATCGATTGCACTGCCGATCAGGTGGTCATCGTGTCCGGCGCCCAGCAAGCCTTCAACCTGCTGGGCATGCTGTTGCTCAATCCGCAGGACAGTTTCTGGATGGAAGATCCGGGGCATATCGCGGCGCGAATTGCGCTCCAGGCCCAAGGTGGTCAGGTCGTGCCGTTGCGTATCGACGAACAGGGGATCGATGTCCGGCAAGGCCTGGCTTTGTGTCCTGACGCCCGCCTGGTGTTTACCACACCTTCCCGTCAGCATCCCTTGGGCGTCACCATGAGTTATGGGCGACGCCAGGAACTCATCGACTGGGCCGCCCAGAATCAAAGCTGGATCATCGAGGACGACTGCGACAGTGAATTTCGCTACAACGGTCGTCCCCTGCCGGCACTCTATGCCATGGACCAATGGGCCCGGGTCATCTACGCCGGAACCTTCAGCAAAGTGCTCTTCCCCTCGCTGCGACTGGGTTACGTGATACTGCCGAACGCCTTGATCGAACCCTTCTGCACCCTGCGGGCGGTCATGGATCGCAGCCCGCCCACGCTGCTACAGGCCGCCACGGCGGATTTCATGCGCGAAGGCCACTTTCTCGGCCATATTCGCCGAATGCGCGCCCTGTACCAGGCTCGCCAGCAGGCACTGGTCGAACAACTGCAGAAACGGTTGGGCTCTTTCTTCAGGATCACGCCAGTGGAAGCCGGCATGCACCTGATCGCCTGGTTACCCGCGCATCTCGATGACGATGCCCTGGCCAGGGAACTCGGCCAGCATGACATTCATACCTATCCCCTGAGTGACTACTGCGTCGAACATGTCTTGCCACCCGCGCTGTTGATCGGCTTTGCCAGCACCCCCGAGGACCAGGCCCAGGCGCGCGTCGAAGCACTGGCCCAGGCCTTGGACAAAATGGGCTACCTGCAACCGGCCACTTGACCCAAGGCAAGTGGTCTTATGATTTAACTGATAATGGATCTATCGAGAGTTCCTGACTGGCGCGATAAAGGCTGCGCCGGTAGACCCGGTGTCTGAACCAGGAACGACTCGAATGAACAATAAGATCCAGGAACGATTCAACGCCTTGCTCAGCCATAAGGCTGTCGAGGCCGGACCCCCCCCCGTACTGACTGAGGCACTGGCCCACCGGTTGCTCGACCGACTGGCACAGTTGCGCCTGTTTGCCCATGCGTACCCCTTGCTGACCAACCTGACCCACGGCCGTGTCACCCCTGGCGACCTGCTGGATTTTGCCTATCGCCACGAACTGCAGGGCCTGAGCCTGCACCTGCTCGACGGTGAGGAAAACAGCCTCAGTCAAATGACAGTCGCGCAGCTTCAGGCGTTCGCTGCCAAGGCCAATGCGCTGGGGCTGGATGTGCATCTGGAAATCAGCAGCACGCTGAAAAAAGATGTCGATCAAGTGATCGCCATTGCCAAGACGCTGGGCACCCGCAACATCCGTGTCTACTCACGCTACGAAGGGGCGCTGTCCCGGGTCATGGACGTGATCGAGTCAGACCTGCACTACCTCGCGCAACAGGCAGACGAGCACAACCTGTTCTTCGACTTCGAACAGCATGAAGAACTCAAGAGCGCCGAAATCGCGCAACTGCTGAACCGGCTGAACCACCCTCGCCTGCACGCGCTGTTCGACTTCGGCAACATGATCAATGCCTGCGAGCAGCCCCTGGCGGCACTGCGCACCCTGGCGCCGCACATACGCCAGACCCACCTCAAGGGTGTGCGCATCGTGCCTGAACAAAACGGCTTCGGGCATTACGGCGTGCTGCAAGGCTGTGACGAAGACGACCTGCCCAACGCACGCATGTTGTTCGAATTGCTGATGCTCGGCGAATCATCCCCGCAAGTGATCGCCTTCATTCTGGAGCAGGAAAACCACTACGTCGCCCCGGCGTTCCGCCAGCTCGACGAAGCCGCCGACCCGTTCATTGCGTACCGGGAAATGAGTGAAACAGCGCTGCCGGAAGGCTTCTCGCTGGAGCGAATGCTGGCCGATGAGCACCGTTGGGCAAACAACCAGGTCGCCTACGTACGAGGTCTTCTGGCCGAGTTCCGCACCCTGGCCGAGTTGACCCTGGCCCATTGCGCTAACGCCTGAACCTGACGTGCCGACCGGCACTGCCTACCCAATAACGCCTGGAGAACAATAATGACATCCCAAGACAAGGCCAAATGGCTCAGATTCCTGATTCTCATCCTCGGTGGCGGCACCATCTACAAGCTGGCGAATCTCAAAGACGCCTTCTACATCCCCATGCAAGAATTCATGGGGCTGTCCCACACTGAAATCGGCGTGCTGCTGAGCGCCAACGCCATCATCGCCACCGCGCTCTTCGTGGTGGGCGGCATGCTTGCCGACCGGTACGACACGCGCAAGCTGATCCCCCTTGGCTTGATCGGTACCGGCGGCCTCGGACTTTACCTGGCGACCTTCCCGCCCTTCAGCAATCTGCTGGTGGTGTTCTGCCTGCTGGCAGTGTGTGCCGACTGCCTCTTTTGGCCTTCGCTGCTCAAAGCCATCCGCAACCTGGGTGACGATAAGGAACAGGGTCGCCTGTTCGGCCTGCTCGAAGGCGGGCGTGGCGTCATCGATACCCTGGTCGCCTTCTCTGCGCTGGGCGTCTTTGTCGCCATGGGCTCCGGTGAGAACGGTCTGAAATCGGCGATCCTGTTCTACTCGGTCATCGACATTCTTGCCGGTACCCTGACCTGGCTGCTGCTCAAGAGCGGCAATACCCAGTCGACCGTCAAGCCGAAGAACGGGTTGTCGAACCTGTTCGAGGCCATCAAGGTGCCGGGCATCTGGCTGGTCAGCCTCAACGTGTTCATGGTCTATATCGTGTACTGCGGCCTGACCTATTTCATTCCCTACCTCAAGGAAATGTACGAGCTGCCGGTGGCCCTGGTGGGCGCCTACGGCATCATCAACCAGTACTTCCTCAAGATCCTGGGCGGCCCTGCCGGTGGCTTCATTGCCGACAAACAGTTCAAGAGTTCCAGCCGCTATCTGAAGTGGGCATTCCTGGCGTTGTTGCCGCTGATGGGTGTCATCATGCTCATCCCGAAAAGCCCGGATTTCATCTACGCAGGCATGGCGGCCACCCTCTCCTTCGCGCTGATTGTCTTTTCCATGCGCGGCGTGTTCTGGGCACCCATGGGTGAAGTCGGCATTCCCCAGCACATCACCGGTTCAGCCTTCGGGATCGGTTGCCTGATCGGCTATGCGCCCGGCATGTTCGCCTACGTCATCTATGGCGCCATCCTTGATCACTTCCCGGGTCAGCAGGGCTACAACTACGTGTTCTCGTTGATGAGCGTATTGGCCATTGTCGGGTTCATGGTGTCCAGCCTGCTGTATCAAGCGGTCCGCAAGAATGCCACGATCACTGGCAAGGTCAGCGCCGCGCAAGCCTGAACATAGACGGTGCATGCAGTGCGGCGGTAACCGGGGTCTCTCGGTTACCGCCGCACTGTGCTGCCATCAAAAGGCGAAATCGGCCTCGTCCATGGCCATCAGACAATGGGCTCCGCCCCGCAGGCTTTCGCGGTGGCCACTGGCACGGGGCAGCACCCGGCGCCAGTAAAAATCCGCCGCTTGCAGCTTGGCCCGATAGAACCCGGGTTCGTCGGTACCAGCATCCAGTGCCGCTTGGGCACGCACAGCCGCCTGCAACCACAGTCCGCCCACCAGCACGTAAGCGCTGTACGCCAGGAAGTCCACCGACATGGCGCCGATTTCCTGCACATCACGCCGACACGCCTCGACCACCTCGGTACCCAGTTCACGCCACTCGGCGAGACGCTGCTGCATTGCCTCGGCCATTTGCCTCAGCGCTGCTTGCGAGCCGGCCGCGTCGACATGCACGGCCAGCTCATCGATCAAGGCGCCCAGTTCCGTTGCGCCGTCGCCCAGCACCTTGCGCCGCAGCAGATCCAGCGCCTGGATACCGTTGGTACCTTCGTATAGCTGAGTGATGCGGCTGTCACGCATCAACTGCTCCATGCCCCACTCGCGGATGTAACCGTGGCCGCCGTACAACTGAACGCCCAGGCTGGCGACTTCCTGGCCGACGTCGGTAAAGAAGGCCTTGACGATCGGAATCAGCAGCGCTGCCCGACGACTCGCCTTCTGGCGAGCCTCGGGTTGTGGGTCGCCGTGTTCGAGGTCCAGTTGCAGTGCGGTGTAGGCCGCGAGCAAGCGGCAGCCTTCGCTCAAGGTTTTTTGCGTCAGCAGCATGCGCCGAACATCGGGGTGCACGATGATCGGGTCGGCGCTCTTGTCCGGCGCCACCGGGCCGCTGATGGCCCGCGATTGCAGGCGCTCACGGGCATAAGCGAGGCCACCCTGGAAGGCGGCCTCGGCGATGCCCAGTCCCTGCAAGCCAACCTGGAAGCGTGCATCGTTCATCATGGTGAACATACAGGCCAGCCCCTGATTCGCTTCACCGATCAACCAGCCTTGTGCGCCGTCGAAGTTCATCACGCAGGTGGACGCGCCCTTGATGCCCATCTTGTGTTCCAGTGCGCCACAGCTCAGCGAATTGCGCGGCCCCGGAGTTCCATCGGCAGCGGCAATGAACTTGGGAACCAGGATCAGGCTGATGCCCTTCACCCCGGCCGGTGCATCCGGCAAACGGGCAAGGACCAAATGAACGATGTTGGCGGTCAGGTCCTGCTCGCCACCACTGATGAAAATCTTGCTGCCGCTGACCTGATAGCTGCCGTCGGCTTGAGGTTGGGCACGGGTTCGCAGCAGGGCAAGGTCGGTACCGGCCTGGGGCTCGGTGAGGCACATGGTACCGGACCATTCACCGCTGACCATTTTCTCCAGGTAAGCCTGTTTGAGCGCCTCGCTGCCATGGCGATGCAGAGCCAGTACCGCGCCTTCGGTGAGGCCGGAATAAATGCGAAACGACAATGAGGCGGCCATCAGCATTTCGTGGAAGCTGGCTGAAATCAGCTGCGGGAAACCCTGGCCGGCGAACTCCAGCGGTCCGGTCATGCTCGCCCAGCCGTTTTCAACGTACTGCCGGTAGGCGTCGCGAAATCCCTGGGGCGTTGTGACGTGGCCGTCGATCAACTGACAACCCTGCTCGTCACTGTTGCGGTTCAGCGGAGCGACCACTTCGGCGGCGAAGCGGGCGGCTTCTTCGAGGACGCCGTCGATGGTTTCCCGGTCCAGCCCATTGTTCAAACGCTCGCAATGGCCGCTGACATCGAACAGTTCGTGCAGCACAAAACGCATGTCGCGCAGGGGAGCTTGATAATTCATGTCGGCCTCATGGGTTGGCGCAGTGGAAAAGATTGCCGTCACCCTAAGCAGGCGCCTACTATTTTTGAAATTTCATTTTCATATGCCTGGTATTTGTAATTTGAATTTAAAAAGCTTCGATCTGAATTTGCTCCGGGTGCTCGATATGCTGCTGCGCGAACAGAACGTATCGCGAGCGGCCGAGCGCCTGGCCCTCAGCCAGCCCACGGTCAGCAATGCCCTCGCCCGCCTGCGTTCATTGTTCGACGACCCCTTGCTGGTGCGGGTTGGCCGTCACATGCAACCCACCTCCCGGGCGCTGGCGCTTGAAGGGCCGATTCGCGCGGCCTTGCAACAGATCGAACAGACACTCAATGCCGGGGAAACCTTCGACCCACGCCTGAGCCAGCAGCAGGTGCGCATCGCCCTGACCGACTTTGTCGAGCAGCTGTGCATGCCGCCCTTGCTGGCACGCCTGGGAGAGCTGGCGCCAAACCTGCGTATCGACGTTGCTCACCTGGCCCCCAGCCTTCCTGCCGAGCTGCTGGATCGGGGTGAACTGGACATGGTTCTGGGACGCTTCGAAGAAGTGCCAGCGCGTTTCACCCGCCGGGCCTGGCACAGCGAAACCCTGCGGCTGGCCGTGCGCAAGCAGCATCCGCTGGCACACGACACACTCACACTGGATGACTTTCTGGGGCTGCGTCATCTCTGGGTGAGTGGCGGCCAGTCGCGCGGCATGGTCGACCAATGGCTGGGCAAGCAAGGCCTGTCGCGTAAAATCGTCTACACCACGCCCAACTACCTGCAGGCGGCGCACCTGGTCGCCCATTCCGACTTGAGCGTCGTCCTGCCGACCCAATTGGCCAATCAATTCGCGCAGTTGCTACCGCTACAGGTGTTCGAACTGCCATTCGACGTCGGCTCGTTCCACCTCGAACTGGTGTATCTGGCGCAACGCCAACATGAGCCGGCGCTGGCGTGGCTGATCGAGCAAATCCTGGCGGTGCGGCCGGCTTGAACGGACGCCCGGTATAACGCCTTGCCTGAGCCAACGCCTGGGGTTTGCCGAAGTGATTTTTCGGTTGCGCCAGACAACACCAGGAACAACGTCAAGAGCGACGAATTTCTAACGTAGCGCGTAACCCTCCAGGGCTGCGATTCTCCAGTTTGATCTGCCCGCCAAAGCGATCGGCAATGGCCTTGACGATAGTCAGCCCCAACCCTGCACCCTGATGATTTCCGCTGCTGTAGAAACGCTCGAAAAGCCGTTCACGATCCTGCTCATTGATGCCCGGCCCCTCATCTTCGACAGTCAGTTCGTAGCTATTTTCCTTTTCTACGAGCCTGACGGTGATCACTCCGTGCCGGGGAGAGAAATTCGCCGCATTGGTCACCAGGTTGTTCAAGGCAATATCGATCGCAGCGGGGTCGACTCTGGCAAGACTGATGTCGTCCCTGACATCAAAAACCAGCTCGAGCCCCTTGCTCAGTAGCCAGGGCGTCAACTGAACCAGGCTTTCGCGAACGGTGCTGGCCAGATCAATAGGCACAGGCGCTTTAGTCCCTGCTGTAGGCTCTATACGAGCCATCGTCAGCAATTGGTTAACCAGTCGGCTGGTACGGTCCACGCCGGCAATCAAGAATTCGAGCGATGCGCGACGATCCGCTTCACTCCCCGCCGCCATCAGGTTTTCAGCGTGGATCCTGAGCACGGCCAGTGGTGTACGCATTTCGTGGGCGGCGTCGGCGATAAAGCGTCGCTCGCGCCCCATGACGTCCTGAATTTGCGCGAGCATACGATTGAGGGCGGCCTGCATGGGCTCAAGCTCAGTGGGTAGCGGCGTCAATTGCAAGGGTTCGAGTGAACCGGGATGCCGGGCCCGCAGCGTTGCAGCCATATTGACCAGTGGCTTGAGTCCCCAGCCGATGGCCAGCCAGATCATGGCGGCCAGCAACAAGCTCCCCAGGATATTGGGCCACAGTGTGTGGCGTACGATGCGGTCCACCAAGTCCATTCGCACGTCGTCCCGTTCGCCCACCCAGATGCGCAGGTTGTTCTCCTTGTCTACAAGCAGGAAGGCACGCCAATGCCGGTTGTTCAGGTCGACTACATCGCTGAAACCTGGTGTGACCGCGGGTGTGCTGAAGGACGGAGAACTGGCCGTATGTACCAGCACTTCGTTCCTGGCGTTCCAGACCTGAAACGCAATTTTCGTTTCATACGGATGCCCCTCGCCCCCGGGCGTCGCCTCGTTCAGGGCCTGGTTGAAAGCCTTGTACAGATCCGCATGTTCCTTGCTCACCATGGGCATACGCATGACGCCTTGTAGCAGGCGAGCGTTCTGGGCCAGATGGGCATCATAGACTTCGGCGATTTCGTGGTTGCTGTCGTGCAGATTCAACACACTGATCACGGCCAGGCCAGCGAGCATCAGGCCGATGATCAGGACCAGGGTCCGACGCCGGATAGAGCTCATCGACGCTCCTCCACCAAGTAGCCGATACCACGGACGGTGCGGATCAGATCGGTGGAGAACTTCTTGCGCAGGTGATGGATGTGCACTTCCAGGGTGTTGCTTTCGGCCTCCTCGTTCCAGCCGTACAGCAACTGCATCAAATGATCGCGAGTCATTACCCGACCCGGTGGCGAGAGCAGTTCGTGGAGCAACTGGTACTCCTTAGGTGTCAGGGCCACTGGCTCGCCTTTGTAGCTGACTTGCTGGGTGCCGGGGTTCAGGCTGATACCTGCGTGCTCGATCAGCGATTGTCCACGCCCGGCACTGCGACGAAGCAACGCACGTATGCGCGCCTTCAATTCTGCCAGGTCGAAAGGCTTGATCAGGTAGTCGTCGGCGCCGGCATCCAGACCGGCGATACGGTCTTCGGTGGCATCGCGCGCGGTCAGGATCAACACCGGCAGATTGGAACCGCTGTCACGCAAGCGCCTGAGCACTTCGAGACCGTCCATGCGTGGCAGGCCAAGGTCGAGCACCGCCAGATCGAAGATTTCACTGCGCAGCGAGTGCAAGGCGCTGTTGCCGTCCTGCAACCAGTCGACGGTATAACCTTCCCGGCTGAGGGCCTGATGAATACCCTCGCCGAGCGCCACGTCATCCTCTATGAGTAATAAGCGCACAGGGTCTCCTGTCAGCCGAGTTTCTTGTTCACATCCACCAACAGCGTCTCGATCTCCTTGCGGCGCCCGGCGTCAGCGCTCTCGCGGCCAGGACGAGGCGCAGCCTGCAAGGCTTTTTGCAGCGCTGCCCTGGCTTCAACATAACGCTTCTGACGGTAGAGGTGATCGCCCCAGAAGTACAGGCTGTCGATGCCGTTGGGGTTCATTTGCAATGCCAGCTTGAGCAACTGTTCGGCCTTGTCCGAATCGCCGAAACCGATGGGCCAGCCCGGTACGCGGTCATAGAGGGCCCCCAGACTGGTATAGGCTGAGCCTTGCAGGGCCTTGGGGTCCAGAGTCAAGGCTGTTTCCAGATCGGCTTTCGCATCCTTGACCTTGCTCAGCGCACCCAGCCCACCCTGTGCGCCCGCCCAGCTACTGGTGACGATGCCAGACCAGATCCAGGCCTCAGCCACCGTTTGGCGCTCCTGCTTGAAACTCGAAGCCTGAGCGGCCAGCTTTTCAAAAGCCGCGGTCCGTTGCCCCTCGGGCAACTCGTATTGAATGTGCGCCCAGCTTTGCTGGATACCGTTGAGGCGCTGCTGGTCGGCGGGGTCCAGCGCCCAGACGCTCTGGCTCATTGCGCCAAGCAGTAGGCAAGCGATGATCTTTCTCATGGTTTGACATTCTCCTGGTCGGGTTTCTGGCTCAGGCGGCGGATCAGGGGCAATTGTTTGCGCAACCCACGGTCCACCAGATGGGGCAAAAAGCTGTTCAGGCGTACAAAAAAACGTTCGGGCCAGCCCAGGTACAAGTCGCGACGGTCACCGGCAATGGCGTGAATCACTGCGGCCGCCACGGCTTGCGGATCGTCGACATTGGTCTTGAGCGCATCATTCAGCGCCTGGGCCGCCGGGCTGTTCATGCTGGTACGGGTCGCTCGCGGGGCGACGTAAAGCACACTGACCCGAGTGTCGGCCAGCTCCCGGCGCAGGGCCTCAGAGAACCCGCGCAGGGCAAACTTGGTGGCGCAGTAACTGGCGTAGCCGGGGTAGCCGATGGAGCCATAGGTCGAACCGACGTTTACCACCATGGCACTGGCGGCTTGCTTTAGCTGCGGCAACAAAAGTTTTGTCAGGCACATGGGCGCACTGATGTTCACCGCGAGCATCGAATTGATCTCGCTGTCGTCCAGCTGTTCGAGCATGGCGAAATGATTGACCCCGGCGGCATTGATCAGCAGGTTGATGCCACCGGTGCCCTGGGCCTGCGCCAACACCTGACGGCGGTCGGAGAGCAACGTCAGGTCCGCACGGACCCAACTCAGGTTACCGGGATAACGCTCAAGCAGCGGCACCAACGGTTCCCGATGCCGAGCCACGGCCAGCACCTGGGCACCACTGGCGCACAGTGCGGTGGCAATGGCCAGGCCGATGCCGCCGCTGGCACCGGTCAACACGACGCGAGCTTCAGACAGGCGCATGCAGATTCTCCCCGTTACGCGGCAAGCCACGAAACATATCGGTGTAGAGCCGGTACACCACTTTGGAGGCGTGAATGACGGCGGCCTGGTCGCCCGGGTCATCCAGACGGTTCATCAGTCGACGGTAGGTCTGCATATGTTCGATATCCAGTGAGCCGTGGGAACTGAGGTAGCTGAAGGCGCTTTCCGGCAAGTCCAGGCGCCGGCGAATGCTGCCGGCGGCGTGTGTGGCCAAGGCGATGCTCGTGCCTTCAAGTACGTTGACCATGCCGAACAGACCCACCGGATTGTCCCTGGCAATCAGATCGTAAAGGAAGCTGACCATCAATTCGATCGGCAATGACGGGCGTCCATCCCGTACAGCGGCTCTGTCACCGCCGCAGGCTTCAATATCATTGAGTACCCATTGTTCGTGGCCGTATTCGTCCTCGATGTATTCACATACCGCTTCGCGCAGCCATTCCAGACGTGATGCCAACCGCGCACCACAGGCCATCATCAACGGCACGGTATGGCGCACGTGGTAATAGGCCTGAGCCAGAAAGGCCCGGTAACTTTCCAGGCTGACGTCGCCCTCCAGCGCATCACGGATGATCGGCAGGTTGAACAACTCAATGCGTTCTTGCTCAGTGGCTTTTTGCAACGTGTCAAAAAAACTCATGGTGCGGATTCCTCGGAAAATGCAGATTCGCTCAATTGCCCCCGGTAGCGTTCGACGATGGCGTCACGGCGGGGCCGGCCATTGGCGGTGAGCAAGCCGTTGGTGGCAGTGAAGGGTTGGTCGAGCCGGCTCCAGTGGTGGACCTGGGCGTACTCGGGCAAAGCCTCGTTGGCCTGGGCCACGGCGGCGGCCAGTTGTTCGTCGGTGCAGTCCGGGCGATACGGCCAGAGCAGTGCATGGTTATGGGGCATGGCCTCGCCATAGACGAAGGCCTGGGCGACAGGCCCGCGCTGGGTCAATTCGGCTTCCACCCACTCGGGGTTCACGTTGCGCCCGAAACTGGTGACGAACTGATGTTTCTTGCGTCCCTTGAGGTAGAGAAAACCCTCGGCGTCGAACTCGCCGAGATCACCGCTGGGCCACCACTGGGCGGTGTGCGGCGCCTCTCCCAGATAGCCCAGCAAGGTTGAACCCTTGATCAGCACTTCGCCGTCCTCCGCCAAGCGAATCTCTACATGGGGCAATGGCCGTCCAACACTGCCGGGGCGCCGTGCTTGCGGGCGATTGAGGCACACGACCGACGCGCACTCCGACAGCCCATAACCTTCATGGACGGGGATGCGCACGCGTTGGGCGCGATGCAGTAGATCTTCGCTGACCCGGGCGCCGCCCACGGCGGCAAAACGCAGGTGCTGTGGGTCGAAAGCCTTTTGCTCGGCAGCGTTGACCAGCATCAGCAACAACTGCGGTACCAGAACCAGACTCTGGGGTGATCGGCTGGACAGGCAACTCAACAATGTCGGCACATCCACACCGCTGGCGCCTTCAATTCCCAGGGTTTTCGGGCCGGGCAGGCTCAAGGTAGCGCCGGCATACAGTGCGGCGTAACAACCGATGTTCTCCAGCAAAATGGCCAGCGGCAGCAGCGCCAGATGGTGTTGCGGATCGGTGGGTTTGCTGGCCAAGTCCAGCTCACGAGCGACCCGCAAAATGCTGTCTGCACTCAAGCACACGCCCTTGGGTGTGCCTGTGGTGCCCGAGGTAAAGGTCAACTTGGCGGTGCCTTCAGGCATCCGGTTCGAGCCACTGAACGTGCGGCGCCAGAACTCGCCGCACTTCTGATATCCAGCCGCTTGCAGTTCATCCTGCAGTTGCGGCTCGGCAATGACGAGCTCGGCCTGGCTTTGCTCCAGGCAATGCCTGCGTTGCCCCGGACTGAAAAAAGGCGGCAAGGCCACACAGGTCAAACCCTCGAACAACGCGGCCAGGTCCCAGAGCAGAGCCTCGACGCCATTGTCCAGCGTCAGGGCGACCACCCTGACCCGTTCATCGCGCAGGCGCTGCTGGCGAAAAATGACCTCGGCATACAGCGTGGCGTAGTCCAGCTTCAGATGATCGCCCCACAACGCAATGGCGTTGGTTTTTTGCTCAGCATGATTACGCAGGGTCTGTTTGAAGCGCTCCATTTCAGGCGACATGGCAGGCCCCTTCAATAGAGGTCGGCAAGCCCAGGCGACTGAACAGGCCAATGTTGCGCAAATGAATGAAACCGGAGCGAACATTGCCGAAATGAACCCACGGTTTGCTTTCGTAGTAACTGCCCCAGGCGTGGCGGTCCTCGCCCAGACGCGCCGGGTCGGCAGCACACAGGGTCACGGGCTTCAAGCCAAGGCGGTGAAAGCTATTGACCAGCCCCAGGTTCCCGGTGAAGGCAACCCATTCCAGCCCCCCCATGGCCAGCAGGTAGGTCATCGCGATGATGCTCATCCGTGCGCTGCCGGTGTCGCTGGCAGCCAGATTGCCTACCTCTACGATGGCTGAGCGGCTTACGGTCTGGTCGGCCGCGGCACTGATCAGCGGATCGATCGCATCGTCCAGGTAACCTTCCAGGAACAGCGGTCCGCTGCGCGCCAGACGCACGCCAATCACCGCGCAAAGCGCGCCGGACGCCTCGCTCATGCCAAACAGCTCCGGCATGAAGTGGCGAATATCGGCACCGTGGGCCTTACGAAAGCGTTGCTGGATAAAGGCTTCGAAGGCACTTCGTTGCGGGGCGTCCGGCAAGGCCCTGACGAGATACATCTGCTGCGCTTCGGTCAGGCCAAAGTGCAGCGGCAACTGAACGTTCCAGTTGAAATCGGACATTGAAAACATCTCCCCCGGATCAATTGGGGAGAAGTATCAAAGGCATTTCTTAACGAAGTCTGAAGGTGAAAAAACGATTGTCGCCTTGGTGACAGTCCGTAATGACATGCCATGGCCTGCTTCAGGAACGGACTTAGGCCAACAAATACGGGGGTTTAACCGGAGCCCCCGACTGGCTGGCCACAGTTACTCATGGCGCGGACGCTTATGCGCCTTCCAGTTGATCGCGCAAAAACTCGATGAAGCGCTGGGTTTTCGCCGGCAACAGGCGCGTCTCGGTCAGCGCATACACTGAAACCGAAGTGGCGTGCCATTGAGGCAAGACCTTAAGCAGCTTTCCATTGATCAGGTCTTGCTCAGCGATGCTCTCGGGCAGCAAAACGATACCCAGGTCCAGTGGTCAGTATCCCTGCCCTCACGCACTAGTCACTTCTGCCAACAGCGGGCACCGATTAAGTCGGGACGAATGAAAGCAGCCGGTCATCGACACATTCAGAAAACAGCCACTTCTCCTGGCCCAGACGCCCCGCACAATCGCACCCTTTATTGGGGGATATTCCCCGTCATCGGGGTATTCATCCTGGCTGCTCATACGCCAGTTTGAAGCCCGCGGACAAGGGGAGCGTGGCGTAGAGCCATTAGTCACCTCCTGTCACTTTCGGCGGGAAATTTGCATCGTTCCCATCCCGGCTCGAAATCAAACGTTTCGCCAGCCGGGCCAGGAGCCGTGGCTCGTTGCTCATCTATTGCCACGCTCCGAGGAACCCGTCAGAGGTGTTTGCGATGAAACAGGACACCGGAAGGTTGAATCCTAGTCTTTTGTCCAAAACCAGGCTGGCGCTGAGTATCTCTGCTGCCGCGATCATGTTGGGGCTGGGCTTGTCCCAGACCCAGGCAGTCCCCCTCGACAACACCGATCCCCCGCCTCCTACCGACCCATCGGCGTTCACCAATCCGCCCGCCGACCCCAATGCCGCATTGAGGGACTTGCTCAAGCAGCCTCCCGCAAACGTCGGCGCCTTCGACTTACCCAATGGTGTGGCCGGTAACCGCCAGACCCCCTTGGTCGACAATGTGCTGCCACCCGATCTGCAACCCAGCTTCAATATCCCCACCAACGGTAATGCCAGCCCGGTGTTCGGGGTTCAACCGTTCACACAGAAGCTTGAGCTTTTCGAGGAGTTCGGCTCGAACAAACTGGATGCGGCCGACCCTCCATCACCTGTTCCGTTTCCGGTTCCGACGCTGGGGCCCGCACCGGCGCAGGATCCCTTGAAGGTGGCGCGTAGCGGCCCGTCGCCGGCTGCGCTGGATGCCTTTCTCAGGCAGCCAGCTTTGACGCCCTTCCCGACAGAGTTCTCCAATGTACTGGACCGCAACCCGTGGAAGGCGCAGATCGAGGATTTCCTCAATCGCCGAGTCGATTCGCCCGCAGAAGGCCGGCCACCGGGAAAAGGTTGGTCGCACCAGCGTTTCAATGAGTTTTTCCCGCGCAACGCCTTCAAGACTGTGCAAGCAGGCGCGCACGTCAACAGCGGCTTGCGTGATCGTATGCAACGGCATAACTACGCCGTGGGGGAATTTGCGCCAGGCGGGCTCTATCACAACACCAGCGGCAACCCGGCCAACGAGGGCACAACCAAGGGCATACAAGTGCAATTTCACGACAACTTCCCTGTCCAGGACCATAATGCGCTGTGGACATTCGACGGCACCTTTCCGCCCAAACTGCTGCAAGTACGCTATGGCCAGGCGATGCTGATGCGTCATTACGATGCCTTGCCCATTGACCCATCGGCCAACCGGGGCTTTGGCCTGCACACCATCTCCACCCACGAGCATAACGGCCACTCGCCCGCGGAAAGCGATGGCTTTGCCAACGCGTTCTTCTTCCCGGGTCAGTACTACGACTATCGCTGGCCGATCCAGTTGGCCGGTTACGACAGCATCAATACCAGCGCTCAGGATCCGCGTGCGGCGTTCCCGTGCGACCCCGGTGAAGAGCTTTTCGTCAACGACGCCAACCCCGGCTTCAAGACCTGCGACCGCGGCACCATCAAGATCCGTGGCGACTGGCGCGAAACCATGAGCACCCACTGGTTCCACGACCACATGCTCGATTTCACCGCGCAGAATGTCTACAAGGGCAATGCCACGATGATGAACTACTACAGCGCCGTGGATCGTGGCAACGAGTCGGTCGACGACGGGGTCAACCTGCGCCTGCCCAGCGGTTCGGGGCTGGGGTGGGGTAACCGCGACTATGACGTCAACCTGACGATCGCCGACAAGGCCTGGGACAAGGCCGGCCAGTTGTGGTTCAACCCCTTCAATACCGACGGTTTTCTCGGTGATCAGGTCCTGACCAACTGGGAGTACAAGCCCTTCCTGGACGTGCGTGCCCGCCGCTACCGTTTGCGCATTCTCAACGGATCGGTTTCTCGCTACTTCAAGCTGGCGTTGGTGCGTCAGGTCAATGGTAATGGTGGCGAGTTTCCTGGCCCGAAAAGCTCCGGGGTTTCATACAACCGGGTGCCGTTCCACATGATTGCCAACGACGGCAATATCATGGAGCACGCAGTGCCGTTCGATGGCAGCCTGGACCTCGATGGCGACGGCGACACACAGGACCACAATGCCATTTTGCCGATACAGGGCATTGCCGAACGCTATGACATCGTCGTCGACTTCGCGAAAAACGGCATCAAGCCGGGCGACAGGATTTTCTTCGTCAACATCGAGGAGCATGAAAACGGCAAGCGTCCCGAACGTGACATTCCATTGGCGGATGTACTCTCCGGGAAGTACCTGCCCGTTGTCAGGCAAACCAGCCACGGGCCACAGTGGGTCAACGGTGACCCGGGTGTGGGCGTGTTCATGCAACTGAACGTCAAGCCTTACACCGGCCAGGATGTCAGCATGAATCCGGTCGACTTCGAGCCCGCCAAGCCTGGCAAGCCCGAGGGCAAGTTCATGATCCCCCTGCCCTTGCACCGTGATGACCCTGCCGATATCGCCCGGCTTGCCCAGGCGCGGCACCGCACCTTTATCTTTGGCCGCTCCAACGGCACGGATTTCAAGCCCTGGACGATCAAGACCGATGGCGGCGAAGGCTTCAACATGGACCCGCGCCGGATTTCAGCCGCACCACAACTGGCCACTGGCCCGACACCGGCAGGGTTCAAGGGTGAAGGCACGCTGGAAATCTGGAAGATCGAGAACGGCGGCAATGGCTGGAGTCACCCGGTGCATGTGCACTTCGAGGAAGGGATCATTCTCACTCGAGGTGGCAAGACACCACCCGAATGGGAAAAAGGGGCGCGCAAAGATATCTACAATATAGGTCGTCATCCTGAGAGCCTCGACAATGTCGAAATGGCCATCCGCATCCGTGAGTTTGCCGGTACCTACATGGAGCACTGCCACAACACACAGCATGAGGACACGTCGATGCTGCTGCGCTGGGACTCTGAGCACCCGGGCCAGTTCCAATTGATGCCCACTCCATTGCCAAGCTGGGACGGCGTGAGATTCGTGGCCTCGGTTGCGTTACCGACATTCCGTACGGGAGATGGTGTGGGACCACAGGTCGAGGTCGACAATAACCAGGAAGATAGCAGTGGCAGCGGTAGCGGTAGCGGTAGCGGTAGCGGTAGCGGTAGCGGTAGTAGCGGCAGCGGTGTTAGCGGAGGCAAAGGCTAGCGGAGTCTCTGCTCAACTATCTGAGCAATGCGGTGAAGTTGACCGAGCGTGGGCACATCCTGGTTGAGGTGTGCCTGCGCCAGGTCGGCTTGAAAGTCGACGGTGCGGACATGGTTGGCAGACTTCGACGGGGACTGGGCCACCACAGTCTGCATGTTGATTTGCTGCGCAGTTACCAGCCCCACAAGACCCATTTGCTATAGCGCGAGTTACTGGATGCAGTGGCTATCCGTGACGCGTTACCTGTTCGACGATGGTAATGACATGTTCATTCTTTGTAGTAAGCGCTAGCGTCGTCGAGTTTCAACTTCGCGGGTATCGCCCGCTTCGCCGTATCGGATCCGGTCGACAGGGGTACGCTCTGCGTGACATTGGCCATCCGGGTGATTTCCACCTGCAGCTTATCCTTGCCGAGCAGATAGTCGGCCAGCTTCTGGGAAAACGGCCAGTAGTTCAGATCGGCTGTCAGGGTCAGCGGTCCGACGGCGTCGGCCGGCACCAGGAAGGAGAACTCCCCGATATTGTAGCCCTTGGGCAGAATGCGATTGTCCGAGAGTATCTGCGTGGCATTCCAGACCTCGACGTCCAACGGATTGCCGTTCTTGTCGCCTATGTGCACTTTGAAATTTCGCGTGTTGACTTCAGTCTTGCCGTCCTTGATCGAACCCAGGCGATAGAGCTCGCGACCACTGGCATCCTGCACCCGAAAATCGATCCACATCTCCCGCCCCTCGGGAAAGCCGGTTGGCAGCTTGTGCCCTGCGCCGACGTTGGTCACTTTGACGGCTACCGAGGCGTATTGTCCGGGAATGATGGCGGCCGGCAGTTGCTGGAACGTTATTTGCGCCGCGCGCGCGAGCATGTCGCGTGCGCGTTGCGCGCCCTCCTCCTGACCAAGATGCTTGAGCATCGTCGCGTTGGCTCCGCTGAACCAATGCGAGGCCACCTCCTTACGGTCTGGCCCCATGATCGCGGCCTTGCCCGCAAAGCCCGGCATGTGGCAACTCTGGCAGGTCACATTGTTAAGGCTGTACGTGCTCTCCTGCCATTCGTCATAAGTGCGCTCCACCGCCACGCTGCTGAACGGGTGCGTGACGTTGTGGCAGGTGCCGCAAAAGTCCGAGCGCGTGTGCAGAGCGGAATACACGGTGTCGTGATAAGGCGAAACGGCATCCTTGCGCGGGCCGAACTTGGTCGGTTTGCCGTGCGCTCGCGGGCTCAGAACATAGGCGCCGTTATCGAGGCCCGTGCGGGCACTGATGTTGTGGCAGGTGTCGCAATCGACCCCGGGCATCGGATGATTCTTCGCACTGTCTTCAATCGAGGAGCGGTTGACTTGCGAAGTGATCTGCCCGGTGGTGAGACCGATCGGGGTATGGCAGCCGGTGCAGAAGTTATCGACCTTGCCCTCGGTGGCCGCGCTCGCACGCTTGAGCAAGGCCCGATAGATGGGCTCATCCCAGGCCTGGGACATCATCGACGAGCGCCACTGCCTGTAGATCTCCGTATGGCAAGCGCCACAGACCTGGGCATTGTCGAAGTCCTTCACATTCAAGACCAGGTTGCCGGTGGTATTGGCCCGATGCGGAAAGAACGGCATCGCGCCAATCACATGCATGAGCCTGGAGCGTGCCGGCTCCAGCCACTTCTCATTGTTTTGATTGTCATCGCCCTGAAGTTCGTCAGCCGCCACCAGCGTTACCGTCAGCAGGCAGGTTAGAAAGCACAACCGGTGCAGTGCTACCTGCGCACACGTATGTCTGGAGTGGCTCATAAGCATTTCCCCTGGACGGTTGCAGAGGATGACTGCAGTAGTTCTATTGAGTAAGCCCGGTATTGAGAAGCCAGGGCTACTTCGTGATGCAAACCGATGGCTACAGGCAATCACTCAATGGAGTACTGACAGCTCCACAGCATCCCGGCCCTGCACCTTGCATGAACGGGACAAGCTCACTCAGCAATTACTCTGCCAGCGTTGTATAAAATAGGCGCGGTGACCTGAAAGATCCGCAAACATTGACCAGCGATTGAAGTAACCGGTTAATGAACATGCGAATACCGCTGAGCAATAGCCCCCATTAGTGGGGGGCTCACTCCGAATCGGGGGGTGTCAGACGGGAGGGCCAGGGTTTCTCTGCGGGGTGCGCCTCGCAAATCCGGGGCTACTCACTTTACTCGATACGACTTACTCTCTGTCCTTGGTCGATCGAATGAGATTGCCCCGTAACTTCACAATGGCCTTCTGCATCTGCACGAAGTCGTCGGGATCAAGACCGGTTTGCGGGAAGCCGTCTTCGGTGAGACCTTCGCGCAGTTTTCGCCCCTCTTTGGTCAGACTGATCCGCACCTGGCGTTCGTCTTCCGGGTCGCGCTGGCGCATTAAATAACCCATCGCTTCCAACTTCTTCAGGATCGGCGTGAGGGTATTGGATTCGAGAAACAGCTTTTCGCCGAGGCTGCCAACGGTCTGGTTGTCTTCCTCCCACAGCGCAACGAGGGTGATGTATTGCGTATAGGTCAGGCCGAGCCGTTCGAGCATCGGCTTGTAGGCCTTGCCGAAGGCCAGGTTGGTGGAATAGACCGCAAAACACAGGAAGTCGGTGAGTTTGAGATCCAGGGCGGATGTCTTGTCGGTGTTTTTCATGGGCGTTCTCCTGGCTCAATCTTGCGAGACCGAAACTATACGTCGTACGCGATGGTATCGGAAGTGCGTATAAACGCCGACGGCCAGCTCACCGGGGAAATCCCCGGTGAGCTGGCCGTGTAGTGGGTTATGCCGTCAGGACGTTGATGTCGACATCAATATTGCCGCGTGTGGCCTTGGAGTAAGGGCAGATTGCATCGGCGTTGTGGGCCAACTCGGTCGCCACTCCCTGGTCCAGCCCCGGCACCCGCAAGGTCAGTCGGGCCTGGAGGAAGTAAGCCGCGCCGGTCTGGCCCAGGTCCACTTCAATGTCGACGGCGGTGTCGGTCGGCAGTGTCACCTTCATCTGTTGGGCGGCCAGCCCCACCGCTGCGATGTAGCAGGCCGACCAGGCTCCGGCGAACAGTTGCTCGGCTTTCGGGTGCGGCTGGACGGCGGTGAGCACGTGTGCCGGTGTATCGCTGCCGGGGGACGACAGCACGATATCGAGGTTGCCGTTATGACCGCGCGAGGTGTTGCCCGCGCTGTTATGAGTGGTGTGGGTTTTGCCGCTGGCCAGTACTTTTTCGATCTTGCTCATGATGATTCCCTCAGGATTACAGTGAGTTATGTTCGTGCACGCTTTTATCGCATGCGATATTAGTGGTGCATCCAGGCATCACGCCGTAATCACGTTCAGGGCAACGTCGATATTGCCGCGTGTGGCTTTGGAGTAAGGGCAGATGGAGTCGGCAATGTGCGCCAGTTCGGTCGCGACATCGTGTGCCAGCCCTGGCACTCGCAGGGTCAGTCGGGCCTGAAGGAAATAGGCCAGACCAGTCTGGCCCAGGTCCACTTCGATGTCGACGGCCATATCCGCCGGCAACACGATACTGCGCTCCTGGGCCACCAGCCCCACTGCCGCGGTGTAGCAGGCAGACCAGGCACCGGCAAACAGTTGCTCGGCTTTCGGGTGCGGCTGTGTAGCGGCAAAGACGTGGGCTGGCTGGGCGGAACCCGGTGACGACAGTTCGATATCGAGGTTGCCGTTGTGACCGCCGACACCGCTGTGGGTGGTGTGGGTTTTGCCAGTTGCCAGTACTTTTTCGATCTTGCTCATGGGGACTTCCTCAGGACTTGATGTTTTGTGCGATTATATCGCATGCGATATTTACGGCATTTAAAAAGACAACGTTCATCAATTGGCGTGTGCAATGATCCAGTTGTTGCCGTTTTGGCCATGGGAAGCGTGAGCGGTTGAGATAAACATTGTGCGGCGGCTTCCAGTGTTCATGGCTGAGTCTCCAAACGGCAGGGGTTGTCGTTATTTTTAATCGCTATCGATCAAATCGTATGCGATGGATGAATATTCAACCAAAGCTCCAATGATGTCAAAGTTTATTTTGTGCCTTGCCGATGAGCGGTAGACGCGAGATCAACCTCGCTACCCTCTCCCTTGCGGAAAGGATGATGGGCTTCTCACCGTCCGGCCCTCCGGAGCCCCCGGTTACGCGCATCGGATCGCTTTCACCCATGACAATCAACGCTTTGGCGCTGAAGTGAAATGGACGTTTTTCTCTCGAAAAAAAACCGGCCATTCGAGCCGGTTCTTTGATTTCCTGAGCCCCACACGCAAAAACCCCCTCACAAGGAGGGGGTCTGATGTTTGAAAGGTTCAGACAGGTTCACCCGTCTTTTCCTGGAGTCTCGTCAGTTCAGCGCAGCGCAGGAATTCCCGCAAACAGCCACGAAGTTTCTTGAACCGGAGTTGCTTCGTTGCGCTTACGCGCCCACTGGGTCAGCGCCACCATCATCGCAAAGCCGAGCACGATCAACACCGGATAGGCCATCAGCAACTCGGTGAGCGAATACTTCCAGGCCAGCGGTCGACCGACACCGAGCATGGCGGCATACAGCCAGGACACGCCCGACAGTGCGCCAGAGAACAGGGCAAACATTCGCACATTGATCTGTAGATCAAGCAGCGAACCGGCCTTCAGCATTGCCGGCAATACATAGCGGTGCAACAACATGCCGTTGAACGTCAGCAACATTACAATAATAACTTTTGCTTGAAGTTTCGGATTGGCAAAATAGGTCATGCCTTTTTCAAGGTAATCAATACCTATAATCGCAGCTCCGGTGACCCACAAGAAGATCAACGCATTGGAAACAGACTTCTGAAGACTGGCCATATGTTCATTATCGTGCCCCGACGACACGCGACCTTTCAATAAGTCCTTTACCATTGCCGCATCGCTGGCAAACACCAGGCCAATAGCTACGCAGCAAGCCAACAGGTGAACGTACACTACGCCTAAACGCAAAAACTCCATGGATTCTTTCTGGCCGATCAGGCCGATAATTGTACTAATATCCAAGATTACATCTCCACTTATTGCGGCAGTGCAAATTGACCATGCCCCAGGCATGCGAATTAATTAATTAATTGCGCCTGCACGATCAAGTTCGCATTGATTGAATCAACTAAATAATTTGGTATTACAAGAGAGAGCGACTCGCCCAGCAAGTCAGTGATGACGGCATACTATCACTCCAGGTCTCAGGTAAAAAAAATCCCCATGCGCATTCCATTCAATGCAGATGAGGTATACGTCCATTTTATTAGTGAGTGCAGCGCGAACTGTCAAAGGATCCGCCTGCCGGTAAATCAGAGCGAAGCATATCAAAATCGTTCACTTTTTGAGCAGTACGCTCGACAAACGGTACTAAATTCAACACCTGGAGGTACCTGTTTTCCTGGCTGAAACCTGCATAGCTACGGTGCTGAATCGCTTCACTTGGCATACCGAAAAAAAACCCGCTATTGCGCTGAACTTTCGTCGCCAGCCCCGACCAATGGCGAAAATTGCCTACTGGTCACCGGCAAATTCGAGTCGCCTGAAGGGGCCGTCGACGCGTCTCGCTCGACTCAGCCACACCCACGCTGAATCGAGGTTCTTTTTGGGCGGTGCCCCAGGCTTGCTCAAGCCAGCAATTGGGTGATCCACCGGGCCTGCCGAGCGATGTCCTGCACCGTCTCCTCGGGCACGGCCTGCTGCGCCAGGGCAAAGTGGCTCAGGGTCTTCTGTTTCTGGCGCAACTTGCGCTGCCACTTGACCAGGAACGCCGGGCTGCGGGTCTGCATCTGCAACGGGCCAAAGTACAGCTCCTGGGCGGTGTAGATCACCGGCCCTGCGCGTTCGGCGACGATGATTTCGTAGTCGAAACGATTTTCCCGCAGCACTTCCTCGCAGAGGATGCGATAGCCATTGTCCATCAGCCATTGGCGCAGTGGCTGCTCGCCGCCGTTGGGCTGCAGGATCAGGCGCTCCTGACCGCTCAGGTACGCCTTGCCACTGTCGAGGATGTCACGGATGGTTTCGCCGCCCATGCCGCAGATGCTGACCGCTGTAATCCCGTCTCCCGGCTCGATTGCCGCCAGGCCGTTGGCCAGGCGCACGGTGATTTGCGAGTCCAGGCCGTTCTCGCGCACAGTGCGGTTGGCCGCATGGAACGGCGTCAACGCCACCTCGCCGGCCACCGCCGCCGCAATGGCGCCACGGCGCATCAAGGCCACCGGCAGGTAGCCGTGATCCGAGCCGATATCGGCCAGGCGCGCACCGGCTGGCACATAGGCAGCAACGCGCTCCAGGCGCATGGACAATGTCTGTTCGTTCAACTGCGGCCCCTTTTCACCACTAACGTCCGGCGACTTGGGCCGGATCGGGGCGTGATTCTGTCGAGCAATGCCGTGCATTTCAAATTTATGTGACCAGGGTCATGGCCCTTTTCACGCAATCACTTGCGCATACACCGATCTGTCGACGTTGCCACCGGAGAGAATCACCCCCACCCTTCTTCCCGACATGGCTTCACGCTCCGAGATGAGCGCTGCCAACGCCGACGCACCGGCCCCTTCGGCAAGGTTATGGGTATCGGTGTAATACACGCGCATGGCTTCGGCGATCAGGTCATCGCTGACCGATACGATCCGCGCAGCACCTGCCGCGTAGACGGCAAAGGCTTCAGGAATCGGCTTGCGCACGGCAAGGCCGTCGGCAAAGGTGTTGGCCGAGGCGGTTTCGCAGATTGCGCCAGCGTTAAACGATAGCTGTGCAGCCGCCGCCTGCGTGGAAACCACGCCAACCACTTCGGTTTCCAGACCCAGCGCATTGCGGGCGGCGATCACCCCGCAAATCCCCGATCCACAGCCAATCGGTACATAAACGGTATCCAGGTCCGGTGCTGCGTTGAACAGTTCCAGCGCATAAGTGGCGACGCCTTTGACCAGCTCGGTGTGAAACGGCGGAACCAGGAACAGGTCCTGCGCGTGCGCCAGACGGGCAGCCTCTTCACGGGCATCATCGAAGTCGCGGCCATACTCGACCACTTCAGCGCCAAAGCCGCGCATGGCGTTGTTCTTTTCTACCGAGTTACCTTCCGGCACGACGATCAACGCCTGCAAACCCAGTGTGCGAGCCGCCAGTGCCAGGCTCTGGCCATGGTTGCCGCGGGTCGCGCTGACAATGCCCTTCGCGCCCGGGTGCTCGCGCTTGAGCCAGTGCATGAACGTGATACCGCCGCGCACTTTGAAGGCACCGGTAGGCGTGTGATTTTCGTGCTTGACCCACACCGTGCAACCCAACCGCTGAGCCAGCAAGGGCCAAGGGTACTGGGCTGTGGCGGGCATGACCTGGTAAACGTGGCGAGCAGCTTGTTCGATATCGTCGCGAGTCAGTGTGTACATCGGTTATCTCCCGGGGATTTTGCCCAGTCTGAACACGGGTGCCGTATTGCGGCTTTCAAAAAACCGACCTGACTTTTGTCCCCCCTCTTCACTACTATGGTGTCCATGAGTCATCGAAATCGCCCGCCGCCACCACGCTTGTCCGAACCGGTCCGTCGTATCGAGGCCGGCCCTTGGGCGATCGAATTGCTCCCCGGTTGCGCCTACGCGACCCGCTATGTCGCGACCCAGGCGGGAATCGGCTTCGCCTTCGACAGCCAGCGAGGCCTGCACGCCATCGGCAGCGACCGAATACGCCCCTTCGATGCCGTGCCCAACGGCCTGGCGTTCGTCCCCGCCGGGTGTGACGTGTTGTCCGAATCCCCCCAGGGCGGCGAATACTTGCGGGTGATTCGCACCGATGGCATGGCGTTGATGGGGGATCGTGCCTTCAACAATCGCATCGACCGGCAGGCCACCGCTCTCGCGTGGCGTATGCGTGCGGCGCTGTTGCTGTCCTCTGTGGAGGACGATTGGGAGGCCTGGGCACTGGCATTGTCCGAACGGGCGACCGGTAGCGAAGCGGTGTCGACAACACCCCATGGCTCGATAACCGGCAGCCGGATGCGCTTGCTCGATGAGTTCATTGATGCAGGCCTCGAAGACCCGTTGAGCGTACCGGCGATGGCGGGCCTGCTTGGATTGTCCGAAGGGTATTTCATGCGGGCCTTCAAAAACGCCACCGGCAAAAGCCCGCACAGCTACCTGATCGACCGACGCGTCGCCAAGGCCCGTGCCCTGATGCGCGATTCGACCGCCACCCTGACGGAAATCGCCTACGCCTGCGGTTTCAACTCCCAGGCGCACATGGCGACCACCTTCAAGCAACGTCTTGGAGTGAGTCCGGCGCAGTTGCGTCAGTCTTTGGGGTTAGAGCAGATTGAAAGCGAATCCCACGCCAAAGCTGACCTGCTCGGCGTGGCCAAAAGAAACTGAGGAACCCAGGGAATCGAACGGTGTCGCAGCGGTCCAACACGCGGCAGCACAATGGGCGCGAGACGCCCAACGTATTGCCTGCCGACCGCCTTTGCCCATGGGAGGACCCATTGCCAGCTATTTTTTTGCGTCAAGTTTTCCGGTTAGCGATCGTGCTCTTTTGCGCTGGCACCTCGTCCTCGGTTTTCGCCTGCCCGGCCGGGCAGTATCAGGTCTGCATGGTCGCTTGTTTTTGTGCTCCAGGTTCCGAAGAGGAAGCTGGAACGATCTTCGACGACATGAACCAGATGGCGGCCTCTGGATTGCAGAACTGGATTGTGCAATCGCGCAACACCGCGGCAACCGGCGATATCCAGCCAATCCCGCTGAATATCCGGGCCCAGCTCGAACCCTACTATGACATTCAAGTGCTCGATTCGGTTCGCTACAAGGTAGGCGATGATGTGGAGCTGAACGCCGCACACACCATGCTGCAGAATCCTGATGTACGTGCGGTCACCCTTATCGACATCATCGTCTTTCGAAATCCCGAAGATGCACTTAACGATGTCGCGCTGTGGGCGCATGAGTTGAAGCACGTGCAGCAGTACCAGCAATGGGGCGATCGCGAGTTCGCCACTCGTTATACCCGTGATTACGAAGCCGTCGAGGCGCCTGCCTACGAGATTCAAGCCCAGGTAGCCAGAGCGCTACGAACCAGCCAGGCTCGGGCAGAATCGCCTCGATATCCTTGAGCAAGGATCAAGCCTGGTCAGGTAACCATGAAGAGGTGGCACCGCCCCTTCTCATGCGGATTGTCTGCGCCAGGTGCCGGGGGATGTGCCGAATTGGCGTTTGAATGCGCGACTGAACGCGGCTTCGGAGTCGTAGCCAACGGCAAAGCCGATTTGCGCCACATTGCCGCGACCTTCGCGCAACTGTTGAGCCGCCACGTGCATGCGCCACAGCGTCAGGTATTGCATCGGTGGCTGTCCAACCAATGCCGTGAAGCGCTCGGCGAACACCGAGCGCGACATGCCCACTTCGAGCGCCAGGGCTTCTGCCGTCCAGCCTTCGGTTGGACGGGCATGCAATAGTGCCAGTGCATGGCCGATATGCGGATCCCGCAACCCCGCCAGCCACCCACGCCGCTCAGCGGGAAGGCTGGCGACATACTGGCCGACGGCTTCGACGAATAGCAGCTCCGATAGCTTGGCGATGACCGTTGTCGAACCGACGCGGCCCGCCGCGATTTCACTGACAGCAAAACGAAAGGAGCTTTCGATCCAGGTGCCCGAAGCCGTCGCGCGCAAATCCAGCTTCAATAAGGAAGGCAACGACGAAAGCAACGGACTGAAGGGTGTTTCTGAACCGAGGAACCCGCACAGCAACTGCGTGGCCTCGCCGCCCCCGCCGTACTTGATCCGTGATATGCCGCCGACTTCTGGCGGCTGGATGACTTCTCTGGCCGGCATGGGCGCAATGCTCAGGTCGCTGCCAAAAGAATGTGCGTCGTTGCGAGGAAGCAAAACGAGTTCGCCTGCCCCTACCTCGATGGCGGCACCACCGTCGATTTGAATTTGCATGCGCCCAGCGGCGACAAAGTGCGACGCAATGATGTGTCGAGGTGCCGCCAGGAACGGCTTGCAATCATCTGCCGAGATTCTGCCGTTGATGCACCAGGGCGCAGTGAGCTCCGCCTCGAGGAAGACCCCTCCAGACAGCCGAATCACACGCAACACATCAGAAAGCGCATCCAGCACTTGACCGCCCTCCTTTCCGGAGTCCGGAGCAGGTTTTCAGGCGCACCGGTCATTCACCGCCTGAACTGCGACGCCTAGATTAGCACCAACGCGGAATCAGCGATCGAAACTGTCCCCAGAGGCTTCACCCAGGGTCATTGGCTCCGACGTCAACCGAAATTGCCCCATTCCAACGGCACCAGGGCAGCAGGAGATCCATATGAACAGCGTCGTTACCCTACCCGGTTCAGCGTCAGGCAACACCGCCCGTTATGCGCAAATGGTCAGGTCATCGAAAAAGTCCGAATGGCAGATCGATCGCGATCTGCTCCAGGACCGCAGTTTCGACTTCTCGCGCAAATTCCTCCCCGACGGACTGTCGCAGGTCGACCGCCTGACCTTTCTCGATGCGGCCCAGGCGCGCCTGCTCAGTCAGATCCAGGGCCGGACCTATGCATACATCTTTGGCCTGGTCGAGCGCTTTATCAGTGCCAAGATGCTCGATCAGGGTCGGGCCCATGTATTTGACAATCAACTGGCCCTTGAAGCGCTGGTGCGTTTTTCCAACGACGAGATCAAGCACCAGGAGTTGTTTCGGCGCATGGAGACGATGATGAGTTCGAAGTTGCCTGCGGGATATCGTCAGGTTGCCGATCCAAACGAGGTGGCGCGCTCGGTACTGGCGGCCAGTACCTGGTCGGTGCTGGCGCTGACCTGTCACATCGAGCTGTTTGTTCAGGCGCACTACGTGCAAAGCATCGCCCCGCGCGAGGAACTGTGCCCGTTGTTCAAGGATGTCTTCAAATTCCACTGGAAGGATGAAAGCCGGCACGTCGTACTCGATGAGCTGGAATGGCAGGACGAGCACGCGAAACTCTCGTCGGCCGAGCACGACCAGGCAGTGAATGACCTGATTGCGCTGGTAGCGGCCGTCGACGCGATCCTGCAGGCACAATCGGCAGCCGATGCCGACTACTTCATCAGTCATGCTTCACGATCGTTCAGTGTCGATGAGACCGCGCAAATCAAGGCCTGCGTACTGAGCGCCTACCGCTGGCAATACATTATCTCGGGTGTACGGCATCCACACTTCGGTCGACTGCTGACGCAGATGACAACGCCAGCACAGATGTCCAGGATTCAGACCGCTCTGGCCCCCATCATGAGCAATTGACCGACAGCGCGCGACTGACTGCTCGTCGGTCGCGCTGCGGGACGACGTGCTGACAATGAACCATCGAGGATGGCGGCCATGACGATACCGATGTGGATGCTGCTTGGGTTTGCGACCTGGACCTTGCTGCTATTGATGGCAACCGTCGGGGTTTATCGCTGGGTCGCAATCCTGTTCTCGAGTGTTCCGATCGCCTCTTTCCGAAGCGATCGGCTCGAAGGCGAAGATTGGTATCGCCGCGGGACAAGGGCCCACGCCAACTGTGTGGAAAACCTGCCTGTGTTTGGCGTCATCGTGTTCGTGATTACAGCCCTTGATGTCAACGGCGCCGCAGTGAACTACTTGTCCACACTCGTCCTGATCGCTCGCGTGTGCCAGTCATTGGTTCACGTCTCCCATGAGCAAACCAATGCGTTCGTGGCAGTTCGGTTTGCCTTCTTTAGCGTTCAGTTGGTGTGTTTTCTTGCGCTCATTGTCATAGCCGCTTGTTATGGCATATGAACAGGTGCCCGCTAATCCTCAAATCGCCCCGTGCCGTCTCGATCGCGCTCGTAGTGTCGGGTGAGTGCAAACGCCGGCAACCAGGCCTCGCGCCGCACAGTCCAGCTCTCGTAGGTTGGCGTCAACTGGTCGGGGGCATCCAGAGATCCAAGGTTCACCTCGACTTCGTCTGCGCTGCGTGAGAACACCGACGAACCGCACTGCGGACAGAAGTGCCGCCCGGCGTAGTCACGCGTTTCGCCCTCGATTGTCACGGCATCCTGATGAAATATCGCGGACGCGTGGAACAGCGCCCCATGGTGCTTGCGGCAGTCGAGACAGTGACAAACACCAACCCGGAACGGGCGCCCCGACGCTACAAGACGCACTTTGCCGCACAAACAACCGCCGGTGAATCGGTCCATGCGGTGCCTCCTTCAGGCCGTCCGAAACGGCGTATCAGCGTGGAAACAGGAACGTCACGGCGATGCCAAAACCGGCGTTGCAAAGGGTTAGCGTAGGCAACTGTGATCGATGTGCAATTTGTCCTGACCGAGTGTTTAACAGTTTTTGAGAGTTATTGATTCGGATTATCCCACCGCTACGGGCAGCATTCGGCCCGCATTGACCGGCGTGCAAGCACCTGCTTTGCGTAACCGACTGGCAAATACCAGTGCCTGAAAACAAGGCGCCCGGACCAATGCCCGGGGCCAGGTCGGAACCCGAATGACAACTTTCATCACTTGAGAACCAAACATATGGGCATGTCGAATAAATGGATTGCGGGTATTGCTTTGAGCTGTGTATTTCAGGTCGGCTGTGTCTCGCAAGTCGCGCAGCAAGAGCAATACTCGGGCTTCCTGGGCAATTACCAGGGCCTGGAGGAGCAAACTACGCCAAGTGAGCAGAAAGTATTGCGCTGGGTATCGCCAGGGTTCGATCCACGCGCGTATTCCACAGTGGTGTTCAGGCAGATGGAACTGTATCCATCGCCGCAGCCGACCGCGCGCGTCAGCCTGAAAACCCTGCAAGACCTGCAATTGATGGCCAGCAACAGCGTCAAGACCGCCTTTGCCCGCCGCTATGCGATCGTCCCTTATCCACAGTTGGCGCCGACCAATTCACGGTCGCTGATCCTGCAGGCGGCGATCACTCACGTCAGCGCCAACAACGAAGGTATGCACTGGTATGAAGTCGTACCAATCGGGGCCATTGTCGGGGCGACACAAGCAGCCACCGGGCACCGGGACCAGACCGCCGAGATGTACATCGAAGCCAACCTGATCGACGCCAAAACCGGTTTGCCGGTAGCGAAGATCGTGCGCAAGGTGTTCGGCGAGACCATCAAGAATGCCAAGCAGCCGATTGTTGCCAATGACTTCAAGGTTGCACTCAAAGGCATGTCAGACGATATGCAGGCCCTGCTCCTCAAGCATTGACGTTCAAGCAAACCCCATCGCAAGCGTGAAAGTGCCTGCCGTCCACCGGCATTGGATGGCATTGCAAGCAAACCGGCATGGGGTTTCAACGTGGCGCCACGCCGCGTTTTCCCTCTGACAAACCGTTAGCCGTGCCGACGCCTGACGCGAGACTCGATGATGAAAATTCTGGCCCATACCCTGGCGATCCTGATGCTGTTGATGAGCACCAGCGCCCTGGCGGCAACCGTGATTCCCCTCAAAGGTCAGACCTCCCAGACCATCCAGCAGGACACCAGTGCCTGCCAATCCCAAGCCAACGCGCAGCATCCGGTACAAAGCACCGTGCCCTCCGGTGGTCGGGTCAAGGGCGCCGCAACCGCCGCGGTAGCCGGTGCGACGGCGGCGGAAGTTCGGGGCCGCCAACATGAAAACGTCTATGACCAGATCGACGACGATACCCGCCAAGACTATCGCCAGAACCACGCACGCAGTGCCGCGGCTGCCGGCGTCGTCGTGGGGGGCGCCAGGCAACGCCAGGCGCGCCGGGAGAATCTGAGTGAGAGCGAACAAAGCATCACCGCCAACAACTCCGTCTACAGCAGCTGCCTGCAACAACGTGGCTACGATGTTTTGCCTTGATCGATGACGACAACGGCGTGAAGAACCAAAAAAAAAGCCCCGGGCCCTTCATGAAAGGACTCGGGGCAAAGTCGTAGAACGAGAGGTGAGGATCGTTGACGCCGCGAGAAACAAACCGTGAACACGCAACGTTCCTCGAGATCCATTTAAATCGGTAACGTCCCTGGTTAAAAGCTAATAAGAATCAAAAATAATCTTTCACAAGCCAAGTGCACAAGAACACCATCATTGATTTGTTTCCTGATAGTTCAGGCTGATACAGAAACCTGGCGCAACAGCGAGGTTAGTTCATTGAGGTGTAGCCGCGCGTCCCCCCTCCTGCCCGAGCTTGCAGTTTTCGGATAGCGCAGTTAATCCATTCCAAGCATTATTCATGGTGTCCAAATCGAAAACCATGGGTCATCCAGCAATGCTTTTCCTTTGTATGATTGAACGGATACCTCTGACAGACAGGGCTGTTTGCCGAACTGCACGCCTCTGAAACGAGCCAATCCAGCATCGTAAATGCAACACACAGTGCACCTTCCGCTGGGCCCTCATCTTCGTTCACTTCCCAGACCAGAATGTACCGAGCCAAATCCGGCCCCTATACTCAGGCCAGCACCGCCTGAACGGAAGATTTCTATGAGTTACACCTTCAAGTTGAAAAATGGCGCCGTCGCGGTGTTCGACCCGGACAGCGCCATGCTTTCCATTACAACACCCCATGGAGATGTACAGAATTCCACGTTAGGTAGAGCTGAGTCGCGCCTGTTGGACCTGCTGCTCATGGAGCCAGGTGTCACTAAAAGCCGCGATGAAATCATCGACTACACCTGGAATGACCGCGTGGTTGCCTCCGGCAGTTTGAATCAAACGGTTTTCTCACTACGCAATATTCTCAATGACAGCCGGGATCACGAGATCTTGATGACTGTTCCTCGACGAGGATATTGCTTCAACCGGCAATGTGTCGTCGATGCACAAGCAGATGTACCGGCACCCCGGGAGGAAACAACGCAGCCCCCCGCCCCCATCGCTGAGCAACTACCGCCGGCTGGGAGTGATGGGCTGCTTGCACCCTCAGGTAAAACCAATGAATCCGCGCGCATTACAAAAGCCCAGCTGATCGCTTATATCGTTACGCTGGCAGTCGTTGCCTTTACTGTTTTTCAATTCGACTTCGACGCGCCAAAAATTGAAATTTCCAGTACCGACAAGAATGGGCTGGTCATACACGCCGTGGGCAGCGATCTTGCCGAGGCGCAAGCGCTGATGGAGTTGTCCGCCAAACAAACCGAACAGCTGCCACCAAACCTGAAGGGCCAGGTCTGGATCAACCTGTATAAAGCCAACTATTCCGTTTCGTGCATCCGCCAGGATCTAAGCACTGCAAATCTACAATTGAACAGCAGCGAAAGGGACCTCGCCTTGATGATTCGTCAATGTCTGGAAGTCACTTTATGAAATTTGAAATTTCGCAAGCGGTTCACTGGCCTCTTATAGGCTTGATCAATGCACTGTGCATTTTCTCTTTCGTTTACTCACCTTCGCACTACATGGAAAATATCAGTTACCAGACAAAATCCCGACAATGGCTGGAAGATCTCAACCAACTCAACACCGAAGAGTACCTCACTATCGGGCATGGCAGGCTCACGGGGACCACGCTGGAAAGCCTGAATGGGAAAATCCGCAACGCGACCATCTCAGCGAACATAATCGGAGAAAGCAATAAACACGTCGAGATCAAAGTCAGCAACATCAAGCTCAGCCAGGACAATGAACTTTTTGCCATTGAAAAGACCCCTGACCTGTTCTTTAGACGTCAATACGTCTTGCAAGAAGGCGCCATTCTGAACTACGAGTTGATCCCGACCCAGGATAAAAACGCGGTGTGTTTTTACATCCATGAACTTGGCCGTTTGCGCTGCATGAACCATTAATCGGCCTCCCGAACGGGCTCGACACCCGTCTGGCAAAGGTTCACATCAAAGAATTTTCAAACAAAAATAATACTTATTGATTTGAATCAAACGTCTCCCCCGCCAAAAATCCCTCCTCGATAATCCTTGGAATCGAGCCCGCTTGATTCTCGTCCGGGACAATGCCCTACAGAGGGAATCAAGTGAACGCCATGCATTTCCTGCGAGCCCATAAATCGACGACTTTCAGATTCCTGGGGGTCTTGTTTCTGTCTGCCATTCCACTTTATTCGTTGGCGCACGACGAGCACTCCGTCGAAAGCACGACCATTGAATATTATGAAGTTGAAACAAGCCCGGATGACAGCCAGAAACTATCGCATCTGAAGATTCACAGTGAGAATGAGTATCATACAGACGAGCAGAGCAGTGATTCTACTCTCCCCGCCCCACCACAAAGTGACACAGGCATGAGCTACGCCAGTTCGCTCATACTTCTATGAGGGGCGGGCAAACGCTGACTGACCTCTTCTGACGACCTGACAAATATGAGTTATTGACTTTGGCAGGCACCATCGAAGTGAGATTATTTGCAGCCCAAGTCGTGGCAGAGATGCAGCTGACATTCTGCGCTGCCTGAATAAACTGTTAATAAGGAATCGCCTCGATGCTACTGAAAAACATCGTCACCGTGTCGTTTGGTTTATTGCTTTCTCTCAAGGCCATGGCCGACGACAAGGGTGTCTACAGTGCCAAATTGACGAGTGTCGAAACCAACAAAAAGGCCCCAACTACTGTGAAAACTGGCTATCAGGTAAAAAACGGTTATCGTATTGACGACTTTTACGCCTTTACAGCAGCAGCCATTGACCCGATGAAACCCCAATCGCAGATCTTCAGTTCGAAAATCGATCCGCGCAACGTTCAACACATGGACGACTCACCGTTGGACAGCAAGTACGCATTTTCGGCGGAACTGGAACTGATCCGGGGACTCTGAAAACCCGTTCAAAGCCAATGACAATGGGGTCGATCTCACCGACAGCGAGAACGCCCAATCGCGCATCTTCTCCATGACTGCCCGTCAGGCTTGACCCTTATCATTTAACAGATGAGCCTTCAATTTCATGAGTATCGCACCGCCCGACGAGATCTTTCATTTGTCCTCTGCCTTGCCGAGCCAACTGAATAGAACAATAGGCAAATGGGAAATGAGCCTTATTCCGACCGAGCATGAAGCGCGCATTCGGCAACACAAACTCTTTCACAGTCCGCAACTGCAGTGCAGTCGCCTTGAGTTCGACTCATCCGTGACGCTGGTCAGTTCTGTCCCTGCCGGATTCGTGACATTCGCCATCTCCCAGGCACCGATTGGCCGACCCGTCGTAAACAATCAAAAACTACGGCCTGACGAAGTCATCGTACTGCACAGTGATGAATCGGTGCATTACACCTGCGAACCGAATGAAACACTTTTCACCATCACCACGACACTGGAAAACTATGAGCGGTGCCGCCAACATCACTCTGTCATAGATATCCTTGCAAACAGAACACAACACCGCTTCCAGGCTGAAAACTTTCAATTCATACAATCGGCCATTCAAGCCATCAGCGCGTGCTGTGTCGACATCAACGACGCTGCTTCAGCACAGCGCAGCGAAACAGAAGGTTCGACGATTGAAAGTGCGGTACTCGCTTCTCTGTTGCAATCGTTGACGCCCGCTGGCCGCTTCATCCGCAAAGTCCCGACAAGAAGAAAGGTGGCGATACAAGCCATACAGTACATTCATGAAAACACAAAAAAAACGCTCACTATAAAATCGCTGGTAAGGCAACTGGAAACCACCACACGCACTTTGCATTTTGGCTTTATTGAAACGTTCGGGATATCGCCAATCGCTTATATCAGAAACTTGAGACTCGCAAGCGCCCGTCGCGACCTGATCAATAAAACGTGGCCTACCGTCACAGAAACCGCGATGTTTTGGAATTTTCACCATCTGGGCCGGTTTTCCAAGGCCTATCAACTGGCTTACGGAGAGACGCCGTCGGAAACGGCCAAGCGCAACTCGGCCAGGCCAAGGAACACGACCTCATCTGTTTACAACCAGGTCGTCGGGGAGAGAAATTTTCGTTAACAGGCGTTTATCAAAGCCCCGAAAATGATGATTAATGATTTTCCTTGATTAACCACAAGTTTCCACAATTGCTTATTTGCCTACTCAAGGAGATAAGCATGCAACATCGAATAAACACACTGCCACTCAAGCAGAAAATCGCACTGTGTATTACCGTCTATGCCAGCGGCATCTTGTTGGCTTGGGTAATTGACTGGTACTGAAGTCGCTTAATCCGTGACGACAGAAAGCACAGCGAATTAATGATACCTCGGAGTTTTTCGATGGTTGCCGCATATAAAGCGTTACTTGGAAGGCACGCAGTCACTGTATGTCTGATTGCTGCAACAGGTTGGGCCGCATGGTTCTGTGCTGGAGGGCTGGCGGATCAATTCGTTGCACGGAAGTTGAATAACGTTTATGCCGATCTGCGTGCTGCTCAAGTGGAGCCCAATGCACAGATCGACAAAGTACTGGAAACCCTCGGCGATCTCGATCGCTCGGGTCAGGAATGCTCCATAGAGCAATATTCACAACTGGCTGACCTGGTCAAGAACCTGCGATTTGTTGATCAAGCGGCAATCCAGTTGCCCAATGGCAAGATCTGTTCCTCCTACGGACAAGCACCTCCCTCGATACTGGCCGATAGCGACAAGCGCAAGTTTTCCGTTGGAAAGCGAACCTACTGGGTGGATGCTGGCCACACGGTTTCTGCGGACACCGATTTTATCATTGTGTCGGAACAGTCAACCTACGTCTGGGCAAACAAAAAGCTCCTGCTCGACAACTTGAAGTTTCCCAAGGACCTGCAACTGGACCTCATCGGCCCCGGCGGCGCAGTGCCCATTGCCTCTACGGGCCACAAACCGCTGGCGATGCAGAAACCGTTCCACCTGGAAGAACTGGTTACCTCGGCAGACAAGGTCCTCATCGCCTTTGCGGGCAACCGAAATGAACTGATCTCGGTCATTTCTCTTCCGTTGAGCTACCTGACGAGTCTCAAATTCAAATTATTCATTGGCCTTGTGTGCGTGTTCGCAGCGCTGTTTTTGCTCGCATGGTGTGTCAAACGGCATTACACCTCTACCGCCGTACGGCTTCGCAATGCCCTGAAAGCCAACAGGCTGGATGTTCACTACCAGCCTATCGTCAACCTGACGACGGGCTATCTGGTGGGCGCTGAATCACTTTCTCGCTGGAACGACAACGGCACCCAAGTGCCTGCGGATGTTTTCATTGCGGTAGCGGAAAAATCCGACTTGATCCGCGTACTAACACGTTCGGTAATTCGACAGGTGGCGGAGGATTACAGCACCTACCTTTGGGCGTGCAAGGACTTCTACATTACGGTCAATCTTTGCGCCCAGGATATTCAGGACCCAAGTTTTCCAGACTATGTGGCCAGCGTGCTGGCAACCTACAACATGCCAGTGTCCGCCATGGCTTTTGAAATCACCGAAAGGACCCTGATCGATCAGAAGCCTGCCGCCCTGCAATTGCGACGGCTTCGTGCGTGCGGACATCGCATTGCCGTGGACGACTTCGGTATCGGCTATTCCAACCTCTCGCTCCTCGATTCAGTGCCTTTCGACATTCTGAAATTAGATCGCTCATTCATCGCCGACGACAAGATCGCGGCCAAGGATGCCTTGTGGCGCCATATTGCCCAGTTGGCCAGGTCGCTGAGACTCAAGGTCGTGGCCGAAGGTGTCGAGACTCAGGAGCAACTGCCGCATCTGGTCTCGGAGGGGGTTCTATTGGCGCAAGGCTGGTTGTTCTCCAAAGCGCTGCCAATTCAAGCATTGGCAAGACGCTACTTTCAATGTCCGGAAAACATCCCGCCTTACGACTCAAAAATATCAATCAATGATTTTTATTAACCCTTCATGGCCCCTCAAATGCTCGCCGAACCCTAACACCAGACAAACCTGAACAAGGACTCCACCACCCATGCTACTTCGAAACCTTGGCTTCGCTTCACTGCTATCGCTGCTGTCTTTTCAGGCGCTCGCTGATGACAAAGGTTTATATCTTGGAGCTGGCGTAAGCAGCATACAGACCGACGAATCCAGATTGGACGACGACGACACCAGCTACAAGGTTTATGCCGGGTATCGCGTCAATAGCTACCTGGCCTTCGAGGGGGCCTACGTCGACCTGGGTCAATTCAAGGACAAGAATGTCGATTTCGATGGTAAATCGGCTCAGGCTGCCGCCCATGTCGGCTTTCCGCTGGGCGATCGGTTGCGGGTATTCGGCAGTGTCGGTGCTCACGCCTGGGACGCCGACGGCAATGCCACCGACGACGATACCGGGGTTGACCTGACCTACGGCGTCGGCGTCGAGTTCGATGTCTTTCGCAACATCGGCGTGCGCGCTGAATACGAAGTTCTGGAGGTCGGAGAGATCGACCTGAATCAGACGACTGCATCCGCCTATATGCTTTTCTGACACCGCTACAACTGAGCGGCCTCCCCCGGGTCGCTCATCGCACTCTGCACAATGCTCGTCCTCGCTCTACCTATCCCACCCTGCCATTACTTCAACGTTTCCTTCGACTCCTGCGCAGGCGCCATGTACCACTTGTCCCTGGGCACCCATTTCTCTTGTTGCGGATCGCCCAGATAGTGCGGCGACATGATCTGCACACCGTACTCGTTGAACACGTCCTGGATGTTGGCGTGCAGCATGCTTAACAGCACGGCGCGCGGTCGAGGCTGGCTGGGTATGGCCTGGGCCACCAGCCGGTATTCCGGGTAGAAGTCCGACAATGCCGTCTGGAACACCTGCGGCGGTGGGGTTTCGAGGACGCCGGGCGTGCGTCTGGCGGCTTCCAGCAACATCCCTTCGACCTGCCGCCAGGGGGTGTCATAGCCAATGGTGACTACGGTGTCGACCACATAACCGGGGCCTTGTACGACCCGTGAGTAGTTCTTGGTGACCGTGCCGGTGATCATCGAGTTGGGCAGGGTCAGCACTTCGCCCAGGCCGGTACGAATGCTCGTGGTGAACATGCCCAGTTCAGTGACCGTCCCTTCGTGCTCGCCAATGCGCACGAACTCACCGGGACGCAGGGTTCGGGTGTACGTCAGGATCAATCCGGCCGCCGCCTGCCCGACGACGCTGGAAGCACCCAGGGAGATCATCAGGCCGACCAGCACCGACAAGCCTTTGAACGCATCGGTACCCGCACCCGGCAAGTAGGGATAAGCCATGGCCAGGGCAAACAACCAGATCGCCAGCGAAGTCAGGCGCTGAGTCGGTTTCAGGGTTTCGTGGTTCAGCCAGTTGAAGGTGCCGGGCGTGGCCATGCGCCGCAGTATCCGGCGAGAGAACGCTGTCGCGCCACGCGCAATGAAAAAGATCGCCAGCGCCACGCCGAGCCCGGGGATGGCCCCTAGAATCCCTTGCAGCAAATAGTCGGCGACTTCCAGCAGATAGTTGTTAAGGCTTTCACCCCAAGGCCGGGTATAGGGAAACCGCGACAGGACAAACCCCAACCACTCGTAAGAGAGCAGCAGCACGATGACCCAGCGCAGCAACTCCAGCACGCGGCTGACCAATGGATAAAGGAAGTTGGCGTCGATCAGCGGAACCTTTCCGACTTTCAGCGCCTGGGTGTGCCGATGCATCAGTTCAGGCAGTTTCTGCAGCACTCTGCGCCGCAGGTACGACATGCCGAACAGCAGCGCGATGTAAATGCCGGTGGCCAGCAACGCAGCGACGACGGAACGCAGGATCAACTGCAGGCTACGGGCTTCCCGGGTTTCGGCCACGACCTGGCGCAGCCTGTCGGCCGCGGCTTCGGCGGCCAGTTGCACCGAGTCGAATTCGGTCTCGTCGAAATCCTTGGGCGAAACGATAAAAGCACGGCGAGACCCCAGCAGCACCATGTAGCTTTTCATGATCGGGTCGAGGGTGACATTGAGGTCGTCGGCGTCATCCAGCGCCTCACCGATCACCGCTTTCGCCCGTTTGACCCGCGAGGCCGGGGCTTCACCGAGGATGGTCGCGCGAAACACCATGATGCTGCGGTTGGCCACTTTCAATTCAACGGGAGCATCGACCACTTTCGGGGCGTCTTCGGCCCACAATTGCACCGACCAAATCATCCCGAAAACAGTAAACATTACAGCGAGCAGCCTGCTCCGCATGTGTCAGATCCTTACGTCACGAAATTCAAATCCAGAGTATGTATCGCAGCGTAGTTCACCGATGAACGGTTGTCAGATTGGAGCTACAGGCCGTTTCCTTATCCGTCTGTTTTCTTGAAACAGCGAGCTCAAGCCCCGGAAATTGTGCTCTTGACCGAATTCTCGAAACATTGAAGATCCCTGTGGGAGCGAGCCTGCTCGCGATAGCGGTGGGTCAGACACCGGGATGTCGAATGTGCCGCCGCCATCGCGAGCAAGCTCGCTCCCACAGTGTGTTCCATACCTGATTCAAGGATTGACCTGATAACCCTTTCCCTGCAAACAGCTGGTGTAGGCCGTCGTGGTGTTCGCCTGGGTGGTTTTCGATTGCTCCCGGCGTTCCTGGCGCTGACGTGAAGCACCGACCACGGCGCCGGCCGCCGCCGTCTCCTTGGCGCGGTTCTGGCGATAGTCCTGTTTCCTGTCATCGTCGACACGATCATAAGCTTCGTCATGCTGATTGCCGCGCACCTGGGCCCCGACCGCGCCGGCGGCGGCCCCGGCAGCAGCACCCTTGATCCTCCCGCCGGAAGGCGTGGAAGCCGTCGAGGCGCTCTGGCTAGCGGCGATGCTGTTGCATTCGTTGATGTCGGCCTGGGTTTGTTGCGAACTTTGCCCTTTCATCGGCACCACCGATTGCGCCCAACCCGGGGCACTCAAAATCGACAATGCGATACACAGGCTGACCGGTGAAAATCGTTTCATGATGACCTCCGACAGGCTTGCCACAACGGGCAAGCCTTTGGGTCGACTGGCGGGCGGCAAGCGGCGCCATGCGTCGCCTGCCGATCGGGTGGAGTAACTGAAAAGTGTAGTTCAACGGCCCCGCACAGAAGGACTTCCGAACAAACGGTGGACGTTGTGTAGGAGCGAGCCTGCTCGCGATGGCGGTGTATCAGGCACATAAATGTCGAATGTACGGCCGATATCGCGAGCAGGCTCGCTCCTACAGGTCTATTGGTGATCTGCGGATGTGCGGTTACTCAGCCGGATCGAGCCGATCCAGCGCCCGATTCACTGCCAATACCAAACGAGGGGTGGTGGCCATACGCAGGTTGGTAGACCGGTCCAGGAACCCGGCGCATCCGAAGACGCCCTACGCAGGCTGCAGAATACCTGGCACACACCAAAAACCTGTGGGAGCGAGCTTGCTCGCGATGGCGGTGGCTCAGTCAACATAGATGTTGAAGCTGATGTCCTCATCGCGAGCAAGCTCGCTCCCACAGGGTTTAGGGTGTTAATCAGGCATTGGTTGTCAGCGGATAGAGCTTGTCATCAAACTCCGCCAACTTCGGAAACACCAGCGGCTGATCATCGCTCAGATGCTGCAGTCGCTGCCCGTAATCCACCAGAAACTGCTGGCGCGCCTCGTCACTGATGTACGGCACATGCCAGGCCACGAACGGCTCCAGCACATCAAAACCAACATAAGCCAGGGTGCCACGCAGGATCGGCCGCAGCATGTCCTCCAGCGGGCCGTGAATCGCGCCTTCGCCAAACATGTGCTCACGCCCGCCCAGGGTCACGGTCACCAGCGCTTTCTTGCCGGCCAGACCGCCCTGATCGTAGAAACGCTTGCCGCCATAGCAGATGCCCGACACCAGCACCCGGTCGATCCAGCCCTTGAGCATGGCCGGGGTGGAGAACCAGAAGATCGGGAAGTTGAGGATCAGCAGGTCGGCCCACAGCAGTTTGTCCAGCTCAGCCTGGATATCCGCCGCCAGCGACTGGCTCTTCACGCCCAGGCGTTGTTCCAGGGCATAGACCAGGTATTCGGGGTTTTCCCGATTCGAGAAGTCCGCGTCGCTGGCCACCGGGTTCCAGTTCATTTTGTACAGGTCGCTGACCTGCACTTCGTGGCCCTGGGCTTCAAGCGTGGCGACAGCCTGGTCCCGCAGGGCGGCGGTGAAGGATTGCGGCTCCGGGTGAGCATGGACGATCAGTACTTTCATGGTGGTTCCTTAGACTTGTTCCAGCGTATCGGTTGAAGGTGTGGAAGCGCGCGTGGCCAGCAACCGGTCGAGCCAGTCGGGGTCCATTTGCGGTTCGGAAGAAAACAGCAGCCCGGTGTAGTCCTGATGCGGCGGGGTGAAGATCTGGCTGCGCGAGCCGTGGTCCACCACCCTGCCCCGTTGCATCACCAATACCTCATCGGCGATCGCCCGCACAGTAGCAACATCATGGGTGATGAACAGATAGCCGACACCCAGTTGCTGCTGGATGCGGTTGAGCAATTTCAGTACGCCTTCAGCCACCAGTTGGTCGAGGGCCGAGGTCACTTCATCGCAGATGATCAGTTGCGGCTCGGCCGCCAGGGCCCTGGCGATGCAGATGCGTTGCTTCTGCCCGCCGGACAGCTCCCGGGGCTGACGATCCATGAAGGTCGCGGGGTCGAGTTCGATCATCTCCAGCAGTTCGGCAACCCGGGCGCGCATGGCTTTACCCTTGAGACCCAGATAAAACGTCAGCGGCCGGCCGATAATGTCGACGATGCGCTGGCGCGGATTCAGCGCGGTGTCGGGGATCTGGTAGATCATCTGGATGCGCCGCAGTTGCTCCTTGCTGCGCTGGCGAAAGTCCGCCGGCA
This sequence comes from Pseudomonas sp. GW823-FHT02E01, assembly GCF_058797535.1. NCBI lineage: Bacteria > Pseudomonadati > Pseudomonadota > Gammaproteobacteria > Pseudomonadales > Pseudomonadaceae > Pseudomonas > Pseudomonas sp. GW823-FHT02E01. The sequence goes on along the minus strand of NZ_JBXAJS010000003.1, from coordinate 418,454 downwards.
AGGGTTCGCCGTCGTACAGCACCTGGCCGTAGGTCGGTGGCAGCAAACCGGTGATCAACCGCGCGGTGGAGCTTTTGCCACTGCCAGACTCGCCGATCACCGCCAGGGTCTGACCACGGTAGAGTTTGAGGGAAACGTCGTGCAGCACCGGTTGCTGGCCATAACTGGCGCAACTGTTGCGCAGTTCCAACAGCGGTTGTTCCTGCTGCGGACAGGCCTTGGGTTCGGTGCGGAAACTGCGCACCGCCCACAACGACTTGGTGTAATCCTCCTGCGGGTCACCGAGCATCTGCCGGGTTTCGGCCTCTTCCACCAGCTTGCCGTGACGCAGCACCATGATGCGGTCGGCCATCTGCGCCACCACCGCCAGGTCGTGGCTGATGTAGATCGCCGCGCTGCCATAGGTCGCGACTGCGTCACGAATGGCTGCCAGCACCTCGATCTGGGTGGTGACGTCCAGCGCGGTGGTCGGTTCGTCGAAGATGATCAGGTCCGGATGGCAGGCCATCGCCATGGCGGTCATGACCCGCTGCAACTGGCCGCCGGAGACCTGATGCGGATAGCGCTGGCCGATGGTTTCGGGATTGGGCAAGCGCAGTACCCGGTACAACTCCACCGCCTCGCGCATGGCCTGCTCACGGCTCATGCCGCCGTTTTTCACAGCGGTTTCGACGTGCTGGTCGATCAGGCGATGGGCCGGGTTGAACGAGGCTGCCGCGCTCTGTGCCACATAGGCAATACGCAGCCCCCGCAGTTTACGCAGGGCCTCAGGCTTGGCGTTGAGCAAGTCGATGCCGTCGAAGTGCACCGAGCCGCCGGTGATCCGGCAGCCGTCGCGGGTGTAGCCCATGGCCGACAGGCCGAGGGTCGACTTGCCCGCGCCGGACTCGCCGATCAGCCCCAGCACCTCGCCCCGTTGCAGGGTCAGGTCGATGCCCTTGATCAGCGGATGCCAGGCATCTTCGTAATGGCCTTCGATGTGCAGGTTGCGGATTTCCAGCAAAGGTTTTGAGGTCGTCATGTTCAGCATTCCTTGAGGCCGCTGGATTTGTGCAGCATCCAGTCGACGACGAAATTGACGCTGACTGTGATCAAGGCCACGGCCAGGGCGGGCAGCAACGGGCTGATGTCGCCAAAGGTGATCAGCACCGCGTTGTCGCGCACCATGCTGCCCCAGTCGGCGGTGGGCGGCTGGATGCCCAGGCCGAGGAACGACAGCGCACTGATGAACAGGAACACGAAGCAGAAACGCAGGCCGAACTCGGCAATCAGCGGTGCCGCCGCATTCGGCAACACCTCGCGGGTCACCAGCCACCACAGGCCTTCACCGCGCAGGCGTGCGGCTTCGACGAAATCCTGCACCACCACGTTCATCGCCACAGCACGAGACAGCCGAAACACCCGGGTCGCATCCAGCAGCGCAATCACCAGCACCAGCGACGTCGCCGTGGTGCCGACCACGCTGAGAATCAGCAAGGCAAAGATCAGTTGCGGAATGGCCATCAGGATGTCCACCACCCGGGACAATCCCTGATCGACCCAACCGCCCTTGATCGCTGCGATCAGGCCGCTCAAGCCACCGAGCAGAAACGCCAGGACGGTGGTGAGGAAGGCAATGCCCAGAGTGTTGCGCGCGCCATAGACCAGGCGGCTGAACATGTCGCGCCCGAGGTTATCGGTGCCCAACAGGAACTGCCCGCCCCAGGGGGCGAAGCCCTCGCCCACCACCTGGGTTTCGCCGAACGGTGCCAATACCGGCGCGAACACCGCCACCAGCACGTACAGCAGGATCATCAACAAACCGAACTTGGCGCTCAGGGGCGCCTGCCACACTTGTTTTAACAGGCTCATGGTCTACCCCTTCGGATGCATCAGGCGTGGGTTGCTGGCAATCGACAGCACATCGGCACTGGTGTTGAGCAGGATGTAGGTCGCGGCGAAGATCAGGCTGCAGGCCTGCACCACCGGGATGTCACGCTTGGCCACGGAGTCCACCAGCAACTGGCCGAGCCCCGGATAGACAAACACCACCTCGACCACCACCACGCCGACCACCAGGTACGCGAGGTTCAGCGCCACTACGTTGACGATGGGGGCCAGGGCATTGGGCAAGGCGTGACGGAAGATGATCCGCGACTGGCTGATGCCCTTGAGCCGGGCCATTTCGATGTAGGGGCTGGCCAGCAGGTTGATCAAGGATGCGCGGGTCATGCGCATCATCTGCGCGATGACCACCAGACTCAGGGTCGCCACCGGCAACACCGAACGCTCCAGTACCGTGCCCAATGAGGCGTCCGGTGCGAGGTTGGAAATGCTCGGGAACCAGTTGAGCTTCACCGCGAACACCAGGATCAGGATGTAGGCGACGAAAAACTCGGGGAACGACACCGCGCTCAGCGCCGAGGTGTTGAGCAAACGGTCGAACCAGCTGTTGCGGTACAACGCCGCGAGCATCCCCAGCAGCAAAGCCAGCGGCACCGACACCAGCGCTGCCAGCAATGCGAGGCTGAAGGTGTTGCCCAAACGCGTACCCACCAGTTCGGCGATCGGCCGCTGGTTGGCCAGCGACACACCGAGATCACCGTGCAGCAACCGCCAGATCCAATGGCCAAAGCGGGACAATGGCGGCAGGTCCAGCCCCAGTTGCGCGCGGTAGGCGGCCACGGTTTCCGGGGTGGCCGACTGGCCCAGCATGGCCTGGGCGATATCGCCCGGGAGCATGCCGACGGCCAGGAAAATGATCACTGAGACGGCGAACAGCGAGAGCAGGCCTAGCGCCAGACGCTGCCCCAACAGCTTGAAAATACTTCTCATCGTGCAGTTCCTCAATACAGATAGCAGCCCCTGTAGGAGCGAGCTTGCTCGCGAAAAACCCGAAGACACCGAGGTGAATCAGGTTTCCCGCATTACCGTTGGCCTCCATCGCGAGCAAGCTCGCTCCTACAGTGCCTACGCCTGCCACCACCGCTCGATCACCCGCAGGCCATCCAGCTCGCCATAGGGCGCGGTCTGCCCGCCGTGAACCACACGGTTGGAACGCGCCGCCACGGAACTGGCGAACAACGGCACGATCGCCCCGCCCTCGTCCCGGCACAGCGCCTGCATTTCGTTGTACATCTCGCGGCGCAGCGGGTCGTTCATTTCGCCGCGAGCGGCGTTGAGCAGTTGATTGAAGCGCGGGTTGTCCCAGTGGGTTTCGTTCCACGCCGCGCCCTTGGCGTAACCGATGCTGAACATGCGGTCGGCGGTCAGGCTGCTGTACCAGAACGAAGTGGTGAACGGTTGCTTCATCCATACGTTGGAGAAGAAGCCGTCCGCCGGTTCGCGCACCACGTCGATGTCGATCCCGGCGGCGCGAGCCTGTTCCTTGAACAGCACCGAAGCATCCACGGCGCCGGTATAGGCAGCGTCAGAGGCTTGCAGGCGAACCTTGAGCGAATCCAGACCGGCCTTTTTCAGGTAGAAGCGCGACTTGTCCGGGTCGTAGGTGCGTTGCTCCAGCGCGGTGTTGATGAAGCGGCTGCCGGGCTGGATCGGATGGTCGTTGCCCACCAGGCCATAGCCGTGCAGCACCGAGGCCAGCAGGGTTTCGCGGTTGATCGCGTGCTTCATCGCCAGGCGCACGTCGTTGTTCTGGAACACCTGGCTGTCGGTGAGCATCGGGAAGGTGTAGTGCTGGGCGCCCTTGGTTTCTTCGATGACCAGGTTCGGGTTGCGCTTGAGCAGCGCGACGGTTTTCAGGTCGACCTTGTTGATCACATCCACTTGCCCGGTGACCAGCGCGTTGACCCGCGCCGCGCCGTCGGCGATGGCGATCAATTCGGCACTGGCGAAGTGTGCCCGGCCCGGTTTCCAGTAATCGGGGCTGCGTTCCAGGGTCATGCGCACGCCCGGCTCGAAGTCCTTGAGGCGATAGCCACCGGTGCCGGCGCCGGCCTGCCAGTCCGCCGCGCCATCCTTGCTCGGCATGATCGCCAGGTGGTAATCGGCGACCACATACGAGAAGTCGGCGTTGCCCGAGTGCAGTTCGAACACCACGCTGTCGCTGCCGTTGGCGCTGACCTTGGCCACGTCACCCAGCACGGTCTTGGCCGCCGAGGTGGATTTCTCGCCGAGGTGGTGCTGGATCGAAGCGACCACGTCATCGGCGGTCAGGGTCTTGCCGTTGTGGAAGGTCACGCCCTGACGGATTTTGAAGGTCCAGATGCGCGCGTCCTGGGTCGAGGTCCAGCTTTCTGCCAGCTCGGGGATGGCCGTGCCGTCGACGGCAATTTCGGTCAGGGTGTTATAGACCGCCGAGAAGCCGACGAAGGTGAAGGTGTCCGCCCAGGAGCCCGGATCCTTGGAGTCCGTGGTGCTGCCACCGGCCAGGCCCAGACGCAGAACACCGCCGGGTTTTGGCGTGGCCTCCCCGGCAAAGGCGCCAAACGGCAGGCCCATGGAGAACGCCCCGGCCACCGCTGCGGCAGCGGCGCTGTACTTGAGGAAGTCTCTACGCGGAAAACTGAATTCATGGTTCGCTTGAGTAATCTTGTTTTTGTTATCGCTCATTGCATTGCCCCTGATCAAAAAGCTAATGAATTACCGGTTCAAAACCACGCAAAACACCGGGCCATGGCCCGGTGCATACAACGTTTGAATCGCCAACCGTCACACCTGGATCGCCTTCACTTCGACGAACTCGTTCAGCCCCTCCTCACCCCATTCGCGACCGTTACCCGACTGTTTGTAGCCACCGAACGGCGCCTGATAATTGAATGCGGCACCGTTGAGGAAGCACTGACCGGCGCGTAGCTGACGCCCCAGTTGCAAGGCGCGCTCGGCACTGCCGGCCCAGACGCCGCTGGACAGGCCGAACGGCGAGTCGTTGGCGATCTGGATCGCTTGCGCCTCATCGGCGTAGGGAATCAGGCACAGCACCGGGCCGAAGATTTCTTCCTGGGCAATGCGCATGCGGTTGTCGACATCGGCGAACAGTGTCGGGCTGACATAGAAGCCGCGCTCGAACGTCGATGGCGTGTCACCGCCGCACAGCAGTCGTGCGCCTTCCTGTTGGCCGACCTTGATGTAATCGAGCACGGTGCGTTTTTGCCCGGCCGAACACATCGGGCCGAGGAAGCTTTGCGGGTCGAGGGGATCGCCCATGCGCAGACTCAACGTTTCCGCCAGCGCCAGTTCGACGGCCTCCGCGTAGCGGCTGGCCGGCAGCAGCATGCGGGTCAGCGCGGTGCAGGTCTGGCCGGAGTTGATCATCACGTCCTGCACGCCGTAGCGCACCGCCGCTGCCAGGTCGGCATCCTCGGCGATCAACAACGGCGACTTGCCGCCCAGTTCCAGGCACACGCGCTTGACTGAAGGTGCAGCCGCTTGCGCAACCCGCACCCCGGCACCGGTGGAGCCGGTAAACGACACCATGTCCACGTCCGGGTGTTTGGCCAGCGCTTCGCCGACTTTCGAGCCCGGACCGCTGACCAGGTTGAACACCCCGGCAGGCAGGCCGATGTCCTCGATCATCTGCGCCAGCAGGAAGGCATGCAGCGGGGTTTCCTGACTCGGCTTGACCACCACCGTGCAACCGGCGGCCAGTGCCGGGGCGAGTTTGCCGATCAACTGGTGCAGCGGGTAATTCCACGGATTGATGAACGCGCAGACACCCACGGCCTCGCGGATCACCAGCGAGTTGCCAACTTCGCGCACCTCGTCCATGAGATGCGCCAGTTCGACGTACTGCTCAAGGCCAGTGATCGGCCCGTCGACCTGCACCGAGCGGCACCATTGCACCGGCATGCCCAGTTCCGTTGTGATGACCGCGGCCATCTCATCGGCACGATTGCGCAGTTGATCGGCCAGTGCACGGATATAACCGGCACGCACGCTGGACGGCGTGCGCGACCATGAAGCGAAGGCCCGGCGAGCCGACGCCACGGCGTTTTCAACATCGAGTTCATCACCCAGCGGAACGCTGCCGCAGACTTCCTCGGTGGCCGGGTTGATCACCTCGGCGATGCCCCGCCCCGACGGGGTTTGCCAGCGGCCATCAATGAACAGTGTCTTGTGATTAAGCATGAACCTGGGCCTCCATCAATTCCTGGGCACAACGGGCAATGCGCTGGCAGGCATCGCGCAGCGGTTCGGCACCGACCACCAGACCGAGGCGAATGTGCCCCGCCGCGCTCGGACCAAAGGCCTCGCCCGCCAGGACCGACACGCCGTGGCGATCCAGCAGACGGTCGGCAAACGCCTGGGCGCTGAGCCCGGTCTGACGGATATCGAGCATCACGAACATTCCGCCATCGGGTTTCAACGCCCGCACGCCGGGGCAATCGGCCAGGCTGTCGCACACCAGATCGCGACGCTGGCGATAGGCTTCGCGCATGGCTTCGAGTTCCGGCAGGTTGCTTTCCAGGGCCACCACGGCGGCGTCCTGAATGAAATCCGGCGAGCCGTAGAGCATGCACAACGCGAGGTTTTCCAGGTGCGCGGCCAAAGATGGCGGCGCCACCACCCAGCCGACGCGCCAACCGGTCATGGCGTGGGATTTCGACAGGCTGTTGAGGGTCGCGGTGCGCTCGGCCATGCCCGGCAGACTCGCCGGGCTGACGTGTTCGCCTTCGAACAGCAGTTCGCTGTAGACCTCATCGGAAATCAGCCACAGGTCGTGGGCGATGCACAATTCAGCCAAAGCCGTCCATGTACTGCGCGGCAAACTGGCGCCGGACGGGTTGTGCGGGCTGTTCAGTGCCAGTGCCCGGGTGCGTGGCGTGATGCGCGCGGCGACATCTTCGGGCAACACGCGAAAGCCGTTTTCCGAGCGTACGGGCACCGGCACCACCACGGCACCGCAAGCACCGAATACCGCTTCGTAGGTGACGTACATGGGCTCGGCGACGATCACTTCGTCACCCGGATTGAGTACGCATTGGGCCACGCTGAACAGCGCACATTGCGCCCCGGCCAGTACGGTGACCTGATCGGCCGAAACGCTTTGGCCGCTGCGTTGTTGATGACGCCTGGCAATGGCCTCGCGCAGGGCACGCTTGCCGCGCACCTCGGCATAGTGCGTGTTGCCGTTTAGCAGGCTGTCGATCGCACCCTGCACGATGGGCTGTGGCGTGTCGAAATCCGGATCGCCCACGGACAACAGCAGAATGTCTTCACCTTGCTCGCGCAGTGCCAGGGCGCGGTAGTGAATGTCCCACGCGGCGGCGCCGTCACCGGCGATACGTTGAGTCAGATCGGAAAAGCGCATGGCTTCATCCCCTTAAAATACAGATCAATGCGCACAGGCATGCTTGAGTTCGATCAGGGTCACGCCGTTGCGCTTGAAGCCATGGCGCAAGTCGGTCTGCAACTCGGCGAGGCTTTGCGGCTGGGTCACGGTGCAGCCGAAGGCACGCGCAAGGGCGGCGAAATCCGGGTTGCGTGGCAAGACGCCGATGGGCTCGATGTCCAGGCCGAGCATGTCGTCGCGGATCTGCCCCAGCGCATCGTTGTTCCACAGCAGCACCACCAGCGGGCTGTCCAGTTCTTCCACGGCGGTGGCCAGCTCCTGGGCGGTGTAGAGGAAACCACCGTCGCCCACCAGCACCAGCCCAGGCCGCTGCGGCGCACCGAATTTGGCGCCGATCCCGGCCGGCAGGCCATATCCCAAGGTGCCGTAGCCGGTCGGGTGCAACCAACTGCGAATGGCGAGGCTGTCGAAGGCATAGTTGCCGGTGTAGGCCAGTTGGGTCATGTCGGTGCTGATGAAAGCGTTTTCCGGCAGCTCCGCCGCAATGCGATCCAGAATCGCCTGATGGATCGACTGCAACGGGCCATGGCTGGCCTTGACCGCTTCACGCAGTGCGGCGACCGAGGCAATCGCAGCGCTGGCCTCGCGCACGTCGGTTGGCAGGCGCTCAAGCAAGCCACTGAGGGTTTGTTGCGCATCGCCATGCAACGCCACCGCGCAGGGGTAGAAGTCGTTGAATTTGCGTGGGTCGATGTCGACGCGCAGCAGTTCGCCATTGAGTGGCAGGCGTTCGCGCCAGAAGTCGGTGTCGGCCATTTCGGTGCCGACCGCCAGCACCACGTCAGCCTCGGCGATCAGGTTCCAGCCCGGCTCCACACACAGGGATGAGCCGGCGTTGAGCGGCGCGTCCGGCGGCAGCAGGCCTTTACCGGCGACGCTGGTGAACAGTGGCGCGGCCAGTCGGGTGCTGATTTCTTGCAGTTCAGAGGTGGCATTGAGGGCGCCACCACCGGCGATGATCATCGGCCGCTTGGCAGCCTTGAGTTTGGCCACGGCTTGATCAATTGCGGTGGTCGACGCCGGGCCACGCCCCGGACGACGCACTACCTCATTGCTCCAGTCACGGGCAATCGGCGCCGACAACACGTCCAGCGGCACCGAGATGTGCACCGGGCGCGGGCGCTCGCTGTCGAACACCGCGTAGGCACGGGCGATCAGTTCCGGCAGGTCTTCGGCAGTCAGTGCCACGGCCGAGAACGCAGTGATCGGCGCGGTCATTGCGCGCTGGTCCTGGCACTCGTGCAGGCTGCCCCAGCCCTTGCCCAGGCTGGCGCTATGGTTGACGCTGGAAATCACCAGCATCGGAATCGAGTCGGCGTAGGCCTGGCCGATGCCGGTGGCGGCGTTGGTCACGCCGGGGCCGGTGATGACGAAGCACACGCCGGGTTTGCCACTGACCCGGGCGTAGCCGTCGGCCATGAAACTGGCGCCCTGCTCATGACGAGTCAGCACATGACGGATGCCGCTGCCGGGCAAGCCGCGATACAGCTCCAGGGTGTGTACGCCGGGAATGCCGAACACGGTATCGACGCCGTAGTTGGCCAACAGGCGCACCAGGGCCTGGCCACCGGTCAATGTTTTGCTTTGCATGTTCATGTCCTCACTCGTGGCCGAAGCGAATCAACGCATCGACCGCAGTCGTGCCTTGGGCACTGACCAACAATGGGTTCACATCGAGTTCCAGCAACTGCGCGGCGTTTTCGCAGGCGTAATCGGCCACGGCGCGGATCGCGGCCACCAGGGCGTCGAGATCTGCGGACTCACGACCACGGAAACCTTGCAGTAGCGGTGCGCTGCGCAGACTGAGCAAGGCATTGCGGATCGCGCCGTCGGTGGTCGGCAGCAACAGACTGCGACTGTCCTTGAGCAACTCCACCAGAATGCCGCCGGCACCGATCACCAGGGCGAGGCCGAAATCGTTTTCGCGCTTGATGCCGACAATCAGCTCAGCCAGTGGCGGCTTGGCCATGGGTTCGAGCAACAGCTGATCGAACACGACGCCCGGGGCGTAAGCGGCAATGCTGGTGCGCATCTTCTCCAGGGCAGCGCTCAATGCCGCGCCATCCTTGAGGTTCAGCGCCACGGCACCGGCCTCGGTCTTGTGTGGCAGTTGAGCGCTGACCGCTTTGAGTACCAGCGGATAACCCAGGGTTTCTGCGTCCCTCAGCGCCTTGTCCGGCGTGCTCAATTTGCCGTTGGGCGTCGGCAGGCCAAAGGCTTTTAACGCCTGTTTGGAATCCCATTCATTGAGCAAGCGTCCCTCGCCTTCCAGCGCCTGCGGGCACAACGGCACCAGCGCCGATTCCCCCAGCGCCAGCAAGGCATGGCGATTGCGCTGATAACCGGCGATGCGGCCCCACGCGGCCAACCCGTCTTCAACGCCCTGCAAGGCTGCGACGCCTTGGGCGTGCAGACGTTCACGGGCATGGGCCGGCAGCAATTCAGGGAAGGCCGAGGTGACAAAGCCGGTCTTGCCGTGACGTTGCAGTGCCGCGCAGTACAACTCCAGCAGCAGGTCGCATTCCTTGCGCTCGCCGGTGAACTCCGACGGATAGTCGAGCACCAGCATCGCCGCGTCGGCTTCGGTGCGCAGCGCGCTGTCGAGCATACGGTTCAAGGCTTCGCCGTCGCCCCAGATCGCCGTGGTGAAATCCAGCGGGTTGACCAGGTTGGCATAGGTCGGCAGCACTTGCGCGAGTTCGCCGACCTGCCCTTGATCGAGTTTCGGCAGGCCCAGGCCGTTGCGTTCGGCGTAGTCGGCAATCAGCCCGGCGTCGCCACCGGAACAGGCCAGCGCAATCAGGCTGTTGCCCGCCGGCAGATTGCCGCAGGCCGCGGCTTTAAGGGTTTCGACAAAACTCACCGGGCCGCTGACGCGAATCACCCCGAGACGGTCGAACAGCGCGTCATACAGCGCATCGGAGCCGGACAGCGAACTGGTGTGACTCAAGGCCAGTTCGGCACCGATCTGCGACACGCCGGTTTTCAGGGCGATGATCGGAATGCCCTTCTCCAGCGCCTTGTGCGCAGCGCGGGCAAAACCCGGCACATTCTTCAGGCCTTCCAGATGCAGGCCGATGGCGGTGACCCGAGGTTCGTCGAGCAACACGTCCATCAGTTCAGCCACGCCCAGTTGCGCCTGATTGCCCACCGAGGCCATGTAGGCCACCGGCAGCGAGCGGTCGCTCATGGACAGGTTGTAGGCGAAGTTGCCGCTCTGGGTCAGCACCGCCACGCCCTTCTCGACTGCCTTGCCGCCGTGGGCCACCGGCCACAGAGCGGAGCTGTGCAGGTAGTCGAGCAGGCCGTAGCAGTTGGGGCCGAGCAAGGCCATGTCGCCAGCGGCCTTGAGCAGTTGCTGTTGCAGGGCCTGGCCTTCGGCACCGGTCTCGGCGAAGCCGGAGGCGTAGCAGATCGCGCCGCCTGCGCCGATGGCGGCCAGTTCGGCCACGCAAGTCAGGGTCAACTCACGGTTGGTCGCAATAAATACCGCGTCCGGGCCGCAAGGCAGCTCGGCAACGCTGCGCACGCAAGGAACGCCTTCGAGGCTGTCGTGCTGCGGATTGACCAGCCACATTTGCCCTTGGTAGCCGCCTTCGGCACAGCGCTTGAGGGCGCGGGCCATGCTGCGGCCGCCGACGAACGCCACGTGTTGCGGCGCGAGCATGCGTTTGAGGTTGTCACGAATGGTTTGGGACATGGGAGTTCTCCGGGCCGATCAGCGCAGCAGCGGCCGCAGCAGCTCGCGGGAAATGATGTGGCGCTGGATTTCCGAAGTGCCTTCCCAGATCCGTTCGATCCGCGCGTTACGCCAGATGCGCTCCACCGGACCTTCGTCCATCAGGCCCATGCCGCCGAAGATCTGCACCGCTTCGTCGGCGGTACGGCCGAGCACTTCACTGGCGAACAGCTTGGCCATGCCGGCCTCGCCATCGGTCATGGTGCCCTGGTCCATTTTCCAGGCGGTGTGCAGGGTCAGCAGTTCCGCGGCGCGGATTTGCGTGGCCATGTCCGCCAGCTTGAAAGACACGCCTTGATAGGTGCCGATCGGCTGGCCGAATTGCTTGCGGTCCGCCGCCCATTGCAAGGACACGTCCAGTGCGCGCTGGGCCTGACCGACACAGTTGGCCGCGACCATCACGCGCCCGGCGGTCAGCCAGGCGTTGGCCACGTCCCAACCCTTGCCGACTTCGCCCAGCACTTTGCTGGCCGGTACGCGGCAATCGTCGAAGAACATTTCGAAGGTGTGATAGCCGCGGTTGCTCACGCACTTCGGCCCACGGCGGATGGTCATGCCCGGAGTGTTGCGGTCGACCAGGAACGAAGTCACGGCGTTGCGCTTCTTGCCGTTGTGCTCGTAGGTGTCGGTCACGGCGAAGACGATGGCGAAATCGGCATGGCCGGCGTGGCTGATGAAGTGCTTGCTGCCGTTGAGAATGAAGTCGTCGCCTTCACGCACGGCGCGGGTCTTGATCGCATTGGCGTCGGAGCCGGCACCCGGCTCGGTCAAGGCGAAGCAGTCGATTTTTTCGCCCTGGATGCACGGCAACAGGTAGTCGTTGATCTGCTCGCCCTTGCAAGCCATGAGGATTTTCGACGGCCGTGCGACAAACACGTGCAGCGCCCAGGACACCTTGGACAGCTCTCGCTCGATCAGCGCCTGGGACAGGTAGTCCAGACCGCCACCACCCACTTCTTCGGGCATGTTGAAGGCGTAGAAACCTGCCGCGATGGCCTTGCCGCGAATCTGCGCTGCCAGTTCCGGGGAAACCTCGTCGGCGCGGTCGACTTGCTCTTCATAGGGCAGCAGTTCCTTCTCGACGAAGCTGCGTACCGAGTCCACCAACATTTCTTGTTCTTGGGTCAGTTGGAAATTCATGGTGCTACCTGTTGTTCGTGTTCTGGGAGATGGAGAGGAATCAACGACCGATGAAGCGTGCCGGGCGTTTTTCCATGGCGGCACGCAGGGCTTCGTTGCCGTCTTCGCTGCGACCGCAGAGCAGGCCGGCGGCGAGTTCGGCCTGCAGTTGTTCGGCCAGGCTGCGTTCGGCGCCTTCACGCATGAGTTTCTTCGTCTGGGCGAAGGCAAAGGTCGGGCCAGCGGCCAGGCGTGCGGCCAGTTCGCTGGTGACCGTCAGCAATTGATCGTCGGCACAGACATCGCCGACCAGACCGGCGTCGAGGGCACGGTCGGCGCCCCACAATTCGTCCAGGAACAGCAGACGCTTGGCCTGTTCGCTGCCGATCAGGCGCGGCAAGTGCCAACTGGCGCCGGCGTCCGGCGAGTACGCCATGCTGGTGTAGCCGGCCTTGAAGCGTGCCGATTGCCCGGCGATGCGCAGGTCGCAGCACAGGGTCAGGTCCATCCCGGCGCCGACGGCGGTGCCGTTGATGGCGGCGATGGTCGGTTTTTCCAGGCTGTGCAGGCGGGTCATCAGGGCGTGGGCGGTTTCGGTCCAGCCGTAGGTTTCCAACGCACCCCGGGCTTCGGCATCGGCCCATTCATCAAGGTCCGCGCCAGCGCAGAAGCTGCGGCCGCTACCGGTGAGCACCACCACGCGCACCGCTGGATCGGCGTTGAAACCGTCGAGCAAGCCGTGCAGGTTTTTCAGCGTCGGAATGTCCAGCGCATTGCGCTGGGCAGTGCGATTGAGGGTGATCCAGGCAACGCCTGCTTCGACCTGACTGAGCAGCGACGATTGAGTGGTCATGGGAATCCTCGAATTATTGTAATGGGTCTGAGGTGATGCGACTTGAGGCCATACTAAACGAGTGTTCAGTAAGGCGGCAATCGGCGGGGAAATGGGCTGTAACAAGCTCAATAAATAGTTAAATTATTGTTTTTATTGAGTTATTTGTTGATTGGCGAGCGTGAGCCGTTGGTACTGTTACAACTTCGAACAACTGGCGACAGGACGTCAGTCGCAGATCTTTTGCCCACCACAAACCAATGTGGGAGCGAGCTTGCTCGCGATGACGGCGTCAAATTCAACATCACAGTTGACTGACTTACCGCAATCGCGAGCAAGCTCGCTCCCACAGGAGATGTAACCGGGTTTGAGGGTGATGTTGTCGGAACTGACTATGGAATTGTTTTAACCGACCGATTTATCCGAAAGATCCACTGTGTACTTCACGTTGTTGAGGTAGATCGGTCCCAACGCTGTTGGTTGAGATACAGGCGCAAGTGCAATAGACAATTGCACTTCAGTGACACTAGATCGCATATCGCCGATGTATTCAAATACTGTGCTGGTTCCGGATAACGTGAAGGGTATGAGCAATATGATTGGCATCGGTTGGGAAGGCTCGAATCCGGAGAGCGTGCAATACAACTTGGTGGTAGCGTCTTCATCACCGGGTTCAGGCACGGAAACTTCAAGGAATAGCTTGAATTTCGGCCGCCTGATTGAGAAGCGCGCTGTTTCGTGCAATACCGGCTTTCCTTTACCCAGAGTGACTCTGGCTCTGTAGCCACTTCCATCCCTCACGACTTTCGCTGTTCCGTCATTTTCGCTCACCGTCCAATGCTCGAAGTTTCCGGTTGTAAAGTCACCGTTCCTGATCCGATTGCTGTTCATTGGGTGCTCCTTCCTGGTTGATTTTAATCTCGCACGGCAGACCGACGAATTCCGCATCATTAGGCTGTGGAGTTCCGATGCAATCTACTGTCAGATCTGACAGTCGCGACCAGCGGCTAATCGCTTGAAACAACTGTGGGAGCGAGCTTGCTCGCGATAGCGGTAGACCAGTCAACAGTGATGTTGGACCTGATGCCGCCATCGCGAGCAAGCTCGCTCCCACAGGGGGAAGTGGTTATCTGGAGGTGTTATGCAGTCGGCAAGCTCGGCGCCAATACCCCCTGACGCTTGCGATGGATCAGGAAGTACGCGCCATAGCACAGCGCAATGAATCCAAAGCCCCAATACAGCGACGGACGCTGGGTTTCATCCAGGGCCAGGAACACGAACAGAGAGCAGCACAATGTGATGCACATCAGCGGCAGCACCGGGAACCACGGCGCGCGGTATTTCAGGTCGCTGAGTTTGCCGCCGTCACGCAAATACGCCTTGCGGAACTTGTACTGCGCCAGCGCGATGACAATCCAGGTCACGGTGCCGGACATGCCGCTCACCGCCATCAGCACCATGAACAAGGTGTCGGCGGCGACGAAGCTGGTCATCAGCGACACCAGTGCGAAGCACAGGGTGATGCTCAAGGCGCGCAATGGCACGCCACGCTTGCTCAAGGGCGACAGGCTTTTGGGCGCCATGCCGGTTTTCGACATCGCCCACAGGATGCGCGTCGAGGCATAGAGGCCGGAGTTGCCCACCGACAGGATCGCGGTAAGGATCACGAAGTTCATCAGGTCGGCCGCATAGGGAATGCCGACCATGTCGAACACCTGCACGAACGGGCTTTCCATCAGGCCGGCCTGCTGCCACGGCACGATGGCCGACAGCACGATGATCGCCAGCACGTAGAAGATCAGCACGCGGAACACCACATTGCGCACGGCGCGGGGAATGCTTTTTTCCGGCTGGTCGGTTTCACCGGCAGCCACGCCCATGATCTCGCAACCCTGGAACGCGTAGACCACGGTCATCATCACCGCGAACACGGCTGACAGGCCGTTGGGGAACAACGAATCGCCGATCAGGTTGGTCGCCATCGGCGCAGGTGCGCCGCTGCTCAGGGGCATCACGCCGAAGATCACCAGCACGCCGACCACGATGAAACCGAGAATCGCCGCAACCTTGATCCCCGAAAACCAGTATTCGGCTTCACCAAAGGCGCGGGTCGCCATGGCATTGATACCGAACAGCACCACCACGAACAGCGCCGACCAGTACCAGATTGGCACCTCCGGGAACCAACGGGTCATCAGCATGCCGGCGGCGGTGAATTCCAGACCCACGGTGGTGGCCCAGCTCATCCAGTACACCCAGCCAATCATGAACCCGGTGGCCGGGCCGATGTATTTTGTGGCGTGGGTCTGGAACGAACCGGACACCGGCATCTGCACCGACAGTTCACCCAGGCAGACCATCACCAGATACATCAGGAAACCCGCGACCAGGTAAGCCAGGATCGCCCCCACCGGGCCGCCCTGGTTGATGGTCACTCCGGAGCCCATGAACAACCCGGTGCCGATGACGCCGCCCAGGGACAGCATGAAGATGTGCCGGCTCTTGAGGGCCCGGGTCAGCTGGATGCCTTTGTGATCAGTGCTGCGATCAGTGTTTTCGTTCATGTCGGCACCTCAGCAGTCAGAGAGGTGCGCAGCGCGCGACAGGACGTCACGGCGCAGGGAGGGATCAGCTTTACGGCAATTCATTATTATTATCTCCAATAAGCTTCGAAGACCGCGCTGCGGCGGTTGCGTCGATTATTGGAAAGCCATGTAAGTTCGCGTTGACCGTAAAGATCGAAGTTGTACAAAGTCGTAACAAACTTGTACGTCAGCTCTGCAACAGGCCTTTGAGGGTATCGAGCGAGTGCTGCAATTGCTCATCGAGCGTGAGGCTCATGCGGCGGATCGCCGATTCATCGTTTGCCAGCGCCAAGGTCTCCAGCGCCCTTAACGTGCTGGCCAAGCCCCGAAAACCCAGGGAATCGCAGCTACCGGCCAGGCGGTGAGCCAGTTGCGCGACCTCTGTGCAGTCATCGGCGGCCATGGCTTCATTCAGCGCGTCGCGGTGCTGCAGGATCGAGTCGCGCAGAACCGCCAGCAGACCCTGGACCTTTTGCGCACCGAGCAGGCTGCGATGGGTCTGTAACAGCGGCCAGTCCATTGCCTCATCGCTGAGCAGCGATTCGGCCACAGACACATGCCCTTCCAGCACCTGGCGCAGGTTTTCCAGTTTCAGGGGCTTGGCCAGGACACCGTCCATGCCGGCCTCCAGATAACCGCGCACCAGTGCCGGTTGCACGCTGGCGGTCAGGGCGAAAATGCGGGTATGGCGGTTCGACCCGTCGCTGTGGCGGATCTGGCGGCATAGCTCGACACCACTAATGCCCGGCAGATGCACGTCCAGCAGGATCAGGTCGAACACCTGCGCCGCGCAGTGTTGCAGCGCCTGATCCGCTTCTTCGGCGAGCCACACCTGGTGGCCGTCCCGTTGCAGCAAGCCCTTGACCACTTCGCGGTTGAGCGCCACGTCTTCGACCACCAGGATGTTCAGTGCCGGCCCCGCCGCCCGAACCGGCGGGGCCTCAGCTACGCCGCTGGCCGGCTGCAAGGACAACTCGAACCAGAAGCAACTGCCGCGCCCCTCTTCACTGTCCACGCCGATGCAGCCCCCCATCTGCTCCACCAGGTGTTTGCAGATCGCCAACCCCAACCCCGTGCCCCCAAAACGTTGCGCGACTTCTTCGCTGGCCTGGGTGAAGCGCTCGAAAATCTTTTCCTGCATCTGCGGGGCAATGCCGATGCCGTCATCCGTGACACAGACCCGCAACCGTTGCCCCAACGGTTCTCCGGTTTCGCTGAGCAGCGCCACCTCGACGCTGACTTCGCCGCCTTCGGTGAACTTGATCGCGTTGGCCAGCAGGTTGCTCAGCACTTGGCGCAGGAACTGCTCGGCGCCGTGGTGATGCTCGGCAATCCGCTGATCGACGCGGCAACTGAGGATTGTATCGTTGTTCAGCGCTCGCGGTTCCAACAGAGTCAGTACCTCGTCGAGCAACTGGCGCAGCGAGAAATCCACCGGTTCGGGATGGCTGACGCCCTCCTCCAGCTTGGCGAAATACAGCACTTCGTTGAGGATTGTCAGCAAGCCTTCGCCGGCCTTGTGCAAGGCATCCAGGCGTTTGCCGTCCTGGGCATCCAGACGAGCACCGCGCAGCAATTCGGCCATGCCGAGAATGCCATTGAGGGGTGTGCGCAGTTCGTGGCTCATGGTCGCCAGGAACCGCGACTTGGCAAGGTTGGCCGCTTCCGCTTCGTCCTTGGCGCGCATCAGGCTGGCGGTACGGCGCTCGACCATTTTCAGCAATTCGTCACGGTTGTCCTGCAAGGCCAGCCGATCGGTTTCCCGGCGCTCGATGTCCCGCAGGATTGCCCGGCGCATGTCGTCCAGCGCATGGGCCACGGTGTCGATTTCGTCACTGCCGCGGCGCTTGTCCAGGTGCAAGGGTTCCTGCCATTCACCGGCGGCGATACGCCGGGCAAACTCGGCCATGACTTTCAGGTGTCGGGTCACCAGTCGATAAAACAAGCCCGACAGGGCAACGGCCAGACCGCAGAGAAACACCGCCATCCACAACAGGCTGGTCAAACCGGTGGCGTAGAGACGCTGGTACACCGCTCCCAGATCGGTGCTGACTTCCAGTTCACCCAAGTTGCGCAAAGGGCCGGACGGCGGCTGATAGTCCAGGGCAAAGCGCTCGATGCGCAGCGGTCCCGCAGGGGCCGGATTGCCCTGTACCAGGTCGAAGTCGGCGCTGGTCAAGTGCACCCGCGCGACGTCGGAGAAGTCCACCAACCCGCGCAACTGCACATTCAACTGCTCCTGGTTCAAGTCCCAGAGGCTACGTTCCAGGCTGGCCAGGTACCCGGCGCGGATCAGTTCCATGCGCGAATCGATGTCGCGCATTTCCCGTCGATACTCGATGTACAGTTGCACGCTGCTGGCCAGCACGGTGAAGCACAGGCTGAACAACAGAATGAACAGCAACAGGCGTCGCAACAGTCCACCGGGACGGGCGCGAATCATTGCGCATCCGCCGGCAGGTTGATCATGTCGCGGTAGGTCACTTCGCTTTCGTTGAGCCAGCGCTCGATGTCACCGGCATCGACCATGCGCTGCAACTGCGCATTGATCTCGGGCATGCGAGTGGCCAAGGGCGAGCGCCGCGACACGGCAACCCGCAGGTAGTCCACGTTCAACGCCTTGGGCAAGGCGACGATGTCCTGGCCGCCGGGCAGGTTTTCCACGTACAGCTGGCCGGTGCGCCGCTCCTGAGTGATGAAGTCGATGCGCCCGCGAATCAGCTTGCCGAAGTTCTGGTGGCTGTCGGAAACCCATTCGATATTGTTGTTGCGCGCGACCATACGATCGAACTCCACGCCGTAGCTCTCACCGAACAACAGGCCACCGCGGTAACGGGCCAGGTCGTCCAGTTGTTCGAATTTCACCGGATGCTGGCGGTTGACGAACAACGCCACTTCTTCACGCAATACCGGCACCGTCGAGAACAGCATGCTCTGCTCCCGTTGCGCGGTGCTGTAGGCCAGTACCACATCGACCCGGCCTTCGGCGGCGTCCAGCAGGCAGCGTTTCCAGTTGCCCAGCACGACCATCTCGACTTCATACCCCAGTTGACCGAGCAAGTGCTTCACCACGCTGGGCGCCAGGCCACGCACCTGCTTGCCATCACTCCAGGAGATCGGCGGGTACACCGGGTAATCGCAATAGCGAACCTTGTCCGCCGCGACGGCATGGCCGGCCACCAGTATCGCCAGCAGGCAAAGCCATCGCGCCATCAGCTTCAGGCCGCCACGCTGGCGGTGAACAGGTAACCGGCGCCGTGAATGGTGATGATCAACTGGGGTTCGGCCGGATCGTCATGCAACTTGCGGCGCAGGCGCCCGACCAGCACGTCGATGGAGCGGTCGTTGGGCACCCATTCGCGGTTGCGGATCTGGTCCATCAATTGATCGCGGCTGAGGGTGTGGCCGCTGTTGCGCAGGAACACGCTGAGCAACTGGTATTCGCCGTGGGTCAGCAGGGTTTCGCTGCCGGACGGATCGATCAGGCGACGGCGGTCGGTGTCCAGCGCCCAGTCGGCAAACTGCTTGACCGGTTTGGCCGCCGCGATGGCGGGCGCTGGCGTTTGCGCATGACGTACCCGGCGAATCAGGTTTTTCGCCCGGGACACCAGCTCCCTTGGATTGAGGGGTTTGATCACGTAGTCATCGGCGCCGCATTCGAGGCCGACGATGCGGTCGATTTCATCGTTGCGCCCGGTGATCAGGATGATCCCGACCTCCGAACGTACTCGCAACTCGCGGGTCAGGGTCAGGCCGTCCTTGCCCGGCAGACGGATGTCGAGCATCACCAGGTCGACGGTCTGGCTAGCGAGGAAGGTTTCCGCCAGTTCCGCCGTGGCGGCGCAATGGACGTCGTAACCTTCCTGGGACAGGTAGGCGTGTAGCAGATCGCGAATCAGCGGATCGTCATCGACGATCAATACCCGAGGAGTCATCGCTTGGTGTCCGGCATAGGCCCGAGGGCCAGTTTCTTATTAGAGTGTTTTCCTGCGTCGGCGCCAGAGAGTATCGATTGCTGAACGACTGATCAACAGTCGCTCGTCTGCACGCAGAAGCGCTGTCGTCCGCCGGCCTGCAAACCATCGACCCAGGCCTCGCAAATCTGGATGCCCTGCTCCGGGGTGAAGGTGCCGGGGTTTAGCCCGGACTCCAGCCACAAGCCGTCGAGCAAGGCGCTGAGGCTGATGGCGGCGAGGTCGGCGTCGAAGCTTTCCCAGCCCTCCTCCTGAGCCAGTTCCGCCAGCACCTTGCGCAGGATGCCGCGATACTCGCCATAGGAATGATCGTGGGCCTGGTTGATGGCCTCGGCGGTTTTCACTGCGCCCCAGAACGCCAGCCACGCATCGATCAGTTGCGGATCGAGCAGCTCGGCGGAGAACGATCCGCGGAAAAACGCCGACAAGCGTTCCCGGGCATTCGGCGCGGCTTGCTCCATGGCGTCACGCAGCAAGGTCATGACCCGCCCGGTGATCGCCATGTAAGCCTCGGCCACCAGTTCGTCCTTGCCGGAATAGTGATGGCTGATCAGCCCCACCGAGACCCCGGCCTCGGCGGAAATCTTGCGGATCGACGCGCCCTGGAAGCCATGACGCTTGAGGCACACCAGCGTCGCCTCGATCAGGTTGGCTTTACGCAACTCCGGTTCCATGCGGGAAAAACGGGCTTCCTGATTCATGGGCGACACGCTCCTTGGTTCAATCGTTTAGGCCCGCGCGGGTTAGCGGCGGGCTGAACGAATGTACAGCAAGAGCGGGCAGTTTCTCTAGTCGGGTGTAAGCCAGGGGGACCGTGGTGCGCCCATCGCGAGCAAGCTCGCTCCCACAGTGGTCTGGGTTGTTCGCAGATCTTGCGTACGCCCACTCACCCTGTGGGAGCGAGCTTGCTCGCGATGGCGTCAGTCCATACAACACAGGATCTGGATCAGTCGCGGTAACCCGGCGCCACTCGATCCAGCATTCTCAACAACGCAGCCCAGGCCAGTTGCATGGCATCCGGATCAGCCAGCTGACCCTCCTCCAACGGCCGCCCCGGATCATTGAACTGCCGCTCGGTATGCGCGCAGACCTCGTCAGACGGCAGTACAACTTCACCGGCGGCCTGGGCGGCCAACTGGATTTCACAGGCCTTTTCCAGGTAATACATGCGCAGGAATGCCTGGCTCACGGTTTCGCCAACAGTCAGCAAACCATGGTTGCGCAGCATCAGTACCGATTTGTCGCCCAGGTCCGCGACCAGCCTTTTTTGCTCGCTCAAATCCAGCGCCACGCCTTCATAGTCGTGGTAGGCGACCCGGCCATAGAACTCCATGGAAATCTGGTTCACCGGCAACAGCCCGCACTTCAACGCCGCCACCGCGCAACCGGATTTGGTGTGGGTGTGCAGCACGCATTGCGCGTCTTCGCGGGCGCCATGAATAGCGCTGTGGATCACGAAGCCAGCCGGATTGACCGGATACGGCGACGGTTCCACAGCATGGCCATCAAGGTCGATCTTCACCAGATTGGACGCGGTGATTTCATCGAACATCAACCCGTAAGGGTTGATCAGAAAGTGATGCTCCGGCCCCGGAATGCGCACCGAGATGTGGGTGAAGATCAAATCGGTCATGCGAAAGTGCGCAACCAGGCGGTAACAGGCCGCCAGTTCCTCACGCAGGCGCTGCTCGGTGGCGCTGCGTTCGGGTGCCAGGTGGGTGGCGATGTTGTTCATTCTTGTGGTTCTCCAGGCTGATCGGCTGGGGCAGACAGTAAGGCTGGACGCTCGGACACGTCCAGCCATCGGCAGTTATTTGCTGGCCCAGGCGTTGAAGCGCTCTTCGAGTTCTTCGCCATGGTCGACCCAGAAACCGACGTTCATCGACAGTGCGCCCTTGAGGTTCTGCGGCGCGGTGGGCACCCATTGCGCCAGTTTGTCGTCCAGCCGTGCGGCGGCCTGGGTGTTGGTCGGGCCGTAGGGGATCTGTTGCACGTAGTTGACCTGGGCGTCCGGTTGATTGGCGAAGGCAATGAATCGCTTGGCCTGATCCACATGTTTGGACCCTTTGATGATCGCCCAGTAATCCATGCCGTACAGGCTGCCGGGCCAGACCAGACCCAGGTGGCTGCCTTTCTGCGCGGCGTCGGCGATGCGCCCGCTGTAGGTCGAGGTCATTACCACATCGCCGGCGGTCAGCCATTGCGGCGGTTGCGCGCCCGCCTCCCACCACTGGATGTAAGGCTTGAGTTCAGTGAGTTTGGCGAATGCCCGGTCCACACCCTGCGGGGTGCTGAGTACCTTGTAGACGTCTTCGGTCTTGACCCCGTCCGCCAGCAAGGCGAATTCCAGGTTGTACACCGCGCGTTTACGCAGCCCACGCTTGCCGGGGGTTTTCTTCACGTCCCAAAAGTCTGCCCACGAGGTCGGGGGCTGGGCCAGTTTGTCGGTGTCGTAGGCAATGGCCACGCTCCACACCAGCGCAGCGGAGCCGCATTCCTGTGCCGCTTCGGGGATCAACTGGTCGGCATGGCCCAGACGGGTCCAGTCCAGGCGCTCGTACATGCCTTCCTCGCAACCGCGCATCAGGTCCGGGCCTTCGATCTGCACTACGTCCCAGTCGACGTTGCCGGTATCGACCATCACTTTGATTTTGGCCATTTCGCCGTTGTATTCGCTCTGGATCACTTTGCTTTGATCCACGGCGGCGAAGGGTTGAAAGAACGCCACGTCCTGGGCTTTTTGTCCGGCTCCGCCGTATCCGACCACCACCATGTCCGATGCTGCCTGAGCGCTGCCCAGGCCCATGGCCACGGACAACACCAAGGGATAAAAACCGTGCTTGAGCGTGTGCGATTTCATCAGTGGTTCCTCTTGCAGGTGCCACGGGACCCAAGGCCCGCGCAGCCCTTTTTTATTGTTGTGAGGTTTGGCCCTGGAGCGGGCTCGAGACGAAACTACTGCAAGGCATAGTAAAAAAACAAGTTGATTTTTTACTAAAGGTAAATTTCTATAGATAAAAATAACAACACCGAAAACCTTATGCCTCTGTAGGAGCGAGCTTGCTCGCGATGGACCTGAGGGCGACGCGTTCATCCAGACAACACGCGTTATCGTTAACGTCCATCGCGAGCAAGCTCGCTCCTACAGAGGTAGCCTGCCAGGAGTACCCGCCACATGACGACCTCTGCACCCGCCTTCGCGCACCTGTTCGAACCCCTGGAGATCCGTGGCAAGCGCCTGAAGAACCGCATCATGTCCAGCGGTCACGACACGTCGATGCCCACCGACAACCTGGTCAATGAACAATTGATCGCCTATCACCGGGCGCGGGCCGAAGGCGGAGCCGGGCTGATCGTGCTGCAAGTGGCCGGCGTGCATGACAGTGCGCGCTACACCTCCCACGTGCTGATGGCCACCGACGATGCGTGCATCGAGGGCTACCGCAAACTGGCGCAAACCTGCCATGCCCACGGCACCCTGGTGTTGTCCCAGGTGTTCCATCCGGGGCGGGAGATCATGGAGTCCAGCGATGGCCTGCTGGCGGTGGCCTATTCCGCATCGTCGGTGCCCAACGAACGTTTCCGGGTGATGCCCCGCGCGCTGGACCAGGCAATGATCGACGAGATCGTCGCCGGTTATGCCGCTGCCGCCCGCCGCCTGCATCAGGCAGGCATTGATGGCGTCGAGGTCGTGGCCAGCCACGGTTACCTGCCGGCACAGTTCATCAATCCGCGGGTCAACCGGCGTACCGATGGCTACAACGGTGAGCTGGACCAGCGTTTGCGTTTTCTGCGCGAGGTCATCGCCGCCGTGCGCGCGGCGACCGACCCGCAGTTCATCATCGGCCTGCGCATTTCCGCCGACGAGCGCGACCCGGAAGGCCTGACCGAGGACGAATCCCTGGCCGCCGTGCAGTCACTGCAAGCGCAGCTCGATTACGTGCATATCGTCGCCGGCACCTCGGCTTCCCTTGGCGGCGCGGTACATATCGTGCCGCCCATGGCGATCGAAGCCGCTTACCTGGCCAAGGAAGCCGGGACGTTCAAGGCCAGTTTGAACATTCCGTTGTTCGTCACCGGGCGCATCAACCAGCCCCAGGAAGCCGAGCTGATCCTGGCTCGTGGCCAGGCCGATGTGTGCGGCATGACCCGGGCACTGATCTGCGATCCGCAAATGCCCAACAAGACCGACACCGGCCGCGTCGAAGACGTGCGGGCGTGCATTGCCTGCAATCAGGCGTGCATCGGCCACTTCCACAAGGGCTTGCCGATTTCCTGTATCCAGCACCCGGAAACCGGACGCGAACTGATCTTCGGCGAACGGCGACAAGCGCCACAGCGCAAACGCATCATGATCGCCGGCGGTGGCCCGGCCGGGATGAAAGCCGCCACCGTCGCGGCCCAGCGCGGGCATGAGGTGACGTTGTACGAAGCCAATTCGCAACTGGGCGGTCAGGTGTTGCTCGCGCAATTGCTGCCACGGCGCAGCGAATTCGGCGGTGCCAGCACCAACCTGCAGCGGGAAATGGAACTGGCCGGCGTGCGCGTAGTGCGCAATACCCGAGTCGACCGGGCACTGGTGGAGCAGGAAAAACCGGACATGGTGATCGTCGCTACCGGTGCCGAGCCCTACTGGCCGCCCTTCGAGCGCGGTGGTGAGTTGCAGGTGGTGGACGCCTGGCAGGTATTGCGCGATGAAGTACGGATCGGCCGTTCGGTGGTGGTGGTCGACTGGCGCTGCGACTGGATCGGCCCCGGCATCGCCGAACGCCTGGTTCGCGCCGGGCACCAGGTACAACTGGCGGTCAACGGCACCCATTGCGGGGAAAACCTGCCGCTGTACGTGCGCGATCAACTGGCCGGCGAGCTGCATAAACTGGGCGTGCCGATCACGCCATATGCGCGGTTGTATGGCTGCGATGACAACACGGTTTACCTGCAACACACCGCCAGTGGCGAACCGATGCTGATGGAGAACATCGACACGCTGGTGCTGTGCCAGGGGCATCAGCCGGTCGATACCCTGGGCGCGGAGTTGCAAGGGCTGGTGGAGTTTCGCCGGATCGGTGACTGCCTGGCGCCGCGCACCGCCGAAGAAGCAATTTATGAAGGCCTTAAAGTCGCGTGGGAGCTTTAAGGCTGTTTATACTCCGGGGCTTAGACGGCTAACACCAACCCTGTAGGAGCGAGCTCTGCTCGCGATGAACCCGAGAACACCGCTGGGTGTCAGGCTTCCAGCGTTATCGTTGGCGACCATCGCGAGCAAGCTCGCTCCTACAAGGGATTTGCGCCACTCCTCCCGGTTCGGATTTGACCATGAGCAACAGCAGCACCACACAGCCCGCACCCGGCAGCGCCGAACCGCATTTTCTCGGCACGCGCATTCGCGGCCTGCGCAAGCGTCGGGGCATGACCCTGACGGAACTGGCGCAACAGAGCGAACTCACCGCCGGCTACATCAGCCAGCTGGAACGCAACCTCGCCTACCCGTCGATTCCGGCGCTGTTCAACATTGCCCGCAGCCTCGGCGTCACCATCCAGTGGTTCTTCGCCAGTGAAGCGGTCACCGCGCCCGAAGACGATGGCATCGTGGTGCGCAAGAACAGCCGCCTTAACGTGCATTACGAAGACGGCATCGTCGACCAGTTGCTGACACCGCAAGCCAACCGCCAACTGGAAATGCTCCATTCGCGTTTCCCGCCCGGCACCTATAGCCAGCAAAGCTACAGCCACGACGGTGAAGAAGCCGGCTACTTGCTCTCGGGGAGTTTCGAGTTGTGGGTGGGCGAGCGCCATTTCCAGCTCAATGAAGGCGACAGCTTCAGCTTTTCCAGCCAGGAACCGCACCGCTATGGCAACCCTGGCGATGTCGATGCGGTGGTGATCTGGGTGATTACACCGCCGACGTTCTAACGTCGGCCGCGACCAGGGGACGGCGTGACACTCGCACGCTTGAGGGTGTCGCTCGGCAACTCCTTGAACAGCGCACGATAGCTGCTGGAAAACCGCCCCAGATGCCAGAACGACCAACGCATCGCCACTTCAGCCACGGTGGTTTGCGTCGGCGTGCGACTCAGCAATTCGCGGTGGGCGCTGTTGAGTCGGCGCAGGCGCAGCCACTGGGTCGGCGACATGCCGGTGTAGGTCTTGAACGCATGCTGCAACTGACGCAGTGAAAACCCCGCGATTTGGGACAGCTCCAGCAGATTGAGATGTTCTTCCGGGGTGTCAGCGGCCCATTCCCCTACCCGTTTCATGATCGAGCGCTCCCCGGCCCGACGCTGTAAGGCGCCCTGGTCGAGGCCGACACACGCGTTGTCGAGGATGAACAGGCAATCTTCCAGCAGTTGCTGGGTCAGCGCTTCGCGGCTCGGTGGATCGAAGGTCTGCGACAGCCGCGTCAAGGTTCCGCTGAGCCAACGGCAAAACAGCGCGTTCTGCTGGGCGTTGAGCGGTGCCATGAACAACCCTTCAAGCCTGGCGATGTCCAGGCTGTGGCGCTTTACAAACTCCGGCCCGAACACCACGGCGATTTCCTGGTAGTTCTCCGGGGTGATCCAGATGTTGCGGCTTTCGCCATTCAACACGTACAGCGCGTTGTCACCGCGATCGAAACAGAACGATAACGAACCCTGGGGCGCGCTGAAATTCTGCTCGACCCGGGTGTTCATCGACTCTTCGTAAATCTCCACGCCCTGCAGATCCAGATAACGCACCCTACCCGCGAAGTGCCCCGGCGACATCTGCTGGTATTGCTGCACCCAGCCCGGCGTGGCGCGGATTTGCTCGGCGACATCGGCGGTGTTGAACGCTTGGACCTGGAGGGAACTGGAACCTGTCATGGGGCGACCTTACGCACTCTTTTGGTGCGTTTTGTGCTGCTTAAAGTGGATAGATGGAACCGCAAGGCTCGCACAAGATAGTCGTCAACGCGCTACAGGGGAAGTGTCCGGCGGATGAAACCGGTCTCTCCTGGCGTTAATAAAACCAATAACGAGGTCTTTATGAATGTCCCTTTCGATCAGCTGTTCACTTGGCTGAAAGATCACAAGATTACCGAAGTCGAGTGCGTCGTCAGCGATCTGACCGGCATTGCACGCGGCAAAATTGCACCGACCAACAAGTTCCTGCATGAGCGAGGCATGCGCCTGCCGGAAAGTGTCCTTCTGCAAACGGTAACCGGGGACTTTGTCGACGACGACATCTACTACGACCTGCTCGACCCGGCCGATATCGACATGGTCTGCAAGCCGGACGCCGACGCCGTCTACGTGGTGCCATGGGCCATCGAGCCGACCGCCATCGTGATCCACGACACCTTCGACAAGTTCGGCAACCCGATCGAACTGTCGCCGCGCAATGTGCTGAAGAAAGTCCTGCAGTTGTACACCGATAAAGGCTGGCGGCCGATTGTCGCGCCGGAAATGGAGTTCTACCTGACCCAGCGCTGCGAAGACCCGGACCTGCCGCTCAAGGCGCCGATGGGCCGTTCGGGCCGCGCCGAAAGCGGTCGTCAGTCGTTCTCCATCGACGCGGCCAACGAATTCGACCCGCTGTTCGAAGACGTCTACGACTGGTGCGAACTGCAAGGTCTGGACCTCGACACGCTGATCCACGAAGACGGCCCGGCGCAGATGGAAATCAACTTCCGTCATGGCAACGCCCTGGACCTGGCCGACCAGATCACCGTGTTCAAGCGCACCATGCGTGAAGCGGCGCTCAAGCACAACGTGGCGGCAACCTTCATGGCCAAGCCGGTCGGCGACGAGCCCGGCAGCGCCATGCACCTTCACCAGAGCGTGGTGGACATTGCCACCGGCCAGCCGATCTTCGCCGATGTCGATGGCAACATGAGCGAGCTGTTCCTGCATCACATTGGCGGCCTGCAGAAGTACATCCCGAAAGTGCTGCCGATGTTCGCGCCGAACGTCAACTCGTTCCGCCGCTTCCTGCCGGATACCTCGGCGCCGGTGAACGTCGAATGGGGCGAAGAAAACCGCACCGTCGGCCTGCGCGTGCCAACCTCCAGCCCCGACGCCATGCGTGTCGAGAACCGTCTGCCGGGCGCTGACGCCAACCCGTACCTGGCCATCGCCGCCAGCCTGCTGTGTGGTTACCTGGGCATGGTCGAACGCATCGAGCCAAGCGCTGCGGTACAGGGCCGCGCCTATGAGCGCCGCAACCTGCGCCTGCCGATCACCATCGAAGACGCCCTGACCCAAATGGAAGAATGCGACACCATCAGCCGCTACCTGGGCAGCAAGTTCGTGCGGGGCTATGTCGCGGTCAAACGCGCCGAGCACGAGAACTTCAAACGGGTGATCAGCTCCTGGGAGCGTGAGTTCCTGATGCTCAGCGTCTGAGATCTTCACTGTCCGTAACGGCCTCATCGCGAGCAAGCTCGCTCCCACATTTGAAATGCGCTCCCCTGTGGGAGCGAGCTTGCTCGCGATGAGGGCCGCCAGAACACCAAAGAAACATCGATATAACCCAATAATTCCAAGAGGTATCGACATGCGTCTTTTGAAATCCATGGTCCCGGTCGCGCTGGCAGCACTGTTCAGCGCCGTTGCCCAGGCCCAGCCACAGGTCAGCGTCTACAACTGGACCGACTACATCGGCGAAACCACCCTCGCCGACTTCCAGGCCAAGACCGGGATCAAGGTGATCTACGACGTATTCGATTCCAACGAAACCCTTGAAGGCAAACTGCTTGCCGGTCGTACCGGGTATGACGTGGTGGTGCCGTCCAACCACTTCCTCGCCCGCCAGGTGAAGGCCGGCGCGTTCCTCAAGCTCGATCGCGAGCAACTGCCGAATTTCAGGAACCTCGACCCGAAATTGCTGGCGCTGCTGGAGAAAAACGATCCGGGCAACGCGCACTCGGTGCCGTACCTGTGGGGCACCAACGGCATCGGCTATAACGTCGACAAGGTCAAGGCTGTGCTGGGCATCGACAAGATCGACTCCTGGGCCGTGCTGTTCGAACCGGAGAACATCAAGAAACTCAGCGCCTGCGGCGTGTCGATGATGGACTCGGCGGACGAAGTGTTCCCGGCGATGCTCAACTACATGGGCATGGACCCGCGCAGCGAAAACCCCGAGGACTTCAAAAAGGCCGAAGCCAAGCTGCTGCAGATCCGCCCCTACATCACCTACTTCCACTCCTCCAAGTACGTGTCGGACCTGGCCAACGGCGACATCTGCGTGGCGTTCGGTTACTCCGGCGATGTGTTCCAGGCCGCCAACCGCGCCAAAGAAGCCGGCAACGGCGTGAACATCGCCTACGCCATTCCCAAGGAAGGCGCCAACCTGTGGTTCGACCTGCTGGCCATCCCCGCCGACGCCAGCAACCCGAAGGAAGCCCACGCCTTCATCAACTACCTGCTGGACCCGCAAGTGATTGCCAAGGTCAGTGAGTCGGTCGGCTACGCCAACCCGAACCCGGCCGCCAAGCAGTACATGGCCCCTGAGCTGGTCAGCAACCCCGAGGTTTATCCGTCCCAGGAAGTCCTCGACAAACTCTACATCTCCACCACGCCGCCGCAGTCGATCATGCGCCTGATGACCCGTTCGTGGAGCAAAGTGAAGTCCAACAAATGAATCAGTACACCAAGGAACACACCCACTCCTATTACGCGGCGTCCGCCAAGGGCATGAGGCAGCGCCCCGCGCTGGCCTCGGACCTGGTGGCCGATGTCTGCGTGGTCGGCGCGGGTTTCACCGGCATCAACACCGCCATCGAGCTGGCCCAGCGTGGGCTCTCGGTGGTCCTGCTGGAGGCCCGACGGATTGGCTGGGGCGCCAGCGGGCGCAACGGCGGCCAGTTGATTCGTGGTATCGGCCATGACGTCAGCGGTTTCGCCAAGCACATCGGCGCCGATGGCGTGCAGTACCTGGAACACGCCGGGAACGAGTCGGTGCAAGTCGTGGCCAATCGCATCCGCGAGCACGGCATCGATTGCGACCTGAGCTGGGGCTTCTGCGAACTGGCCAATACCCCGGCCCAGTTCAAGGCGCTCAAGGCCGAGCAGGTGCAACTGATTGAATCCGGCTACGCCTTTGAAACCCGACTGGTGGCGCCAGAACAAATCCGTGAACAGGTGGTGAACTCCAGTGTGTACGCCGGCGGCCTGGTGGACATGGGCTCGGGGCATTTGCATCCGCTGAACCTGGTCCTTGGCGAAGCGCAAGTCGCCGAGTCCCTTGGGGTGCGGATTTTCGAGCAGAGCCCGGTGCTGGAGTTGATCCATGGCAGCACGGTGCAAGTGCGCTGCGCCGGTGGCACTGTGAGTGCAGGCACGTTGGTGCTTGCTTGCAATGCCCATCTGGAAGAGCTCGAACCGAAGCTCAGCGGCAAAGTACTCCCGGCAGGCAGCTACATCATCGCCACCGAACCCTTGTCGCAAGAGGCCGCTGCAAAACTGATCCCGCACAATGTTGCGCTGTGCGACCAGAAGGTCGGCCTGGATTACTACCGGCTCTCGGCTGACCGGCGCTTGTTGTTCGGTGGTGCCTGCCATTACTCCGGGCGCGATCCTTCGGACATCAGCGCCTACATGCGCCCGCAGATGCTCAAGGTGTTCCCGCAACTGGCCGATGTGCGCATCGACTATCAGTGGGGCGGCAAGATCGGCATCTCGGCCAACCGCTTTCCCCAGGTCGGGCGCCTGAGCCAGCACCCGAACGTGTTCTACGCCCAGGGCTACTCAGGCCATGGCCTGAACGTGACCCACTGGTGCGCGAAGTTGTTGGGCGAAGCGATCCATGCCGGCCACAGCAAAGGCTTCGACGTGTTCAGCGCCGTGCCGCACATGACCTTCCCCGGCGGACGCGCACTGCGTTCCCCCTTGCTGGCCCTTGGCATGTTCTGGTATCGGATGCGGGAAATGCTGGGCTGACGTAGTCCTGCCGGGCGCCTGCTAACCACTGTGGGAGCGAGCAAGCTCGCTCCCACAGTGTTTTACGTATTCCCTCTTCTACCATCCCCTTGTTTCGACTTTCGATTTGCTCAATTGCGAGTCACTTCTATATTGAGGGAGTGCTCTGAACTTCCTGCCTTCTGTCGAGCTTGACCCATGGCAACTACTGATCAGCTGATCATCTGCGAGCACTGCGACAGCGTGTACCAAAAAGTAACGCTCGCCAAACATCAAAAAACCCTGTGTACACGCTGCGGCGGCGTGCTTCAGCGCTATAACGGCCTCACTGTGGAGCAGCGTCTTGCGTTGACCTTCACCGCGTTGATGCTCTGGATATTCGCCAATTTCTATCCGGTAATGAGCATCAACCTCAAAGGCGTGAAGAACAGCGCAACGCTCTGGGACTCGGTGCTGGCCCTGAGCCTGGGGCCTATCACCTTCATCGCCATGGTGGCGGCAATCGCCATGATCATCGCGCCGATTTTCCAGTTGCTGCTGCTGATCTGGGTGCTGGGCTTTGCACTCGGCGGGCGACGCTCGCCCGGATTCAAATTCTGCATGCGCTGGCTGGAAACCCTCAGGCCCTGGAGCATGCTCGAAGTCTGCCTGCTGGGCGCCATGGTCGCGGTGATCAAGCTCGCCGGACTGCTCGATGTGCTGCCCGGCATAGGGTTGTTTGCCCTGGCGGCGCTGAGCCTGATGATGATCCGCATCGCCGGGCGCGACATTCGCGAACTATGGGACATTGTATGAGCACGCCTCCTTACGCCGACGAGCTCAACCTGTGCCTGTGCCACACCTGCGGCCTGGCCTGCGACATGACTTGCGAGCCCCACGAATGCGAGCGTTGCGGTGCACCGCTGCACCGGCGCAAAGCCAATTCTCTGGCCCGCACCTGGGCCTACATGATCGCGGCCCTGGTGTTCTACATCCCGGCCAACCTGTTGCCGGTGATGAACACCGAGATGGTCGGCAACGGCGCCGACAGCACGATCATGAGCGGCGTGCTGGAGTTCTGGGAAGCCGGGGCCTGGGATATCGCCCTGATCATATTCATTGCCAGTATCGCGGTGCCGGGAATCAAGTTCGTCGCCATCACATTGCTGCTGGTCACCGTGCAACGCGACAGCGAGTGGGCACGCAAGGAGCGGTCGACGCTGTACCGCTTCGTCGAAGTCATCGGTTACTGGTCGATGCTCGATGTGATCGTGGTCGCCCTGGTGGCCTCGCTGGTGAAATTCCAGGCCCTGGCCGACATCGAACCGCGCCCGGGCATTCTGTTTTTTGGTCTGGTAGTGGTGTTCACCATGCTTTCGGCAATGAGTTTCGATCCCCGCATGATCTGGGATAAAGAACGGAAAAACCCACACAATGAGGAGGTCACTGATGAAGTCACAAGCCACTGACGGGCCACAAGTCCCCGGGCAGGCGCCGATCAAGACCCGCCGTTTCAGCGTTTCGCTGGTCTGGATCGTCCCGATCGTCGCGGTGCTGGTGGGTATTTCGCTGGTGGTCCACAGCATTTTGCAGCAGGGCCCGACCATCGTTGTCACGTTCAAGACCGGTAACGGCCTGACCGCGAACAAGACCGAGGTCAAATACCGCAATGTCGTGATTGGTCATGTCTCCGATGTGGAGCTCAGCAGTGACCAGAAAAGCGTCAACGCCACCATCAAACTGGAAAAGCAGGCCGAAAGCTTTACCCGCGAAGATTCGCAGTTCTGGGTTGTGCGGCCGCGCATTGGCGCGGGCGGTGTATCAGGGATCGATACGCTGCTGTCGGGCGATTACATCGGGGCCGATATCGGCCAGGCCAACGGCCGGGCAAAAAACTTCATCGGACTGGAGAATCCGCCACCCATCACCTACGGCGAACCGGGCAAGCGTTTTACGCTGTTCACCCAGGACCTGGGATCGCTGGACATCGGCTCTCCGGTCTACTACCGCAAGATCCCCGTGGGTCAGGTGGTGGCCTACGCGCTGGACCCGGATGGCAAGGGCGTGAACATTGAACTGTTCATCCATGCACCCAATGACAAGTACGTCACCGAAAACACCCGTTTCTGGAACGCAAGCGGCATTGACGTGAACGTCGGCGCCAATGGCTTTGCGGTCAAGACCGAGTCGCTGTCTTCCTTGCTGGTGGGCGGCATAGCCTTCCGCGCGCCCGACTACAGCCCCAACGACAAGCCGGCTGCCGCAGAGTACGCCTACGAATTGTTCGACGACCAACAAACCGCCCTGGCCCCGCCAAACGGCAAGCCGCAGTACCTGGCCATGCGTTTCGACCAGGCACTGCGCGGGCTCAAGGTCGATGCCCCGGTGGAGTTCCTCGGTGTGGAAATCGGCAAGGTAGTGGCGGTCAATCTGGATTACGACGAGAAAAAGCGCTCCTTCCCGGTCAACGTCGGTATCGTGATCTACCCGCAGCGCCTGGGACAGGCCCATGTCAAAATGCTCAAGGCGCTCAATCATGACCCTGATAACGAAGCCGCTGGCGTACGCTTGATCGGTACCTTTATCGAAAACGGCCTGCGTGCCCAGGCCCGCACCGGCAACTTCCTGACCGGCCAGTTGTACATTGCCCTGGACTTCTACCCCAAGACCGACAAGGTCGCCTTCGATGTAAACGCACGCCCGGTCATGATTCCGACCATTCCCGGCAGCCTCGAGCAATTGCAGGAAAAACTCGAATCCATGGTCGACAAGATCAACAAACTGCCGATCGAGCGTATTGCCGGCAATCTCGATGGCAATCTCGTCGAACTGCGCAAAGGCATGATGCAATTCAACGGAAAGATCTTGCCTGGCGTGCAAACCACTTTGTCGGATGTCAGCAAGACGCTGGAAACGGCCAATTCGACCCTGCAGTCGGCCAGTTCGACCTTGGCCGAGGATTCGCCGCAACGGGAAAAACTGGGGCTAACCCTGGATGAACTGGGACGCACGTCCAGATCCTTGCGTGATCTTTCGGATTACCTGGGACGGCATCCGGAATCGCTGCTTCGCGGTCGTCCAAATAATGCCGCCCCCATGGATCTGCAAGGGCCACCGCGCAATTGAACACAGGAGCAACACCCATGGCTTTACCGCTGAAGTTCACCCTGGTCACCGCGATGTTGCTGCTCGCCGCCTGCCGCAGTGACCCGATTCAATTCCATACCCTGACCCCGGCCCAGGAGGGCAATCACTCAAGGACCACCGTCGGCGTGATCCAGATCGAGTCGATCAGCGTGCCGCCCCAGGTCGATCGTGCGCAGATCGTCATTCGCGAGGGCAACAGTGGCCTGGCGATCCTGGAAACCCAATGGTGGGGCGCGACCCTGGTGGACGAACTGCGCAGTGCGTTGGTCGATCAACTGAGCAACAGTCCTGTACAAGGCCGACACTCGGTGCGGGTCGATGTGCAGCGTTTCGACTCGGTGCCCGGCCAGTACGCCTTGATGGACGTGGAATGGCGCCTGCGCAGCGCCAGCACCGGCGACACGGCACGGTTGATTTGCCGCAGCACCCTGCAAACGCCCTCGGGTGCGAGCATCGATGACCTGGTGCTTGCCCAGCAAAACAACGTCAAACGCCTGGCCGCGCTGATCAGCCAGGCTGCCGTCAGACCACAGGCAACCTGCCCTGCGCCCTGAATGTATTCATCCCCAGGATTAACGGCGACAAGTTCGCCGTTAATCCGTCCTTCCTGTTTCCTGCTGTCATTCCCCGCGACAGGCGGCCCGCAGCAACTGGCAACGTCAAATACGCCGAGGCACACGACAAAAAGGCAGCCGGGGCAGCGTCATATTCTGATCGGCGGCATCGTTTGATCGACGAGTCGAAACACAGGGGGCACAGTGCTGCTAATCTGAATGAAAATTACATGTATTAACGGTTTTTTTGACGTTATTTTCTCATTTGGATCTCTACATTTCCCGCACTTCAAAAACATGCAAATGATTCGCATTGGTTAACTGGCGTTTCAATGCCCATGACTTTCAAAAAAATGTACCAGGAGCAGCCCACAGAATGATTCCAAAAATCCCTTCGTTCTTGAAAAAGGCCCTGCTGGCCACCGCTTTGCTGAGCGCTGGCCAGGCCTATGCAGCCGACTCCGTCGGCATCGTGGTGTACAACGCGCAACACGCAGGCCTGACCAAGGCCTGGGTCGAGGGTTTTACCCAGGAGACCGGTATTCCCGTCACCTTGCGCAACGGCGATGACACCGAAATGGGCAACCAGATCGTGCAGGAAGGCGCGGCTTCGCCAGCGGACGTATTCCTGACCGAGAACTCCCCGGCCATGGTCCTGGTCGACAATGCCGGGCTGTTTGCGCCTGTCGATAAGGCCACGCTGGAGCAGATTGACTCCGCCTACCGTCCGGCCCACGGCAAATGGGTAGGCATCGCCGCGCGCTCCACGGTGTTCGTCTACAACCCGAGCAAACTGCCAGAAGCCGACCTGCCGAAATCGATCATGGACCTGGCTTCACCGAGCTGGAAGGGTCGCTGGGGTGCATCGCCCGGTGGTGCTGACTTCCAGGCCATCGTCGCTGCCATCCTCCAACAAAAGGGTGAAGCCGCCACGCTGGATTGGCTCAAGGCGATGAAAACCAACTATGCCAACTACCGTGGCAACAGCTCGGTACTCAAGGCCGTGAATGCCGGGCAGATCGACAGCGGCGTGATTTACCACTATTACAGCCTGGTGGATCAGTCCAAGACCGGCGAAAACAGCAAGAACACCGCCCTGCACTATTTCAGGCACAAAGACCCGGGCGCTTTTGTTAGCATCTCCGGCGGCGGCGTCCTCGCTTCCAGTAAACACCAGGACCAAGCCCAGGCGTTCCTCAAGTACATTACCGGCAAGGATGGCCAGGCCGTCCTGAAGAACGGCAAGTCGTTTGAATACGCCGTGGGCAAAGGCGCTGAATCCAACCCTAAACTGGTGCCTCTGAATCAACTCGATGCGCCGACTGTCGATGCGTCAAAACTCGACAGTAAAAAAGCCGTGGAGCTGATGACACAGGCCGGACTGCTCTAATTGATGCCAGAAACCCTGCCTGCGGAGGTCGCTGAGGCGACACCCGCACATTTACGTCGACGTTCCCGCGGAGTCTTTGCGGGACGTGGCGGTGTATGGGTGATCGGTTTGTCGGTGCTGGTTTCATTACTGGCACTGCTACCGATCGCCTACGTTATTGGTGTGTCCCTGCAAACCGGCTGGTCAACCGTTGTGGCCCTGGTGTTCCGCCCTCGGGTCGGTGAACTGCTGGCCAACACCGTGCTGCTGGTGCTGCTGACGATTCCCTTGTGCGTCGCGCTGGGGGTGACGCTGGCGTGGCTCACGGAACGCACGAATCTGCCGGGGCGGCGCTGGTGGTCGTTGCTGGCCACCGCGCCGCTGGCAGTGCCTGCGTTTGTTCACAGCTACGCCTGGGTCAGCCTGGTGCCACCGATTCACGGCTTGTTTGCCGGTGTCCTGGTCTCGGTCATCGCCTACTTCCCGTTCCTGTATTTGCCGGTAGCGGCCACTTTGCGCCGGCTCGATCCGGCCATCGAAGACGTCGCCGAGTCCATGGGGCTCAAACCCTGGAAAGTGTTTTTCCGCGTTGTGTTGCCGCAATTGCGCCTGGCGATCTGCGGCGGCGCCTTGCTGGTCGGCCTGCACCTGCTGGCCGAATATGGCCTGTACGCCATGATCCGCTTCGACACCTTTACCACCGCGATCTTCGATCAGTTCAAATCGACCTTCAACGGCGCAGCGGCGCACATGCTGGCCAGTGTGCTGGCGCTGTGTTGCCTGGCGATGTTGACGGCCGAATCCGCCGCCCGGGGTTCGGCGCGTTACGCCCGCGTCGGTTCGGGAAGCGCCCGGGAGCAACGGGTTGTACGCCTGAAACCGGTATCCACCCTGCTCTCGCTGACGCTGCAGATCGCGACCTGCGCCCTGGCCCTTGGCGTGCCCTTGATCACCCTGGGCAAGTGGCTCATCGCCGGAGGCGTGGAAGTCTGGGACATGGCCGAATTGTTGCCCGCACTTGAGCAAACCCTGCTGCTGGGCATCGGGGGCGCGGCGCTGACCACCTGCGCGGCGATCCCGATTGCCTGGCTGTCGATCCGCTACCCCGGTCGACTGCAGCGGGTGCTGGAAAGCTGCAACTACATCACCAGTTCCTTGCCCGGCATTATCGTGGCGCTGGCACTGGTGACCGTCACGATCCACTTTGCCCGGCCGATATACCAGACCACCTTCACCGTGCTGCTGGCGTACCTGTTGATGTTCTTGCCACGTGCCCTGGTGAGCCTGCGCGCGGGCATTGCCCAGGCCCCGGTGGAACTGGAAAACATTGCCCGCAGCCTTGGCCGCTCGCCAGCCCGGGCACTGTGGCTGATCACCTTGCGCCTGGCTGCCCCGGGGGCGGCCGCCGGCGCGGCGCTGGTGTTCCTGGCGATCACCAACGAATTGACCGCCACACTGCTGCTGGCCCCGAACGGCACGCGCACCCTGGCGACCGGGTTCTGGGCCTTGACCAGCGAAATCGATTACGCAGCCGCCGCGCCCTACGCCTTATTGATGGTTGTGCTGTCGCTTCCATTGACCGGACTTCTTTATCACCAATCGAAAAAAACGGCTGGCCGATGAACACTCTTGAATTGAATGCCCTCTACAAGTCCTATGGCGCCCATTGCGCCCTGGACAACGTCAGCCTCTCGGTGCCCAGCGGCAGTCGCACGGTTATCGTAGGCCCCTCCGGCTCGGGCAAGACCACGTTGCTGCGGATGATTGCCGGTTTCGAGTTCCCCGATTCCGGACGCCTGTCGCTCAATGGCCAGACCCTGGTCGACGGCACCCACGAAGTGCCGGCCCATCAACGCCTGATCGGCTACGTGCCACAGGACGGCGCACTGTTCCCGCACATGACCGTGGCAGCGAACATCGGCTTCGGCCTGGCGACCAAGGGCACTGAAAAACAGCAGCGCGTTGCCGAACTGATGGACAGCGTTGCGCTGGACGCGAAGATGGCCGAGCGCTGGCCCCATGAATTGTCCGGTGGCCAGCAACAGCGCGTGGCCCTGGCCCGGGCCTTGGCGCAACAGCCACGACTGATGCTGCTGGATGAGCCGTTCTCGGCGCTCGACACCGGATTGCGCGC
Organism: Pseudomonas sp. GW823-FHT02E01; assembly: GCF_058797535.1. Lineage (NCBI taxonomy): Bacteria > Pseudomonadati > Pseudomonadota > Gammaproteobacteria > Pseudomonadales > Pseudomonadaceae > Pseudomonas > Pseudomonas sp. GW823-FHT02E01. The sequence continues at coordinate 380,851 of NZ_JBXAJS010000003.1, read as the reverse complement.
CGCCATGCGCAAGATGGTTGCACGGCTGCTGGAGGACGCGGGCGTCACCACCATTCTGGTCACCCATGACCAGAGTGAAGCCCTGTCGTTCGCCGACCAGTTGGCGGTGATGCGTCATGGCCGACTGGTCCAGTCAGGGCATCCGCTGGACCTTTACCGCTATCCCGAAGACGAGCAAACCGCGCTGTTCCTGGGGGATGCCGTGGTGATGCCCGCACGCATCGAGGCCGGTTGGGCCCATTGCGACCTGGGCCGGATCCCCGTCAACAACCACCGCAACAACAGTTCGGCGCAGATCATGCTGCGCCCCGAACAACTGCAACTGGCCAGCATCCTCCCCAGCGACCCGGAAGCCAGCGGTTGCCGGGCCGTGGTCACCGATCGGGATTTCAGCGGCAACACCTGCACGCTGACGGTGGAACTGCAGCCATTGACCCGCAACGCGCAGTCGGGCCGATCACTGCTGGTGCGCAGTTCAGGCATGTATGCACCACCCGCCGGCAGCTCGGTTCAAGTCTCGACCATCGGCCATGCCCATGTACTGAGCGAGGTGTGATCGTTCACAGATCGAATCGATCCACCGCCCGACGCCGCTCGTTGTCATCGCGCACATCGTAGTTGGCCGTGGTCTGGATATTGCTGTGGTGCGCCAGCTTCTGCGCAATCGACAGGTCATGCTCTTCGATCACCCGGGTGATGAATGAACGCCGGAAGTCGTGGGGCATGATTTTCACCCCGACCTGCGCGCCCCGTTGTCGGGCGATGTAGTAAATCGCGTGTTTGGTGATGCGCTCCCGGGTGATGTGGCTGCCACGGCGGATGCGGTTGAACAGGAACGGGTCGTCCGACTCGCCGTCCTTGAGCATCGAACGGCGCAGCTCGAGCCAGGCTTCAAGCTTGGCGAAGGCCCAGGCCGGTGCGTACTTGATCAACTGCTTGTTGCCCTTGGCCGTCACCCGCAGGCTGCGCTCGGTGAAGTCGACCTGGTTCAGCTCCAGGTTCACCGATTCGGATTTGCGCATCCCGGAACCGTACAAAATCCCGATGATCGCGGCATCCCGCAGGCCTTGCGGCCGCGGATCGGCAGCGCAGACCGCCATCAGTTCCTGGATCAGCGTACGCCTGAGATTGCGCCCCTGGGACAGCCGTGTACCGGCCATGCCCTTCACCGTACGCATCTTCAACAGATGCTCCTGAGAGATCAGGCTCATGCGCCACGCTTCGTTCATCACCCCGCGCACCGCGTTGACATAGAGCGAAGACGTGTTCGGCGCATAGCCGTCCGAACGCAAGGTGGCCACCAACGCAATGACGTCCTCTGGCTGCAGATTGTGCCAGGGAATTTCCTCGATATCGTGGTCTTCGAAGCCCAGGCGGTCGGCGGCATCCTGCAGCACATAACGCATGGTCAGTTGGCTGGACGGCGCCAGTCGCGCCAGATACAGGGTCAGTGGATTGGTGAGGGGTGTGCGTGAATCAGATACAGGTAAGTCAATCAAACGAAACGGCCTTGAATTAAAACAGTTAAGTGAAACAACTAATAAGTAAAAAAACAATGATGTAAAGGCTATTTACGTTTACAGCCCCAGGGCTGCCCAAGAGTCAGGCATTTCTCCCTTTTTCCCGGCACGGTATCGGCGACGAGGAAATCGCAGTCGTAGAGCATGCCGCGGTTCTTCAAGCCTTGCGCCCGTTGCAGTACTGGGCAGCGTCGGCATTGTCCTGACGGTTGAAACGGCCGGATGTGGCTTTTTTCAACACGATAGACAAATTGAAATATGACCTTGCCTATCCTGACTCGGTTTTGATTATTCCTCAGGCGGCACCATGAGCCTGGTATTGCTACTGGTCGCCTGTCTGCTGACCTGTCTGGAAAAGCCTTGGCGTGCCATTGCTCTTCCTCGGCGTCATAACCATCAATATCCCGACCTGCTCGTGCGCCTGAATCAAGGAGTGACCCATGAAAATCAGTGTATTCGGTAGCGGATATGTCGGCCTGGTGCAGGCAGCGGTATTGGCGGAAGTCGGCCACGACGTGGTCTGCATGGACGTTGACGAGAATAAAGTCGAACTGCTCCAACAGGGCCACGTGAGCATATTCGAACCCGGGCTGGCCAGCCTGGTACGCGAAGGTCTTGACGCCAGGCGGTTGCAGTTCACCAGCGACGAAAAATTCGCCGTCCAGCACGGGCAGGTGCTGTTCATCGCGGTTGGCACCCCGTCCCGGGAGGACGGCTCGGCGGACTTGCGCTACGTGATGTCGGTGGGCGACGCCGTGGCACGTCATCGCGAGCAACCGGCGATCCTGGTGGAGAAATCCACCGTCCCGGTCGGCACCGGCGATGCCTTGCGTGCACACATCGACAAATGCCTGATCAGCGTCGGGCGCGTATTGCAGTTCGATATCGTCTCCAATCCGGAATTCTTGAAAGAAGGTTCGGCCGTGGCCGACTGCCGACGCCCGGACCGTATCGTCATCGGCTGTGAACGCGAAGAAGTGCGTGAGGTGATGCGTGATCTGTACTCGCCCTTCAACCGCAACCATGAGCGCATCATGTTCATGGACCTGCGCAGCGCCGAGCTGACCAAGTACGCCGCCAACTGCATGCTGGCGACCAAGATCAGCTTCATCAACCAGATCGCAGAACTGGCCGAACACCTGGGTGCCGACATCGAATCGATACGCCTGGGCATCGGCGCCGACTCCCGCATCGGCTACCACTTCATCTACCCCGGTTGCGGCTACGGTGGCTCATGTTTCCCCAAGGACATGCGCGCCCTGATCCACAGCGCTGAACAGGCCCATTGCTCCAGTGACCTGCTGCAAGCGGTGGAAGCCATCAACGAGCGGCAGAAATACAAGCTGTTCGAGCGCATCAACGCGTTCTACAAGGGCGACTTGCGTGGCAGGACCTTTGCTGTGTGGGGCCTGGCATTCAAGCCAAACACCGACGACATGCGCGATGCGCCGAGCCGGGTATTGCTCGAATCCTTGTGGGCCGCCGGAGCGAATGTCCGTGCGTTCGATCCGGAAGCCATGCAGGAAACCCAGAAGCTGTATCCCGATGAATCGAAGCTGATGCTCATGGGTACACCCGAGTCGGTCTTGTCCGGTGCCGATGCACTGATCATCTGCACCGAATGGCAACAGTTCAAGGCGCCGGACTTTCAACTGATCCGGCAGCGGCTCAACGCACCGCTGATCTTCGACGGCCGCAACCTTTACGACACAGACCGTCTGGCACGCATCGGTTTCACCTACTTCCCGATCGGTCGGGGTGAGTCGAGCAAATTGCCGATTCCGTACCAGCAATGGTTTGCCGAGTCAGTGGTCGCCTGAACACCACGTTCCCTCACATCCGCCAACAGTCTCCCGCGCTGGGTCTGCACGGCCGTCGGTGCATTGCCGCCAGTGCTGGGCGGGCGGTTCGACAAGAATGATTTTGTGCTGCGGCACCTCAAGCAAATCCCGTAGCAACGACCGCGTGTCTGACTGTTAGAGTAGCGCTCACGATCGGGCTGATGCCGGCCCGATTGAATAAGGATATTCGCGCCGTGACCAGCTACTCCCCCCTCATCCGCCGCCTGTTGATCTGCTCGCTGACCATCGTCGTCAGCCGCGCCATCACCAGCCCTTTGCTCACGCTGTTCGTCAGCGACAAGCTGGGGCTCAACCAGCAGGACGTTGGCTTGCTGCTCGGCATTGCGGTGTTCGTCGCCACCCTGCTCTCCCTGTATGGCGGCTACATCATCGACCGCTTCGAAAGGCGCCGGTTGCTGATTCTCTCGATGGCGTCCAGCGCTGTCGGCCTGGTGCTGCTGACCTTTGCTGAAAACCTCTACCTGACGACCATCACCCTGATCGTCACCGAAACCGCTTCATCGCTGTTCCTCATCGGTTCGAAAGCGATCCTCAGCGACAACCTCCCGGTGGGTCAACGCGCCAAGGCGTTTTCCCTGAGCTATACACTGACCAACATTGGCTACGCTGTCGGGCCGATGCTCGGTGTGCTGATTGCCGGGGCCTTTGCCAGTGCCCCCTTCCTGATCGCTGCGGCCATCGCTTTTTTCAGTATTTTCCTGATGACCGGGATCGCGAAGGACCCGGCGCGCTCGACTGTCGGCGGCCAAGGGCAGAGTTTCCTCAAAACCCTGATCACCCTGAAAAACGACCGCACCCTGATCCTGTTCACCGCCGGTTGCCTGCTCAGCACCGTGGTGCACGGGCGATTTACCTTTTACCTGTCGCAGTACCTGCTGGTGACCAGCAATCCCCAACACACCATGGAAATCATGGCCGCCCTGCTCGCCTGCAACGCCATCAGTGTGATCTTGCTGCAATACCAGATCGGGCGTTTTCTCAAGCGCGAGCAACTGCGCCAATGGATCATGGCCGGCACCGGCCTGTTCATCCTCGGGCTGATCGGTTTCAGCCTGGCGGACAGCCTGGTGAGCTGGTGCGTGGCGATGTTCATCTTCACCCTCGGTGAAATCATCATTTACCCGGCCGAGTTTCTCTTCGTCGACACCCTGGCGCCGGAAGAACTGCGGGGCAGCTACTACGGCGCGCAAAACCTTGCTGCCCTTGGCGGTGCGTTGAGCCCGGTGATTTGCGGCTTCATGTTGATGCACACCCCGGCGCCGACGATGTTTTATGCCTTGAGTGCACTCGCGGCCCTGGGTGGTTTGCTGTGCTACACAAGCGGTCGACGGAGCAAATTACAGCAAAATTAATGCACTGAAAGCTCATTAATATGAATTTGTCAGTAGCAGTATTGGACGGCACACTGTGCGCGTTCCTCCCCCAACAGTTGGAACAACTTCAAGGGCTTTCTGGGTTCCCCAGCCAAGCCCTTTTTTTTGCCTGGATTTTCTGCCGGAGTCTTCTCGAAATGCTTGCTCGCTGGTTGCCCGCCGCCATCAACACCCGCCCCACCGAATGGAGCCGCGCCGCCATCGGCATGGCCCTGGGGACACTGATGAGCGTGTGGCTCTGTAGCCAGGTGTTCGGCATTGAGGTAGCCCAGCACCTGATCGGCCCGCTGGGGGCGTCGGCGGTGCTGTTGTTTGCCGTGTCTTCGGGCGCGCTCGCCCAGCCCTGGTCGATTCTCGGTGGTTACTTGAGCGCCGGTGTGATTGCCCTGCTGGTGGCCCATGTGTTGGGCCGAACCCTGGGTAGCGCTTGCCTGGCGGCGGGCATGGCGTTGATCCTGATGTGCTGGCTGCGGTGCCTGCATCCACCGGCCGGTGCGTTGGCCCTGACCTTGGTGCTGGCCGATCCGGCAACCATTGCCATGGACTGGAAAGCCATTGGGCCGGTGATGCTCAGCGCCGCGACGATGCTGCTGTGCGCCCTGGCCTACAACAACCTGACCCGCGTTCGTTACCCCAAGAGCGCCAGCGAGCCCGCGGCCAGGATTCCTGCCGATCACCCGCCGGTCGACCGTCAGGCCATCACCGCCGAAGACCTGAAACTGGCGTTGGCCGACATGGAAGCGTTCTATGACGTGACCCCCGAAGACCTTGAACAGTTGATCCAGGCCAGCGAACTGCACGCCAAACGCCGCAGCGTTGGCGAAGTGCTCGCCCCACGACTGTAAGTCGCTGTTCTGGAGGTTCTTTTGCCGTGGCCGGGCGGTTCTGGCATCCTGCGCCTCCATTTTCTGACCCGGCCCGCCTTCTGGCACGCAAACCACCATGACCGCCTCCGAAAAAGCCCCCGCTCCACGCCACAGCGACCTGATCTACGGCCTCGATGACCGCCCGCATCTGACCGCCACCGTCTTCGCCGCCCTGCAACACGTGCTGGCAAGTTTCGTCGGCATCATCACCCCGACGCTGATCATGGGCAGCGCCCTGGGCCTGCAAAGTGAAATTCCTTACTTGATCAGCATGGCGCTGTTCGTTTCCGGCCTGGGCACTTTCGTGCAGGCGCGGCGCTTCGGCCCGGTGGGCTCTGGCCTGTTGTGCCTGCAAGGCACCAGTTTCTCGTTCATCAGCGTGATTCTCAGCGCCGGCTTCATGGTCAAGGCTCGTGGTGGCGGTACCGATGAGATTCTCTCGACCATTTTCGGCGTGTGCTTTTTTGCCGCGTTCATCGAGGTGGTGTTGAGCCAGTTCATCGGCAAATTGCGCATGCTGATCACCCCGGTGGTGACCGGCACGATCATCACGCTGATGGGCTTGTCGCTGATCAAGGTGGCGATGACCGACATCGCCGGCGGCTTCGGCGCCCCGGACCTGGGAGCGGCCAGTCACCTGGCCCTGGCGGCGCTGGTGCTGGGAACCATCGTAGTGTTGAACCGGGTGGATGTGCCGTTTCTGCGCCTGGGGGCGATTGTCATCGGCCTGACCCTGGGCTACGGGGTGGCATGGCTCATGGGCCAGGTGGATTTCAACAGCCTGCCCGAAGTGCCGCTGATGAGCGTACCGGTGCCGTTCAAATACGGGTTCTCCTTCGATTGGGTGGCGTTCATTCCGGTGGCGGTGATTTTCCTCGTGTCACCGCTGGAGGCCGCCGGTGACCTCACGGCCAACTCGATGATCTCCCGGCAACCGGTCAAAGGCCCGGTGTACATTCGCCGGATCAAGTCCGGCCTGCTCGCCGATGGCCTCAACTCGGCCATGGCCGCGGTGTTCAACAGCATGCCGATGGTGACCTTCGCCCAGAACAACGGAGTGATCCAGCTCACCGGCGTGGCCAGCCGCTACGTGGCGTTTTTCATTGCCGGATTGCTGGTGGTGCTTGGCCTGTTCCCGATGATCGGCGCGGTACTGCAACTGATGCCGAAACCGGTGCTCGGTGGCGCGGAACTGGTGATGTTCGGCACCGTCGCCGTGGCCGGGATCAAGATTCTCGCCGAGGCCGGCCTGCATCGACGCAACATGCTGATCGTGGCGATTTCCATCGGCATGGGCCTGGGCGTGGCCGCCGTGCCGGAAGTCTTGCGTGAACTGCCCAAGGCCCTGCACAACATTTTCGAATCGCCCATCACCGTCGGCGCGCTGTGCGCTATCGTTCTTAATATCTTCCTGCCCGAGGAGTTCATCGAGCTGGAGGAGGACGAATTCGATCCGGAAGCCTCCGTGCTTCAGGTGATGCAGAACCCCGATGTGACCGCCAGGGATGAACCCGCAAAGGCTACGGTGGTTGCACAGTCGAACCACTAGGTGGGCTCAAGGGCTGAGCCGCTGGCGGTTCAGCCTTTTTCAGATGAGAACACGTCCATGCGCAGCCTCCACGCGGTCCTGATTTCCCTCCTGCTCTGCCTGAGCGCCTGTTCCTCGCTGCCCAATCGAGACCCGTTGAAAATCAACGTCGTGGGTGTCGAACCCCTGCAAGGCGAAGGCATGGAAGTGCGCTTTGCCGTGAGAATCCGCGTGCAGAACCCCAATGACTACACCCTCACCTACAGCGGCGTTGCCTTGGACCTGGACATCAACGGCCAGCCCTTCGCCTCTGGCGTCACCGATGAGAGGGGTACGATCGGGCGCTTTTCCGACACCATCGTCAGCGTACCGGTCAGCGTTTCGGCGTTTTCGGTGATCCGCCAGACCTATGGCATCAGCCAGATGGAAACCCTCAACAACATGCCTTATGTCCTTCGCGGCAAGCTCTCGGGTGGGGTGTTCAACACGAAGCGGTTCGTGGACAGTGGCACGCTCAATCTGCCTGGACCGACCACTGGCAGCCGTTAAACGCCTTGGATGAATTGGCTGTTGCGCCGCTGAATTCACTCGGTGTCATTGAGAATCAGGCTGCGGTAATGCCCCGGATTTGACCCCGACCATTTGCGAAACGCCTTGTAGAACGAACTGACGTCAGCGAACCCGAGCCGCGTGGCGATTTCGCTGAAGCTGATCGTGGGTTCCGCCAGCCAGACAATCGCCAACTCCTTGCGCACGCTGTCCTTGAGGCCTTGATAGGTTTGCCCTTCTTCGGCCAGTCGGCGGCGCAAGGTTGAAGCCGACATGCACAGGCGTTGCGCCAGGGCTTCGGTTTCCGGCCAGTGTTCGGCCGGCAGGTGGCGCAGGTCGTGTTTGATGCGGCTGGCCAGGCTCTGCGGATCGCGGTACTTCACCAGAATGTTCGCCGGCGCACGGGCCAGGAATCGCTCGAGTTCTTCAGGGCTGCGCTTGATGGGCAGGTCCAGGCAATCGGCGGAGAAAATCATCCGGGTGCGTGGGCGGTCGAAGCGCAGGTTCTCGGAAAACATCACCTGATAGTCATCGCAGAAATCCGGTTTGGAACAGCGCAGCTCGATGGCAAGGATCGGAATCCGCCGTCCTGCCAGCCAGCAGGCAACGCCGTGCACGATCATCCAGTAAGTGAAATAAGTGAAGGCCCGGCGCGGGTCCTTGTCGTCCTCCAGCAGGACGATTTCCGCCAGACTTTGCTGACGTACCAACTGCGCCGGCAAGTATTCGAGGATCAACGACAGAAACGCCAGGCCGCTGGCCACTCCCGCCGCCACGTTGGGCTGGAGCATGGCGCTGCGACACAGGAACGCAAAGCTGCCGGATTTGAGTTTGCGTGGGTCCATGCCAAAGAACTCATCATCCCCGCGCCGTGCCAGCAACCGCCACAGGCGCGCATAAGCCGTGGCCGGAACGCGGACGTCGGTACTGCCCAACAGTTGCGGGTCGATGCCGACCTTGATCAACACCTCGTCCGTGGCGATTCCTGGCGCGCAGCTTTGCAACAGCGCTTCACGCACCAGTTGAATGGAGATGGTGTCTTTTTCCGACATGGATCGCGGCAAGCCCTGTTCTTGTTCGAGTGGGGGGCATATTAGCTGAAACAGTATCCCTGTTGATTGATCCACCGCTATCGCGAGCAAGCTCGCTCCCACACTGGATCTGCGTTGTTCACAAATGCTGTGAACACCCGGATTCCTGTGGGAGCGAGCTTGCTCGCGATGGCTTTTCTGAATTCACAGAATGCGGTAGAGCAACCGTTCGATCCGCACACGACTCACGCGCTTGAGGAACTTGGCCACGCCCGCCGGGTATTCGGCCAGGGTTTCCAGGTTCTGGAAGTGCTCGATTCGCCGGGTGTGCTGGAAGATCTCCGCCAGCTCTTTGCCACGCGGTTCCAGCAGTTCGCCATGGGGATCATCGAGCAACAAGGCGTTTTCCAGATCGAGTCGAAACGCTCGCGGGTTGAGGTTGTTACCGGTCAGCAAGGTATAGCGCCGGTCGATCCACATGCCCTTGAGGTGGTAGGTGTTGTCACCGTCACGCCACAGGTGCAGGTTCAACTGCCCGCTGTCGATGTTGCGCTGATGACGCTTGGCAAACCGGCGCAAGCTGATTTCGTACAGGTACGGCAGCGCCGAAATGACCCGGAACGGTTCGCTCGGCGGAATGTAGAAGTCGTTGGCCGTCTTGTCGCCGACCACAATGTCGATCCTCACCCCGCGGGCCAGCGCGCGGTTGATCTCGCGGATGATCGCCAGCGGCAAGTTGAAGTACGGTGTGCAAATGGTCAGTTGCTGCTGGGCGCTGGCGATCAGTTCGCAGATCACCCGGTTGAGCGGATTGTTCTTGCCGACGCCGAGCAGCGGGCTGACGGACAAACCGGTCCTGTCGGTGGTGCCCTGCGTGGTGTCGTACGCCGCGTGCTTGAGGCGACTGCGCAGGTCACCGATGTCATTGCGCAGGCTGCGGGTGGTCGGCAGGTTTGGCAGGTCGAGGCGGTGCACCGCTTTGGAAGCCACCAGGCCGTGCTGCACCAGGTGCTGCATCGAATCGGCCAGTTCACGATTGTGCAGCAGGTGATAGCGGTCGTAGCGGTACTTGTCGAACTTGTGCAGATACACGTTGTTCAGGCTCGCACCGCTGTAGATCACGCAGTCATCGATCACGAAGCCTTTAAGGTGCAACACACCGAACAGTTCGCGGGTTTGTACCGGGACTCCGTAGATCGGCACTTCGCTGGCATGGGTGCGGGTCATTTCCTGATACCAGGCGGAGTTGCCCGGTTGCTTGCCGGCACCGATCAGGCCGCGCTGGGCGCGCAGCCAGTCGACAACCACCACCACGTCCAGTTCCGGACGCGCCAGTTTGGCGGCGTGCAAGGCATCGAGAATTTCCTGGCCGGCTTCATCCTGTTGCAGGTACAGCGCAACGATGTAGATGCGCCGGGTCGCACTGGCGATTTTCTCCAGCAGGCAACGACGGAATTCGGCAGCGCCGCAAAGGACGCCAACGGCATCGGCCGTCAGCGGAAAACTGCGCAACTTGGGCAGCAGGGAGCGTTTGAAAAGCGACGGCATAGGGCTCGCAATGGGTCGAATCCGAAGAACCAGAGAGCTTACACCATCGATGGGTTCGGGTCTTGTTACTGTCTGTAATGACGCCATCGCGAGCAAGCTCGCTCCCACGGAAAAGCGCGCGTCAAAGTGTGGGAGCGGGCTTGCCCGCGAAGACCATTTGTCAAACGCCACAAAAAACCGATTGACCAAGGAGAACGATCGTTCTACTGTTTGCAGCATGAACGAAATCACTAGCAACGACACACGCGACATCATTCTGGATGTCACCGAAAAGTTGATCTACAAAAGTGGCATAGCCGCCACTGGCATGGATCTTCTGGTGAAAACCGCCGGCGTCTCCAGAAAAAGTATCTACCGCTACTTCGCCAACAAGGACGAACTGGTGGTGGCCGCCCTGCAACGCCGGGACCAGCGCTGGATGCACTGGTACAGAGGCGCAGTCGGCCAGGCACAAACCCCGGCCGAGCGACTGCTCAACCTGTTTACCGTACTCAAATCGTGGTTCGCCTCCGACGGTTTCCGCGGCTGCGCGTTCATCAACACCAGTGGCGAAACCGGCGACCCGCAAGACCCGGTGCGCCTAGTCGCCAAAGAACATAAACAGAAGCTGCTCGACTACGTGTGCGAGCTGTGTACCGAACATGGCGCCGAGGATCCGCAGTTGCTGGCCAAACAGCTGCTGATCCTGATCGACGGTGCCATTACCGTGGCGCTTGTCATGGGTGATCACAGTGCCGCCGATAATGCGCAATGCATGGCGCGAAAGTTATTGGACCTGTAGCAACCTGATCAAGCTCGACTGTTGTTTTAACTTTAACTTGATACGGAGACTTTAAATGTCTAATGCCGAAGTTCGTCCGCCATTACCCCCTTTCACCCGTGAATCGGCCATTGAAAAAGTTCGCCTGGCCGAAGACGGCTGGAACTCCCGGGACCCGGAGCGGGTGTCCCTGGCCTATACCCTGGACACTAAGTGGCGCAATCGCGCCGAGTTCGCCTACAACCGCGAAGAAGCCAAAGGCTTCCTGACCCGCAAGTGGGCCAAGGAGCTTGATTATCGGTTGATCAAGGAGCTGTGGGCGTTCACCGACAACCGAATTGCCGTGCGTTATGCCTATGAATGGCATGACGACTCGGGCAACTGGTTCCGCTCCTACGGCAACGAAAACTGGGAGTTCAACGAGGACGGCCTGATGGCCCGCCGCTTCGCCTGCATCAACGACATGCCGATCAAGGAAAGCGAGCGCAAGTTCCACTGGCCGCTGGGGCGTCGACCTGACGATCATCCGAGTTTGTCGGATCTGGGCTTGTAATTCAGCTTCACGCTAAACCCTGTGGGAGCGAGCTTGCTCGCGATAGCGGTTGTACATTCAACAGATCTGTTGCCTGTCACACCGCCATCGCGAGCAAGCTCGCTCCCACATTGGTTTTGTGTTGTACAGATGAGTAAGATGCTGCCCTTCCCCGCAGCCTCTTTCTGCACCCGCCGAATAAGCCGATCCCATGCCTTTCGAACTCAGCGTTGACCTCTCCACCCTGGCCATCCTGGCCATTGTCGCTTTTGTTGCCGGTTTCATCGACGCCATTGCCGGTGGCGGTGGGCTGTTGACCACCCCGGCCTTGTTGACCGCCGGCCTGCCGCCGCATCTGGTGCTGGGCACCAACAAACTCAGCTCGACCTTCGGCTCGGCCATCGCCAGCTTCACCTTCTACCGCCGCAAGCTGTTCCACCCCGCGCAATGGATTCATGCCATCGTCGGCACCCTGGTCGGTGCGCTGACCGGTGCCGTGGTCGCGCATTACCTGCCGGCGGAATGGCTGAACAAGATGCTGCCGGTGATCGTCTTCGCTTGCGGTGTCTATCTATTGTTTGGCGGCACGCCAAAAGCGCCACTGGACAGCGAGGCACCGATCAAGAAAAAGTGGCAGTCGACCCAAGGCTTCAGCCTCGGCTTCTATGACGGTGTGGCGGGTCCCGGCACGGGCGCGTTCTGGACCGTGAGCAGCCTGCTGCTCTACCCCATCGATCTGGTGAAAGCCAGCGGTGTGGCACGCAGCATGAACTTCGTCAGCAACGCGGCGGCGCTGTCGATCTTCATCTTTTCCGGTCAGGTGGACTGGATCATCGGCCTGTGCATGGGCTTGTCGTTGATGGTCGGCGCCTTCTTCGGCGCCCGCACCGCCATCAGCGGCGGCGCGAAATTCATTCGTCCGGTGTTCATCACCGTGGTGCTGGGCCTGACCGTGCGCCTAGCCTGGCAGCACTGGTTCAGCGTGGCCTAAGCGCCGCGCCACGTAGACGTCGATCAGGTAACGGGCAATCGAGCGTGACGCCGGTAACGGCGGCAGCTCGTGCACGTTGAACCACTGGGCGTCCTCGATCTCGTCTTCCTGACAGACGATCTCGCCACCGGCATATTCGGCGTGAAAGCCGAGCATCATCGAGTGCGGGAACGGCCAGCACTGGCTGCCCATGTACTGGATGTTCCTGACCTCGATGCTCACCTCTTCGCGAACTTCGCGAATCAGGCAGTCCTCGGCCGATTCGCCCGGCTCGGCAAACCCGGCCAGGGTGCTGTAGACACCGCTGACAAAACGCGGTGAGCGCGCCAACAGCACTTCATCGCCTCGGGTCACCAGTACGATCATGCTCGGCGAAATCCGTGGGTAGCTGCGCAGATCGCACGGCTGACAGTACATCGCCCGTTCGCGTGGCACCTGGGTCATGGCCTGACCGCAGTTACCGCAATAGCGGTGTTCACGGGCCCAGGTGCCGATCTGTGCGGCGTAACCGAGCACCTTGTAGAGCGTGTGATCGCCTTCGAGCATGAACGCCCGCAGGCCTTTCCAGTTGCAACCCGACACTTCGCTGTGACTGCGCAACTCCAGCAGATAGACCGGCTCGCCATCGAGATGACCGATGCCATGCTCGGCAAGAATCGACAGGTCCTGGCGCTTGAGCCATTCGCGAGCGAACAGTGCGCCGTTGTCATCGAACAGAAAGCCTTCGGGGCTGCGCGCGATGGCCCAGCCGCCGGGTTGATCGGTGTCCAGTACTGCGGTGGTCCAGCGAGGAATCATGGTTAATCAATCCAGAAATTCGGGTTTCTGTTTGCTCATATGGGCGGCCATGGCCACGCGCAGATCGGTGGATTGCAGCATGGCGGCGTTCCAGGTGGCGATGTATTCGAGGCCGTCATCGATGCGATGGTCGCGCATGTAGCTGATCATTTCCTTGGTGCCGGTGACGGCGATCGGCGACTTGCTGGCGATTGCGTAGGCAATGCCCATGACGCCGTCGAGCAGGCTGGCGTTGTCGCTGTAGACGCGATTGACCAAGCCCATGCCTCGCGCTTCGTCGGCGCCGAAGGTGCGACCAGTGTAAGCCAGTTCGCGCAGCATGCCGTCACCGATGATCCGCGGCAAGCGTTGCAGCGTGCCAACGTCGGCGGCCATGCCGATGTCGATTTCCTTGATCGAAAACTGTGCGTCCTCGGCGGCATATCGCATGTCGCACGCGGCAATCAGGTCGATGGCGCCCCCCAGGCAGTAACCCTGAATGGCCGCAAGCACCGGTTTGCGGCAGTTATCGACTGCATTGAAGGACGCTTGCAGGGTGAGGATCTTGCGCCGCAACAGGCGCGCATTGCGTCCGACGTCCTTGCCCAGCTCATTGGCCACACCGGCCAGCATCATCAGGTCGATCCCCGAGGAGAAATGCTTGCCTGCCCCGCTGAGAACCACCACGCGCACTTCATCGGTGTCGTCGATCCACTGGAAGATCTCGACGATCTCGCTCCAGAACGCCGCGTTCATCGAGTTGATCTTCTCCGGTCGGTTGATCTGTACGTGGGCGATTTTATCGACCAGCTCGACGTTGAACGCGCTGTATTGAGACATGCCAATGATCCTTTTGCGGGCAAAAATGAGGCCCGAACTATAACAAGGCATCAAGGTGGGCAGTAAGGCAGCGGTTCGGCCAAATGCGGGACTCAAACCGGCGCACCAGAACAGTGCGCTCCTGATAAATCACGTCGCACATTTATGTGACTGCCCAGTGACTTTTTGATGCCAAAACGCAAAAAAACCTGCACTTCGTCGGGGCGTTTGCACCTCTATCAGGCACGTTCGTACCGCTACAAACCGATTGTCGAACAATTTTGCCATCTGGCCTTTACCGCTCTAAGTTCTGGCCTAGACTCATTTTCTTGAGGCGAAACCGGTCGGTCACAAAGTGGAAAAATAGTCGAAACTTTTTCCAATCCCGATCGGTCCTCTGACAAGAAGGTGCGTTGCGACTGGTGCAATCCTTGCAATGGCTCATTCACCCCTTTTGCTTCGACGCATTGGGCAGCGCTTGCTCACTGATGCGTAGCGCGATTGCGCCCGGCCACAGCAATTGGCCATGAAACACCGTTTGCCAGACCTAAGAATTAGATCAACAACACGGGAGATTCATATGATCAGTACGGCTTTGGAAATACAGGGAGAGCGTGCTCATCAGGTCGGCGAATCGAGCGCCGTAACTGCCGCAAACACCCAACCCGTCGGCGTTCCTGGCACCAGGACGCTGACTCCGGCAGCCAACCAGAATCCCAACCGTAAAAAAGTGTTGTTCGTCACCTCGGAAATTGCCGACCTGGTGAAGACCGGTGGCCTGGGCGACGTTTCTGCAGCGCTGCCACGGGCCATGGCCCATCTGCACGATGTGCGGGTACTGATCCCGGGTTACCCGCAGGTGCTGAACAGCGAAAATCCGATCCATATCATTGGCGAGCTTGGCGGTCATGCTGCGCTGCCACCGTGCAAGATCGGGCGCATGGACATGCCCGACGGTCTGGTCATTTACGTACTGATTTGCCCCGAACTCTACGAGCGCGAAGGTTCGCCCTACGGCGCCAACAACGGCCGCGACTGGCCGGACAACCATATCCGTTTCGCCCGCCTGGGCCTGGCGGCGGCCGATATTGCCGCCAACCTCGCGCAGATCCATTGGTGCCCGGATCTGGTGCACGCCCACGACTGGCCGGCCGGCCTGGCCCCGGCCTACATGCACTGGCGTGGGCAGCGCACGCCGACGCTGTTCACCATTCACAACCTGGCCTATCAAGGCGTGACCAGCCTGGGCTCGTGCCCCGAACTGGGCATACCCCATCACGCGCTGCAACAGGAAGGCATGGAGTTCTACGGCAAGATGTCGTTCCTGAAGGCCGGCATGGCCTATTCGAGCCACATCACCACCGTCAGCGCGACCTACGCCCAGGAAATCACCACCCCGGATTTCGGCTGCGGCCTGGACGGTTTCCTCGCCGCCAAGACCCAGCAAGGCCTGCTCAGCGGCATTCCCAACGGCATCGATGAAAGCTGGGATGCGGCGACCGATCCGCACCTGTTCTGCCCGTTCAGCATCGGCGACTGGGATGGCAAGGCCGTGAACGCCGCCCATGTCCGCGAGCTGTTCGGTCTGGAAGATTCCCAAGGGCCGCTGTTCGCCGTGGTTTCGCGTCTGGTCTACCAGAAAGGCCTGGACCTGACCGAAGCGGTGTCCGAGTACATCGTCAAATCCGGCGGCCAGATCGCGATCATCGGCCGTGGCGAACCGGAAGAAGAACAGTCGATGCGCCAGCTTGCCCTGCGTTTCCCCGGGCAGATCGGCGTACGCATCGGCTTCAACGAAACCGACGCCCGGCGCATGTTCGCCGGCAGCGACTTCCTGCTGATGCCTTCGCGTTACGAGCCATGCGGCCTGAGCCAGATGTACGCCCAGCGCTTCGGTTCGTTGCCGGTGGCGCGCAACACCGGTGGCCTGGCCGACACCATCGAAAACGGCGTGACCGGTTTCCTGTTCGATGAATCCACGGTGCAGAGCTACCAGGAAGCCCTGAGCCGCGCGTTCAAGGTGTTCGCCTTTCCCGACCTGCTGCACGCCATGCGCTGCCGGGCCATGGCGGCGCCGTTCAACTGGTGCAAGGCGGTCGAACCCTACGCCGAGCTCTACGAACAGCTTGTGGCTAAGGCATTGGGGAAATCGCACAAACAGTAAGAGGCTTTCAAGATGCCGTTACGGACCCTTGAGACCTGGCCCCACGGCGCAATCATGCTGGACGCAGAGCACACGCGATTCGCGTTGTGGGCGCCAGATGCGTTCTACGTCAGTGTCGAACTGGAAAATGGACAGTCCTTGCCGTTGCTGCCCCAGGCCGACGGCTGGTTCGTGAGCAACATCCGATGCGCGGCGGGCACGCGTTACCGCTACAGCATCGACGGCGAACTGGAAGTGCCCGACCCGGCCTCCCGCGCTCAGGCCGGCGATATCGACCGGCACAGTGTGGTGGTCGATCCGCTGGTCTATGCCTGGCAACACAGTGCCTGGCTGGGACGGCCATGGAACGAAGCGGTGATCTACGAACTGCATGTCGGTGCGCTCGGCGGCTTCAGCGCCGTCGAGCAGCATTTGGCGCGGCTGGTCGAACTGGGTGTCACCGCGATCGAACTGATGCCCGTCGCGCAGTTTCCCGGTGAGCGCAATTGGGGTTATGACGGCGTCCTGCCCTACGCGCCCCAAGCGTCCTACGGCTCCCCCGAGCAACTCAAGCACTTGATCGACACCGCCCACGGCCACGGCCTGGCGGTGATTCTCGACGTGGTCTACAACCACTTCGGCCCGGATGGCAATTACCTGCATCGTTATGCCAAGGGCTTTTTTCGCGAAGACAAACACACGCCGTGGGGCGCGGCCATCGACTTGCGCCGTCGCGAAGTCCGGGACTTCTTCATCGAAAACGCCTTGATGTGGCTGCTGGAATACCGTTTCGACGGTTTGCGCCTGGACGCGGTGCACGCCATCGAAGACCCGGATTTCCTCCAGGAACTGGCACGACGGGTGCGCCAGCAGACGGGCCCGACGCGGCATGTGTGGCTGATGGTGGAGAACGAACACAACCAGGCCAGCCTGCTCGAACAGGGTTACGACGCGCAGTGGAACGATGACGGCCACAACGCCCTGCATGTGTTGCTGACCGGGGAAACCGACGCCTATTACGCCGATTACGCGCAAAACCCCACCGAGCAACTGGCGCGCTGCCTGAGCCAGGGTTTCGTGTTCCAGGGCCATCTCAACCGCCATGGTGTGGCGCGGGGTGAACCCAGCGGGCATCTGCCGCCCAGTGCATTCATTCTGTTTTTGCAGAACCATGACCAGATCGGCAACCGGGCCTTCGGCGAGCGCCTGCATCAACTCGCCCACCCGCAAGCGTTGCGGGCCGCCACGGTGCTGCTGCTGTTATCGCCGATGATTCCGCTGCTGTTCATGGGCGACGAATTTGCGGTCGAGCAACCCTTCCTGTTTTTCACCAGCCATCATGGTGAATTGGCCAAGCAGGTTCGCGACGGCCGGCGCAGCGAGTTCGCGGCGCTCAGCGCCTTTGCCGACCCGATCCTGCGCGAACACATTCCGGACCCGAATGATCCGCAGACGTTTGCAGCGTCCCGCCCGGTCCTGCCATCGACCGGCCATTGCGAGATGCACGACCTGTATTGCCGCCTGTTGCAGATCCGTCACCGGCACATCATCCCGCGCCTGCCGGGCGCCCAGGCACTGGGAACCGATGTGCTGGGCGAAGGCGCGGTCAGTGCATCCTGGCGCTTGGGCGATGGCAGCCAGCTGCGCATTGACCTGAACCTCAGCGCCAGGCCTGTAGTCCATACCTCACATACCGATGCCATGCGCTTGTTCGAATACCCGCCACAGAACCCCGACCTGCCGGCTACAAACACTCTTGCCCCGTATTGCGCGCTCGTCAGCCTCGCCGCCGCAGTCCCCTTTGCTACCTCGTTTGGAGAGCGTCCATGAGTGATGCGCAACTGGAAATCCTGGCCAGCCGTGCCGGCCTCGCCGTCGACTGGATCGACGCCAACGGCCGCCCGCAAAAAGTCGCGCCGTCCGTGTTGCGCAACGTGCTGGCCGGCCTGGGCCACCCGGCCGGCAGTGCCCAGGAAATCGACGCCAGCCTGCTGGAACTGCAAGAGGCGCAACAGACCCATCACTTGCCGCCATTGATCACCGCCGATGCGGGGATGGGCCTGGACCTGGCGCGTTTTTTCGAGCCCGGGACCCCTTGCGAAATCCACCTGGAGGACGGTTCGCGGCTCAACCTGAAACTGGACGCCAACGCGGTGCTGCCGGGGCTGGTACCGGTCGGCTATCAACAGATCAGTATGGACGGACAAAACTTCACTCTCGCCGTGGCCCCGGCCCGTTGCTACAGCGTGGCCGATGCCGTGGACAACCCGATCCCCCGAGCCTGGGGCCTGAGCGTGCAGTTGTATGGACTGCGCCGCCCCGGCGACGGCGGGTTTGGTGACACCCAGGCGCTGGAGGACCTCGCCCGGGTAGCCGGCGAGCGTGGTGCCGAGGCGCTGGCGATCAGCCCGCTGCATGCGATGTTTTCCAGTGACACCCAACGCTACAGCCCGTATTCACCGTCCAGCCGTTTGTTTCTCAACAGCCTTTACTGCGCCCCCGGCACCATTCTCGGCGAACGCGCGCTGCGTACCGCCATCGATGCAACCGGGCTGGCCATTGAACTCAAGGCGCTGGAAGAGCGTCCGCTGATTGACTGGCCGGCCGCCGCCGAAGCCAAGCATCGGCTGTTGCAGTCGCTGTACGAAGGTTTCGTCCAGGGTGAACACCCCTTGCACGAAGACTTCAGCAGCTTTCGTCACGCCGCTGGCGAAGCGCTGGAAAACCACTGCCGCTTCGAAGCCATCCAGGAGGCACGCGCCGCCCGGGGTGAACACCTCGACTGGCGGCAGTGGCCCGAACCCTGGCGCAACCCGCGCAGCGCCGAACTGGCGGCATTCGCCGAAGAGAATGCCGGGCGCATCGGCTTCTTCGCCTTCTGCCAGTGGCTGATCACGCGCTGCCTGGAGCGCGCGCAAACCGCCGCCCGCGCCAGCGGCATGAGTATCGGCCTGATCGCCGACCTGGCCGTTGGCGCCGATGGCGGCGGGAGCCAGGCCTGGAGCCGCCAGGACGAACTGCTCGCGTCCCTCACCGTCGGCGCGCCACCGGATATTCTCAACCGCACCGGCCAGGGCTGGGGGATTTCCGCGTTCTCCCCTGAAGGCCTGGTGCGCAATGGTTTCCAGGCCTTCATCGAAATGTTGCGGGCCAACTTCGCCCACTGCGGCGGCTTGCGCATCGATCACGTCATGGGCTTGCAGCGTTTGTGGGTCATCCCCAACGGATCGCCGCCGGCCGACGGCGCTTACCTGTACTACCCGGTGGACGATCTGCTGCGTTTGCTGACCCTGGAATCCCATCGTCACCAGGCCATCGTCCTCGGCGAAGACCTCGGCACCGTGCCGGACGGCCTGCGGGAAAAACTCATCGCCCGTTCAATGCTGGGCATGCGGGTATTGCTGTTCGAACAGGACAACACGCACTTCAAACCGATCCTCGACTGGCCGGACAACGCCCTGGCCACCACCAGCACCCATGACCTGCCGACCCTCAACGGCTGGTGGCATGGTCGCGATATCGACTGGAATGCCCGGCTCGGCATGGTCGATGCCAGCGGTGAAATCGAATGGCGCCAGCACCGCGAACGCGAGCGCGAAGGCCTGCGCCGGGCGTTGAGCCAGGACCCGCAGAACTTTCGCGAAGAGTCCCACGAAACCGACCAGGTGCTCGATGCCAGCGTGCGCTTCCTCGGTCATACCCGGGCACCCTTGGTGCTGCTGCCCCTGGAAGATGCCCTTGGCGTCGAACAGCAAGCCAACCTGCCCGGCACCACCGACACCCACCCCAACTGGTCGCGGCGCTTGCCCGGATACAGCGAAGCCTTGCTCGACGGAGCGGATGCCGCACGACGCCTGGAATTGCTCGCCTGCGCGCGGCTCCAGGCGGCCGAGCGTGATCGATGACCCAGGTGCCGACCCGACCACTGCGCGCCACCTTGCGCCTGCAATTTCACAAAGGCTTCACGCTCGAAGATGCGGTGCCACTGGTGCCGTATTTCGCCCGCCTCGGCATCAGCCATGTCTACGCCTCCCCGCTATTGCGCGCCCGCGCCGGGTCGATGCATGGCTACGACGTGGTGGATCCGACCAGGGTCAATCCGGAACTGGGCGGTGAGGCGGCGCTGAACAGCCTGGTCAGTGCTCTGCATGGGCACAACATGGGGTTGATCCTCGACGTTGTCTCCAACCACATGGCGGTCGGCGGCAACGATAATCCCTGGTGGCTGGATTTGCTGGAGTGGGGACGCCTGAGTCCTTACGGAGAGTTTTTCGACATCCAGTGGCACTCATCCGACCCGTTGATGGAGGGCCAGTTGCTCCTGCCGTTTCTGGGCAGTGACTACGGCGTCGCGTTACAGGACGGCACCCTGCCCCTGCGATTCGATGCCTGGCACGGCACCTTCCATGTCGAGCACTACGAACACCGCTTTCCCATTTGCCCCAGCGATTACGGGGAGCTGCTCAGGACCGATGCACCGCTCGATACGCAACAGGCCGAACAACTTAAAAACCTGGCCGATCGCTTCAGCACCCTGAGCTACCAGACCGACGCCCACAGCCTGGCCCTGCCATTGAAAGCAGAACTTCGCGATCTGGTCAGCGATCCGGCCATTGCCCAAGCCATTGAGCAGCACCTGAACAACTACGTCTCACTGACCGGCGAAGGCTTCCAGCGCCTGCACAACCTGCTGGAACGCCAGAGCTATCGCCTTGCCAGCTGGCGCACCGCCGCCGATGACATCAACTGGCGGCGCTTCTTCGATATCAATGAGTTGGGCGGACTGCGCGTCGAGCGTCCCGCCGTGTTCGAAGCCACCCACGCGAAGATCTTCCAACTGGTGGCTCAAGGGCTGATCGACGGGTTGCGCATCGACCACATCGACGGCCTCGCCGACCCGCGGGGCTACTGCCGAAAACTGCGCCGCCGGGTCGACAGCCTGTCAGCGGGCCGCCACCTGCCCATCTATGTGGAAAAAATCCTCGGCGAAGGGGAAACCCTGCATCGCGACTGGTCGGTGGACGGCACCACCGGCTACGAATTCATGAACCAGTTGTCACTGTTGCAACAGGATCCACGGGGCGCGCAGACACTGGCCGAACTCTGGCATCGTCACAGCGAGCGGCCCGCCGACTTCTGCCAGGAAGCACAACTGGCCCGTCAACAAGTCCTCGGTGGTTCCCTGGCCGGAGATTTCGAAAGCGTCGCCCAGGCCCTGCTGCAAGTGGCCCGGGACAACCTCATGACCCGCGACCTGACCCTCGGCGCCATTCGCCGGGCCTTGCAGGCGCTGATCGTGCATTTCCCGGTGTACCGCACCTACATAGGCCCCCTTGGCCGTTCAGCCCGGGACGAGGCGTTTTTCCGCCAGGCCATGGACGGTGCCCGCCAAACCCTGGGCGAAGCGGACTGGCCGGTGCTCGACTGCCTGGCCGGCTGGCTAGGCGGTGAACCCTGGCGTTCGCGCCCGGCCGGGCGTGAACGCAAGCGTCTGAAGCACGCCTGCGTACGTTTCCAGCAACTGACCTCGCCGGCGGCGGCGAAATCGGTGGAAGACACCGCGCTCTATCGATCGGCCGTCCTGCTCTCGCGCAATGACGTTGGCTTCAACACCGAACAGTTCAGCGCACCGGCCGCCGACTTTCATCAGGCCTGCATCGAGCGCCTCGACACCTTCCCGGACAATCTGCTGGCCAGCGCCACCCACGACCACAAGCGCGGCGAAGATTCACGGGCGCGGCTGGCGGTACTGAGCGAGCGCAGCGCCTGGTACGTCGACCAGATCGGCCTGTGGCGCGCCCTCGCCCGGCCCTTGCGCATCGACGATCAAATGCCATCGTCGGGCGATGAAATGATTCTGTACCAGACGATTCTCGGCAGTTGGCCGCTGGAGTTGGGGATCGATCATCCGCCGTCCCTCGAGGACTATGCAAAACGTATCTGGCAGTGGCAACGCAAGGCCCTGCGTGAAGCCAAACTGCAAAGCAGCTGGAGCGCGCCCAATGACCCTTACGAGCAAGCGACAGAGGACTTTATCCAGCGCCTGTTGCTCAGCCCCGAAGGTGAGCTGTTGCGTACGGCCCTGGCCAAGGCTGCCCGTTCGATTGCCGCCCCCGGCGCACTCAATGGTTTGGCGCAAACCTTGCTGCGCATGACCGTGCCCGGCGTGCCGGATTTGTATCAGGGCAACGATTTCTGGGACTTCAGCCTGGTCGACCCGGACAACCGTCGTCCCGTGGATTACGCCAGCCGCCAGCAGGCGTTGCAGCAAGCGGTGGACCTGCCGGACTTGTTGCAGAACTGGCGTGACGGACGCATCAAGCAAACCTTGATTGCGCGCACCCTGGGCCTGCGCGCCGAGCATGCCGAGCTGTTTCGGCGTGGCACCTACCAGGCCCTGGAAGTGGTGGGCAGCGAGGCCCACCGAGTGCTGGGATTTGTCCGTGAACGGGAGGGGAAACGCGCCATTGTGATTGTGCCGATACGTTGTGCCGATCTGCTGGAAAACGGTGCCGAACCACAGGTCCACGCGCCGCGGTGGGGCGAAACCCGGGTCAGACTGCCGTTCGCCGTCCCTGACGAACATCTGCAGGGACTTTTTTCCGGCATCACAGTCACAAAACACAGGGAGCTGTTGATCAGCGCCGCGCTGGGGGATTTCCCGGTCAATCTCATTATTCAAACTACCCACACTTGAGTTCAGTTCAGGAGCATTGCGATGAGTACCGACGAAAAACGCATCCGCGAATTTGCCTATCAGATCTGGGAATCCGAAGGAAAACCCGAAGGCCAGGAAGCCCGCCACTGGGAGATGGCGTGCAAACTGGCGGACGCCGAAGCCCTGGCCCCGAAAAAACCGGCCAAGGCTGCCCCGAAAACCCCGGTCAGCAAAACGGCCAATGGCAAGGCTGGTGATGCCAAGGTCGCCGCGCCAAAAACCAAGGCCAAACCGGCAGCGGCTTCAAAAGTGATCCCGCCGGGGGAAAAGGCCGTCGAGAAAAAGCCCCGGGCTGCGCGAAAACCGCCAGCGGTTTGAATATGTCTTGAGGCCCCTTCGCGGGCAAGTCGGACCGCCGCACCGCCGCTCCCACAGTGTTTGAAGGTGTGGCTGCAATCTGTGGCAACTCACAATACCTGTGGGAGCGGGCTTGCCCGCGAAGAGGCCATCACTTCCAGCATTGATGTTGCCTGACACACCGTTTTCGTCGGAGCGCCGCCCGGAGCAAGCTCGCTCCTACTGGTAACCCCCGTTTACAGGAGTACCTATGACCAGTCCGAAGAAAGCCGCCGCGCCAGACCCTCGTGTCGAAACCACACGAATCCGCGAAGGCCTGCCCTTTCCGCTGGGCGCCACCTGGGATGGACTGGGAGTCAACTTCGCTCTGTTTTCCGCCCACGCCACCAAGGTTGAACTGTGCCTGTTCGACGACGCTGGCGAAGTGGAACTCGAACGCATCGAACTGCCCGAATACACCGACGAGATTTACCACGGCTACCTGCCCGACGCCCATCCGGGGTTGGTTTATGGCTATCGCGTCTACGGTCCGTACGACCCGGCCAACGGCCATCGCTTCAACCCCAACAAACTGCTGATCGACCCCTACGCCAAACAACTGGTGAGCAAGTTGAAATGGTCCGAAGCGCTGTTCGGCTACACCATCGGCCACCCCGACGCCGACCTCAGCTTCGATGAGCGGGACAGCGCGCCCTTCGTGCCCAAATGCAAGGTCATCGACCCGGCGCACACCTGGGGCCACGATCATCGTGTCAGCGTGCCGTGGGACAGGACGATCATCTATGAAACCCATGTGCGCGGCTTCAGCATGCGTCACCCTGCCGTCCCCGAGAATCTGCGCGGCACCTTTGCCGGGTTGATGGTCGATGAAGTGGTCGAGCACATCCGCAAACTCGGTGTGTCGACCGTGGAGCTGCTGCCGATCCATGCGTTCGTCAACGACCAGCATTTGCTGCACAAGGGCATGACCAATTACTGGGGCTACAACAGCATTGCATTCTTCGCCCCCGACCCGCGGTACCTGGCCAGTGGCAAGATTGCCGAATTCAAGGAAATGGTCGCGCACCTGCACGAAGCCAATCTGGAGGTGATCCTCGACGTGGTCTACAACCACACCGCCGAGGGCAACGAACAAGGCCCGACCCTGTCCATGCGCGGCATCGACAATGCGTCCTACTACCGCCTGATGCCCGAGGACAAACGCTTCTATATCAACGATTCCGGCACCGGCAACACCCTGGACCTGAGCCACCCGTGCGTGCTGCAAATGGTCACCGACTCCCTGCGCTACTGGGCCACGGAAATGCACGTGGACGGCTTTCGCTTTGACCTCGCAACCATCCTTGGGCGCTATCACGACGGTTTCGACGAACGCCACAGTTTCCTGGTGGCCTGCCGCCAGGACCCGGTGCTGCGCCAGGTCAAACTGATCGCCGAGTCATGGGACTGCGGCCCCGGCGGTTATCAGGTCGGCAATTTTCCGCCGGGCTGGGTCGAGTGGAACGACAAGTTCCGCGACACCGTGCGCGCCTTCTGGAAAGGCGACGACGGGCAACTGGCGGACTTTGCCAACCGCCTGACCGCTTCGGGCGAAATGTTCAACCAACGTGGCCGGCGGCCTTACTCATCGGTCAATTTCGTCACCGCCCACGACGGTTTCACCCTCAACGACCTGGTGTCGTACAACGACAAACACAACGAAGCCAACGACGAAAACAATCAGGACGGCAGCAACAACAACCTGTCCTGGAACCACGGCGTCGAAGGCCCCACCGACGATCCCGAGATCAACGCGCTGCGCCATCGGCAGATGCGCAATTTCTTCGCCACCCTGCTGCTGGCCCAAGGCACGCCGATGCTGGTGGCCGGCGACGAGTTCGCCCGCACCCAGGACGGCAACAACAATGCGTACTGCCAGGACAGCGAGACCGGCTGGGTCAACTGGGACCTCGGCGACGACGGCAAGGCCCTGCTCAAGTTCGTCAAACGCCTGATCAAGTTGCGCCTGACCTACCCGGTCCTGCGGCGCGGGCGTTTCCTGGTGGGTAATTACAACGAGGACATCGGCGTCAAGGACGTGACCTGGCTGGCGCCGGACGGTACGGAAATGACCACCGAGCATTGGCACGATGCGCACAATCGATGCCTGGGCATGCTGCTCGATGGCCGCGCCCAGGAAACCGGCATTCGCCGCAAAGGCGTCGACGCGACATTGATGCTGGTGGTCAACGCACATCACGACATCGTCAATTTCCGGCTGCCTGAAGTGCCTGACGGCGGTTTCTGGACATGCATGATCGACACCAACCAACCGTCGATCCGCGGCCAGGAGCGCTTTGAGTTTGGCCACGAGTACTCGGTCACCGGCCGTTCGTTGCTGCTGTTCGAATTGCAGCATGAGGAAGTAGAGTAAAAGAGACGCCAGGAATTCATAGCCGTGACACCGCAGGGCGGAAATATCATTGCGGACAACTTCACGACGCGACGAATAGCGTTACATGAGCAATACTCGATTTGCGGCAATCCAGGGTTTGGCTTGTCGCGCCGCTATCCACCAGCCCTCAAGGGTCTGCCGGGCTTGTCCCATGCACGACTGAAGGCGACGCAGAACAAGGACGTATCCACCATGAAACCCGTTTCCCTGAGCGAAGTCAGCCTGCCCTCACAGATCTGGAACAGCGCCCCGCAACTGGACAGCATTCCGGTCATCAACACCCAATCCCTGGTACCCATCGGCGCACGCGCGGTGCTCATTGCCCCGCACCCCGGCGATGAAGTCGTGACCTGCGGCGGCCTGCTGCAATTGCTCAGTAACCTGGGCCACCCGCTGCAATTGATCTCGATCACCGACGGCAGCGCCAGCCATCCGGGGTCACAGCAGTGGTCGGAAAAACGCCTCAGCGTGTTTCGTCCCCAGGAAAGCGTGGAAGCCATACGTCGACTCGGGTTGCCGATGCACAGCCTGAAGTGGATTCGTGGCGGGTTTACCGATAACGCGCTGGCGGAGCAGGAAGATCAGATCGCCCGATTCATCACGCGCTACCTGCGCCCAGGTGATGTGGTGTTCAGCACCTGGCGCCAGGACGGCAATGTCGACCACGACACTGTTGGCCGCGCGAGCGCCAGGGCGGCGGCCAATATCGGGGCCACCTACAACGACGTACCGTTCTGGGCCTGGCACTGGCCGGCACGGGACCGGGAGCTGATTCCCTGGCACCGTGCCCGCAAGGTGCGCCTCGATACCTGGACCGTCGCCCGCAAGAGTCACGCCACCCATGCCTACGCCAGCCAACTGGACGGCGAACCGGCCATCGGCCTCGCGCCGTTGCTGCCCCGGCCGCTGCTGGAGCGTATCCGTTTGCCTTATGAAATTGTGCTGGTTTGAAAACGCAGCCCATTGGACTGAACTGCCTGCCATCGCATCAGTCGCATACATAAGCAGCCCTGAGTCAGAGGAGTGCATGTGGCCAGTCATTCAAAACCGCAGGTAACCGAATCAATGCCATTGAACACGCCCCCGGCGATTCATCGGCTTCGCGTGCTGACGGTCAACACCCATAAGGGTTTTACCGCACTCAACCGGCGCTTCATCCTTCCTGAATTGCGTGAAGCGGTGCGCAGTACGTCGGCAGACCTGGTGTTCCTGCAGGAGGTCGTCGGCGAGCACGACCGCCACTCCTCCCGCTACAATGATTGGCCACAAACCTCGCAATATGAATTCCTCGCCGACAGCATGTGGAGCGACTTCGCCTATGGGCGCAATGCCGTCTACCCCGACGGTCACCATGGCAATGCCCTGCTGTCGAAATATCCGATCCGCGAGTATCGAAACCTGGATGTTTCCATTACCGGCCCGGAACGCCGTGGCTTGCTGCACTGCGTGCTGGACGTACCGGGTCATCGCGAAGTGCATGCGATCTGCGTTCACCTCAGCCTGCTGGAAAGCCATCGTCAGCTGCAATTGCAGTTGCTCTGTCAGCTCCTCGAGTCCCTGCCGGATGATGCGCCGGTGATCATTGCCGGCGACTTCAACGACTGGCAGATGCAGGGCAATGCCACCCTTGCCCGCCACGATTACTTGCACGAAGCCTTCGAACGCCACCTGGGTCGTCCTGCCAAAACCTACCCCGCACGGTTTCCCTTGCTGCGCCTGGACCGCGTCTACCTGCGCAACGCCAGCAGCCATGAGCCGCAAATACTGGGAAACAAGCCGTGGACGCACCTTTCAGACCATTTGCCGTTGGCGGTGGAAGTGCATCTCTGAATCACGGCCATTCATTGCCAGGTGCCGGCGTCGATAGCACCGGCCCCTTCGCGAGCAAGTCGAATCGTCGCACCGCCGCTCCCACACTGGATTGATGCCGTACTCAAAACCAGTGTGGGAGCGGGCTTGCTCGCGAAAGGCAGCAACGCGGCTCTGGATCAGCCCTGCGGCCTTAACATCAATACCGCCAACGGCGGCAAATTCAGCACCAACGACAACGCCTGGCCATGGCTCGGCGTTTCCTCGGCGACCGCCCCGCCACTGTTGCCGTAGTTGGAACCGGCATAGATGGACGAGTCGCTGTTGAGCACCTCGTTCCACTGCCCGGCAAACGGCACCCCGACGCGATAAGCCTCGCGTGGCACGGGCGTAAAGTTGGCCACCACCAGCACCGGTTCGCCGTCCTTGCTCCAGCGCAACCACGCATAAACGCTGTTGATCGCGTCATCGCCGATCAGCCATTGGAAACCCTGCGGCACGTCGTCCTGCTCATGCAGCGCCGGCTCTTCGCGGTACAAGCGGTTGAGGTCGGCCACCAGTTTCTGCACCCCCTGGTGCTCGGGGTATTGCAGCAGGTACCAGTCCAGTTGCTGGTCATGGTTCCACTCGCGCCACTGGCCGAACTCGCAGCCCATGAACAGCAGTTTCTTGCCCGGATGCGCCCACATGAAACTCAGGTAGGCCCGCAGGTTGGCGAATTTCTGCCAGCGGTCGCCGGGCATCTTGTCGATCAGCGAGTGTTTGCCGTGCACCACTTCATCGTGGGAGATCGGCAGGATGAAGCGCTCGGACCACGCATACACCAGGCCGAAACTCAGTTCGTTGTGGTGATGGGCGCGGTACACCGGGTCCTGCTGGATGTAATGCAGCGAGTCGTGCATCCAGCCCATGTTCCATTTGTAGGCAAAGCCCAGGCCGCCCTGTTGCGTGCCCTGGCTTACACCGGGCCATGCGGTGGATTCCTCGGCGATCACCAGCGCACCGGGCGCTTCGAGGGCCACCACGTCATTGAGGTGACGCAGGAAGTCGATGGCTTCCAGGTTCTCCCGCCCGCCATGGCGGTTCGGCACCCACTCGCCGGCCTTGCGCGAGTAGTCGCGGTAGAGCATCGAGGCCACCGCATCGACCCGCAGGCCGTCGACGTGGAAATGCTTGAGCCAGTGCAGCGCCGACGCCAGCATGTAACCATGCACTTCGGTGCGACCCAGGTTGTAGATCAGCGTGTCCCAGTCCTGATGGAAACCTTCCTGCGGGTTGCCGTACTCGTACAGCGCCGTGCCGTCGAACTGGGCCAGGCCGTGGGTATCGGTGGGGAAATGCGCCGGCACCCAATCGAGAATCACCCCGAGTTCGGCCTGGTGGCAGGCGTTGATGAACGCGGCGAACTCGTCCGGCGTGCCATACCGCGCACTCGGCGCGAATTGCGACAACAACTGATAACCCCACGAGCCGCCGAACGGGTGCTCCATGATCGGCATCAGTTCGATGTGGGTGAAACCGAGGTCTTTGACATAGGGAATCAGCCGCTCGGTCAACTCGGGCCAAGTGTACTGGCGGGCCACTTCGCCCAGATCGTCCAGCTCGCATTGCCACGAGCCGGCGTGCAATTCGTAGATCGACAACGGCGCCGTCACCCGCTGGCGGTCACCACGGGTCATCATCCAGTCCTGATCCTGCCAGTCGATGTTCAAGGGTGAAGCGACTTTCGAGGCGGTGTCCGGTGGCAGGCTGGTGGCCAACGCCACGGGATCGGCCTTCAACGGCAGGATGCCGTGGGCGCCGAGAATCTCGTATTTGTAGGTGTCCCCGGCTTGCAGGCGCGGGATGAACAATTCCCAGACGCCTGTGGGGTGACGCAGGCGCATCGGGTGCCGGCGCCCGTCCCAGACGTTGAAATCACCGACCACCGACACCCGCCGGGCATTCGGCGCCCACACGGCGAAACGCACGCCGTCGATGCCGTCCACGGTTTTCAGTTGCGCGCCCAGGCACCCGCTGAGGTCGCGGTGATTGCCTTCGGCAAACAGATACAAATCCATTTCGCCCAACAACGGACCGAAGCTGTAAGGATCTTCTGCCGTTTGCTCGCCGCCGGCCCAACGGGTACGCAGCAGATACGCTTGCGCACGTTCGAAATGCCCGACAAACAATCCCGGCGTCTCTGTGGCTTCAAGTTGGCCGAGCTCTTGTCCGGTATCCCTGGCCAGCACCTGCACACTCAAGGCACCCGGCAGATACGCGCGAATGAATTGCCCGCCAGCGCCATCAGCGTGAGGGCCAAGAATCGCAAAAGGATCGATATGCTCGGCGCGCACCAATGCGTCGATATCCCGCGCCCTGGGCAGCAGCGCTTCTTTGTGATGACCCTGTTCCTTGTTCGAGACACTCATGACTACTCTCCATCAAGATCGGAAAAGGGTTTAAGCCCACTCAATAATCCATATAAACCGTGCAACGGCACGGGCAACCAGGCGGGGCGATTTTCCGCCTCATAAGCCACTTCATACGCCGCCTTCTCCAGACCGAACAACGCCAGCGCGGCATCCTCGCCTTCGGGATCTTGCCATGCATGGGCAAGACTAGCTGCCGCCAGCCGATAAGCGTCGACAAATGCTTGCCGCGCCTCGCTCAAGTAGCGATCGGTGACCCGCAAGCGCGCGGCATCGGCCGCTGCGGTGTTATCGACGCTCTGCACGTTGATCGCCATCGCCGCCGCATAGTCGAAGGACCGCAGCACGCCGCTGACATCCTTGTACGGGCTGTGTTTGCCCCGTCGTTCATGCAATGGCCGGGCCGGTTCGCCTTCGAAGTCGATCAGGTAGGCATCGCCCTTGATCACCAGCACCTGCCCCAGGTGCAGGTCGCCGTGCACACGAATGCGCAAGCCGCCCGCGGTCTTTTTGCCCAACGCCTGTACATGGCCGAGGATGGCTTTCTTGTTGTCCAGTAAACGGCCGACCAGGGTCTGGTCCGCCGGGTCAAGTTGATTTTTATGCTGCTTGAGCAAGTTCAGCGCGCGCTCGATTTGCGCCGCGACATCCTTGGCCGAGGCCAGCGCTTCCTTCTGCGTAGTGACCTGGGGCAAGAAGTCCGGGTTGGCACTCGGCGCCGCCAGCACCTGGTGCATTTCCCCCAGACGCTGACCAAGCATAGCGGCGAAATCTTTCAGTTCGCCGAGCGCGTTGTAATGCTGTTCCTGCTCGGACACGGCGTCGGCCAGTTCATCACGAAGCGCCCGTTCGAGGTTGTTCTGAGTCCATTCCCAGGCGTCGCCCTGATTGCTCAGGTAGCCTTGGGCGATCATCAGCAAGTTATCTTCACCCGCCCCGTCCCGGCGCACCACAGCCCCCAGCAATGGTGAAATATTGCTGAACCCGGCTTGCGTCAGGTACGCGCTCATTTCCAGCTCAGGGTGCACGCCGCAGGCGACCTTGCGGATCAGCTTCAGCACTAGGCTGTTGCCGATCACCACCGAGCTGTTGGACTGTTCGGCGGACAGGTAACGCACCGGCGAGTCGGCATTGAGGCCGAGTTTTTCCAGTTCGGCGGTGGACTCGAAGCGAATGTCGCCATCGCTGGAGGCCAATACGGTGCCGGCCTGAATGCCCTGCAATACGGCATGCACAAAGGTGTCCAGGCTGAAGGCATCGGTGATCAGGCCGACCTGGCGCCCACGCCGTACCCGCGACAATGCCAATTGCTGCGGCAAGGGAGTACCGACCTGATCTTCCGAGATAAAACCGAACGGCAACTGGTAGCGGCTGCTCTGGCCACCGCTGGTGACATTGATCTCGCTGAACAGCACCGGGTGCTGCGGATCGCCGAATCGCACGCCATAGGCCAGTTCGACCTGTTCGATGGCGGCGTCCTTACCCGCGAACCAGCGGCGGTTCTGCAGCCAGTTGGGCAGGATGCCTTGCACCAGCGTGTTGCGTGACGGCGCTTCGAGCAGTTCCTCCATGCGTTTTTTCAGTACCAGCGTGGTGAAGTCCGGCAGGCTCTGTGCGGGCTCCACGTGCCAGCTCGGCATCTGATTTTCCGCGGCCAGGCCGAACCAGTAAAAGCCGTAAGGCGCCAGCGTGAGGAGGAAATTCAGCTGGCCGATGGGTGGGAATGCGTTACCCCCGAGCATTTCCACCGGCACCATGCCGACGTAGGCCGACAGATCCAGCTCGGCGGCCTGGGCGCTTCGCGACACGTTGGCCACGCACAGAATGATTTCGTGTTTGCCGTCCACCCCGGTGTATTCACGGGTGTAGGCCAGAATCCGCCGGTTGCTGGGCGACAGCATCTTCAACGTGCCGCGCCCGAAGGCCTTGGAATGCTTGCGCACGGCAAGCATGCGCCGGGTCCAGTTCAATAGCGAATGCGGGTCGCCAGCCTGGGTTTCGACGTTGACCGACAGATAGCCGTATTGCGGGTCCATGATCGGCGGCAGCACCAGACTCGCCGGGTCGGCTCGGGAGAAACCACCGTTGCGGTCGATGGACCATTGCATCGGCGTACGCACACCGTCGCGGTCGCCGAGGTAGATGTTGTCGCCCATGCCGATCTCATCGCCGTAATACAGGGTCGGCGTGCCGGGCATGGACAGCAGCAGACTGTTAAGCAACTCGACCCGACGGCGGTCGCGTTCCATCAGCGGCGCCAGACGCCGGCGAATCCCCAGGTTGATCCGCGCCCGGCGGTCGGCGGCATAGTAATTCCACAGGTAATCGCGTTCCTTGTCGGTGACCATCTCCAGGGTCAGCTCATCGTGGTTGCGCAGGAAGATTGCCCATTGGCAGTTGGCGGGTATATCCGGGGTCTGGCGCAGAATGTCGGTAATCGGGAAACGATCTTCCTGGGCCAGCGCCATATACATGCGCGGCATCAACGGGAAGTGAAAGGCCATGTGGCATTCATCGCCGTTCAGGCCTTTCTTGTCGGTGTCGCCGAAGTACAGCTGAGTATCCTCCGGCCACTGATTGGCCTCGGCCAGCAACATGCGGTCGGGGTAGTTGGCGTCGATTTCCGCACGGATCTTTTTCAGGACGTCGTGGGTTTCCGGCAAGTTCTCATTGTTGGTGCCGTCGCGCTCGATCAGGTAGGGAATCGCGTCCAGGCGCAAGCCGTCGATGCCCATGTCGAGCCAGTAACGCATCACCGACAGCACCGCTTTCATGACTTGCGGGTTATCGAAGTTCAGGTCCGGTTGGTGGGAGTAGAAACGGTGCCAGAAGTATTGGCCGGCGACCGGGTCCCAGGTCCAGTTGGACTTCTCTGTATCGAGAAAGATGATGCGGGTGCCATCGTATTTTTGATCGTCATCGGACCACACGTAGAAGTCCCGCGCCGCCGATCCGGGTTTGGCCTTGCGCGCCCGCTGGAACCACGGGTGCTGGTCGGAGGTGTGGTTGATGACCAGTTCGGTGATCACCCGCAGGCCGCGTTTGTGCGCCTCGGCAATGAAGCGCCTGGCATCGGCCATGGTGCCGTAGTCGCTGTGTACGCCACGGTATTCGGCGATGTCGTAGCCGTCATCGCGCCGTGGCGAGGGGTAGAACGGCAACAGCCAGATGGTGTTGACGCCCAGGTCGGCGATGTAATCGAGCTTGGCGATGAGGCCGGGAAAGTCGCCAATCCCGTCGTTGTTGGAGTCGAAATACGATTTGACGTGGACTTGATAGATCACCGCGTCCTTGTACCAGAGCGGGTCCTTGATGAACGTGGCTGCCTTGGGTTTCTTCGCCATGTGCAACTCCTGGTGAATTCATCTTGGCCACAGGCTGAGAATCCCCTGTGGTGAGGATGCTTACCTGTGGCGAGGGGGCTTGCCCCCGTTCGGCTGCGAAGCAGTCGTCAATACAGCGACTTGGTGTGTTGGAAAGAAAGAGCGGGGCCGCTTCGCGACCCAACGGGGGCAAGCCCCCTCGCCACAGGCAGCCCCCTCGCCACCGGCAAGCTCGCTCCCACAAGTTCAGCGTCTACGCGGTAATGCGCCAAATCCCGAACGGCTGATACGCCGGGTCGATCCGCATGAACTGCTGCTTGCCGTGCCAGGTCCAGCGATGACCATTCATCAAATCTTCGCCCTGGGTGCTGGCGTAGTCAGGCAAGCCCATGTCCCATAATGGCAACTCGAAGTTCGCTTCCTGCACGTTGTGCGGATCGAGACTGACCGCCACCAGAATGAAATTGCCTCCATCGGCGCTGCGCTTGCCGAAGTACAGGATGTTGTCGTTCCAGGCGTTGTAGACCTTCAGGCCCAGATGCGTGTGCAACGCCGGGTTCTGCCGTCGGATACGGTTGAGCTGGGCGATCTCGGCAATGATGTTGCCCGGCGCGTTGAAGTCCCGCGGGCGGATCTCATACTTCTCGGAATCGAGGTATTCCTCCTTACCCGGTACCGGAGCCGACTCGCACAACTCGAAACCCGAATACATGCCCCACAGGCCCGAGCCCATGGTCGCCAGCACGGCGCGAATGAGAAACCCGGGACGCCCGGATTCGTGGAGGAACGCCGGGTTGATGTCCGGTGTATTGACGAAGAAATTCGGCCGGTAGCATTCTCGCCACGGCGACTCGTTGAGTTCGGTGAAGTAGGTCGCCAGTTCGGCCTTGGTGTTGCGCCAGGTGAAATAGGTGTAGCTCTGGGAGTAACCGACCTTGCCCAGGCGCGCCATCATTGCCGGGGTGGTAAAGGCTTCGGCGAGGAAGATCACCTCGGGGTACAGCGCCCGTACATCGGCGATCAGCCATTGCCAGAACGGCAACGGCTTGGTGTGCGGATTATCGACGCGAAAGATCTTCACGCCCTCCTCGACCCAGCCCACCACGATGTCGCGCAGTTCCACCCACAGGCTCGGAATCGCCTCGGGGGCATAGAAGTCGACGTTGACGATGTCCTGGTATTTCTTCGGTGGGTTCTCCGCATATTTGATCGTGCCGTCCGGCCGCCAGTTGAACCAGCCGGGGTGTTGCTTGAGCCATGGATGGTCCTGGGAACACTGGATGGCAAAATCCAGGGCGATTTCCAGACCATGGGCCGCAGCGGCCGCCACCAGTCGGCGAAAGTCTTCGCGGGTACCCAATTGCGAGTGAATCGCCTCGTGCCCGCCTTCCTCGCTACCAATCGCATAGGGGCTGCCCGGATCATCGGGACCCGCCGTCAGCGAGTTGTTCGGGCCTTTGCGGTAGCTGCGCCCGATCGGGTGGATCGGCGGGAAATACAGCACATCGAAACCCATGTCCTGGATCATCGCCAGTCGCGTATGCACGTCATTGAAGGTGCCATGGCGCGTCGGGCTGTCGGTGATCGAGCGCGGGAACAATTCATACCAACTGGCGAACTGCGCCAGTTCGCGCTCGACATCCACCGGGTACTCCGGGCTCAGGCTCAGGTAGGCGCGATGATTGACGCGGGCCATGAGGTCGGCGCTACGGGGGTGCAAAAACAGTGCGACCTGCTCGGTTTCGAGCAGTCCTGACAGTTCATGGTGCAAGGCCGCCAGTTGCTCGCTGAGTAGCCCTTCGCTACGCTCGGCGGCCTGCTGGACGTGAATCCGCCCTTCCTGCAATTCCAGACTGACGGGCACTGCTGCCGCATGCTTCTTTTCCAGCTCATGGCAAAAACTGGCGAACTGATCGATCCAGGCTTCGATACAGAACAGATAACGGCCCTGGCTGTCGACCCGGAACTGCCCCTGCCAGCTGTTATTGCCCAGGTCGTTCATGGCCGCGCTTTGCCAGGCGTCCTCGTCCTCGGCCCGCCAGCGCACGCGCACCGCCAGCTTGTCATGCCCGTCGGCGAAGACCTTGGCCGTCACCACCACGTCCTGCCCCACCACGGCCTTGACGGCGAATTGTCCGCCTTCAAGGATCGGCATGATGTTTTCAATGACGATACGCGGCAGCAACAACGCCTGCGACAGTGGCATGTGCGGGTTGTAGCTCAACTCAGTCGGTTTTTCAGCCGTCATCGAGCCTCTCTCCTTACGCCCCATGGACGCGCTTGTGTCTGGTCGCCACCCCGCCGGGCAATCCGCCCCGGGATGCACTCACTTAGGTTCCGAGCGACAGCCGCCGGGAAAGTTTCATCGGCAATTCCCGGAATCAAGTCCTTCGCGCTGCGGTCAACCAATCAGTCCACCTACTTAAGCACGACTCACGCCATGTGCCACCGGAGGCTTGAACAATGAACAATCCATTCCCGGCTGAAACCCCCGATCCCAACATCGACAACCCGGTGATCCCACCCAGCGATCCGCAACCGGTGCCCGAACAGGATCCGCCCGGCACGAACCCGCCACCAAGGGAAGATCCGCCAACGACGATGCCGCCGGTGATTGTGCCCCCTGAATGACGACAGTTGATCGCTCCCATACTGCCGGGGAAGATCTCATTGGTGATCCTTGTCGATCAGTTTCACAATCCCCGGCATCACACTGAACACTCCCAGCGCCAACAACGTACTGAACACCGCCGTCGCCTCCCGGCCCAGCCCGGCCGCGACGCCGATGGCGGCGGTCATCCACAGGCCGGCGGCGGTGGTCAGGCCCTTGACGTGCCCCTCATCGCCGTCGCGATTTTTCAGGATAGTGCCAGCCCCCAGGAAGCCGATCCCGGCAATCACGCCCTGCACCACCCGGCTCATGGCATCGGCCTGTGAGCCGGACATCTGCGGCACCAACACGAACAGCGCCGCCCCCATCGCCACCAGCATGTGGGTGCGCACGCCGGCGGCCTTGCCCTGGTGTTCACGCTCGAACCCGAGAATTCCGCCCAGCACCGCGGCCATCAACAGGCGCACGGTCACTCGCGTCAATTGCGAGGCATCGCCGATGTCGGCGAACTCGCCTTGCAGCGTCACCCAGACTTCGTGCCACCAAGTGTTCATGGGATTGTCCTTATGAGGGGCCATGGACGGTGGACCGCAGCGACCATTAATCGGTTGCACAGAACGATGACCGGCGGTTGCGGCCTGAAACTTTAGTTTCCACTGAAAAAAGGATCCCGTCATGACCGTACGCATCGAGAACCAGACCTGCTTTTTCACCACTGAAAATGGCGAACTCATTCGTCTGTGTCCCGACGTGACCATCATCACCGACGGAGCCATGGCCATGTCGGCAGTGGACATCGAAGGCGAGCGCATCTACATCACGGAAGCCGAGGCCGACGCCTTGACCGTCGCAGGCGCGGTGGATGGACGCCGGCACCTGAAAGCTACCGACAGTGGTTCGGTGATTTGACCGGGATTGAGCCGCACTTGCCGCCGCTGTTTTGCAAAGCTCCATGGACCCTGCAGCGGCGGCTGCTTCAAGTTGTCGCAGTCCGTGCAAACATGGCCATCTGATCCGCTTTTTAATGCAATACCTGAGTCTGTTATGCAAACAGATCGCCGCTCATAGTGCTCATGCCTGATGGAGGCTGATGAGCGAATGACCATGAGCGAAAGAATCCCCGTCCGAACCGTAGAAACATTCGAGCCTTCGCGCCCCAAGATGAAGGCCAAATCCAGCGACAACCTGATCCACACCCGCAGCTTCACCGGGCTGTTCCGCAACCTGCGCATCAGCGGCGCGGGTTTTCTGTTTGTGCTGTTTTTCGGCACCGTGTGGCTGAACTGGGGCGGCCGCCAGGCGGTGCTCTGGGATCTTTCGCAAAGCAAGTTCCATATCTTCGGCGCGACCTTCTGGCCGCAGGATTTCATCCTGCTCTCGGCGTTGTTGATCATTGCCGCGTTCGGCCTGTTTGCGATCACCGTGTTCGCGGGCCGGGTCTGGTGCGGCTACACCTGCCCACAAAGTTCATGGACCTGGATCTTCATGTGGTGCGAGAAGATCACCGAAGGCGAACGCAACCAGCGGATCAAGTTGCAAGCCGCGCCGTGGGGCCTGAACAAGCTGATGCGTCGCGCGGCCAAGCACACCTTGTGGTTGGCCATCAGCCTGCTGACCGGCCTGACCTTCGTCGGCTACTTCACGCCGATCCGGCCGTTGGCCGAAGAGCTGCTGACCTTCCAGATGAGTGGCGTCAGCCTGTTCTGGGTGCTGTTTTTTACCGGCGCCACGTACATCAATGCCGGTTGGCTGCGTGAAGCGGTGTGCATGCACATGTGTCCCTACGCGCGGTTCCAGAGCGTGATGTTCGACAAGGACACCCTGACCATTTCCTACGACGTGGCCCGTGGCGAAAGTCGTGGCCCACGCAAGCGCGAAGTCAAACCGGCCGAGGTCGGGCTGGGTGATTGCATCGACTGCCAGCTGTGCGTACAGGTCTGCCCCACCGGCATCGATATCCGCGACGGCTTGCAGATGGAATGCATCGGTTGCGCGGCGTGCATCGACGCCTGTGACTCGATCATGGACAAAATGGGCTACGCCCCAGGGTTGATCAGCTACACCTCCGAGCATCAGTTGCAGGGTGGCAAGACGCACCTGCTGCGCCCACGTCTTGTCGGCTACACCGCCGTGCTGCTGGTGATGATCGCAGCCCTGGTGATGGCGCTGGTGGAACGACCGATGGTGTCCCTTGATGTCAGCAAGGACCGGGGCCTGTTCCGCGAGAACAGCCAGGGGCAGATCGAAAACATCTACAGTCTGAAGGTGATCAACAAAACCCAGCAGCGTCAGGACTATCAATTGAGCCTGGTGGATGCCGATGATTTCCAGTTGCAGGGCAGGACCGAATTCAGCCTGGCGCCGGGCGAGATTGTCGATGTGCCGGTGTCGGTGGCGATGCTCACGGAGCGTCCGGCCAGCAGTTCACAGAGCATCGGCTTCAAGGTGGTCGACAGCGATGAGCCTGGCGTCTACAGCGTGGCGAAGAGCCGGTTTGTGGCGCCAATGAATCGCTGAGCCTTTAAGATGCTGACCTTTGTGAAGTGCAGTCTTGTTTTGGCAATGCAATCCACTGTGGCGAGGGGGCTTGCCCCCGTTGGATCGCGAAGCGGCCCCAAAATGGGACTGCTGCGCAGTCCAACGGGGGCAAGCCCCCTCGCCACAATTAATCGAACCGACTCCATTGCGGGACACCGATGAAACGCTACGAAAAATTCGCCGACGACATCGCAGAACTGATCCGCTCCGGCGTCCTGGGTCCCGGCCAGCGGGTGCCGTCGGTGCGCTACGCCAGCCAGACCTACGGGGTCAGCCCGTCGACGGTGTTCCAGGCCTATTACCTGCTGGAGCGTCGCGGCCTGATCCGCGCTCGGCCGCGCTCCGGCTATTTCGTCAACGCCCACGCACCCCGGCCGTTTTCCGAGCCGGTGATCAGCAATGAGGTCAACGAGTCGACGGAAGTAGACGTCAGCGAACTGGTGTTTTCGGTGCTCGACTCGATCAAGGACCCGAACACCGTGCCCTTCGGCTCGGCGTTCCCCAGCCCGACGCTGTTTCCCCTGCAACGTTTGTCCCGCTCTCTGGCCAGCGCCAGCCGCGACATGGATCCGCGCATGGTGGTCACCGACATGTCACCGGGCAACCCGCAACTGCGCCGGCAAATCGCCCTGCGCTATATGGTCGGCGGGCTGATGTTGCCCATGGAGGAACTGCTGATCACCAACGGCGCCCTCGAAGCCTTGAACCTTTGCCTGCAAGCGGTGACCGAACCCGGCGATCTGGTGGCCATCGAAGCCCCGGCGTTCTACGCCTGTCTGCAAGTACTCGAACGCCTGAAACTCAAGGCCGTGGAAATTCCCGTGCACCCGCGCGATGGCATCGACCTCGGCGTGCTCGAGCAAACCCTGGAGCGGCATCCGATCAAGGCCTGCTGGTGCATGACCAGTTTCCAGAACCCCATGGGCGCGACCCTGCCCGAGGCCAAGAAACAGCAGCTTGTGGAGTTGTTGCGGCGCCACCACGTGCCGCTGATCGAAGACGATGTCTACGCCGAACTCTATTACGGCCAGCAAGCACCGAAACCGGCCAAGGCCTTTGATACCGAAGGCCTGGTGATGCACTGTGGTTCATTCGCCAAGAGCCTGGCCCCTGGCTACCGCATCGGCTGGGTGGCTGCCGGGCGTTTTGCGCAAAAGATCGAACGGCTGAAACTCATGACCTCGCTGTGCGCCTCGATGCCGGCCCAGGCGGCAATCGCCGATTACCTGCAACACGGCGGCTACGACCGGCACCTGCGTAAATTGCGCCACGCCCTGGAAGACCAGCAAAGCGCCATGCTCGCCGCCATCGCCCGCTATTTCCCGGCGCAGACGCGGGTCAGCCAACCGGCCGGCGGGTACTTTCTGTGGCTGGAATTACCACAGCAGATGGATTCGTTGAAATTGTTCCAGATGGCATTGGCGCAAGGCATCAGCATTGCACCGGGGCCGATCTTTTCACCGACCCAGCGCTTCAGGAATTGTATTCGGTTGAATTACGGCAGCCCGTGGACCGAGGACTCGGAGAAGGCGATGGAGACGTTGGGGCGGATTGTGCGGTCGTTCTGACAGCGCCATGTCGTTTTATAAATTGCTATCGCGAGCAAGCTCGCTCCCACAGGTTTCTCTGTACACACAAGATTTGTGAGCACTTGAGATCCACTGTGGGAGCGAGCTTGCTCGCGATGAGGCCAGCGCAGACAACGCTTGTCTCAGGAACTAACGCCCACCACCAAGATCAACAAAAGTCCCCGTCGCATAAGAAGCCTTGTCCGACAACAACCAGACAATCGCCTCCGCCACTTCATCCGGACGGCCGCCCCGCGCCATCGGGATCGCCGATTCCAGCTTGCTGACCCGATCCGGATCGCCGCTCAAGGCATGGAAATCGGTGTAGATGTAACCCGGACGCACGGCGTTGACCCGAATCCCCTCACCCGCCACTTCCTTGGACAGGCCGATGGTGAAGGTGTCCAGCGCGCCTTTGGACGCTGCGTAATCCACGTACTCGTTGGGCGATCCCAAACGCGAGGCGACCGACGATACGTTGACGATGCTGCCGCCCTGCCCGCCGTGCCTGGGCGACATGCGCAGGATCGCGTGCTTGGCACAGAGCATCGGCGCCAGGACGTTGGTTTTCATGATTTTGAGAATGCGGAACTCGGACATCTCGTCGACCCGGGACTTCTGCCCGACGGTGCCGGCGTTGTTCACCAGCGCAGTGACCCGCCCCAGTTCACTGTCCACCCGATTGAACAGCGCGATCACTTCGTCTTCGATGCTGACGTCGGCCCGTACCGCAATGGCTTGCGCACCGAGGGCGCGGACTTGCTCCAGCACGCCGAATGCAGACTGTTCGTCCGCCTGATAATTGATGCAGATCCGATAGCCCTGCGCGGCGGCCAACAGAGCGGTGGCGGCACCGATGCCGCGGCTACCGCCAGTGATGACTATGACTTTGTCCATGCGAGCTTTCCCCCAATCAAAGCTTAAGCGGTCGGGGGCAAGAATAACCGCCATTGGCGGTTTTTGCATGGCTTCACATCGGCTGTCATGTCATCGACATCTCGCGCCTGGCACTGGCTTTCAACTGCTCGACCAACTGCTCCCCGCGATGGATTTCCACCATGAAACCTGCTGCCGGCAGCGGATGCCCCAGCAGGTAACCCTGCAACGAATCGCAGCCGAGCTGAGTCAGGAAGTCCTGCTGCACGCCGGTTTCCACGCCTTCGGCGACGATGCGCAACCCCAGTGCCTGCCCGAGGGCGACGATGGCCGAAACGATGGCGGCGTCATCGCTGTCGCGCTCCAGGTCCCGGACAAAACCGCGGTCGATCTTCAGCTCGTTGGCCGGCAGGCGCTTGAGGTACATCAAGCTCGAATAGCCGGTACCAAAATCGTCGATGGACAGGTCGACACCCATTTCCGACAGTTCCTGCAGCACCGTCATGCTCGCATCGGCATCGCTCATGGCGGTGGTTTCGGTGATTTCCAGGGTCAGGCTGTTGGGTGGCAGATGGTGCGTCGCCAGCGCCCTGGCGACGCTCTGGACCAGCCCGGCATGGCAAAACTGAATGGCCGAAAGGTTCACCGCGATGCGCCAGTCGGTGTAGCCCAGCACATACCACTCGCGCATCTGACGGCAGGCTTCGTTGAGCACCCACTCGCCGATCGGAATGATCAGCCCGGTTTTTTCCGCCAGCTCGATGAATTTGTCCGGCAACAGCATTCCTTGAGTCGGGTGTTCCCAGCGCAACAAGGCCTCGGCGCCCACTGGCCGGCCATTGGCGGCGTCGAACTTGGGCTGGTAATGCAGGCTGAATTCCTGCTGTTCCACGGCATTGCGCAGATCCTGCAGCAATTGCAGCTGCTTGCGGGCGTTGTTGTTCATCGAGACATCGAAAAAGCTGTAGCCGTTTTTACCCGCGCCCTTGGCGTGGTACATCGCCGCGTCGGCGTTCATCAGCAGTTCGTGGGCGGACTGCCCGTTACCCGGGTAGAGCGCGATGCCGACGCTGGCGGAAATGTGCAAATCATGTTCGGCAACCCGGAACGCGCGCGCGATCAACCCGACCTGACGGGCCGCCAGGTTCAAGGCGTCGTTCTGTTCGCTCAATTGCACCAGCAACACGAACTCATCGCCGCCGATCCGCGCCAGGGTGTCCTGGCTGCGCAAGTCTTCGCGCAGGCGCAGGGCCACTTCGCGCAACAACAGATCACCCATGTGGTGGCCAAAGGCATCGTTGACCGGTTTGAAGCCGTCCAGATCGATGAACATCAGGGCAAAGCACCCCCCTTCTTCCCGGACCCGCGACATGGCCTGATCGATTCGATCGGCGAGCAACGTCCGGTTCGGCAACCCGGTGAGGGTGTCGTGCAGGGCCAATTGGGTCAGTTCACGGTTGGCCTCGGTCAGCGACTGGGCCAGGCTCGCGGTGCGAGCCTCCAGGCGTGCATCGAGGATCGAGGTCAGCAGGGCAATGCTCAGCACCGCCAACGTGGTGATCAGTACCAGGTTGTCCAGGCCATTGCCGCTCAATCCATTGACCGCCGCGCCACAGAAACTGCCGTCGGCAAAGCGTGCGGCGGCCATCCCGGTGTAGTGCATGCCGACGATGGCGATGCCCATGATCACGGCGGCGCCACCACGGATCAGACGGACATAAGGCGTGTGCTGGCGCAGATGGAAAGCGATCCACAATGCTGCGCCCGAAGCACCGACAGCGATCAGCAGCGAGGCGCCGAACAGCGTCGGGTCATAGTCGATGCCCGGTTGCATGCGCATGGCAGCCATGCCGGTGTAGTGCATCGCGCTGATGCCGGCGCCCATGACCAACGCGCCAAAGGCCAGTTGCCAGGCCGGCAATTGCGGCTGGCTGACCAGCCACAGCGCAAAACCGCTGGAGAGCACGCCGATCAGCAACGACAACAGGGTGATGGTCCCGTCGTACCCCAGGTCGATCGGCAACTTGAACGCGAGCATGCCGATAAAGTGCATCGACCAGATGCCGATGCCCATGGCAACGGCCCCGCCCGCAGTCCACAAATGCACGGCGCGGCCTTTGGCGGTGGCAATGCGTCCGGTCAGGTCCAATGCGGTGTATGAGGCGAGAATCGCTACACAGAGCGAAATGATGACCAGGGTGGGGGAATAGCTGCCGATGAGCATGGAGACTTCTCGCGAAAGCCCCCTTGTTAATGGCTTTCATTCTCGGGTGGGGGCAAATGCGGCGATTGTACTGATTCCAAATGAGAACGCACTCACAAAATGAGCAAAGGGCCATCAGTCCGATGAAACGCTTGTTTTAAGGTTTTACATTAACTTGCTTCAAGCTGCTGGCACCTGCCACAAGGAAGGAGTCGAGAGCACAAAACCTGTGGGAGCGAGCTTGCTCGCGATGGCTGCGTCACATTCAGCATGGATGTTGCCTGACCCACTGCTATCGCGAGCAAGCTCGCTCCCACAGGGATTGCAGCTACGCTATCGGTTTTCGCTCACCTCAAGCTGCCCGCCCCAGCCACCCCCCAACGCGGCAATCAACTGCACACTGGCTATCAGGCGGCTTTGCAACAGGTCCAGGTTGCTGCGTTCATTGTTCAGCGCCGCCGCCTGGGTCACCACCACATCGATGTACGCGATCAAACCGGCCTTGTACTGGTTCTGGGTCAGGCGCAACGATTCACGGGCGGCATCCAGTGCCTGTTGGCGCACGACGGCTTCATCCTCAAGCACCTTGAGCTGCACCAGGTAGTTTTCCACTTCGCGGAATCCGTCCAGTACGGTCTGGCGATACTTGGCCACCGTTTCGTCATAGGCCGCTTCACTGCGGTCGACTTCCGCCGAGCGCTGGCCACCGTCGAACAGGGTCATTGCCAATTGCGGTCCGACCGACCAGAAGCGGTTCGGCAGGCTGAACAAGTCTTTCGAGGTACTGCTGCTGTAACCACCGTTCAAGCTCAGGGTCAGGTCCGGGTAATAGGCAGCCTTGGCCACACCGATGTTGGCGTTGGCGGCCATCACCGAGCGCTCGGCCGAAGCGATGTCCGGGCGACGCTCCAGCAACTGCGAAGGCAGCGCCAGCGGTACTTGCGGCAATTGCGGGATGTCCTGGCTTTGCGCCAGGCTGAACTCGGCCGGCGGCAGGCCGATCAGCACAGCGATGGCGTTCTCCAACTGGGCGCGTTGCCAGATCAGGTCGATCAGATCGGCTTCGGTGCTTTTGAGCTGTGTCTGGGCCTGGGCCACCGCGTCCTTGCCCGATACGCCTGAGCGGTATTGGTTTTCGGTCATCTTCAACGAACGCTGATATGCCTCGACCGTGTCCTGGAGCAAGCGTTTCTGGCCATCGATCACGCGCAGTTGCAGGTAATTCTGCACCAACTCCGACTGTTGACTCAGGCGCATGGCCGCCAGATCGGCAAAGCTTGCCTGGGCATTGGCGGTATCGGCTTCGAGGCCTCGG
This sequence comes from Pseudomonas sp. GW823-FHT02E01, assembly GCF_058797535.1. Classification (NCBI taxonomy): domain Bacteria; kingdom Pseudomonadati; phylum Pseudomonadota; class Gammaproteobacteria; order Pseudomonadales; family Pseudomonadaceae; genus Pseudomonas; species Pseudomonas sp. GW823-FHT02E01. Next base: position 336,449 of record NZ_JBXAJS010000003.1, on the reverse strand, counting down.
CGCAGCTTGCCCCATACGTCCGCTTCCCAACTGACGCCCGCCTGGGCCGAGTACGTGTCGCGAATACCGCTGGACGAACTGCTCAGGCTGGAGCTGCTGCTGCCGGTGCCCTGGCTTGAACGGTTCTTGCTGACGTTCAGGTCCACTGTCGGGAAAAACGCCCCGCGTGCACTGCGCACCAAGGCCTGGGCCTGGCGGTACTGCGCTTCGGACTGGGCGACGGTCTGGTTGGCGCTGTTGAGTTTTTCGATCAGGTCGTTGAGCTGCCGGTCGCCATACAACTCCCACCACGCGCCACGTGCCAGGGCATCGCTCGGGTTGGCCTGACGCCAGCCCTCCGCTGCCTTGTACTGCGCAGGCTCCGCGGTTTGCGGGCGCTGGTAATCCGGGCCGACGGCGCAGGCACTGAGCATCGCCACGCACAGTGACAGGCTCAACAGGCGCGAGCCTCGAGCCGTGATCAGCGGTGCAGCCAGGTTGAAAAGCGAACGGTCAGTCATAGCGGAGTTTCCAGAGCAACATCAGTACGCACCCCGCGCCATTTATTGAAGCGATGGCGCAGGTTGTCGAGATAGAGGTAAACCACCGGGGTGGTGTAAAGCGTCAGTACCTGGCTGAAGATCAGCCCGCCGATGATGGTCAGGCCCAGCGGCTGGCGCATTTCCGCCCCTTCGGCGCGGCTCAGCAGCAACGGCAAGGCACCGAGGATCGCCGCCAGGGTGGTCATCAGGATAGGTCGCAAACGTTGCAGGCAGGCGCTGCGGATCGATTCCAGCGGTGCCATGCCCTGGTTTCGCTCCAGTTGCAGCGCCAGGTCGATCATCAGGATCGCGTTTTTCTTCACCACGCCGATCAGCAGAAACAGCCCCAGCAACGAAATCAGGCTGAACTCGCCGCCCAGCGCATAGATCGACAGCAACGCGCCGACCCCGGCCGACGGCAGGGTCGAGAGAATCGTCAGCGGGTGAATGTAGCTTTCGTACAGCACACCCAAGACCAGATACACCGCCACCAGCGCCCCCAGAATCATCCACGGCTGACTTTTTTGGGTCGCCGCGAAAGCGTTGGCTGTGCCGGCCATTTTCGCGATCACGTCTTCCGGCAGGCCGACCTTGGCAATCGCCCGCTCGATGGCGGCACCGCCCTGCTCCACGGTCACGCCTTCGGCCATGTCGAAGGCAATGCTCTCCGAAGCAAACTGGCCTTCGTGGCTGACCCGGTCGTTTTCCAGGCTGTTTTCGTAATGGGCGATGGTCGACAGCGGGATTCGCGCGCCGTCAGCGGTGATCACCTGGACTTGCGTGAGGGTGATCGGGTCCTGGGCGTATTTCGGATTGACCTCCATCACCACCTGGTACTGGTTAAGACTGTCGTAGATGGTCGAAATCTGCCGCTGACTGTAGGCGTTGTTCAGCACCGCCGTGACCATGTCCATGTCGACACCCAGGCGCTTGGCCTGGTCTCGGTCGACGATCAGGGTCACTTGGCGGGCGCCCCGGCCTTCCCGCGCATCGATCGCCGTCAGCTCCGGCAAGGCCCTGAGCGCGGTGACGACTTTCGGATACCACTCGCGCAATGCCCCCAGATCCCCGCTCTGCAGGATGTACGAGTATTGCGAGGTGGTCTGCTCACGGCCACCACCGAATTGCAGGTCCTGGTCCGCCATGAGCATCAGTTGTGCCCCAGGAACCTTGGGCATTTCCTTGCGCAGGCGTTCGATGACTTTCTGCGCGGAAATGCTGCGCTCCTTGATCGGCTTGAGGCGCACCAGCATGAAGGCGTTGTTGGTGCCGTTATTGCCGCCAATGAACCCGGCGACGCTTTCTACCGCCTCATCCTTCAACACCGCCCGACGGAAAATCTCCATCTTCGGCTGCATCACGCTGAACGACAGGCCGTCGTCGCCGCGCACGAAACCGATCAGCTGACCGGTATCCTGCTGAGGTAAAAATGTTTTAGGAACAACCACATACAACGCAATGTTCACACCAATTGTCACGAACAGACTGAGCAAGGTCAGGCGCTTGTGGCGCAGCACCCAGTCGAGGCTGGTGGCGTATTTGCCGACCATCCAGTCGTTGGTCCGCCGGCTCCAGCGTTGCAGGCGGTTCTCCTGCCCCGGCGTGTGCGGCTTGAGCCAGCGAGCGCAGAGCATCGGGGTCAGGGTCAACGACACCACCAGCGAGACCACGATGGCCGCCGCCAGGGTGATGGAGAATTCGCGGAACAGGCTTTCGATGATCCCGCCCATGAACAGGATCGACAGGAACACCGCCACCAGCGACACGTTCATCGACAGCAAGGTAAAACCGACTTCCTGGGCGCCGAGGTACGCGGCCCTCATCGGCCGCACGCCTTCGTCGATGTGCCGGGAAATGTTCTCCAGCACCACGATGGCATCGTCCACCACCAGCCCGGTGGCCAGGATCAGCGCCATCAGCGACAGGTTGTTCAGCGAAAAACCGTAGAGGTACATCACGGCAAAGGTGCCGACCAGCGACACCGGCACCGCCAGGGTCGGGATCAGCGACGCACGGAAGTTACCGAGGAACAGGAACACCACCAGGATCACCAGCGCCACGGCGATCAGCAGGGTCATTTCCGCCTCGTGCAGCGTGGCCTTGATCACCGGCGAGCGGTCCATGGCCAGGTTCAGCTTGACGCTGGCCGGCAGCACCGCCTGCAACGCCGGCAGCTGGGCCTTGATCTCGTTGACCGTCTCGATGATGTTCGCACCGGCCTGGCGGTTGATCACCAGCAGCACTGCCGCGTCGTCGTTGAAGAAACCGCTGTTGTAACGGTCCTCGACGCCATCGCTGACCTTGGCCACATCCTTCAGGCGCAGGGCCGCGCCGCCGTTGTAGTGGATGATCAGCGACTCGTAGTCCTTGGCTTTTTCCAGCTGATCGTTGGCCTGGACCTGCCACAGCCGCTGATCGTCTTCCACTGAGCCCTTGGGCCGGCGCACGTTGGCATTGGCGATGGTGTTGCGCACATCGTCCAGGGCCACGCCGTACTGGTTCAATGACTGCGGTTCAAGCTCGATACGTACCGCCGGCAACGAACTGCCGCCGATCTGCACCTCGCCGACACCCTGAACCTGGGACAGGCTCTGGGACAGGATGGTCGATGCCAGGTCATAGAGCTGGCCTTTTTCCAGCACGTCCGACGTCAGCGACAGCACCATGATCGGCGCCTGGGACGGGTTGACCTTTTTGTAGGTCGGCATGCTGCGCATCCCGCTCGGCAGCAGGGTGCGCGAGGCATTGATCGCTGCCTGCACTTCCCGCGCCGCGCCGTTGATGTCGCGGTCCAGGTCGAATTGCAGGATCACCCGGGTCGAACCCTGGCTGGACCGGCTGCTCATGGTGTTGACCCCGGCAATGCTGCCGAAGGAGCGCTCCAAAGGCGTGGCCACGGTCGACGCCATCACCTCGGGGCTGGCCCCGGGCAGGCTGGCCTGGACCACGATCACCGGAAAGTCCATTTGCGGCAGGGGCGACACGGGCAGCAAACCGAAGCTCACGCCGCCCAGCAGCATGATCGCCAGGCTCAGCAGCATGGTCGCGACCGGGCGCTTGATGAAAGGTCCTGAAAGGTTCATGGCTGCTCTACCGCTTCCACGGACTCAGGCTTGCGGCCCCAGCGCCGACCGAGACGGTCGAAGTACAGATAGATCACAGGCGTAGTGAACAGCGTCAGAATCTGGCTCAGCAACAGGCCGCCGACCATCACCAGACCCAGCGGTTGGCGCAGTTCCGCGCCGGAACCGGTGGCCAGCATCAACGGCACGGCACCGAACAAAGCCGCCAGGGTGGTCATCAGAATCGGCCGGAAACGCAGCAATGCCGCCTGATAGATCGCCGTTTGCGGGTCCATGCCCTGGTTGCGCTCGGCGTCGAGGGCGAAGTCGATCATCATGATCGCGTTCTTCTTCACGATGCCGATCAACAGGATGATGCCGATGATCGCGATCATGCCCAGGTCGTTGCCGCTGAGGATCAACGCCAGCAAGGCGCCCACCGCCGCCGAAGGCAAGGTCGAAAGAATGGTGATCGGGTGGATGTAGCTCTCGTAAAGTACACCCAGCACGATATACATGGTCACCACCGCCGCCAGAATCAGCAGCAAGGTGCTCGACAACGAAGCCTGGAACGCCTGCGCCGCGCCCTGGAATTGGGTCTGCACGCCAATCGGCATACCGATGTCCTTCTGCACCTGCTCGATGATCTCGACCGCATGCCCCAGCGCCACGCCGGGCGCGAGGTTGAAGGACATCATCACCGCCGGGAACTGGCCGATGTGGGTGATCGCCAGTTGCGCCTGACGCTCCTCGACATGCGCCAGGCTGGACAGGCGCACCTGACCGCCATCGGTGGTCTTGACGTGAATCTGCTCCAGCGCCTGCGGGCCGATCTTCTCGCCGGACTGCGATTGCAGCACCACGCGGTACTGACTGGCCTGGGTGTAGATCGTGGAAATCTGCCGCTGACCAAAGGCGTCGTACAGCGCATCGGTGATGTTCGACACCGACACACCGACCCGCGACGCCGCATCGCGGTCAATCACCAGATAGACCTGCAAGCCCTTGTCCTGCAAATCGCTGGCGACGTCGGTCAATTCCGGCCGGTCGGCCAAGGCCTCGACCAGACGCCCGCTCCACAGGCTCAGCAGCTCCGAGTCCGGCGACGACATGCTGAACTGGTACTGCGTGCGGCTGACCCGGTCTTCGATGGTCAGGTCCTGCACCGGCTGCATGAACAGGCGGATGCCGACCAGTTTGTCCAGTTCCGGTTGCAGGCGGGCAATCACTTGCATGGCGCTCAGGTCGCGGTCGTTGTGCGACTTGAGGTTGATCAGCAACCGGCCGCTGTTGAGGGTCGAGTTGTCGCCGTCCACGCCAATGTAGGAGGACAGGCTCTCGACCGCCGGGTCGGCCAGGATGACCTTGGCCAGTTCCTGCTGGCGCTCGCTCATGGCGGCGAAGGAAATCGATTGCGGCGCTTCGGAAATGCCCTGGATGACGCCGGTGTCCTGCACCGGGAAGAAGCCCTTGGGCACCACCATGTACAGCAATACCGTCAGCGCCAAGGTGCCAATGGCCACCATCAAGGTCAGCGGCTGGTGCTTGAGCACCCACTGCAACTTGCGCCCGTAGGCGGCGATCATCCAGTCGATGAACGCACCGCTGGCACGGTAAAAACGGCCCTGCTCTGCTTCCTTGGGTTCGCGCTTGAGCAACCGCGCGCACATCATCGGCGTCAGGGTCAGGGAAACGACCAGGGAAATCAGGATCGCTACCGCCAGCGTAATGGCAAATTCGCGGAACAAGCGACCGACCACGTCCGCCATGAACAGCAGCGGAATCAGCACGGCGATCAGCGACAACGTCAGGGAGATCAGGGTGAAACCGATCTGCTTGGCGCCCTTGAGCGCCGCGTTCAGCGGGCTGTCGCCCTCTTCGATAAAACGCGAAATGTTCTCCAGCATGACGATCGCATCGTCCACCACGAAACCGGTGGCGATGGTCAGGGCCATCAGGGTCAGGTTATTGACCGAGAACCCAGCCAGGTACATCACGCCGAACGTACCGATCAGCGACAGCGGCACGGCCACCGACGGAATGATCGTGGCGCTGGCACGACGCAGGAACAGGAAGGTGACCATGACCACCAGGGCGATGGCGATCAGCAATTCGTGCTGCACGTCCTTGACCGAGGCGCGGATGGTCTGGGTGCGGTCAGTCAGCACCACCACGTCGAGGCCGGCCGGCAGGTTGTCGGTGATGCTCGGCAGCAGGGCCTTGATCCGGTCCACCACCTCGATCACGTTGGCGCCGGGCTGACGCTGGATGTTCAGCAGCACGGCCTGGTTCTCGTTGGCCCACGCGGCGAGCCGCTCGTTCTCGGCGCCGTCGACGATCTCCGCCACGTCCTTGAGCCGCAACGGCGCGCCGTTGGCGTAGGCCAGGATCAGGTTGGCGTAGTCCTTGGGCGACGTCAGTTGATCGTTGGCATCGAGCATCGAGACCCGGGTCGGGCCGTCGAAGTTGCCTTTGGGCTGGTTGACGTTGGAGGCGCCGATCAGCGTGCGCACATCCGACAGGTTCAGGCCGTTGGCCGCCAAAGCCTCGGGATTGACCTTGATCCGCACGGCCTGGCGTTGACCACCGGCAATGCTGACCATGCCGACGCCGCTGATCTGGGCAATCTTCTGCGCCATGCGCGTATCGACCAGATCGTTGAGCTTGGGCAACAACATGGTCTTGGAAGTGATGGCCAAGGTCAGCACTGGCGTATCGGCCGGGTTGACCTTGTTGTACACCGGCGGTGCCGGCAGGTCCTTGGGCAACAGGTTGGTCGCGGCGTTGATCGCCGCCTGCACTTGCTGCTCGGCCACATCCATGTTGATGTCGAGGCTGAACCGCAGGGTCAGCACCGACGCGCCGCCGGAACTGGTGGACGCCATTTGCGTCAGGCCGGGCATCTGCCCGAACTGCCGCTCAAGTGGCGCGGTCACCGCGCTGGTCATGACATCCGGACTGGCGCCGGGGTACAAGGTCATGACGCGAATGGTCGGGTAATCGACCTGGGGCAACGCCGACACCGGCAGCAATCGGTAGGCGATGACGCCGGCCAGGATAATCGCCAGCATGCTCAGCGTGGTGGCTACCGGGCGAAGGATGAACAGCCGCGAGAGATTCATGCGCCGCCCTTTTTCGCCTTGTCGGTGGTTGCAGGCTCAGCCGCGTTGACCGCCGATTTGCCTTGCAGGTGTTCGGTTGGCGTGGTCGGCACGTCCTGGCTGTCGTTGACCACCTCCACATCGCTGCCGTCTTTCAGGCGGTCAGTGCCTTCCAGTACGACCCGATCGCCCGCCGACAGTCCTTCGGTGACCACAGTGTTCAGGCCGTCACTGGCGCCGACCTTCAACTGACGGATCTTGACCTTCTTGTCACCGTCCAGGACATAGGCGAACGTGCCGTTGGTGCCGAACTGGATCGCGGCGGAAGGCGCCAGTACCACGTCTTTGAGGGTGTCGGCCAACAGGCGCACATTGACGAACTGGTTGGGGAACAGCGACTGATCGCGGTTCTCGTAACGGGCCTTGAATTTCAGGGTGCCGGTGGTGACGTCGATCTGGTTGTCCAGGCTCTGCAGCACGCCCGTGGCTTGCAGTTTGGTATCACCGCGGTCCCAGGCTTCAGCCGGCAGTTTGGCGCCGCTGCGATAACGGGCCAGCACGGTGTCAAGGCTGTTTTCCGGCAGGGTGAAGGCCACGCTGATCGGTTGGGTCTGGGTGATGATCGCCAATGCAGTGGTGTCGTTGGCCGCTACCAGGTTGCCGACGTCCAGTTGACGCAGGCCGACGCGACCGGTAATCGGGGCGCGGATCCTGGTGAATTCGAGGTTGAGCCTGGCGTCGTTGACCGCCGCCTGATTGGTCTTGACCGTGCCCTGGAACTGACCGACCAGCGCTTCGGCGGTGTCCAGGGTCTGCTTGGCAATACTGTCTTCGCGGTACAGGCCGCGATAACGCTCGACGTCGACCTGGGCGTTTTTCAGCTGCGCCTGATTCTGCAGCAAGGTGCCCTCGGCCTGAAGCAAGGCATTCTGGTAAGGGCGCGGGTCGATTTCGACGAGCATGTCGCCGGCCTTGACCATCTGCCCTTCTTCGAAATAGATCTTGACCAACTCACCGCCAACGCGACTGCGGACATTGATGGTGTTGAGCGCCGTGACCGTGCCCAACGCCTTGAAATACAGCGGGAAGTCACCGGTGACTGCCGGAGCCACTCGCACCGGCACCGGCCCGGACGCGCCACCGAATCCCGGGCGCATCCCACCCGACCTGCCGGTATGCCCGGCGACGGCTTTCTGCCCCGTAGCCTCTTTGGGTGCAGCGCTGCCGGGCCAGAATTTCCAGCACAGGCCAGCGATGACCAACAGGACAAGCAGGCCGAACAGCCAGCGACGAGGACTACGGGAAGCGGAGGATTGCATTGAGTGATCAACCATTGGGCGCGTGGGCTTTTTTACATGAGGCTGAACGATAAGCACTGGCGGGTTTTAAGCAAAGCGCCTTTACCGGCAATTTACCTTCGGCTTACGTAACAGGAGAATTATCCAAGACACTGAAACACAAATGAAAACGGCCTGGACAGGGCCAGGCCGTTAAACATTGTAAAGCCCGGCTTATTTCAGAACAGCAAGTGCCGCGTCATAGTTCGGCTCGTCAGCGATTTCGCCAACCAGTTCGCTGTGCAGCACGTTGTCGTTTTCGTCCAGAACCACGACGGCGCGAGCGGTCAAGCCTTTGAGCGGGCCGTCGGCGATGGCCACGCCGTAGTTCTGGATGAACTCGGCACCACGCAGGGTCGACAGGTTCTGTACGTTTTCCAGGCCTTCGGCACCGCAGAAACGGGCCTGGGCGAACGGCAGGTCAGCGGAAATGCACAGCACGACAGTGTTGTCGACGCTGCTGGCCTTGGCATTGAACTGGCGCACGGAGGTGGCGCAGGTCGGGGTATCAACGCTTGGGAAGATGTTCAGCACTTTGCGCTTGCCGGCAAAGTCTTTCAGGGTGACGTCGGACAGATTGCCGGCAACCAGGGAAAAGGCTGGCGCCTTGGAACCGGCTTGTGGCAGTTGGCCGTTGACTTGAACCGGGTTGCCTTTGAGAGTGACTTGAGCCATGAACGGAGTCCTTCTGAACGTTGTGGTGGAGAATTTTGACGAGGCCGAAGTTAACCACGAAATTGTCCGACGACCTATGGTCAAACATAAATTGTCATGTATCAGAGCACAAAACTGGATACAACCCACAATCCTGTGGGAGCGGTGCTACTTGAGTAACTGCAGCATATTGCGATGTCGCGCCTCGAAAATCCTCCGCATGTAGCCATTGACCAGCAACCACTCCAATGGCGCCCCCCCCATCGCCGAATACGTCACCCGGTCGGTATATAGCGTACCGCCCTCTCCCGCCTCGACCCGATGTTCATGACGAAAGGCACGCATCGGTCCCTTTAGCATCTCGTCGATGAAATGCATTTCACCGACTTCACGGATCACCACCGTCCAGTCAGACGGAATCACATTGAACATCCAGTGGCGAAAGCGGAATTGCCGCCCGGCTTCAATCCGCAAGTTGTTCAGATCGATATCGCCCAGCGGGGTAATGCGTTCGGGAAAAATCCTTGGGAAATTGACGCCTTCCAGGCAGAAATCGAGGACCTGTTCGGGCGTGCGACCCGGGATGAGTGTGGTGAGTTCCAGAATTGGCATACAGGAAACATTCCTTTGATCGTTGGACAGGCGCGCCAGAGATACGGTGTAGCGAAATGGCGGTCGAAATGAAGCCTGCCAAAGTGTCTGCTACGACAATTTTTTCGAGGGGCTGTCGATTTGCAACGCAGCCATTCGACTATTAAGCGAGTCACTCAATTACAACGGAGACATCACCATGCGATTTATGATCATCATCAAGGCCAGCCAGGATTCCGAAGCCGGCGTGATGCCCAGCCAGGAACTGCTGACCGCCATGGGTAACTACAACGAAGAACTGGTCAAGGCCGGCATCATGCTCGCGGGCGAAGGCCTGCACCCGAGCAGCAAAGGCGCTCGTATAAAGTTTTCAGGTGACAAACGCACGGTGATCGACGGCCCCTTCATCGAAACCAAGGAACTGATTGCCGGTTTCTGGTTGTGGAAAGTGAAGTCCAAAGAAGAAGCCATCGAATGGGTCAAGCGCTGCCCCAACCCGATGCCGGGCACCGAGGCCGAGATCGAGATTCGCCAGGTGTTTGAAGCGGAAGATTTTGGTGCAGAGTTCACACCTGAACTGCGCGAGCAGGAACAGCGGGTTTGGGAACAGGCGAAAAAGAACTGAGGTTGACTGAACCGGCTATTACTTGAGTTTCCTGTGGGAGCGAGCCTGCTCGCGAAGAGGTCGTCATATCCAACGCATATATTGACTGACAGGCGGCCTTCGCGAGCAGGCTCGCTCCTGCATCGGCTAGATAGCCACTTAACTTGTTTGGGCAAACGCTTGATCCGTATTAACTTTTTAGTACACGAAATTAACGAAAAACTACCCATAAAACGAAAGTATTGATCCTTCCTACTGGTTAACCCGCGGTTAACTGCTAAGTTCATCTGACGAGTCCTACAGGCTTGATCGGAAAGGGATCACGCAGTTACGGCCAGATTCAGGGGCCGTCTGCCCAATCAGCCACCAGGGAACGGGGGGATTAATGTCTAAGAATTTGCGGAAGTACGCCTTTGTATGGGTGACTTCATTCGCACCTGCTGTTTGTGCTCACGCGGATGACGCCGAGACCGCCAACAAAAGCAACAACCCGCTGAACCTGGCACCCGGTATAAACCTGCAGGATTACTACACACCCAAGCTGTTCGATACCAACGCTCACACCAATGATGCGCTGCTGCGCGGCGCCCTTCCGATGGCAGCCAATGACGTCATAGGCGTCCCGCAGTTGCTGCGCGTCACGCTCCCCGTCAGCACCCGACCCGATCCGCACAACGGCTACAGCACCGACATCGGCGACCTGAACGTATTCGACATTTTCCTGCTCAAGACCAAAGGCGTGCAGCTGGGCATCGGCCCGCAAATCACTGCGCCGACCGCCGAGCAGGATGAACTGAGGTGGTCCGTTCTACGGGATTTTGCGTTTGTATCTGCCAAAACCGGAAGTCACCAACGGCCAATGGCACATGCCGTTGCTGACTCCTGTCACCCCAAAACAATAAACGGAGTCAGGCATGTTCAGGCCTCTCGTAGTGCGCCCCTTGTTGGCGCTGTGCATGGTCAGCGGTAGTCCATTGGTACTGGCGGCCGAGGGCGGTGTCGGTCGCCCCATCACCGGGCAGCAAGTGTTTTCCAACGCCGGGATCGTGCCCCCGGAGCCGGGTTGGGTCATGTCCCTGACCAGCATCTGGTACGACGGCGAACTCAAGGGCAGCGCTCAAGTGCCGATCGTGGGTGCCATCAGTACCGGGCTGGACATGAAGGTTTCCTACACCATGGCCAACTTCACCCATGTCTGGGACACCGGCAAGGGTCCCTGGAACTATGCCTCGGCCATAGGCGTGCCAGTGCAGTACACCGACATCACCGCCAACGTGACCGGTCCCCGTGGCCGTACCCTGGGCACCTCGGACACCGGCACCCAGTTCGCCGACATGCTGGTGACCCCGATTGCGGCCGGCTACCACTTCGACGAACTCAACCACATCTCGTTCTCGCTACCGATCTACGTGCCGACAGGCGCCTACAACGTCGATCGCCTGGCCAACCCCGGGCAGAACAATTACACCTTCATGCCTACCGTGGCGTTCACCCACCTGGATGGCAAGGGCGGCGAATTCACCCTGTCGAGCGGCCTGGAGTTCTACACCGAGAACGACGCCACGGATTATCGCAACGGCAACATTTTCACCCTCGATGCACTGTGGACCCATGGATTCGGCAACGGCTGGAACGCCGGCATGGTGGCAGGCTATATCCAGCAGGTCACCGATGACTCCGGATCCGGCGCAACCAGTGGCTTTCGCGGGCGCTCCGTCGGCGCTGGCCCGACAGTGGGCTGGACCGGCAAGTTCGCCGACGCCCAGGCCAATATCAGTGCTCGCTGGGTTCCGGAGTTCGATACCAAGAACCGGCCTGAAGGCAATGGTTTCAGCGTCAACATGACCCTGGCGTTTTTCTAGGAGACCCCATGACCGCACTCAACGACCTCAATGCCCTGCAAGCCAGCATCGCCGAAGCCGTGCTCGGCCAGGATCAGGTCATTCGACAAATCCTTGTGGGCCTGCTGGCCAACGGTCATCTGCTGCTGGAAAGCCTGCCCGGCCTGGCCAAGACCCGCACGGTGAAAGCATTGGCCAGACACCTGGACGCGAAGATGAGCCGCATTCAGTTCACCCCGGATTTGCTGCCGTCGGACATCACTGGCGCCGAGGTGCTGCATCAGGTCGAAGGCAAGAACGAAATCCGCTTCCAGCCCGGCCCGCTGTTCGGCAACCTGATTCTCGCCGACGAAATCAACCGTGCGCCGGCCAAGGTCCAGGCGGCGTTGCTCGAAGCCATGGAAGAACGCCAGATCACCGTGGCCGGCAACAGCCATGTGCTGCCGGAACTGTTCATTGTGGTAGCGACTCAGAACCCGATCGAACAGGAAGGCACGTACCCGCTGCCGGAAGCGCAGATGGACCGCTTCCTGATGAAAGTGTTGCTCGATTACCCGAGCGCGGAAAACGAAAGCCAGGTGCTGCGTCTGCTGCGCGAAGAAGAACAGGCCCTCGGCGCCAGGACCGCTGCGGTGCAGGGATTCTCGTTGTCTCAGGACGTGGTGTTCGCCGCGCGCCGAGAAGTCAGTGCCGTGCACGTCTCCCCGGCCATCGACCGTTACCTGATCGACCTGATCAACGCCACTCGCCACCCTGTCGATTACGACGCCGACCTCGGGCGCTGGATCAGCATCGGCGCCAGCCCTCGCGGCGGCATCGGCCTGGACCGCTGCGCCCGGGCGGACGCCTGGTTGCAGGGCCAGGATTTCGTTTCGCCGGACAACGTCCGCGCCGTGGTGCACCCGGTGCTGCGCCATCGTCTGCAACTGAGCTACGACGCGGTGGCCGATGGCGTGAGCGCCGATCAGGTGCTCGACCGTCTGCTCGATAAAGTGGCGATTCCTGCGTGAACACCGACGGTCTGGTGTATGTCTCTCTGGCGCAGTTGATGGCCCTGGAGTTCAAGGCCCGTGACCTGAGCTTTCTGGCGCGTCAGCCCCAGGGCAGCATCCTGGCCGGCAACCACGCTTCACGCTTGCGTGGCCGGGGCTTGAACTTCGATGAGCTGCGTCGATACCAGCCCGGCGATGACCTGCGCCACCTCGACTGGCGCGCATCCCTGCGCACCGGCAAACCGGTGGTACGGACATTCACCGAAGAGCGCGACCGCCCGGCGCTGATCCTCGTCGACCAGCGCATGTCGATGTTCTTTGGTTCGCAACGCAGCTTCAAATCCGCGGTCGCCGCCGAGCTCGGCGCCCTGGCGGCGTGGATGGTGTTCAACGCCGGCGACCGCGTCGGTGGACTGGTCTTCAACGATCAACGCATCGACAGCATCGCCCCGCTGCGCAGCCGCAAACGGATCGAAGCGCTGTGCAGCCGCATCGCCCAGCAGAACCAGGCGCTCAATGCCGCCAACCCGGACGCCGAGGGCGAAGACCGGCTCGACAAGGTCCTGCAGCATTGCCTGGCCGTGGCCGGTCACGATCACCTGATCTGCATCGTCAGCGACTTCGCCGGGGCCGGCGAACGCACCTTGCAACTGATGCGGCAACTGGCGGCGCACAACGATGTAATTGCCATGCAGGTGTATGACCCGCTGGCGCTTAACCTGCCGAAAAACGGCCGCGTGCTGGTCACCCAAGGGCAATTGCAGGTGGAGCTGGCGGTGGATCGGCAACAGGTGCACCAGCCGCTTGGGGATTTTCTCAGCGGGCGGCTCAAGGATGTCGCGACTTTGCTGCGCCGCAGCCAGGTGCCACTGATGATGTTCAGCACCGCAACAGAAGCCCACGAACAACTGCGCGCCGAACTGGGCAAGCTTACCGGAGGGCGCCGATGAACCCCGCTATCCCGAGCATCGACCAGCTCAAGGAAATGGCGCTGCCGGTGCCGGTCAGTTATGCACCGCAAACCTGGGGGTGGTGGGCGTTGCTGACGTTGTTGATCGTTACGTTGGTGGTGACCGGTGCGCGGCGCTACCGGCAATGGCGGCGCGATCGCTATCGGCGCGAGGCGTTGGTGCGGCTGGAGGAATTGCAGCAGCGCAGCAATGACCTGAGTGCGTTGCGTGAGCTTCCGGAACTGCTCAAACGGGTCGCGCTCTCTATGCCTTACGCAAAACCTGTGGGAGCGAGCTTGCTCGCGATGGCGTCCGGTCAGTCACCACCACCTTTGATTGCAAGCTCGCTCCCACAGGACTCTCCAGCGGGGTTGGGGAAAGAGGACTGGCAGGCATTTTTGCAGCGGCACAGTAAACAGCCGCTACCCGTCGATTTCAGCCAACAACTGTCGCTGCTGGCCTACGCCCCCGACGCAACATTGCGGGACATGCCCGATGAACAGCGCCAACAGCTGTTCAGCACCTGCAAAACCTGGGTGGAGCGTCATCATGTGGCAGCTTGATTACCCCTGGCTGCTGATCCTGCTGCCGCTGCCGTGGTTCGGCTATCGCTACCTGTCCGACTACCGCGAAGCGCGCAGCGCCGTGCGTGTACCGTTTTTCGGGGCGATGAGCCGCGCCGTCGGCCAGGCACCGAGCCAGGCCGGCACCCGCAGCAACGGCTGGCAATTGCTCCTGAATCTGCTGGTCTGGGCACTGCTGCTGGTGGCGGCGAGTCGGCCGGTGTTGGTGGAAAAACCCATCGAGCGCCAGCAGCCGGTGCGGGACCTGATGCTGGCCATCGACATTTCCCAGTCGATGGAAACCACCGACTTCACCGACGCCAACGGCCAGAAAATCAATCGCCTGGCCGCAGTCAAGGAAGTGGTGCACGGGTTCATCGACAAACGTAAAGACGACCGAATCGGACTGATCGTGTTCGGCACAGGTGCCTATCCGCAGGCACCGCTGACCCTCGACCACGCCAGCGTGTCGCTACTTCTGGACGACACCGGCATCGGCATGGCCGGCCCCAACACCGCCATCGGCGACGCCATCGGCCTGAGCCTGAAACTGCTGGCCCAGGCCCACGAGCAGGAAAAAGTGCTGATCCTGCTCACTGACGGCAATGACACCAGCAGCGCCATCACCCCGGATCACGCGGCCGCCATGGCCGCGGCCAAAGGCGTGGTGATTCACACCATCGGCATCGGCGACCCGACTGCCGAGGGCGAAGCCAGGGTCAACCTGCAAGGCTTGCAGGACATTGCCCAAGCCACGGGCGGGCGTTTCTTCCGCGCCGAAGACCGCAACGCCCTGGATCAGGTCTACAGCACTCTGGACAAACTCACCCCGCATCAGGTGAAAACCCTCAGCCACCAGCCCAAACGCGATCTGTTCTGGTGGCCGCTGGGCGCTGCCATTGCCCTGCTGGCGCTTTATCACCTGGGCGCCCTGCTGCTTCCACGGCTGATGCTCGCCCGTCAACGGCAGGAAGCCTGACATGGACATCAACCTCAGCGACTTCCATTTCCTGCGCCCACTGTGGCTGTTGCTCGCGGTGTTCGGCGCATTGCTGCCATTGCTGTGGCGGCGCAACCAGGACCTGCAACGGCGCTTGCGCAGCAACATCGCCGCGCACCTGCTGCCGCATCTGCTGATCACCCCGCAGGACCGGCAACGTCTGCGTCCCGTGCATCTGGTATGTGCGCTGCTGGTACTGGGCGCCATCGCCGCCGCCGGGCCGACCTGGGAACAGGATCGGCCGGACTTTCTGGAAAACCGTGCGCCGCTGATCATTGCCATCGACCTGTCGCCCTCTATGGACGCCAGCGACGTTCCACCCAGTCGCCTGGAAGCGGTCAAGCACAAGCTCCACGACTTGATCCAGCGCCGCGCCGGTTCGCGCAATGCCTTGATTGCCTACGCCGGCAGCGCGCATCTGGTGTTGCCCGCCACCGACGATCCGGCGCTGCTCGATACGTTCATTCAGGCCCTGAGCACCGACCTGATCAGCAAACCGGGGAAAAATGTCAGCGCGGTCATCGATCAGGCCAAGCGCCTGCTCGCCGCCGAGAAAACGCCCGGCACTCTGCTGCTGATCACCGATGGCGCCGACACCTCGGCACTGGCCGGGCTGGACAAACAACTGGCAGACAGTGCGCTGCAAGTGCTGATATTGGCGGCCGGCAGCAGCGACGGCGGGATCATCCGCGATGCCAGCGGCCAGACACGCACCGACAGCAACGGTCGCCCGCAACTCGGCAGCTTCGATCAGGACGCCCTCAAGCAGCTTGCCTCAACGCTGGACGCCCCGCTGGGCAGCCTGACCCTCAACGATGACGATCTGGACTGGATCGAACTGCACGCCGAGCAGCACTTCCAGGCAGCCAGTGACGAGCAGCGCGAATTGCACTGGAAAGACGCCGGTTACTGGCTGTGCTGGCCGCTGTTGTTGCTCGCCTTCTTCAGCGTACGCAGGGGCTGGAGCCTGAACTGGATGGCTGGATTCCTGCTGGTCGTGAGCCTGGGCCTGCAACCGGCGCCGGCACAGGCCAACGCACTGACCGATGCCTTTTTCACCCGCGACCAGCAAGGTCGCTGGGCCTTCGAACATGAGCACTACCCTCAGGCGGCGGCGCTGTTCGTCGATCCGTACTGGAAAGGCGTGGCCGCCTACAACGCCGCCGATTTCGATCTGGCACTGGCCAGCTTCGCTCGGCTCGATACACCGCAGGCGTATTTCTACCTGGGCAACATCTACGTGCGCCGGTTCAAGTTCGATCAGGCCATCGCGTCCTATACCCAGGCGCTGAAATTGCAACCGCAGTTCCCGGAAGCCACGGCCAACCTGGCCCTGGCCATTGCCTTGCAGAAAGACACCGAAAGCGCCGAGAAAAACACGCCAGAGGTCAAACCCGACGAAATCAAGATGGACAAGGCGCCGGGTAAAGGCCAAAGCAAAAAGGTGGAAACCCAGCAAGCGGCCTCGGATGAGCAATGGTTGCAGAATCTCACCACATCGCCGGCGAAATTCCTCAAGCAGAAATTCAGCTTGCAGGATCAGGCGGGGGTCAAGCCATGACCTACCTTCAGGACCGAGTCGCTGCCATCGCGGGCAAGCCCGCTCCCACATTTGATCCAAGCACCCCACAAATCCACTGTAGGAGCGAGCCTGCTCGCGATGGCGCCAGATCAATCACCACAACACTCTGCGCCCTGCTCATTAGCCTGATCAGCCTCAACACATTCGCCGCCGACCCTCAGTTGAAAGTCCAGGCCACCCTGCAACCCGCCGACCCCGTCATGGTCGGCAGCCTGGTCAAGTTGCAACTCGATGTCTTCACCGACTCCTGGTTCACCAGCGCCCCCACCCTGCCCGACCTGAAACTGCCCGGCGCATTGGTGATGCCACCGGACGGCCATGCCCAGCACATCAACCAGACCTTCGACGGCCAATCCTTCAGCGGCATGCGCTACAGCTACCTGATCACCCCGAGCCTGGCCCAGGGCTTCGACATTCCGGCACTGACGGTACAAGCCACACCGGGTCAGGCCAGTCACGAACTCAGCGCCCAAAGCAAGCCTTTGCACTTCAACGCCGCGCAACCACCGGGGTTCCAGCCCGGTGAGGCAGTGCTGGTGGCTCAAGGGCTGCGGTTTACCCAGAAGACCGTCAATTCGGCCACGCCGCTGAAGGTCGGCGACAGCATCACCCGGGAACTGACCTTGCAGGCCGACGGTGCCCTGGCCATGTCACTGCCGACACCGACGCAGGATGTCATCAAGGGCCTGAGCCGCTACCCGAAAGCACCGCAGATCCGCAATCTGGATGACGGTCGCGGCAACTTCAATGGTGGCCAGCGCATCGACAGCGTGACTTATCGAATCGACACCGAAGGCCATTACAGCCTGCCTTCCGTCGAAATCAAATGGTGGGATGCCAGCAGCCAGCAAACCCGCACGGCCACGGTGCCTGCCGTGACCTTCGACGCGGTGGCCAACAGCGCCTACAAGCCGGTGTTTTCCATTACCGAAGACCTGAAAAAACTCGGCCAGCAGAATCGCCTGCACCTTTCCGGGCACTGGTCCGGACTATTGACACTGGTGTTGGCGGTAATGGCACTCGGCTGGTTCAGTCGCCCGCTCGTACACCGCACGCACCTCAAGTGGCAAGCCCGACGCCGCGCCCGACATGCCGCCTGGCTGGAGTCCGCCGACTACGCGTGGCGGCAGATCCCGCCGCAGATCGAAGGCAAACCGGTGCAACTCAGCGCCCTGTACCTGTGGACCCGACGCAGCCGCCGGGGCCTGAAACTGACCGGCCTCGGCCCGCGCCTGCAAACCTTCCTGCGCGCCTGTTATGGCCGCGAACCGGACAAAGACCAGGCGCTGCGCCAAATCAGGGAATCCTTGTCTACGCTGCATAGTCAGGCCGAGCGTAACAGGGAATCAGTCGCACCTGCCCTGCGCCCACTCAACCCGGTTCACGAGAAGGAATTCCCATGACAAATCCGATGACGTTGCGCCACCCGGGCTTCAAGTTTTTGCTGACCCTGGCCTTGAGCCTGCCGCTGCTGGTGCAGGCAGCCGAGCCACTGCCCTCCTGGAACGACGGTCCGTCGAAAAAACAGATCATCGAGTTCGTGCAGACGGTCACCGATCAAAACAACAAGGACTTCGTCAAACCCGAGGACCGCATTGCCGTGTTCGACAACGACGGCACCTTGTGGAGCGAGCAACCGATGTACTTCGAATTGCTGTTCGCCCTGGAAGAAGTCAAACGCACCGCGCCGCAGCACCCGGAATGGAAAACCACCCAGCCGTTCCAGGCCGTGCTGGAAAACGATCACAAGGCACTGGCCGCCACCGGCATGGAGGGCCTGCTGAAGATCTTCGGTGCGACCCACACCGGCATGACCACCGAAGCGTTCGATGACTATGCCAAGACCTGGCTGAGTCAGGCCAGGCATCCGAAAACCGGCAAGCCGTACACCGAAATGATCTTCCAGCCGATGCTGGAGATGCTCGACTACCTGCGCGGCAAAGACTTCAAGACCTACATCGTCTCCGGTGGCGACACCGGGTTCATGAGAGCCTTCGCCGAGAAGGTCTATGGGGTACCGCCCGAGCAGGTTATCGGCACGACCTTCGTTACCAGCTTTGAATACAAGGATGGCAAGGCGTCGATCCTGCGCACGCCGAAACTGGCCCACAACGACGATGGCCCGGGCAAACCGGAAAGCATCGACGCGGTGATCGGTCGTCGGCCAATCCTCGCCTTCGGCAACTCCGACGGCGACCTGCAAATGCTCCAGTGGACCGCCGATGGTCCCGGCAAACGATTCATGGGCCTGGTGCATCACACCGACGCCAAACGCGAATGGGCATACGACCGGCAGTCGCAGATCGGTCGTCTGGACAAGGCCCTGGACGAAGCAAACAAGCGTGGCTGGACGGTCGTCGACATGGCGTCCGAATGGCGTCGTATCTACCCGTTCGATGCCGCCACTTCCGAGCAAGTGCAATAAAAAGACGTTACGCAGGACCGCAATAAACGTTTGTCGCAGCACGCGACGCAAGTGAGCATAAGGAGCCAGTCAGATGACTCGCATACGTAAGTGGATACCGAAACTCGCCCTGGTGGCGACTACGGTCATGGCGTTTTCGGCAACCGCCGGGGCCGCTGAGAAACCCAACATTCTCGTGATCTTCGGCGACGATATTGGCCAGACCAACATCAGCGCCTACTCCATGGGCGTGGTCGGCTACAAGACTCCAAACATCGACCGGATTGCCAAAGAAGGCATGATGTTCACCGACTACTATGCGGAGAACAGCTGCACCGCCGGCCGGTCGACATTCATCACCGGACAGTCGGCGCTACGTACCGGGCTGTCGAAAGTCGGGATGCCGGGTGCCCCGGTCGGCCTGCAAAAACGCGACATCACCATCGCCCAGGCCCTCAAGTCCCAAGGCTACGCCACCGGTCAGTTTGGCAAGAACCACCTGGGCGACAAAGATGAATACCTGCCGACCAACCACGGATTCGACGAATTCTTCGGCAACCTGTATCACCTCAACGCCGAAGAAGAACCCGAGCGTCCGTACTGGCCCAAGGACGACCCCGCGTTCGTCAAGGCCTACTCGCCGCGCGGCGTGATCCACAGCTTCGCCGATGGCAAGATCGAAGACACCGGCCCGCTGAACACCAAGCGCATGGAAACCATCGACGACGAAACCACCGCCGCCGCGCAGGCGTTCATCGAGAAACAGGCCAAGGCGGACAAGCCGTTCTTCGTCTGGATGAACACCACTCGCATGCACTTGTTCACTCACGTGCGTGAATCGATGAAGGGCCAGAGCGGCATGCCCGGCAACGATTATGCCGATGGCATGATCGAGCACGACGGCGACGTCGGCAAACTGCTGAAAACCCTCGATGACCTGAAAATCACCGACAACACCATCGTCGTCTACACCACCGACAACGGCCCGAACCAGTTCTCCTGGCCGGACGCGGCAACCACGCCGTTCCGCAACGAGAAGAACTCCAACTGGGAAGGTGCGTACCGCGTTCCGGCGATGGTCCGCTGGCCAGGCAAGATCAAGCCGGGCGAAGAGTCCAACGAGATGTTCTCGGGCATGGACTGGTTCCCGACCTTGCTGGCCGCCGCTGGCGATGCCGACGTGAAAACCAAGCTGCTCAAGGGGTGGGCACCGACTTCCGGCGGCACCAACTTCAAGGTGCATCTGGACGGTTACAACCAACTGCCGTACCTGACCGGCCAGGCGCCCAAGGGTGAGCGCAAGGAGTTTTACTACTTCAACGATGACGGCGTGCTGGTGTCGATGCGCTTCGACAACTGGAAAGCCGTGTTCTGCGAACAGCGCGCACCGGGCGGCTTCAAGGTCTGGAGCGAACCGTTCGTATGCTTGCGCGTACCGAAAATCTTCAACCTGCGCATGGACCCGTATGAACGTGCCGACGTGGTTTCCGACCAGTATTACGACTGGCAAACCAAGAACGTCTACCTGGCGGCTGTAGCCGTCGAAAAATCGGCAACGTTCCTGCAGACCTTCATCGAGTATCCACCCAGCCAGAGACCGGCCAGCTTCAGCATCGACCAGATCCGTGCTGCGGTAGACGCCAAGATCGCTGAAAAAATGAAAGCTGCACAGTAAGACCGCTGGACCGCCGCTCGCCTTCATTGGCGAGCGGTACTGTTTCCGAGTTGGGACCGTATTGGCCCCAATCGCGGGCAAGCCCGCTCCCACATGGATTTTGTCGTACCGAAGATCCAGTGTGGGAGCGGGCTTGCCCGCGATGAGGCCCGTACAGTCGCAGTTTTCTTGAATTGCAAAGGCAATCCGCAATGACCTCACGTGTCGCCAGCAAATCGTCGGCCATACCTGCCCCGCAAGTCACCTCCCCGGCGCTGTTGATCCCCGCCCTGCTGCTGTTTGTCTCCGGCGCCGCGGCGCTGGTGTATCAGGTGCTGTGGATCAAGCAGTTGTCGTTGGTCGTAGGCGTCGAGGTCTATGCCATCACCACCGGGATCAGCGCGTTCTTTGCCGGGCTGGCCCTGGGTGGCTTGCTGTTCGGGCGCTGGGCGGACCGGATACAGCAACCGGTTGTGCTGTACGCCGGGCTGGAAGTGCTGGTGGCCGTGCTCGGTGTCTCTGCAACCTTTGCCATGAGCCTGGCGGCCAGCCCGTTTGCCTGGCTGGAGGCACACTTGGGCTTGCTGGCCTGGGTGCTGCCGTTCGCGCTGGTGGGTATTCCCGCCCTGTTGATGGGCGGCACCCTGCCGGTGCTGGTTCGCTCCCTGGCCACTGACCCGCAACACCTGGGCAAGGCCGGCGGGCAGCTGTATGCGGCGAACACCGCCGGGGCCATCGCCGGCACCCTGCTCGCCGCGTTCGTGCTGATTGCCACCCTCGGTGTGCGCGGCAGCGCGCTGGCCGCCGCCATGCTGAACCTGCTGGCCGCCGCAGGGGCCTTGTGGTTCCAGCGCCAGCGCGTGGCACCCGTCGATGCCCCGGTGAAACATCACACTGAAAAAGCCCCCGACCGCCTGGCCCTGTGGCTGTACTCCATTGCCGGTGGTGTAGCCCTGGGCTACGAAGTGGTGTGGTCGCAATCGATCGTGCAATTCATGAGCACCCGCACCTACGCCTTTGCCGTGGTGCTGGCGACTTACCTCACCGGCCTGTTCCTGGGCAGCATGCTGCTGGCCCGTCGGGTCGATCGCCTGCGCGATCCCTGGGGGGTGTTCGGCGTGCTGATTGCCGCAGCCGGCGCGATTGCCTTGCTGGAAGTGGCGTTGCTCGGACGCTGGCTGGTGCTCGCCCAGACCTTGGCCGAATCCTGGGTATTGTCATTGGGCGGCAGTGAACTGGCTGGCATGAGCACGCGGTTTGCGGTGGCTGCCTTGAGCATCGTGTTTGTGCCGACCCTGTTGTTGGGGGCTGCGTTCCCCTTGGCCCTGCGCTTGAGCGTCGGCGGCGAACAGGTGGGGCGCCATGTCGGCGAAGTCGTCGCGTTCAATACCCTTGGCGGGATTGTCGGTGTGATGCTCTGCGGCTTTGTCCTGATCCCGATGCTGGGTCTGGTACGGACCCTGGGCCTGCTGGCGCTGATTGCCGCCGGTATCGCGTACCTCGCCGTGCGCAAGGGCCATGGTGTGAAGAAAGGCCGGCGTCAGGCGGTGGTTGCCATTGGCCTGGTGTCCCTGGCGCTCGCCGTGTTCACGCCGGTCAACAAGCTCGCCAGCCTGCTGCCGGGCGCGCGCAATGGCACGCTGACGTTCTATGAAGAAGGCCGTGGCGGCACCGTCGCGGTGGTCACCCAGGGCAAGGGAGAAAGGGCGTTCCAGCGTTTGTACATTCAGGGCGTGTCCAATACCGGTGACGCCATGCCGTCCCTGCGCTACATGCGGATCCAGGCGCTGCTGCCCCTGCTGATCCACAACGGTGAGCCGCGCTCGGCACTGGTGATCGGGTTCGGTACCGGCATCACCGCGGGCGCCCTGACCCGCTATCCCGGCCTGGAACATCGCGTGGTCGCCGAACTGCTGCCTTCGGTGGTCAAGGCAGCCCCCTTGTTCAAGGGCAATTTCAACGCCGCGGCCGATCCGGGGGTCGATGTGCGCTTGCGTGACGGTCGCCAGGAACTGCTGCGCAATCCGCAGCGCTACGACCTGATCACTCTCGAGCCGCCACCGCCCTCCGCTGCCGGCGTGGTCAACCTGTATTCCCGGGACTTCTATCAATTGGCCGCCAGCCGTTTGCACAACCAAGGCCTGGTCGCCCAATGGCTGCCGCTGCCGACGCAGAACATCGACGACTCGCGCTCACTGGTGCGCAGCTTCCTCGACGTGTTCCCGTACGCGACCCTGTGGACCAGCGAGTTCCACGAGATGCTGCTGGTGGGTTCGATGGAGCCGATTGAACTGGATGCGGCGAAGATCAACGCGCGCTTCCAGCAGGACAGCGTTCGCAGCACCTTGCAGGATGTCGGCGTCGGTTCGGCCGCAGCATTGCTCGCGACATGGGTGACTGATCGTGAGGGGCTTGAACGCTTCGCTGGCGATGCGCAACCGGTGACGGACGATCAACCGCGCATCGAGTACGCACCCTGGGTTCGCTCGAAAGAGATCAGCCGCGTGTTGCCCGCCCTGCTCGCCCTGCACCAGCCGCCAGCCGTGTTGAACGCCGACGCCGGGTTCATCGAGCGCATGAACACCCAGCAACAACGCCTGATGCAGTTCTATCGGGCGAGCCTGCATGCGTACGACGGAAACCGTGACGCTTGGGCCAGGGATATGCGCGAGGTGATGCGTGGGGATTCGGGGAATCCGTATTACCGGTGGTTTGTCGGGGAGTGACGTGGCGCCTGACAGATCGCCTTCGCGGGCAAGCCCGCTCCCACAGGTTCGGTGTCGATCACAACATTTGTGCACGACACAAGACCTGTGGGAGCGAGCTTGCTCGCGATGGGGCCATCAGTCTCAAAACAATGCCATTTGACACACGCCGACCATCCGGCAAAGCTGCATCGAGCGTCATCGCGCGCCGCAAGGCAATCGCACCTGGACCATGGAAGTCGTAATGCCGAAACATAAAAATAAAGCTGCAACCACAAACCCTGATTCGCAACCGACCCTGATCAACCGTTATCTGTTCCCTGTCACCATCGGCATCCTGCTGCTGGCTGTGGCGGGTATTGGCTGGTTTTTGCTGGGCAGTACACCGACGCCGCTCAAACCAGTCCCCGTCAGCGCGCCTGCCGTGCAACCGGCCAAACCGCAACCGGTCGCTGTCGAGCCTGCGAAAATGGTCGATGAGCAACAATGCCAGGGCTGCCACGGCGAGCAGGTCAAGGATTGGCAAGGCTCCCATCACCAACTGGCGATGCAGCAAGCCAACGCGGACACCCTGCTCGGCGACTTCAACAACGTCACCTTCAAGGCCGAAAAAGAGACCACGGTGTTCTCGCGCAAAGGCGACGAATTCTGGGTCAACACGCCGGGTATCGATGGCAAGAATGCCGATTTCAAAGTCGCCTACACCTTTGGCATCGCCCCCTTGCAGCAATACCTGATCGAGGTCGGCGAAGGCCGGCTCCAGGCCCTCGGCGTGGCCTGGGATACCGAGAAGCAGCGCTGGTTTCACCTCTATCCGGGTCAGGGCGTGACCTTCAAGAACCCGTTGCACTGGAGCAAGCCGAGCCAGAACGCCAACTTCATGTGCGTCGAGTGCCATACCACCGGTTACAAGCGCAACTTCGATGCGGCGAAAAACACCTTCGACAGTCACTGGAACAGCCTCGGTGTCGGCTGCCAGGCCTGCCATGGCCCGGCGTCCAATCACCTGGAATGGACCGCGAAGAAAACCGACCTGATCCACGTAGGCTTTGCCGTCGACCTCAAGGACAAGAACGCCACCGCCGAAATCGAAACCTGCGCCCGCTGCCACTCTCGCCGCGCGCCCCTGGACGATGGCTACACGGTCGGCAAACGGCTGATGGACGACTACCTGCCGAGCGTCCTGACCCGCGAGTTGTACGCACTGGACGGCAAGATCAAGGACGAAGTGTTCGAGCACGGCTCCTTTGCCCAGAGCAAAATGTTCGACAAGGGCGTGCGTTGCAGCAACTGCCACAACCCCCACAGTACACAGTTGAAGGCACCCGGCAACGGTGTTTGCCTGCAATGCCACAACACCGCTGGCAAAACCACCGTGGAAGGCGTCGACGGCAAGGGCCTGCAAGCGAAAAACTACGATTCCATCGAACACACTCGCCACACCATGGGCCAGCCGGGTTCGCAGTGCGTGGATTGCCACATGCCCGGCAAGTTCTACATGGGCAACGACTTGCGGCATGACCACAGCTTCAGCATTCCCAATCCTGAGCGAGCAAAGAAACTCGGTACGCCTGACGCCTGCCTGACCTGCCACAAAGGCAAGGCCGGCGACAAGGTCACCGAGCAGTTCAAGCTGTGGAACACCGCCAATGCCAGCACGGTACAAGCCCCTCGCTACGACGACAGCCTGTGGCTGATTCGCAACGGCCAGCCCGGCGCCGCGCAGGCGTTGTTCGAGCAACTGCAACGCAGCAACCTGCCGGCGATTCAGCGCGCGACGCTGCTGGCCGAACTGCCGGCGTACCCGAGCGAACAGGCGTTGAAACTGGCTACCAGGGACCTGGGCAACCCGGCGCCGCAAGTCCGCGAGAGCGCGGTGCGGGCGATCAGCGCCTTCCTGCCGCCAGCGGAGCGCGCGCCATTGCTGACGCCGTTGCTGAGCGACCCGGTGCGGGCTGTACGCATCGCCGTCGCCCGGGACCTGCTCAGCGTCGCACGCAATGGCTTGGGCAGCGCCCAGGACGCCTGGAATGCCGCCATTGCCGAGTACGAAGCGGTGCAAAAGAGTCTGGCCGAGCGCGCCGAGGCCAACCTGAACCTGGCCATGCTCTATCAGGCCGATGGCCGCAGCGCAGAAGTCGAAGCTTTGCTGCGTACCGCCCTGCAGCGCGATCCGGACTTCTACCCGGCGCTGGTCACCCTGGTGCAATGGCTGGAGGCCAACGGTCGCAGTCAGGAAGCCCATGCCCTGCTGGGGCAAAGCCTCAAGGACCACCCCGACTCTGGCCTGCTGCAACACACTCAGGGCCTGGCGCTGATTCGTGCGGGCCAGGCCGCTCAAGCCATGCCGTACCTGCGCAAGGCCGCGCAACTGGATCCCCAGAGCGGGCAGTTCGGCTATGTGCTGGCAGTGGCCCTGCATGACAGCGGCAAGATTGACCAGGCGTGCGCCGAACTGGAACGGCTGTTGAAGGTGCAGCCGGCCAATCGCAATGCCCGGTTGTCGTTGATCCAGTATTACCTGGACAACGGCCAGGAGCCCAAGGCGCAAGTGCTGTTGCAGGGCTGGAAGAAAATGAACATGGGGGATCCGGCGTTGAAGTGACGGGAGATTCTTGTAGGAGCGAGCTTGCTCGCGATGGCGTTACAGGCGACGCGTTTGTTCAAAAAAATCGCGTTTTCGTTGACGTCCATCGCAAGCTAGCTCGCTCCTGCAGGGACCGAATTCAGCGCCGCCTGAACAACGGCCGCGGCTCAATCACCGAACGCCCGTACAACACGCTCATCCCCGCCAATCCCTTCAATGCATCTTCTGCGGATTTGTCTTCACGCACGGCAAAGCTGTCGAAACCGCATTGGCGCATGTGGCTGAGTTGATCGCGCAAGACATCGCCGATGGCGCGCAACTCACCGGCCCAACCCAATCGCGCACGCAGCAGATACGCCTGGCTGTACCCGCGGCCATCGCGAAAGCTCGGAAAATCCAGGGCGATCAAGGGCAGTTGGGTAAACCATGGCTGAAGGCTTTCCACTTCATCGTCCGGCCCCAGCCACACGCCGTTTTGCGACGGGTTTTCCAGCCAACGGCTCAGCGGCAGAATCGTTGCACCCACGGGCAGCGGTGCTTGCGGGTCGCGCACGAGCTTCCATGGATCATCCGCGACAATCCGCGCCACGCCCGCTTCCAGCCGCAACAGATTGTTCATGCCGACACCTCCAGCACTTTCGCATAGACAGCCTCCTTGAACGGCTCTAGCCCGATCCGTTGGAAGGCGTCGACGAACAGTTCTTCGCTCTCGCGATAACGCACGAAGGTGTCGATGATGCGCTCGATCACCTCGGGCACTTCGGCGGAGCTGAAGGACGGGCCAATGACCTTGCCCAACGCACTGTTCTTGCCCTGGGCGCCGCCGAGGGTGATCTGGTACCACTCGGTGCCGTTCTTATCGACCCCCAGAATGCCGATGTTGCCGATGTGATGGTGACCGCAGGCATTCATGCAGCCGGAAATATTGAGGCTGATATCGCCCAGGTCGTGCAGGTAGTCGAGGTCTTCGAAGCGTGCGGCAATAGCCTTGGCGATGGGGATCGACTTGGCGTTGGCCAGCGCGCAGAAGTCGCCACCGGGGCAGGCGATGATGTCGGTGAGCAATCCGGCGTTGGCGCTGCCCAGATTGTGTCCGCAGGCCAGGCGCCACAGGGTGAACAGATCGGCCTTGGACACGTCCGGAAGGACGATATTCTGCTCATGGGCAATGCGGATTTCACCGAAGCCAAAGCGCTCGGACCACTCGGCCACCGCCTCCATCTGCTCGGTGGTGACATCGCCCGGTGGCGCAGCGCTGCCGGGCTTGGTCGACAACACCACGCTGGCATAGCCCGATATTTTGTGCGGCTGCACGTTACGCTGCACCCAGCGAGCGAACGCCGGGTTTTCGGCCAGGTGCGTGCCGAAATCGAGACTGGTGTCGGACAGATCACGATAGGGCGGTGCGACGAACGCACTGGCCACCCGCTCGAACTCGTCAAGGGTCAGTTGCGCCGGGCCGTCCTTGAGGAACTGCCACTCTTCTTCCACTTCCCGGGCGAAGGCCTCGATGCCCAGGGCTTTGACCAGAATCTTGATTCGCGCCTTGTACTTGTTGTCCCGCCGGCCATGGCGGTTATACACCCGCAGCACCGCCTCTACGTAAGACAGCAGGTGCTGCCACGGCAAGCCTTCGCGGATCTGCACGCCGAGGATCGGCGTGCGTCCCAGACCGCCGCCCACCATGACTCGCAGGAGCATGTGCCCTTCGGAGCCAGGGTAAAGATAAAGGCCGATGTCATGCATCATGATCGCCGCGCGGTCCTGCTCGGCCGAGCAGATGGCGATCTTGAACTTGCGCGGCAGGAACAGGAATTCCGGGTTGATGGTCGACCACTGCCGCAGAATTTCCGCCAACGGTCGCGGGTCAATCATTTCGTCGGCCGCAACCCCGGCAAAGGCTTCGGTGGTGATGTTGCGCACACAGTTGCCGGAGGTCTGGATCGCATGCATTTCCACCTCGGCCAGGCGTTCGAGGATCGACGGCACCTGGGCCAGTTCGATCCAGTTGAACTGCATGTTCTGCCGGGTGGTGAAATGGCCGTAACCGCGATCGTAATCCCTGGCAATGCTCGCCAACGTACGCATCTGCCGGGCACTCAGCGTGCCGTAGGGAATCGCCACCCGCAGCATGTAGGCGTGTTTTTGCATGTACAGGCCGTTCTGCAGGCGCAATGGCAGGAACTCTTCTTCGTTCAGCTCACCGGCCAGAAAGCGCTCGACCTGATCACGAAACTGCGCAACTCGTTCGAGCACCAGTGCCCGGTCGTAGTCGTCGTACTGATACATCTGGCTACCTCATCAGAATTAGGCACAGAACCCTGTAGGAGCGAGCTTGCTCGCGATGGACGTCAACGAAAACGCGAACCTCCTGGATAAACGCGTCGTCCTTGACTCCATCGCGAGCAAGCTCGCTCCTACAGGGGGCGCAAGTCGGGCTCTGCGGCTCGTTTCGAGGTAACGACTATGAGCTTGCGGCGCAGTACGTTACAGATTCACTTGAACTCTAAAAAACCGTATCAGAACACGACTGAAAGCCACAGGAGTGGCGAAAAATCTGATCCGCACAAATGAATTTTCCCTGAGCCTGTTTTGTTTTTACCGGTGTTTTTACAGTGCACGGCATTGCAACCGAGGAAGCATTGACCATGAGCACAACAACCATCGGACAGGCCTATAACTACAAGGTCGTCCGCCAATTCATCGTGGCGACCGTAATCTGGGGCATCGTGGGGATGGCGATGGGCGTGTGGATCGCCTCGCAACTGGTGTGGCCGCAGATGAACCTGGACCTGCCGTGGACCACCTTCGGCCGCTTGCGCCCGCTGCACACCAGCCTGGTGATTTTCGGTTTCGCCGGCAGCGCGCAATTCGCCGCCAGCTATTACGCGGTGCAACGTACCTGCCAGGTACGGCTGTTCTCGGACACACTCGCTGCCTTCACGTTCTGGGGCTGGCAGTCGGTGATTGTGGTGATGCTGATCACCCTGCCGCTGGGCTACACCACCACCAAGGAATACGCCGAAATCGAATTCACCGGCGCGGTGTGGATGACCGTGGTCTGGATTGCATACGCCGTGGTGTTCTTCACTACCGTAGTGCAACGCAAGACCAGACACATCTACGTCGGCAACTGGTTTTTCGGTGCATTCATCGTGGTCATCGCCATGCTGCACGTGGTCAATCACCTGTCGATTCCAGTCGACTGGTTCAAGTCCTATCCGGTGTATTCCGGGGCTACCGACGCCATGGTGCAATGGTGGTACGGGCACAACGCCGTGGGCTTTTTCCTGACCACCGGTTTCCTGGGGATGATGTATTACTTCGTGCCGAAACAGGCGGGCCGGCCGGTGTATTCCTATCGCCTGTCGATTGTGCACTTCTGGGCGCTGATCACCCTGTACATCTGGGCCGGCCCGCACCACTTGCACTACACCGCGCTGCCGGACTGGGCGCAGTCGCTGGGCATGGCCATGTCGCTGATCCTGCTGGCGCCGAGTTGGGGCGGAATGATCAACGGCATGATGACCCTGTCCGGTGCCTGGCATAAGTTGCGCACCGACCCGATCCTGCGTTTCCTGGTGTTGTCCCTGGCGTTCTACGGCATGTCGACCTTCGAGGGGCCGATGATGGCGATCAAGACCGTCAACGCCCTCTCCCACTATACGGACTGGACCATCGGCCACGTGCACGCCGGGGCGCTGGGCTGGGTGGCGATGATTACGTTCGGTGCGACCTATCACATGGTGCCGAAGGTATTCGGGCGCGATCAGATGCACAGCACGCCGCTGATCAACCTGCACTTTTGGCTGGCGACCATCGGCACCGTGCTGTACATCGCCTCGATGTGGGTCAACGGCATCACCCAGGGCCTGATGTGGCGCGCGATCAACGATGACGGCACGCTGACCTACTCCTTCGTCGAAGCCTTGCAGGCAAGCCATCCGGGATTCGTCGTGCGCTTTGCCGGCGGGGTGTTCTTCCTCAGCGGCATGCTGCTGATGGCCTACAACGTGTGGCGCACGGTGCGGGTAACGGACGTGGCGATAGCCGAACGCGAGGCGCGGTTTGCCTGATGATTGAAGTCATATTGAACATTCTGGGTGTGGCATTTTTGTGGTTCGCCGTCGAGTATTGTCTGCGCCACCAGACCGCCGAGAGCCTGGACGATGCAAGCCTGATCCCGTTTGCGGATGACCCGGAAGTGGCGCGGCGGGTGGAATTGGCGACCGGAAAAACCGTTAGAACACTGCCGCCGCAAGAGGCGAACCCGGATTGGGAAACCCTCGATATCTGATGTGGCACCGATTACTGTGGGAGCAAGCTCGCTCCCACAGGGTTGTATGTCGAGATTTCAGGCACGCTCCCGGGGAATCAGGCTTTGCAGTTGTTGCGCCAGGAAGTTTGCATCGAACTCAAAAGTGTCCGGGTCTTTCAAGCCATTGGTCTTGCGCCACTGCCAGCCAGTGGATGGCGGCAGACACACCAGTGACACGCTGCCATAACGTGCTGCTGTAAAGCCCATCACCGCCACGGAAATCTGCCCGCCGACACCCATCACCTCCGGCACGAATTCCACCGGTTTGCCAGTGATCAGGATGCTCAGCTTTTCGGTCTTGAACGGAGAGCTCTCCACCGGAACACTCGGCCCCGACGCGACGTACACTTCGCGGTTCACTACGAGCAGGTCAGGTGCCTTGACCGGTTCCAACCACTGCTGGATCTGATCGAACAGCGCACCAATGCGCTTCGCCCACTCGGCCGATTGCGACTCGAACACTTGCTTTTTGTGCGCTTCGCTTTCGGCGTAGTGGCGAAGCATTTCGCCCAGTTGCTGTACATCGTCCATAGCGGTGTTCCTTTGGTTGAAGCGGTGTTGCGGACATTAAGCATGGCAGATGCGCGTGGCGGGCGTACGAGTAAAAGCGTGAGCGGTACTGCCACCGCCGGACTGAATGCGCAGGAGGCGGTGGCTTTCGCCTTGGGTGGCTGACTCAACCGGCCTTGGGCGTGCGGCGCAGGCGCGCCATGCTCAAGGTGTCCACCAGCACGCCGTCACGCACGGCGTAGTCGCGGAACAGGCCCTCGGTTTCGAAGCCGAACTTGCGGTACAGGGAAATGGCCGCTTCGTTGTCGGCATACACCGAAAGCTCGATGCGCTGCAGATTCATCCAGTTGTCGGCGATATCCAGCGCCGTCGCGAGCAGCTTCGAGCCCACCCCCTTGCCCTGCCACGCCACCGCAACGCCCATGCCGAAACTGCCGGCATGGCTGCGACGAATGCGTGAGAACTGCTCCAGGCCAATGTTGCCGATGACCGTGCCTTGATGCAGGGCCACCACATTCACCAAGCGTTCGTTATCCAGCGCAAGGCGACTGCGCCAGAGTTCGGTGGACTGAAACGGCATTTGCAGGGTTTGACGGGCGATGGCCGGGTCGTTGTACAACGCCGCAACGCCTTCGATATGGGATTCGTTGAAGCGTTCGAGGGTAATGACGGGTTCGGTGGTTGGCATGGGTGAATCATCCTTGAAGCAGACATGGCCGTTCACTCTATAACGAACGAAACCTCTGTGGCGAGGGGGCTTGCCCCCGTTGGGTTGCGTAGCGCCCCCCAACAAACCAATACTCGTTTTCACCCTGCAAACCGCAGTGCCCGTTATTACGGCTGCTGCGCAACCGAACGGGGCGGTGCGGCGGTCCGACAAGCCCCCTCGCCACAAGGATTGCAGTCTATTCAAGCTATCTTCATTCGAACCACTCCCGGCGCTCGCTGAAGGTGTTTTCGATCAATTCGACGATCATCCGTACCTGCTCGTCGTCCCCGGAATCAGCATTGACCGCCATCCACACCTGACGCCGCATAGGCTGGTCAAACAGGCCCGGCAAGGCAATCAGCCCGCGGTCGAAGTGGCTCATGTAGTGCGGCAGCAGGCCGATGCCGGCACTGCAACGGATCATCTCCAGCATCAGCTCCCAGGATTGCAGTTGCACCACCCCGGCCGGGCGCTGATCCACCAGCGTATTCCATGGCCGGAAGCTCTCAACCTGGCCGTCCTGCCGCCATTGCACCAGGAGAAAATCGGCCAGGTCATCCAGGCATTCCGGCCTGGAGGCAACCCGCGAGTAGCGCTTGGCAATGTGCGGCAGGTAATCGAGTTGCGCCAGGCGCCGGGGTTCGGTGGTGGCAAAGCTCGGTCCCGGTAACGACGATCCGGTCTCGCCCAGCCACACCACCACGTCGGCGCTGACTGCCTGCAAGGCCAACTCGCTGTCGAGCGTCATGATCTCCAGCCGAACGCTGGCGTTGCGCCGCAACAGTGCAACCAGGTCACGTCCGAGAATGTCATGCAGGATCGAATCCGCCACGGCCAGGCGAATCAACGGCTGCTCGACCACAGGCAAACCGCGCTCATGGGCCAGGGCGATCAATTGTGCGTGCAAGCGCAAGCCATCGCGGCTGAGGCTCAAACCATTGTCGCCATGGTTGAACAGCGAACATTGGAGCTGCGTTTCCAGCAGCACCAGTTGCCTGCGCAGGCGGGTGGTCTTGATGTTGAGACTGCGGGCGGCCTGCATGAAGCAACCGCAACGGGCGCTGACGGTGAAACACAGCGCCAGTTCGGGGTCGATAGCCGCCGCCAACTGGCGCCAGGACGCATTTTTATCAATAGCTACACGATATTCCGCAGCCCCCTGGTGGGCGCTGGCTTCCATGAATGACATCGAGGACTCCCTGTCGATCTGACACTGACAGGTGCATCCTGCGGATCGTTCATGAACCTGCTGTGACAATGACTCAGGCGCTGGGTGTCTGCCGAAAGCTCACGGCCAGGCGATTCCAGCTGTTGATGGTGGTAACGGCAATGGTCAGGTCGACCATTTCGCTTTCACTGAACTGCTCCCTGGCTTGCGCGTAGACATCGTCCGGCACATGGCTTTCGGAGAGCAACGTGACCGCCTCGGTCCAGGCCAGCGCGGCTCTTTCCCGAGGATTGAAAAAGTTGCTGTCGCGCCAGACCACAATGGAATACAGACGCCGGTCGCTTTCGCCCAGGCGCCGTGCATCCACCGAGTGCATATCGGTGCAAAAGGCACAGCCATTGAGCTGCGAAGCACGAATCTTGATCAGGTGCAGCAGGGCCTGCTCGATACTCAGGCTGCTGGCCAGGGCCTCCATGGCGATCATGGCTTTCATCGCTTTGGGCGACGCGCTGTAGTAATCCAGACGGGGGTTCATGAGGCGATCTCGTGCAGGCGTGATGTGATCTTCACGGTAGTCGCTGGCGCAGGGGCATGACAGATCCAATCAGGCGATTTCCCCGGGGACCACCGCCGCCAGACCAATTGACGGTTTTTCCATTGCACAACTTCTGTACCACAAGCGGATAAGAGTAATCTTGCGCGACGCACACGCGCCCAACAGCCCCGGAGCCTCGCCGGTATGGAACTACATGTTGTCATCAACGGTCGCAAGGACCTGGCCGGCCAGCTGTACAACCAACTGCGCAGCGCTATCGAGTCCGGTCGCCTGACCGCCGGGACACAACTGCCCCCCAGCCGCTTGCTGGCCGAACAACTGGGTATTTCGCGCAAGACCATTTCCGACACCTACGCCCAACTGACTTACGAAAACTTCCTCACCGGGGTGGTCGGCAAAGGCACCTATGTCAACGCGCGCTCGTCGAAGGTGCAGCGTAAACAGAACCACACCGAACTCGGCGGCTTCGAGGTGATCGAGTACTGGCGCAACCTGCCGGTGTTTCTGCGTCATCCGACCCTGGAAGGCTCGCTGCGCTACGACTTCATTGGTGGCGCCACCAGCAAGGGCCAGTTTCCCCAGGATGACTGGCGGCGCTGCACCTCTCATGCACTGCGCCAGATTGCCGGTTCCAAGGGCTTATACAGCCAGCCCGAGGGCTTGCCGGCGCTACGTAACGCCATTGCGCAGCACATCGCGTTCTCCCGCGGGGTCAATTGTCAGGATGAGGATGTGGTGGTGTGCAACGGTGCGCAGCAGGCGCTGGACCTGATTGCCCGGGTGCTGATCAGTCCGGGCAGCCTGGTCGCCATGGAGGACCCCGGCTACCCGCCGGCGCGCCTGCTGTTCGGCACCCATGGCGCCACGGTCATTGGCGTACCGGTGGACGCCGAAGGCATTGTGGTGGACCAGATTCCTCGCGGCACGCGCCTGATCTACGTCACCCCGTCGCACCAGTTCCCGCTGGGCATGCCGATGAGTCAGGCGCGCCGGGAAGCACTGCTGGCCAAGGCCCATGAGTTGGGTGCGATCATCATCGAGGACGACTACGACAGCGAGTTCCGCTATGAAGGCCGCCCCACCGATTCCCTGCAAAGCATGGATGAACGGGGAATCGTCGCGTACGTCGGGACGTTCTCCAAAACCCTGTTACCGGAACTGCGGCTCGGCTACGGGATCCTGCCGCCGGCGATCCTCGAGGCCGTGGTGCGCGCCAAGCAGCTCACCGACCTGCACACCTCGACCCTGCCCCAATGGGCGCTGGCCAAGTTCATCGCCGAAGGTTGCCTGCTCAAGCACATCCGGCGCTGCCATACGATCTATGCCGGGCGCCGCGAGCGGATCCTGGCGCGCATGGCCGGCGATCTTTCGCCCTGGCTGGAGGCGGTACCGTCCACTGCCGGCTTCCACATGGTGGTGATGTGCAAAGTGCCGATGGATATTCCATTGGTGATCGAACTGGCGAAAAAAGTCGAAGTCGGGCTATATGCCATCGACAGCTTTTTCTATCAGGAAACGCCCAGGGCCGGGCTTTTTTTCGGTTTTGGCGCCATCGAAACCCTCGACATCGACATCGCCCTGGACCGATTGCGCGACATCCTGCAGCAAGTGGCCTGACGGATTGGCCTGCGGTTTTATCCGGCGATTGGCTATTGGCGGTCCCGGGGGCCGGGCCTATCCTGCATAGGCGTTATCCCTCAATGAGCAGGATTCGTCCGGCCTGATTCAGGAGTGTGAGCAATGTCCCATGAAGTGATCAATACCGTACAGGTACAAGCCGCCGCCGGGCGCTCGGATGAACTGGGTAAGCAACTGCAAAAGATTGTCGAAACCCTGCGTGAACTTCCCGGGTGCGAATCCTATATGGTCGACCGCTGCCCCGAGGACACCAATCGCTGGACCGTCAGCGCCCACTGGCAATCGGAAGAGGCCATGCGATCGCATTTCAACAGCCCGCAAGTCCAGGGTTTCATCGACCTGATCGATTGCCAACTGGCCAACTCCGTCGACTTCAACAGCTTTCCGATCCGCTAGGCCCCCTGTAGGAACGAACTCGCTCGCGATGGTCGTCAACGATAACGCGTGCTTCCTGGTTAAACGCGGCGAATCTGAATCCATCGCGAGCAAGCTCGCTCCTACAGAATTACCCCCGCTGGAGCGAGCTGCCCAGACATTGGTCCCCTGTCCTTCCCGAATATTGGCTGTTTGTTTGTCACCCGCTGCGGACTAGATTTGTCCATGACAACTTATCCAACGCAGGTAATGAACCATGAACGTTTTGCGCTTCTGTGCCGCTCCCCTTGTTGCCCTGACCCTGACCATCGGTGCCCCTGCATTCGCCCATGAAGCCGGTGACTCCTCGGAAAAAGTCACGGTATTGCAGGATCACATGCTGAAAAACGTGCCGGGCAAAAAAGCACTGATGATCGAAGTCGACTACAAGCCCGGCCAATCGTCCATTGCCCACAAGCACGACGGTACAGCCATGGCCTACGTCCTTTCAGGGTCTGTCACCTCTCACGTGAAAGGCGAGAAAGCCGTGACGTACAAGGCGGGCGAATACTGGTACGAAGCAGCCGGCTCCGAGCATCTGGTATCGAAAAACGCCAGCGTTACCGAGCCTGCCAAGTTGCTGGTGTTCATGGTGTTGTCGCCGGACGAACAGGTGCTGGTCCCCCTGAAAAACTGATCGCTGATCGAATAGCCATAAATAAACACGCCCAAATTCGCTATTCGGGCGTTTTTATTTCCCGGGGCAATTAACCCGACTTATTTAAATCAAACAAAACTATAGGTCGACTAATATCCACGCAATCGGCTATTTCATTCTTCACTTTGCAGTTTAGTCTGGAGCAACTGCCGAACACTTGCGGCAATTCCAACTTCCTTACTGATGTTGTTTCACTGGAGTAACACAATGAAACTTGCATTTGTCAGTACGCTTACCCTATCAGTTGCGCTTTTGGCTGGCTGCTCGGTTCCCACCGCACCCTCTGCGGGGCCTTCGCTGGAAAGTGTGTTCACCGAACCGGTCGGCCGCAGCAACGCGACTCGTATTCCCAACGGCAGCAATGTGGCCTTGGGTGTGGTGTACAGCCAAAACACCCAGGCTAACCGTGCCTATCTACAGGATTACCAGGCCAATGCCGGCACGGGTTTTGGCCAGAGTCTGCTGGTACGGGAGATCCACGACGCCTATGTCGCCACCTCCAGACCCGACCTCGCGGTGGATTGGGTCAAAGCCTCGCTTCAACGGCAATTCGGATCGGTCACCGTGTACCCGGACATGCAGAGCCTCAAGGCGGCGAAACCGGATGTGGTAGCCATTGTCGACAGCCGCAGCCAATTGATCACCTCGCGCAGTTCGGACGTCGAGTCCAAAGTCAGTGCCGATTTCTATGACAGGCACTTCAACTACATTGGCACCGCACAAGGTTATGACGCCAGAGCGCTCAGCCCGGTATGGGCGGACTATAAACGCAGTGAAGAGATTGTTGCCGATATTAACGAGCAACAAAACGTGCAAGTCAGGGCATTGCAGAAATTTGACCAGTCGCTCAGTAATTTATTGACCAGCCCGACAAGTAACGTCTCGATGATCCACCAGACCTCAGAGCGGAAATTGTATTAAGACCAAGGCAGATAATGTGAGTAAACCCTGACCAGGACAGGAAGGGTTTGCTCACAATTAATCAAAACCATGACTTTCGATTAGCGCTATCTTTAGATCCGCGTTAAAGCGCGACCAACCGTTTTCTACAGACAGGGAAGTCTCAATGACTAAAGACCAGGAAAGATCCTTCATTGCCCGCATCAAGTGCAATGGTGTCAACATGACATTTTTTGACCAGATATTGAGCTCGAGGCATTTTGAACCTCAGAGACTCAAATCGCCGATCCCGCCAAATATAGTGTCTACCTTCGAAGCCTATGATCCTGTAAGCCGAGAACTGCTCCCTGTAGGTGGCAGAAAAAGGCCGGCCATGGTCATCCACTTCTGGTGTTATGACGACTACTACAACATGCAGATTTTGAGCGAAGCCTACTATCAAAAATATTTTAGCAAGAACGAACATGGCGTCCTGGGCGCCTTCCCGGCCGCCGGCGGTGATACCACCTCCTTCAATTTGCTGGACAGCAATCAGCAAATCATCACGCTTGATGATTTGAGCGGTGACACAGCCACCGTTCACTTGAAAGCACGCAACGCCGCCATTATCAAAAAAGAAATCTGGCGTGATCCGGCGTACAGCAGGTGCTTCACCGACAAGTCCGGCGACATTGCCAAGTTCGAGCTGAAAATTCTGGAAAGGCAGGTCTCCTCACCCGCAAGTTCAACACCCTACAGCTGAGTTCCAACCATGGGCCCGCGTGTTGTCTTTTCCCTTGAATGAAAAAAGCCCCGCATCTCTCGATGCGGGGCTTTTTCATTCAACGCCTGATCAGGCAGCCGGTTCCAGCTCGGCGGCGGCAACGGTGGCAGGCACCACCGCTTGACCGCTCAACGCCAGGTCCAGCAGTTCGCGGTTCGCCACCGCGTACATGGCGTAGTCGGTGCCGCTGGCGGCACGGATTTCCACCAGCATGGCACGCCAGCGTTCGATCATGCCTTCATGCTGCTGCATCCACAGGTCCAGGCGTGTTTCCACCTCCTGGGAACCGTCGCCCTGTTGCAGGACCGAGATGGTGATCGCACGTTGCTGCCAGTCGACGTCATCACGGAACGCTTCACGGGCCAGGGCCTGCCAGTTGTTTTCAACCGGCAGAGCGCTGATCTGTTGCAGGTACCAGGTGATGTCCAGTGCACTGCCCACGGCGAAGTAGGCCTTTGCCACGTCGGCAGGATCCTGGCCGGTCACGTCGGAAGCCTCGATGATCGGCAGCAGCGTATACAGGTGCGTGGTGCCAGCCACCATGCGCGCCAGCAACTCCGGCACACCGGCTTCGACGTACGCCTGATAACGGGTCTGCCAGGTTTCGCGGATCTCGCCACTGAGCAATTCGTCGAGCTTGAGGCCCAACGCCGCCAGATGCGGACCGAAGTGCGCGACGTCACGGGCAGCGTTCTGCTCGTTGCGACGGGCACGCAGGAACCAGCGAGTGGCGCGACGGCCCAGGCGCATCAGCTCGTCCATCAGCTCCAGTTGTACGTCGGCGGAAACCTTGTAGTCCAGGTTTTCAATCTGACGGAACCAGTGCGGGAGGTGGAAAATGTCACGCACGATCACATAAGCACCGGCCACGTTCGCCGGGCTCATGCCGGTCGACTCTTTGAGTCGTTGAACGAAGGTGATACCCATGTGGTTGACCAGATCGTTGGCAATCTGGGTGCTGACGATTTCGCGCTTCAGACGGTGACGACGCATCGCCGCGGAGAACTTGCTCACCAGTGTTGGCGGGAAAGCGGTTTCCATGTCGCGGGTCAGGTAGTCGTCGTCCGGCACCAGGGAGCCCAGCAACTGCTCCTTGAGGTCGATTTTGCTGTACGAAATCAGCACCGACAGCTCGGCACGGGTCAGGCCATGGCCTTCGGCGATGCGCTCGTTGATCGCTTCTTCGGCCGGCAGGAACTCGATGGCGCGATCCAGCTTGCCGCGACCTTCCAGGTCGTTCATCAGGCGCTTGTATTCGGCAATCCGCGGCAATGCACGGCGGGCTGCCAACGACAGGGCCTGAGTCTGCTTGTAGTTGTTACCCAGCACCAGACCACCGACTTCGTCGGTCATGCTCGCCAGCAACTCATTACGTTGCTTGTCGGTCATGTCGCCGGCCTGAACCACTTCGTTGAGCAGGATCTTGATATTCACTTCGTGGTCGGAGCAGTCCACGCCACCGGCGTTGTCGATGAAGTCGGTGTTGGAACCGCCGCCATTGAGGCCGAACTCGACGCGACCCAGTTGGGTCATGCCCAGGTTACCGCCCTCGCCCACGACTTTGCAGCGCAGTTCGTTGCCGTTCACCCGCAGTGCATCGTTGGCCTTGTCGCCGACATCGGCGTGGCTTTCGCTGCTGGCCTTGACGTAAGTACCGATACCGCCGTTCCACAACAGATCCACCGGTGCCTTGAGCAAGGCGTTGAGCAGTTCGGTCGGGGTCAGCTTGTCGGCCTGGATATCGAAGCGTTCCTGCATTTGCGGGGAAATCGCAATGCTCTTCGCGCTACGGGAGAAGATACCGCCGCCTTCGGACATGAGGCTGGTGTCGTAGTCCGACCAGGCCGAACGTGGCAGGTCGAACAGGCGCTGACGCTCGGCGAAGCTCGACGCCGGCTCAGGGTTCGGATCGATGAAAATGTGCAGGTGGTTGAACGCTGCGACCAGTTGCAGCTTGTCGGACATCAGCAAGCCGTTACCGAACACGTCACCGGCCATGTCGCCGACACCGACCACGGTGATGCTGTCTTCCTGGACATTGATGCCGCGCTCGCGGAAGTGGCGCTGTACGCCGACCCACGCGCCCTTGGCGGTGATGCCCATTTTCTTGTGGTCGTAACCGGCCGAACCACCGGACGCAAACGCGTCACCCAGCCAGAAACCGTAGTCGATGGCGATGCCGTTGGCGATGTCGGAGAAGGTCGCAGTGCCCTTGTCCGCCGCTACGACCAGGTACGGGTCATCGTCGTCATGACGCACGACGTTGGCCGGCGGCACCAGGGCGCCGTCCTTCAGGTTGTCGGTGATGTCCAACAGACCCGAAATGAAGATGCGGTAGCAGGCGATGCCCTCGGCCGCGATCTCGTCACGGCTGCCGCCCAGTGGCAGGCGACGCGGCAGGAAGCCGCCCTTCGCACCCACCGGCACGATCACCGAGTTCTTCACTTGCTGGGCTTTTACCAGGCCCAGGACTTCGGTACGGAAGTCTTCTTCACGGTCGGACCAGCGCAGGCCACCACGGGCCACGTTGCCGAAGCGCAGGTGCACGCCTTCGACACGCGGCGAGTAAACGAAGATTTCGAACTTCGGTACAGGCTTGGGCAGCTCGGGAATCAAGTGCGGGTTGAACTTGAAGCTGAAGTACGACTTGTTATGGCCGTTGGCGTCAGTCTGGTAGAAGTTGGTGCGCAGGGTGGCCTTGATCAGGTCCAGGTAGCGACGCAGGATGCGGTCTTCGTTCAGTACCTGGACGTCGTCCAGGGCGCTGAGGATCGCGTGTTCCAGGCGTTGCTGCTTGTCTCCCAGATCTTCGCCGGTCAGCTTGCGCGCCAGGTAGAAACGGGTCTTGAACAACCGGGTCAGCTCGTGAGCGATATCAGTGTGGTTGTTCAGGGTGCTGGCGATATAGCCCAGGTCGAAGCCCAGACGGATCTGCTTCATGTAGCGGGCGTAGGCACGCAGCAGCGCCACGTCGCGCCATGGCAGGCCGGCGGTCAGTACCAGACGGTTGAACCCGTCGTTCTCGGCATCGCCACGCACGATGTGGACGAATGCGTCCTGCAGCGTGTCGTTGAGCTGCTGGATGTCGAGTTCCAGGCCTTCGGCGGCGGTGAACGCGAAATCGTGAATCCAGAACTCGCGGCCACTGTTGTGGCGCAGGCGATATGGGAACTCACCCAGCACGCGCAGACCGAGGTTTTCCAGGATCGGCAGCACGTCGGACAGCGCCAGCGGGGTATCGGCGTGGTACAGCTTGCAGTGCAGCATGCGCTGGCCGGAAACC
Source organism: Pseudomonas sp. GW823-FHT02E01 (assembly GCF_058797535.1). NCBI lineage: Bacteria > Pseudomonadati > Pseudomonadota > Gammaproteobacteria > Pseudomonadales > Pseudomonadaceae > Pseudomonas > Pseudomonas sp. GW823-FHT02E01. Next base: position 295,384 of record NZ_JBXAJS010000003.1, on the reverse strand, counting down.
TGACCCAGCGGCTGGTAGAAGCTCATCACCAGCGGATTTTTTTCGTTGAGGCTCAGCAGGTGCTGCATGTCGACCACAGCCGAGTGGGCTGCGAAACGCTCGCGGTAACCGGCCGGGAAGCCTTTCGGGAAGTCGGCCAGCACGTTGGTGCCATGGGCTTCACCGAAGCTTTCAACGGTCAGGGCGGCGTAGTCGTCCTGCCAGCTGCGGCAGGCCTGCACCACTTCTTTTTCCAGCAGCAGCGGGTCGATATCGAGGCGGTTTTTCGGGTCGACGCGCAGAATCAACTGCACGCGGGCCAGCACGGACTCGGAGAAGAAGGTCCAGAACTCGCAGTCCGAGGCTTTCAGGCGATCCATCAGCACTTGCTGGATCTTCTGGCGCACTTCGGTGGAATAGATGTCACGCGGCACGTAGGCCAGGCAGTAGCAGAAGCGGCCGTACGGGTCTTTGCGCAGGAACACGCGAATCTTGTTGCGTTCCTGGATCTGCACGATCGACATCACGGTGCTGAACAGCTCGTCCACCGGGGTCTGGAACAGATCGTCGCGCGGCAGCACTTCGAGCACCTGCGCCAGTTCCTTGCCCAGGTGAGCCTTGGCCTGGAAACCGGAACGGCGTTCGATTTCCTCGACCTTGCGGCGGATGTACGGGATCACCCGCACGCTCTCGCCATACACCGACGAGGTGTACAGACCCATGAAACGGCATTCCTTGATGACCTTGCCGTCGGCGTCGATTTCGCGGATCGACACGTAGTCCGGGTAAGCCGGACGGTGTACACGGCTTGGGTGCGCGGCCTTGGCGAACGACAGCAGGGTCGGTTCGCGCAGGTAGTTCACGGCGTAGTCTTCGATGCGCAGGTCATCGTAAGTCAGGCCGGCACGCAGCAGCTTGGTCAGGCCGAGGAAGGAGTCCTTGTCATAGACGATATGGCCGCCATCGGCTTCGTCGCTGACCACGAACTCTTCGTAGCCGAGGAAGGTGAAGTGGTTGCCCACCAGCCATTCCAGGAAGCTCTTGATTTCGTTCTTCTCGTCGCCATCGACGGCGAACTGGCTGTTGTCCAGCTTGGTCAGGATGTCCTGGACCTTGGCCTTCATCGGCTCGAAATCGCCGACGGCCACGCGGACTTCACCGAGCACCTGCTCCAGTTCTTTGCTCAGCACATTGAGCTCGGCGGTGTTGGCGCAGCGGTCGATTTCCAGGTACATCAGCGATTCTTGCTGAATGTCGTCGCCCTGGGTGCCTTTAGGCAGGATTTCCAGCAACTCGCCCTTGCTGCCACGACGCACGCTCAGCACGGTGGTTTGCAGGGTATGGATGCTGTAGCCGCGGCGGTTCAGCTCGGTACGCACCGAGTCCACCAGGAAAGGCAGGTCGTGGTGCAGCACTTCGACCGCGGTATGGGTCGACTGCCAGCCGTGGCGTTCGTAATCCGGGTTGTAGACGCGCACTTGCGGCTGCGCGTGATCAAAGCGCTCAAGCATGCGCCATGCAGAAAGGGTGCAGCCAGCAAGGTCGGACAACCGACGCTGGGTCAGCTCGTCAAGGGAAATGATGCCGAAGAATTGTTCAGAAAACAGCGCCACTTGTGGCAGTGCCTGTTCACTGATGTGCTGCGCCAGTGCCGCTTGCAGTTGGTGCTGGAAGTCGGCTTTGCTGGCTGCGGTGAAGAACGCCATCTGTGGTACTCCGCTTGGGCTTGTTATTGATGAAAGCGTCGCGTGCAAAACCCCTTTCGGGGTGGTCCGTCACCCGGTTCCTGATTCTCGGGCAGAGGAAACAGGGTGACAGGTGGGTGAAGCTGGACGAGACACTCAGGTCACATTCACCTTCCGTGAATGGGCATCTGCAAAAACGACTGGACTGCGTGCAGCGCAATGTCTTTACGGGTGCTCATCCGTTGCGCAGCTTAACGAGTGCGGCAAGGCCCGTGCTTGCGGTGCTGCGACATATTCGGTCAACGGTACGCTGCTCTTGGCGTGTGCATCGAACAACACTAGCATTCGTATGGGATTTTGGGCGTTTTATGCACGAGTTTGCAGGACGCTGGTGTCAATATGACCGGCAAGGGTGATTACGGTCCCAGCATCTCATTTTGCTTGCATGATGCAGGTGACGAGTATGCCTTGACTGACAACTTGGAATGGGGACATCAGGCTTATTCGACTCGTGCAATAACCTCAAAATGGAGATCAGCCCCTCCTAATGTTGGCAGCCGGCTTTGATGGCGCTTTCGATTCAGGGTAAAAAGTCTCGGGTTTATACTGATAATCAAGATGTTTCATACTCGCCCGACTTAATGCCGAACGATCTTTTACTATCGCAAAATTTATAACTTCAGGAATTTCATTACCAACAATTTCTGCCGGGTCACTAACAAAACCCACTCTCCCGTGATAACCCTTCACGGGACGCCCAACAATTTGAGAAAGAGTTTCAGCGAGCGAACTCGACTGACCCACAGCATCTGCTGAACTGCATGAAGCTATTTGATAGCTATCAAATTCACTAGCAAAAATACCATTTTTTTCCAGAAGTTTGTTTAGCCGGGCTGCATCGAGCGAATCGCCATTAGCAGTCCCAATTGTGCCAGGCGCTCCGTGCCCCCAAATTACTACCTTACTCCCTTTGCGAGATTCGTAAGCAAATGCCACCAAACCGTCGGCGACTTTTCTATAACCACTAATACCTTTACCTAAAAATCCTTGACCGGCGAACTCAGGAGCCAACGCCAACCACCTGTATAAAAATGAATGCCCCGTAGGATCAGTCATATTCACAGGATCACCCTTGCAGTAAGCATAACTATTCAACCCACCATTTCCAAATGGACTCAAACTATCAGGGCTATTAAAGCGCATCAAAGACGGATTAAAAGCACGATAGCCATTACCAAGCAAGTAGTGACCAGTTACTGGATCTGATTGTTCACCATTGAAACCCAGCACACTCGCCAATCCGCTTTCCAAAGGACGATGACCGTATGGAGAATAAGCAATGGGTATGTGACGACTCATTTGGAGTGCGGCCAGTACAGAGCGTAAAAGATCCGATGCCAACAAACCGACTTCAATTTTTTCTCCACTTCGTTGCTGCTGCGCAAGGAGCTGCCCGGCGCTCTGAACAATCGAAACCGTCTCTGTACCCCGCACCTCCGTAACCAGATGGTCTTCAGAGTAAAACCGCTGACGCTCCGCGTCATCCAACGGGCTGGTACTCATCAGTCGATCCAGCGCATCGTACTGATAGCGGGTAAGTGTTGTTTTCTGCATGCCGTGCATAGAGGGGCTCCAACAAATCAAAATCATGGAAATATGATTATTGGAGAGATATGAATAGGTAACCACTAGCAGAACTGCTAGGCAGTTGAACTTGGACCGGTTTCTCCTGCAGATACGCAGTGTTGAATTTCATAGCCACTCAATACAATCCAGCAAAAAAACCTTCGCACTGGCACAATCGCACGCTACAGCCAAACATCTGGAATTTCCCATGCAAATGACCACCGCCCTCCTGATCGTCAACCCTTGCGACGACGAAGAAGACAACATGGCCATGCTCTGCTGCCACAGCGACCAGGGCGAAATGTTCCTGATGAGCCGCTACCCGGATGAAGACGAGCTGGAAATCACTCTGGACGGCGAGCCTTCGACCCTGGACGGCGTGAAAGTCACCCTGAGCCCTTCCCTGCTGAAGATCGAAATTGCCGCGGCTGATGCCGATGCGCTCAACGGCGACGATGTATTGGAAATCACCTTTGATGCCGACATGGTGGATATGGATGAAGTTGAGCTGACCTTGAAGAACATTCTTGATGGCACTGGCACCTTCATTAGCCAGCTCTGAATATCAGCGCCTGTTCCGACCTCATCGCGAGCAAGCTCGCTCCCATATTTGATTGCATGCCTCAGTGACGGCGTGGTCCCCTGTGGGAGCGAGCTTGCTCGCGATGGCGTCAGTAAGCCCGCCACAATACTGAAATGGAACGAACCTCCAACAATTTCACCCATCTTTTCCCGCACTTTGCGCAAAATGCCGTTAGTCGCCACCCCCCGCGATGGATTAAAGTAACGCCCCCAGCCCTGGCGCATTTCGAACGTCCTCGGCCACCCTTTTGCAGGAACAGTCATCGATGGAACATCGTGAAGCGCTGCTAGCGCTGCGAACCTTTCTTTCAACGCAGATTCTCGGCCAGGAAAAACTCATCGAGCGATTGCTCATCGCCCTGCTCGCCGACGGCCATATGCTGGTCGAGGGTGCTCCTGGCCTGGCCAAGACCAAGGCCATCAAAGAACTTGCCGAAGGCATCGAAGCGCAGTTCCACCGCATCCAGTTCACCCCTGACCTGTTGCCGGCCGACATTACCGGTACGGAAATCTACCGCCCGGAAACCGGCAGCTTCGTGTTCCAGCAAGGCCCTATCTTCCACAACCTGGTATTGGCGGACGAAATCAACCGCGCCCCGGCCAAGGTCCAGTCGGCCTTGCTCGAAGCCATGGGCGAGCGGCAAGTCAGTGTCGGGCGCAGCACCTACGAGCTGTCGCCGCTGTTCCTGGTGATGGCCACGCAGAACCCGATCGAGCAGGAAGGCACCTACCCGTTGCCGGAAGCCCAGCTTGACCGGTTCCTGATGCACGTGAAAATCGGCTTTCCCGATGCCACTGTCGAGCGCCGGATTCTGCAGCAAGCCCGTGGGGAAGCCCTGAACGGCGAAGCGAAGCCTGAGCGTCGGGTTACTCAACAGACGATTTTTGTCGCACGCAAGGAAATCCTCGGTCTGTACATGGCCGACGCCGTGGAGGAGTACCTGGTACAACTGGTCATGGCCACCCGCACCCCGGCCAAATTCGATCCGGAAATGGCCGAGTGGATCGCCTACGGCGCCAGCCCCCGAGGCTCGATTGCCCTGGACCGCTGCGCCCGCGCCCACGCCTGGCTGGCCGGGCGTGATTTCGTCAGCCCGGAAGACATCCAGGCCGTGCTGTTCGACGTGCTGCGCCATCGCATCATTCTTTCCTTTGAAGCCGAAGCCGCTGGCATCGATCAGGACCGTGTGGTCCAGCGGATTCTCGACGTCGTAGCCGTCGCTTGACCCCGATGAACGCCAGCCTGCCGCCCGAGCCGGGCATCCGTGTCAGCCTCGCCGACCTGATCGAGATGCGCCATCGCGTGCGCGAAGTGCAGCTGTTTTCCACGCCTGGCCAACGCAGCCCGCTGATCGGCCTGCACCATTCCAAATTGCGCGGGCGTGGCGTCGACTTCGATCAGGTGCGGGTCTATCAGGCCGGCGACGATGTGCGCACCATTGACTGGCGTGTGACCGCGCGCACCCAGGAGCCTCACACCAAACTGTTCCACGAAGAACGTGAGCGGCCGATATTCATCATGGTCGAACAAAGCCACCGGCTGTTTTTCGGGTCGGGCCTGATGTTCAAGTCGGTGCTCGCCGCCCAGGCCGCGAGCCTGATCGGTTGGGCAGCCCTGGGCCACAACGACCGGGTCGGCGGGCTGGTGTATGGCGACAATGAGCACTATGAAATCAAGCCTCGGCGCAGCAAGCAAAGCCTGCTGCAGTTGCTCAACCGGCTGGTGCGGGTCAACCGGTCGCTGACCACCGAGGGCGAGCCGGACCGCGACGCCTTTGGCATTGCCTTGCGCCGAGCGCGTGAGGTGTCACGTCCGGGCAGCCTTGTCATTGTGATTTGCGACGAACGCGCGCTATCGGAAAGCGCCGAGCAACAGCTGAGCCTGTTATCGCGTCATTGCGATCTGTTGCTGCTGCCGGTGTCCGATCCGCTGGATCATGCCCTGCCCGCCGCCGGCCTTTTACGTTTCGCCGAGCGCGGAGCGCAATTGGAACTCGATACGCTGAATTTCGACCTGCGCCAGGCTTACCGGGCCCAGGCTGAAGTGCGTATCGCGCGCTGGGAGCTGCTCGCGCAAAAACTGCGGGTGCTGATGATGCCGTTGAGCACTCAGAGCGAGATGGTCGAGCAACTGCGCGAGTACCTGAACCCACAGAAACCGGGGAAAGGTCGATGAGCAGCCTTGATCAACTGCAACCACTGATATCCCCGCCACCGGTGGAATTCTGGCCTCCGGCACCGGGTTGGTGGTTGCTGCTTCTGTTGGTGCCGCTGATCGGTTTGGGCCTGTGGAAGCTGCGTCGTTTTATTCCGGACAGGCGTCCCGTGGTGCGTGCAGAACAGCCGCTTGACCCGGTGCGTCTTGCCGCCCTGGCGGAGCTGGCCTTGATGCCCAAACCCTATGACGGTGCGCCGGCCGGTGCCTGGCTGCAGCAACTCAACGGTTTGCTCAAACGCCTGTGCCGCAACCATTACCCCTACAGCCAGAGCCACACCCTCAACGGGCGAAAATGGCTGGCGTTCCTCGACAATCGCTGCCCGGCCGCCGGCCTGACTCGCTGGATGGTGCTGGTCGAAGGCGCCTACAAACCCGAATGCAAACTCGACGACAAGGCCATCGCCGGCCTGACCCAGGCCGTCGACACATGGATTCGCAAGCATGTTTGAGTTCGCCTGGCCGTGGATTTTTGCCCTTCTGCCGCTGCCGTGGCTGATGCGCATCATATTGCCGGTGGCCGACAGTGGCGAACCGGCGCTCAAGGTCAGCTTCCTCAGCGACCTGGAAGGCCTCGCCGGGCGTCGCGCCCGGGCCAACCTGCCAGCATGGCGCCAGCAGGCACCGTTCATAGTGCTGTGGCTGTTGCTGCTGGTCGCGGCGGCACGCCCGCAATGGCTCGGCGAACCCTTGCCGATTGCCGCCAGTGGCCGTGACTTGCTGGTGGCGGTGGACGTTTCCGGTTCCATGGACTTCCCTGACATGCAGTGGCAGGACGAAGAAGTGAGCCGACTGGCGTTGGTCCAGCACCTGCTCGGCGATTTCCTCGAAAGCCGCGAAGGTGACCGGGTCGGCCTGATCCTGTTCGGTAGCCAGGCCTACCTGCAGGCGCCGCTGACCTTCGACCGCCACACCGTGCGCGTCTGGCTCGATGAAGCGCGTATCGGCATTGCCGGCAAAAACACCGCCATCGGCGATGCTATCGGCCTGGCCCTCAAGCGCCTGCGCTCGCGTCCGGCAACAAGTCGCGTGCTGATTCTGGTCACCGACGGCGCCAACAATGGCGGTGAAATCGACCCGTTCACCGCCGCCCGGCTGGCGGCCAAGGAAGGCGTGAAAATCTATCCGATCGGCATTGGCGCCGATCCAGAGCAAAGCGGTTCCGTGGGTTTCCTCGGCGTGAACCCGAGCCTGGACCTCGACGAGCCGTCCCTCAAGGCCATCGCCGAAGTCACCGGCGGTCAGTACTTCCGCGCCCACGATGGCAAGGAACTGCAATCGATCAAGGACACCCTTGACCAACTGGAGCCCGTGACCCAGCAACCGACCCAGGCCCGCCCGGCCCAAGCGTTGTATCACTGGCCGCTGGCCCTGGCGCTGTGGTTGAGCATGCTGCTGCTGGCCCCCGTACTCTGGCCGGACAACCCGTTGCAACGCCTGTTTACCAGGGATCTGTTTTTGCAAACGCAATTGCTGCCTGACTGGCGCCAGCGTCTCAAACGCCTGCGCCTGCGGAGGCGCCGATGAGTGCGCTGTGGCCGTACTGGTTCCGCCCCTGGTGGCTGCTGTTGCTGCCGGTGCTTGGCTGGTTGCTCTGGCAACTCTGGCACCGCAAGAAGCGCGCTGGGCGCTGGCAGATGATCCTGCCTGCGGCGTTTCACACGACATTGCTCAGCGGTGGCAGTGGACGTGACAGTAAATTGCCCTGGATCGCCCTCGGTCTCGCGTGGCTGTTGACCGTGCTCGCCCTGCTGGGTCCGGGCTGGCAGCGTGTCGAGCAGACCAGTCAAAAGCCCGCCGATCCGCTGGTGGTGATTCTCGAACTGACCCCGGAAATGCTCGCCACCGACGTCACACCCAACCGACTCGAACAGGCACGACGCAAGGTGCTTGATCTGCTACAGATTCGCAGCGACGCGCAAACCGCCATCGTCGTCTACGCCGGCAGTGCCCACACACTGGTGCCGCTGTCAGATGATCTTTCCACCAGCCGCAATCTGTTGGATGCACTGAAACCGTCGTTGATGCCAGCGGCCGGTCATCGCGCCGATCTGGCGGTGCTCAAGGCCCTGGCGTTGCTCGAACAGGCTGCTTTGGGCGATGGCCGGATCCTGCTGATTGGATCGTCCCTGACCGACCAGGAGCGACTGGGCATCCGTCGCGCGCTGAACGGCAAATCGACTCAATTTTTGATGCTCGGCATCGGCACCGCCGAAGGCTCGCCGATCACCCAGGAAGACGGCAGCTTCCTCAAGGATGAACAAGGCGCCATTCTCGTGCCGCGCCTGGACGAGCCCGGCTTGAAAAATTTTGCCAACGACCTGGATGGGCGCTATCGCCAGGCGCGCCTGGACGATAGCGACCTGCATGCCCTTGGCCTGCTCGACGGTCCACGCCACTTGCGCAACGACGGTCAGACCTTGCGCCTGGACACCTGGGCCGATCAGGGGTACTGGCTGCTGCTGCCACTGCTGCTGCTCGCGGCCTGCGCGGGGCGTCGCGGTTGGCTGCTGTGCCTGCCGCTGCTATTGGCGCTGCCTCAACCGAGCTACGCCTTCGACCTCGCAGACCTTTGGCTGCGACCAGATCAACAAGGCTTGCATTTACTCAAGCAGAAGCGCCCTGCGGAGGCCTCCCGACGCTTCGAAAATCATCAGTGGCAAGGCGTGGCGCTCTATGAGGCCGGCGACTACGCAGGCGCCGCCGAGCGGTTTGCCGAAGGCGACGATGCCCACTCCCACTACAATCGAGGCAATGCCCTGGCCAAAAGCGGTGAGCTGGAGGCAGCCCTGGACGCTTACGAACAGGCACTGGAACGTCAACCGGATTTGCGTCCGGCACTGACCAACAAGGCGCTGGTCGAACGCCTGCTCAAGGAGAAAAATACTCCTCCTGAGCCAGACGCCGCCAGCAACGCCCGGCCCGAAGCCGAATCGCCGGAGCCACCGCCAGGTGCCGCCGCACAACCCTCGAGCAGCGGCGAACCGAAAACCGAGGGGCAACCGAGCCGCCCGGGTGAGGAACAACCACCCACCACACCGCCGAAACCGGGTGGCAACGAGGTTCCGGGCAGCGAACTGGGTGACGAACAACACACCACACCGCCCTTGCGCCCGGCCACCGACAGCATCGAAGGTGAGCAGCGCCAGGCACTGGAGCAATGGCTGCGACAGATCCCGGATGACCCCGGTGAACTGCTCAGGCGCAAATTCTGGTACGAACAGCAACAACATCAGGATCAGGAAGAAACTCGATGACCCGCTTCACCGTTTTATTGCTCGCGCTGCTGCATGGCCTGTTGTTCTGCACCGTTCAGGCACAGGCAGCAGAACTGGTCGCCAGTGTTGATCGCAGTCGCCTGAGCTCAGGCGAGACGGTCGAGCTGACCCTGGAATCCAGCGATGTCACTCAGTTCGGCAAACCGGACCTGGCGGCGCTGGAGCCGTTGTTCGAAGTGCGCGGCACACGCCAGGTCAACCAGCTGAACACCCTGAGCGGAGAAAACCAGGCCACCACCCGCTGGATCGTCACCCTCCTGCCCCGGCAAAACGGCAGCGTGGTGATTCCGTCATTGCAACTGGGGGAATTGCAGAGCCAGCCGATCACCCTGCAAGTGGTCGAGAGCGCAACACCGGACAACCCGAACCAGCGGGCCGCGGTGTTCATCGATGCCAGCCTCGATCAAACCAGCGTGTACGTGCAGGCCCAGGCGGTCCTGACCCTGCGCATCTACCATTCGGTGTCGCTGTACGACGACAGCAGCCTGCCACCCTTGCAGATACCTGACGCACGCATCGAACAATTGGGCGACTCACGCACCTACGAAAAGGACATCGACGGCCTGCGCCATGGCGTGATCGAAATGCGCTACGCGATCTACCCGCAACACAGCGGCGAACTGATCATTCCGGCACAGGTCTTCAACGCCGCGCTGGTCGACCCACAACCGGTACAGGACGCAGCCCAGGGGCCAAAAGCCGGCAAGCTGATGCGCGTCACCTCGGCCGAACTGCTGTTGACGGTCAAGGCCAAGCCCCTCACCTATCCGGCCGACGCGCCCTGGCTGCCTGCCCGCAGCCTGACCCTGAGCGAAATCTGGAACCCGGAGCCGGATCACACTCAGGTCGGCGATTCGCTGACCCGCAGCCTGACGGTGAAGGCCGAAGGCTTGTCCAGCACCCAACTGCCACCGCTGCCCGGCACCGACGTCGGCGGCCTGCGCCGCTACCCGGATCAACCGGTGCTCGGCAACCAGAACAGCGAACGCGGCCTGGTCGGCAGTCGTGAAGACCGCGAGGCCCTGGTGCCGACAAGGACCGGCGCCATCGAGCTGCCCACCGTCAACGTGGTCTGGTGGAACACCTTCGAAGATCATCTGGAACACAGCAGCCTGCCTGCTCGCACGCTGCACGTGGTGGCCAATCCGAGCCTGCTGGCCGACACCCCGGCCGGCGCCTCACCGGTCGATGCCAGCGTCGACAGCGAAGCACTCTGGCGCTGGAAGCTCAGTACCTTGATCCTGGCCTGCACCACCCTGCTCGGCTTTGGCCTCTGGTGGCGTGCCCGCTGGCAACCGGCGGTGGCGCGTGTCGCGCAAACCGGCCCGAGCCCGCGCACCGTGCTCGACGACCTCAAGCGCGCCTGCCAGGCCAACGACTCCCACGCCACCCGCCAGGCTCTCGACGCCTGGGCCCGCCAGCAGCCGGAAACCCTGGCCGACATGGCCGCCCGCTTCGTACCTCTGTCCGACGCCCTCGACGGCCTGAACGGCGCGCTGTACAGCGAAACCGGCCAGTATTGGCAAGGTGACGAACTGTGGCGGGCGATCAAGGCGATCCCGATGGCCGAACGGGTTCAGGACCCTGTCGGTGACAGTGGGTTGCCGCCGCTTTATCCCAAGTAAACACCGACCTGGCGACAAAGATGCATTTGTGGCGAGGGGGCTTGCCCCCGTTCGGGCGCGAAGCGTCCGTAAATCCGGGCGGCTCGGTGTACCAGAAAAAAATCTGGGGCCGCTCCGCAGCCCAACGGGGGCAAGCCCCCTCGCCACAGGCAAGCCCCCTCGCCACAGGCAGCCGTCCTCGCCACAGAACTCCCTGCCATAAGAAATTTGGTGTGCAACCACACCCGACCGGTTTACCAGTAAACTCTTCCCCCTTTCGCCGCCTTCATTTTTCACGCGGCCATTACCTATTTTGTAGCGGAGTTCGCCTTGCGCTTGTTTCACACCTCCGACTGGCACCTCGGGCAGAACCTGCACGGCCAGGATCGCGATTTCGAACACGGCTGTTTTCTCGAGTGGCTGTTGCGTCAATTGAAGCTCGACCAGCCGGATGTGCTGTTGATTGCCGGCGATATCTTCGACACGGTCAATCCGCCGGTCAAAGCCCAGGAGCGTCTCTACGACTTCATCGTCAGCGCCCACGAACAGCAGCCGTTGCTGACCATCGTGATGATTGCCGGCAACCACGATTCCGGCTCGCGGATCGAACTGCCCGCGCCGTTGATGCGCCGCTTGCGCACGCATGCGCTGGGCCGTGTGTTGTGGCTGGATGACGGGCAACTGGATGCCGAGCGTTTGCTGTTGCCGCTGCCGGATGCCAAGGGCAAAACCGTCGCCTGGTGCCTGGCGCTGCCGTTCCTGCGCCCTGCCGAAGTCACCGGCGCGCATCTGGGCGACAACTACCTGCGTGGCATTGGCCAGGTCCATGAATGGCTGATCGAGGCGGCGAACGCAAAGCGCAAGAAAGGCCAGGCGCTGATCGCCATCAGTCACGCGCACATGGCGGGCGGTTCGGTGTCGGAAGACTCGGAGCGCAGCCTGATCATCGGCAATGCCGAAGCCCTGCCCGCCAGCCTGTTCGGACCGAGCATCAGTTACGTTGCCCTCGGTCACTTGCACAAGCCGCAGAAGGTCAATGGCGAGGAGCGCATCCGCTACAGCGGCTCGCCGATTCCGTTGTCGTTCTCCGAGATCAGCTATCAGCACCAGATCCTCGACATCAAACTCGATGGCGAAACCCTGCTCAGCGTCGAGCCGAAACTGATCCCCCGCGCGGTCAACCTGCAACGCATCGGCCCGGCGCCATTGAGCGAGATCCTGGTGCAACTGGCGGATTTGCCGAACATCGACCTGTTGGCCGACATCCAGCGCCAGCCATGGCTGGAGGTGCGGGTGCGCCTCGACGAGCCGCAGCCTGACCTGCGCAATCAAGTGGAAACCGCCCTGCAAGGCAAGGCCGTGCGCCTGGTGCGCATCGCCGCCGAGTACGCCGGCAACGGCGGCCGTGACGGTGCCGACGAAGGCAGCGCGCTGATCGAACTGGACCAACTCACGCCTCAGGAACTGTTCAGCCGCGCCTGGCAGGACAACTACGGCAGCGAGGTCGACGAACAGACCCTCAAGGACTTTGCCGAGCTGTTGCAGGACGTGCAGATGGAGAGCGAACAACCATGAAAATCCTCGCGATCCGCCTGAAAAACCTCGCCTCCCTGGCCGGGCCATTTGAAATCGACTTCACTGCCGAACCCCTGGCCAGTGCCGGACTGTTCGCCATCACCGGCCCCACCGGCGCTGGTAAAAGCACCTTGCTCGATGCCCTGTGCCTGGCGCTGTTTGGCGCCGTACCGCGCCTGAACAACACCGGGCGCGACGCCAAGGTGCCGGATGCCGACGGCGAAATCGCTACCGGCGACCCGCGCACCCTGCTGCGTCGCGGCACGGGTGAAGGCTATGCGGAAGTGGATTTCGTCGGCGTCGACGGCCGCCGCTACCGCGCCCGCTGGGAGGCCAATCGCGCCCGGGACAAGGCCGCTGGCAAGCTGCAGGCCAGCCGCCAGAGCTTGCGTGACATCGATCAGGATCAATTGCTCGCCAGCCAGAAAGGCGAATACAAGACTCAGCTCGAAGCCGCGCTGGGGCTGAATTTCGAACAATTCACCCGCGCGGTAATGTTGGCGCAAAGCGAGTTCAGCGCGTTCCTCAAGGCCGACGACAACGACCGCAGCGAACTGCTGGAAAAACTCACCGACACCGCGCTCTACACCCGTCTCGGTCGTCGGGCCTTCGACAAGACCAAGGAGGCCCGCGAGGCGCACAAGCTGCTGCAGGATCAGGCCAGCGGGGTAACGCCGCTGTCACCCGAAGCCCGCGCGGAACTGGATGAGCGCTTCAGCCAGGCGCAGCAACAACTCAAGACCCAACAGGCACAACTCAAACAGCTTGAACTGCAGGACACCTGGCTCAAGGACCTGCGTCGATTGCAGGACGAGCATCTGGCCGCCAGCGAACAACTGCAATCGGCGCAGACCCACTGGGAGGCCTTGGCCAGCGAGCGGTTGAGGCTCACCCGTCTCGAACAGCTGGCCCCGCAACGGCACCAGTTCGCCCGTAAAGCCGAGGTTGACGCGCTGCTGACACCCTTGGCGACGCAAATTGCCTTGCAGACGGAGCAACATGGCGAACTCGGTGAGCACCAGACGCAGCTTGAGCAACAGCTGAGCAGCGCCCGGATCGCCTTGAGCGAAACCCAACAGCGACAAGCCGACAGCGCGCCGTTGCTGCGTCAGGCCTTCGAAGCCCAAAGCACCCTCGCCCGCCTGGCCAAGGACACAGCCCTCAGCGCCGAAGCCAGGCAGCAGGCGCAACAGGCCTGCGCCCAGGGCCAGGGCACGATTCAGACCTTGCTCGATCAGCAAGCCCGAGGCGCCGGGGACTTGCAGCGCATCGCCACCGGGCTTGAGCAAAGCACGCATCTGGCACCGCTGAGCGATGCCTGGAATGCCTACCGTGATCGCCTGCAACAGTTGATGCTGATCGGCAATCGACTGAATCAGGGCCAGGCCGAACTGGCCAGCCTCGAACAAAACGCCGCGAGCACCGACCAGGCGCTCACCGCGCAGAAGCAGCAACTGGAGGTGCTGTTCAAGGAGGCCGGTGCCGAACCGGATGCCGTCGCCGAACAGATCGGCATCCTGGGTAGCCTGTTGCAGGACAACCGCAAGCAACTGCGCGCCGTCGAAGACCTTGCGCGCCTGTGGGCCAGCCAGCAGGACCTGGACAAACGCAGCGCCGAGCTGCAACAGCGCCAGCTCACCGCGCAGCAGGAGCGCGAACGCCTGACCCAGGACGGGGTCAAGGCCAAGGCTGATCTGAGCGTTGCCGAACAGACCCTCAACGTCACTCGCGAACTGCTGGAGCGTCAGCGTTTGGCGCGCAGTGCCAGTGTCGAAGAGCTGCGCGCGCAGTTGCAGGACGATCAGCCATGTCCGGTCTGCGGCAGCAACGAGCATCCGTATCATCAGCCGGAAGCCTTGCTGCAAAGCCTCGGTCGCTTTGATGAAAGCGAACAGGCCAACGCGCAAAAGGCCGTCGACCTGCTCAAGGAAAAACTCACTGACCTGCGTGCCGAAGTCGGCGGGCTGATCGCCCAGCAAAAGGAACTGCTGCAACAGCAGGAGCAACTGGCGACCCAGCAGCAAGCCCTCGCACCGAGCCTGGAAGCGCACCCGCTGGCAGCCCAACTGCTGAATCAGGATGCCGCCAAACGCGATGCCTGGCTCGTCCAGCAAAACAGTCAGCTCAACCAAAGCATCAACCAGGACGAGCAACGGCAGAGCGCGCTGCTCACCCTGCAACAGGATGCCGCACGCCTGACCCAGCAACTGCGCCATGCCGAAACCGCGCACCAGCAAGCGGCCCAGCACCTGAGCAATCAACAGCGCGAATTGAACAACGACCGCCAGCGTCTGGACGAAGAACTCAAGGCATTCGCCAACCTGCTGCCGGCCGAGACCCTGCAAGCGCTGCGCGTCGAACCGGCGGCGACCTTCATGCAGCTCGACCGGCAGATCGCCGAGCGCCTGGCGCAACTCGAACAACAAAAGGAAGAATTGGCCGAGCAGCAACAGCGCCAGCAACACCTGGAGAAGGAACAGGATCGCCAGCAAAGCCGCGTGCAGCAATTGCAGGCCGCCGAACAGCAATTCACCGGGCTGGCCGAGCAGCAACAGGCGAGCCAGCACACACTCGGGCAATTACTCGGCGAACACAGCAGCGCCGAGCATTGGCAGCAGCAACTGGAACAGACCGTGGAACAGGCACGCAGCGCCGAAGCCAGCACTGCGCAGACGTTGCAAAGCGTCGTCACGCAGTCAGTGCAAATCGCCGCCGAGCTCAAGGCCCAGCGCGAACGCTTGCATGCACTGGAAGGCGAAGAACTTGAGCTCGCCGGCAAGATCGGCGACTGGCGTGCCCGTCATCCCGAGCTGGATGACGGTGGCCTCGAAAACTTGTTGAGCGTCGACGACACCCAGGTCAGCGAACTGCGCCAGCGCTTGCAGCACAGCGAGAAAGCCATCGAACAGGCCAACGTCCTGGTACAGGAGCGCAACAAACACCTGCTCAATCATCAGGCACAACAGAACGGCAACCTCGATGTCGAGCAATTGGCCAGTGCGCTGATCGACCTGCAAAACCTCGCTGACGCCAGCGAGCAACACTGCGCCGAACTGCGCGCCGATCAGGCCGAGGACCAGCGCCGGCAGAACGCCAATCAGGCCCTGGCGCAGCAGATTGCCGACGCCTACAACGAGTATCAACGCTGGGCACGCCTGAATGCGTTGATCGGCTCCGCCACCGGCGACACCTTCCGCAAGATCGCCCAGGCCTACAACCTCGACCTGCTGGTGCATCACGCCAACGTGCAATTGCGCCAACTGGTGCGCCGCTATCGCCTCAAACGCGGCGGCAGCATGCTCGGGTTGCTGGTGATGGACACGGAAATGGGCGACGAACTGCGCTCGGTGCACTCACTGTCCGGTGGCGAGACCTT
The DNA here is from genome assembly GCF_058797535.1 of Pseudomonas sp. GW823-FHT02E01. Taxonomy (NCBI): domain Bacteria; kingdom Pseudomonadati; phylum Pseudomonadota; class Gammaproteobacteria; order Pseudomonadales; family Pseudomonadaceae; genus Pseudomonas; species Pseudomonas sp. GW823-FHT02E01. The sequence goes on along the minus strand of NZ_JBXAJS010000003.1, from coordinate 279,464 downwards.
CCTGGTGTCGCTGGCGCTGGCCCTCGGTTTGGCGTCAATGGCGTCGAGCACGTTGAAAATCGAGTCGCTGTTCATCGACGAAGGCTTCGGCAGCCTCGATCCCGAATCCCTGCAACTGGCCATGGATGCCCTCGACGGCTTGCAGGCCCAGGGCCGCAAGGTCGCGGTGATTTCCCACGTACAGGAAATGCATGAACGGATTCCGGTGCAGATTCAGGTCCAGCGCCAGGGCAACGGCCTGAGTACCCTGGAGGTGAAATGAACACGCTGTATTCCTTCCGCCGCTGCCCATACGCCATGCGTGCACGCATGGCCCTGCGTTATTCGGGAGTGGCCGTGGAGATTGTCGAAGTCAGCCTGAAGGCCAAGCCCGCCGAGATGCTCGCGCTGTCGGGCAAAGGCACGGTGCCGGTGCTCAGCGCCGATGGCCGGGTGATCGACGAAAGCCTCGACATCATGCGCTGGGCCCTGGCACAGAACGATCCGCAGGACTGGTTGCTCAAGGATGATCCTGTCGCAGCGGAGCAAATCGCTCCTTTGATTGAACAGAACGATCAGGTGTTCAAGGTGCACTTGAATCGCTACAAGTACGCGGAACGTTATCCCGAGCAGCCGATGGAGGTTTATCGCACTGAGGGTGAGGTGTTCCTGCGCAGGCTGGATCAGTTGCTGGAAGGGCGCGACTATTTGCTGGCGGACCATCCGAGCCTGGCGGATGTGGCGTTGATGCCGTTCGTACGACAATTCGCCCATGTCGATCGCGAGTGGTTCGGGCAGACGCCTTACCTGCGCTTGCAGGCATGGCTACAGCGGCTTTTGGAGTCGGACCTGTTCACATCAATCATGAAGAAATAACCATCCCCTGTAGGAGCCAGCTTGCTGGCGAAGGTGTGTCAGTTGACGCTGTGGTGCCTGATACACCATCGCCAACAGGCTGGCTCCTACAAAGGTCCGTGGTGCGTCGAAGACTCAGGCCAGAACCTGACACATCCCGATGGCTGAGCAATCGACCTGGAACGGGCCGAAAAACACACCTTCACTCCTGATCGGCGGATTGCCGGCCAGCATGCCCTGGGCATTGGCGTTTTCGATGTTGCGGGCAATGTTGTGGTTGGCTTCGATGGCCCGTGCCACCGAGCCTGCCGAGCCCTGTCCGATCCCCAACAGGGAGGATCCATTGGTCATGAACGCCAGGAAAGCGATGACCCAGAGTCTGTGTCCTTTCATGCGCCGACGACTCCTGCGAGTTCAGCCTGATCAACGCTGGCGTTTTGCGCACGGTGTTCAAACTGGATGCCGGGATGAGCGACCTGGATCGGCGCCTCGAAGGTGGATTGCGACTGCGCTGAAAGGCTGACCAGCAGCACCATGGCAAGGTAAAGACCGATTGCCACATAGGCGCCGTGTTTGGCAGAAGTGAGAATTGCGCTGGCCATGATGTTCTCCGCAGGCATGTTTCAATGCCCACAGAATCGATCAAAAAAGCCGGGTTAACCACTCAGGGATATCCATAGTGACCATCAACTTCATTGATCATTAAGCCAGACTATTTCAGTCTTCAATAAAACTCATCAAGCGCTCGCGCGCAGCATCCGGCTCACTCGGAACAGGGTCGGCTGCCGACAGAATGGGGGTGGAATAGAGAAAAAGTAGAACCAATGCCAGACGCGTCACCATGCTGTCGATCCTTGCCGTGAGGAGGAGTCAAAAATCAGCGTCAATTTAAACTCATGGCAATGTGATATCAAGCGCGACATTGATGGCAAAGTGATGCTGTCGCAAATGCGTTATGCAGGAGCGACATCACTCTGATCGTTTTCAACACCTGTTTTTCAACATCAGGCTCTTCGATCATCAGTGACTTCGCTCCTGCATAAAGGCAGGGCTGACGTTCAGGCTTGGGTTTTGTGATCCAGCGCGGCGTAGAAGTTGGCGCTCTGTTGCAGGTACTTCGGGGTGTAGCTCTGGGTGTGGGCTTTTTTGTCGCTGATTTCAGCGTTGGCACTGGCTGGCAGCGCAACGGTGGCGGAAATGGCGGAAGCGGCGATGACAGAGAAGATGTTGAAGTTCATGGCGGTATTCCTCGGATTCGGTTGGCTTGCTTGCCCGGTGGGGCTGTGAAGCAAACTTAACCCTCGAGGGTTCGTGCCTTGAAATGCTTTGTAGCAGTACCAGATATCAGCGTCATTGATAAAAGCAGGCAGGCCCCATCAACCGGGGCCTGCGGCTTATTGACGCAGCAGAAACCTGAGGTCGCTCGGGGCATCCATCGGCAGTTTTTGCACGGTCTTGCCCAGCAGACCGGTCCTGACGTCGCGTTCGACGACGACAATCTGGTTGCTCTTCTGGTTGGCGATCAACAGGAATTTGCCGCTCGGATCGAGGCTGAATTCCCGCGGATGATCACCCTCCACCGCCCGCCGTTGCAGCTCACTGAGGTGGCCGGTCGCCGGATCGATGGCAAACACCAGCAGTTGATTGGCCGTGCCACGGTTGCTGACGTAGAGGAACTTGCCGTCAGCCGAGGCATGCAACGCCGCCGCAGCCTTGTCCGATACCGGTTGCCCGGCAGCCAGATCGACCATCTGCGTCTGTTCGAGTTGGCCGTTGTGGTAATCGAACACCGCCACTTGCGCGCTCATTTCCATGGTCAGCCAGGCGTGTTTGCCATCGGCGCTGAACAGCAGGTGGCGCGGCCCGCTGCCCGGCGGCAGTTGCACGAATGCCGGGGTGGCCGGGGTCAACGGCAGTTCCGGGTTGGCCTTGGGGTCGAAGCGGTAGGCAAACACCTTGTCGGCGCCCAGGTCATTGGCGAACACGTATTTGCCGTCCGGCGACGGGATCGTCGAGTGCACGTGGGCCGAGGCCTGGCGCTCGGGATTGACCCGACTCGCCGGGTGGCTGCTCATCTGCACCACCGGTTTGAGCTTGCCATCGGCCGCCACCGGCAATACCGCCAGGGTGCCGCCCGGGTCTTCGGCCACCGAGTAATTGCTGACAAACAAATGGCTGCCATCGATGCTGAGGCTGGAATGGGTCGGCTCGTTGCCCAGGCTTTGCACCTGGCTGATCAGGCTCAGCGCGTGGGTCTTGGGATCGATCGCGAAACTGCTGACACGCCCTACCGGATCGGTCTGGCCAGGGCCGTTTTCGTTGACCACGAACAGCTGTCGCTGATCTTTCGACAGGGTCAGCCACGACGGGTTTTCGCTCTTGATCACTTGCAGGGGGCTGGCATCGATCTGCCCGGCGCGGCTGTCGAACGCCAGGCGGTAGATGCCCTGGCTTTGACCAGCGGTGTAGGAGCCCACCAGCAGTTGATAGTCCTCGGCGGATGCGACCTGGACGCCCATGGCGCCGATGCTGCCGGCCATCAACAGTGGCCAGAGGTTACGCATCGTCTTGTTCGTCTTCTTCGTTGTCACCGCTGACGACATCGCCCAGGCACACCAAACGGTGTTCGCCCGAGTCACCGGTGATCAACCAGCTTTGCAGCGTAGAGTCGAAAGTCGCGGCCTGGACCTGCGCCGGAGTGAACTCCCAGTGTTTGGCCGCACGGCCATCCATGCATTCAATGTGCAGGTTATCGAACTCGTCGAGGGCGAATTCGAAGGCATGCAGCCCGTCGATCTCCACCATTCCGCAGTGTTCGAGGGCATTGAGCAAGGTGTCGGTTGGGGAAGTCATGGCAATCAATCTTTGAATGAGAAAGACGCAATGATAGCTCATGCACCACCTCCCCTGTAGGAGCGAGCCTGCTCGCGATGGCGGACAGCCAGTCAACATCTGCATTGACTGGACTACCGCTATCGCGAGCAGGCTCGCTCCTACAGAGATTGTGGTCAGCCGCTAGAGTGCCTCGCGGGACGACTGCCCATCCACCAGTCGCTGGATGCGCAGCGGATTGCCGTTCTTCAGTGCATCCGGCAGCAAGCTGTCCGGGTAGTTCTGGAAGCACACCGGGCGCAGGAAACGATCGATGGCCAGTGTGCCCACCGAGGTACCACGCGCATCGGACGTTGCCGGGTAAGGCCCGCCGTGGACCATCGAATCGCAGACTTCCACGCCCGTCGGATAGCCATTGAGCAGGATGCGTCCGACCTTCTGCTCCAGCAACGCCGTCAGCCCGGCGAACTGTTCGAAGTCTTCCGGCTCGCCGATGACGGTGGCGGTCAACTGGCCGTGCAGGCCATTCAGGGCGGCCATCAGTTGCCCATGATCGGCCACTTCAACCACCACTGTGGTCGGACCGAACACTTCCTCTTGCAACACTTCATCGCCATCGAGCAGCAGGCTGACATCGGCCTTGAACAGCTGCGGCTGTGCCTGATTGCCCTGTTGCGGATTGCCGGCCAGGTGCTCAATCCCCGGATGCGCGAGGAGTTTTTGCAAGCCTTGACCATAGCTGCTCAAGGTGCCGGCGTTGAGCATGGTTTGCACCGGCTGGTCGCCCATCAACCCGGCCACTTGCTGCACAAAGGCACTGAACGGCGCTGAGCGAATGCCGATCACCAGGCCCGGATTGGTGCAGAACTGGCCGCAGCCCTGAACCACCGACGCCGTTAGATCCCGGGCGACGGTGTCGGCCCGCGCCTGCAACGCCTCGGGCAAGACGATCACCGGGTTGATGCTCGACATCTCGGCGAACACCGGAATCGGTTGTGCACGGGCCGCGGCCATATCGCACAAGGCACGACCGCCCTTGAGCGAACCGGTGAAACCAACGGCCTGAATCGCCGGATGCTTGACCAGCGCCTCGCCGACGCCACCGCCGTAGATCATGTTGAACACGCCGGCCGGCATCCCGGTTTTCTCGGCAGCACGAATGATCGCGTCAGCCACCCATTCAGCCGTGGCCATGTGACCGCTGTGGGCCTTGAACACCACCGGGCACCCGGCGGCCAGCGCCGAGGCGGTATCGCCGCCGGCGGTAGAGAACGCCAGCGGAAAATTGCTGGCACCGAACACTGCCACAGGTCCCAAGCCGATACGGTATTGACGCAAGTCCGGACGCGGCAACGGTTGACGCTCCGGCAATGCTCGGTCGATCCGTGCGCCGTAGAAATCACCGCGACGCAGGACTTTGGCAAACAGACGCATCTGCCCGCTGGTGCGTCCACGCTCGCCTTGAATCCGCCCTGCGGGCAACGCCGTTTCGCGGCAGACCACAGCGACAAAATCATCACCGAGGGCATCCAGTTCATCGGCAATGGCCTCGAGAAACTGCGCCCGCCGCTCCGCGCTCAGGCTGCGATAGACCGGATACGCGGCCGCTGCCGCGCCGGCCGCCGCATCGACTTCCTGCACTGTCGCCTGATAAAAGGCGTGAGGCAAAGCCTCGCCCGTTGTTGCATCGACACTCTGCAACTTGATGCTGCCGGCGGCGCTGCGCTGGCCGCCGATGTAGTTGTGACCAAGGATCCGGGTCATGGGTAACTCCTCAAAGTGTGCCGACGGTGCCGGGCTCGAAAGCCGCTGCGACCGGTGCGATGCCGTTGATCAATGGCGCGCCGAATTCAGCCTGGGTGATCTCGAACACGTCACCCGGTTGCGTGCGAATGCCGTCGGCAAAGGACAGGGTCGCCGTGCCGAAGAAGTGAATGTGCACGTCCCCCGGGCGCAGGAACTGGCTGTACTTGAAATGATGGAATTCGAGGTTGGCGAGGCTGTGGCACATGTTCGCCTCGCCGCTGAGAAACTCGTTCTGCCACAGCACTTCGCCGTCACGCAGGATGCGGCTGGTGCCCGCCAGATGCTGCGGCAGTTCGCCAACCCGCAGTTCCGGGCCATAGCTGCAGCTGCGCAGTTTCGAGTGGGCCAGGTACAGGTAGTTCTTGCGCTCCATGACGTGGTCGGAGAACTCGTTGCCCACGGCAAAACCCAGGCGATACGGCTTGCCGTCGTGACCGATCACGTACAGGCCAGCGATCTCCGGCTCTTCGCCGGCATCTTCGGCAAACGGCGGCAGGGGAAACGGCTGGCCCGGCCTGACGACGATGCCGCCATCGCCTTTGTAGAACCACTCCGGCTGCACACCGGCTTCATCCACCGCCGGCTTACCGCCCTCCACGCCCCATTTGAAGATGCGCATGGTGTCGGTCATCGCGGTTTCGTCTCCACTTTGCTGGTGCATCTTGTCCCGGGCCGAGGCGCTGCCCAGGTGGGTCAGGCCCGTGCCGCTGACCAGCATGTGCGCCGGGTCCGCATGGTCCAGGGGCGGCAGGATGCGCCGTTGTGTCAGCAACTCGGCATAGTCGTGGCTGATGCCCAGCCCCAGGCTCTGTACCTGTTGCTCAAGGCTTGCGCTCGCCTCGATCGCCGCCAATGCCAGATCGCGAACGGTGCGCGTGTCCTGTACTTCTCGCACCAGGCCCGCCTCGACCACGCCGACACGACGTTCGCCGTTACTCAATTCGAACTGAACCAAACGCATGAATTTTCTCCTGTTAACCCAGAACCTGGGCAAACACGACTCCCTGTGGGAGCTGGCTTGCCCGCGATGACGGCGACACATTCAACATTGATGTGCCAGACAGATTGCTATCGCGGGCAAGCCCGCTCCCACAGGGTCCGTGGTGATTTGCTGTTTCCTGTCAGGTGCGCGAAGCCCCACGTGCACTTGCTGCAAATTGATCGGCTGGCAGGACGTGTTTGCGTTCCAGCAAGCGATACACCACACCGGTCAACACCAGCCCGAACACCATCACCCCCGACAGGAAGTACAGGCCAGAAGCCAGGTTGCCGGTGTATTCCTTGAGTGCGCCGATCACGAATGGACCGAGGTAACCGCCGAGGTTGCCCACCGAATTGATCAAGGCAATCCCCGCCGCCGCACTGGCTCCGGCGAAGAAGCGGCCCGGCAAGGTCCAGAACACCGCCGTGCAGGAGAACAGTGCGAACGCCACCAGGCACAGCGCCGCCAGTTGCAGCACAGGCACCGACAGCCAGGCGCTGAGGAACAGGCCAATCGCACCCAGCACGTAAAGCACGGCGAGGTGGCCGTAGCGGTCGTTCAAGCGGTCGGAACTGCGCGGGATGATCAGCAAACCGACGATGCCAAAGATGTACGGCACCGCCGAGACAAATCCGGTCACCAGGTCGCTGCCGCCGAACTGCTTGATCAGGGTCGGCAGCCACAAACCCAGGCCATAGATGCTCAGGGTCACCGGCAGGTAGAACAGCGCCAGCAGCAGGACGCGCTTGTCCTTGAGGGCGTGCAACGGGTTGCCGTGACGGGTCTGGCCGTAGGCATCCAGATCCTTTTTCAGCTCGCCGCTCAGCCAGTCCTTTTCCGCCTGGTCCATCCACTTCACCTGCTGCGGGCCGTCCGGCAGGTAACGCAGCACTGGCCAGGTCAGCAGGATCGCCGGGCAGCCGATGACGATGAACAGCCACTGCCAGCCATGCAGACCCAACACGCCGTCCATGCCCAGCAAACCACCGGACACCGGGCCGGTGATCATCATCGCAATGGGTTGCGACAGGATGAACAACCCGAGGATCTTGCCGCGATGGCGCACCGGAAACCATTGGGTGATGTAGTACAGAACGCCCGGGAAGAACCCGGCTTCGGCGGCGCCGAGCAAAAAGCGCATCACATAGAAGCTGTTCGGCCCCTGGACGAAGGCCATGCCGATGGTGATGGCGCCCCAGGTGACCATGATCCGCGCGAACCAGCGCCGTGCTCCGAAGCGGTCGAGCATCAGGTTGCTGGGGATTTCCAGCAGGAAGTAGCCGATGAAGAACAACCCGGCGCCAAGACCGTAGGCGGCATCGCCCAGGCCGATGTCTGCGCCCATGTGCAATTTGGCGAAGCCCACCGCGGAGCGGTCCACATAGGCGATCAGGTACAGCAGGATCAGGAAGGGAATCAGTTTCAGCGTGATGCGGCGGATAAGCCGCAGTTCCTGGCTCATGAGAACGGTCTCCGATTGTTGTTGTTATAGAACCTCGGGGGACGCCTCTCGCGAAGAATTCGCCAGGGCCATCCCTTCGTTTGAGCGGACTATATAGTAATACTATTTACTCAACAACACTTCCAAAGCGCAGAATTTGCGCTTATGTTACGCCTCAGCTCGAACAATATAGTCATACAATAAGAGAATCGATCATGTCTGATAAGAAACCCACCCTGCGCTCCGCCCAATGGTTTGGCACCGCCGACAAGAACGGCTTCATGTACCGCAGCTGGATGAAGAATCAGGGCATCGCCGACCACCAGTTCCATGGCAAGCCGATCATCGGCATCTGCAACACCTGGTCGGAACTGACCCCGTGCAACGCGCACTTCCGCCAGATCGCCGAGCACGTCAAACGCGGCGTGATCGAGGCCGGGGGCTTCCCGGTGGAGTTTCCGGTGTTCTCCAACGGCGAATCGAACCTGCGCCCTACCGCCATGCTCACCCGCAACCTGGCGAGCATGGACGTGGAAGAAGCCATTCGCGGCAACCCGATTGACGGCGTCGTACTGCTGACCGGTTGCGACAAAACCACCCCGGCCCTGCTGATGGGCGCCGCCAGTTGCGACGTGCCGGCCATCGTCGTCACCGGCGGGCCGATGCTCAACGGCAAGCACAAGGGCAAGGACATTGGCTCCGGCACCGTGGTCTGGCAGCTCAGCGAACAGGTCAAGGCCGGCACCATCAGCATCGACGATTTCCTTGCGGCCGAGGGCGGTATGTCCCGCTCGGCCGGCACCTGCAACACCATGGGCACCGCCTCCACCATGGCCTGCATGGCCGAAGCGCTCGGCACCTCCCTGCCCCACAACGCGGCGATTCCGGCCGTGGACGCACGCCGTTATGTGTTGGCGCACATGTCCGGCATGCGTGCCGTGGAGATGGTGCGCGAAGACTTGAAGCTGTCGAAGATCCTCACCAAGGAAGCCTTCGAAAACGCCATCCGCGTCAATGCCGCCATCGGCGGTTCGACCAATGCAGTGATCCACCTGAAAGCCATCGCCGGGCGCATCGGCGTCGAGCTGGACCTGGACGACTGGACCCGTATCGGCCGCGGCATGCCGACCATCGTCGACCTGCAACCTTCCGGGCGCTTCCTGATGGAAGAGTTCTACTACGCCGGTGGTTTGCCTGCGGTACTGCGCCGCCTCGGCGAAGCCAACCTGATCCCGAACCCGAACGCCTTGACCGTCAACGGCAAGTCCATCGGCGAGAACACCAGGGACGCGCCGATCTATGGCGAGGACGAAGTGATCCGCACCCTCGACAACCCGATCCGCGCCGATGGCGGCATCTGTGTATTGCGCGGCAACCTGGCACCGCTGGGCGCTGTGCTCAAGCCGTCCGCCGCCACGCCCGAACTGATGCAGCATCGCGGCCGTGCGGTGGTGTTCGAGAACTTCGACATGTACAAGGCTCGGATCAACGATCCGGAACTGGACGTGGATGCCAACTCGATCCTGGTGATGAAGAACTGCGGGCCGAAGGGTTATCCGGGCATGGCCGAAGTGGGCAACATGGGCCTGCCGGCCAAGCTGCTGGCCCAGGGTGTGACGGACATGGTGCGTATTTCCGATGCGCGCATGAGTGGCACGGCGTACGGCACGGTTGTGCTGCACGTCGCCCCGGAGGCCGCTGCCGGCGGTCCGCTGGCCGCAGTGAAGGAAGGCGACTGGATCGAACTCGATTGCGCCAGCGGCCGCTTGCACCTGGATATTGCGGACACCGAGCTGGCCGCGCGCATGGCCGATCTGCAACCGCCACAGAACCTGATCGTCGGTGGGTATCGTCAGTTGTACATCGACCACGTGCTGCAAGCGGACCAGGGTTGCGACTTCGACTTCCTGGTCGGTTGCCGTGGGGCTGAAGTGCCCCGTCACTCCCACTGACACCACCCTCCCCTTGTAGGAGCGAGCTTGCTCGCGATGGACCCGAGACCGCCGCGGGGTGTCAGGTTCCCCACGTTATCGTTGACGTCCATCGCGAGCGAGCTCGCTCCTACAGTCGACTCGCCGCGCCTGCTATCATGCGCGACACCTCTTCGCACAGGACCGTGCCGTTTCCCATGGATTACCGCAAACCCTCCGACCGCAAAAGCATGCACTCGCGCATCGTCCAGGAACTGGGCATGCAGATCGTCTCGGGACGTTTCCTGCCCGACGACAAACTGCCCGCCGAAGCGCTGTTGTGCGAAGAATATGCGGTCAGCCGGCCGGTGCTGCGTGAAGCCACCCGGGTACTGGTCGCCAAGGGCCTGGTGTATTCCCGCCCGCGGGTCGGCACCGTGGTCAAGCCGCGCAAGGACTGGCACATGCTCGATCCGGACGTGCTGCACTGGTTGATGCAGAGCAGTCCGCAGAATCAGTTTTTCGACCTGCTGACCAGCGTGCGCAGCATCATCGAACCGGCCGCTGCCGCCCTCGCCGCGCAATTCGCCACGGAAGCGGACATCGCCTCCATCGGTGAGGCCTACCAACGCATGGAAGCCGCACCGACGCCGGAGGCTCTGTTGCAGCCGGACCTGGACTTCCACAGTCGCATCGCCGATGCCACGCACAACGACTTGCTGGCCAACCTGTGCAACATGCTCTCGGTGGCCATCGCCGAAGCCTTGAAGCATTCGAACCAGCGGCCGAACCTGCATGAACTGGCGCTGCCCCGGCACAAGGCGATCCTGACCGCCATCGAAAACCGCGACGCCCTCGGCGCGCGGCATGCGACGTTGGTGCAGCTGGACGATGCCCGCAGCGCGCTGAATGTGGTGCTCGGCAGCGATCCCGCCTGATCACCGAAGAACCCTGTGGGAGCGAGCTTGCTCGCGATGGAGTATCAGTCGGAGTCAATGTAGCTGACACACCATCGCGAGCAAGCTCGCTCCTACAACAGGGAATGGTGTGAATTTGAGATATAAAAAAAGCCGCAACCCTGAGGTTGCGGCTTTTTCATTTCTGCCTGGATCAGTGGGCGAACAACGAATTGCCTTTCTGCCCCGCCAGTTTCTCCGGCTTGATCAGGAACCGCGCCAGTGCCGGCAACAGCCACAGCGCACCGAACATGTTCCACAGCAACATGAAGGTCAGCATCAGGCCCATGTCGGCCTGGAACTTGATGGCCGAGAAGATCCAGGTGCACACGCCGATGGCCAGGCACAGACCGGTGAACAGCACCGCCTTACCGGTGGACTTCAGTGTCTGGTAGTACGCCTCTTGCAGCGGCAGGCCGGCACGCAGGAAGCTTTCCAGGCGGCTGTAGATGTAGATGCCGTAGTCCACGCCAATCCCCACCCCGAGCGCCACGACCGGCAGGGTCGCCACTTTCACGCCGATACCCATGAAGGCCATCAGGGCATTGCCGAGTACCGAGGTCAGCACCAGCGGCAGCACGATGCACAAGGTCGCCGCCCAAGAACGGAAGGTGATCATGCACATGACCGCGACGCAGATGTACACGAGGACCAGGATGGTCAGTTCGGACTTCTTGATCACCTCGTTGGTGGCCGCCTCGATCCCGGCGTTACCGGCAGCGAGGATGAACTCCAGGCCTTCCTTGTTGTTTTCCTTGGCGAACTCCTGCACCGCATGTACCGCGCGATCCAGGGTCTCGGCCTTGTGATCGTTGAGGAACACCAGCACCGGCGCCACGGAACAGCTGTTGTTGTACAGGCCGTCAGCGCGGGCAATGGAGTTGTTCAGCACATCAGGGTTACGCGACAGGGTTTCCCATTTCAGGTTGCCCTCGTTCATGCCCTTGATCATTTGCTTGGACACGGTCACCAGGGAAATCGCCGACTGCACGCCCTCGGTGTTCTGCATCTTCCACATCAGCTCGTCAATCGGCGCCATAGCTTCGTAGCGCGAACAGCCTTCGGACTTGGTCTTGACCATCACCACCAACACGTCGGAGCTGGTGGAGTAGTTGTTGATGATGAAGTTGTTGTCCTTGTTGTAGCGCGAGTCCGGACGCAGCTCCGGGGCACCCTGGTCGAGGTCGCCGATTTTCAGGTTCTGGCTGTACCAAAGGCCGCCACCAAAGGCGACCAGTGCCAGCAGAATGGAAACCGGGGCCACTTTCGCGCTGGCAAAGTTCGACAACAGGCGCCAGAACGGATGCTCGCGAGTCGCGTCCTTTTTGCTGCGGTCGACGGCACGCTTGCTGATGCCGACATAGGAAATCGCCACTGGCAACAGGATCAGGTTGGTGAACACGATCACCGCCACACCGATGGATGCGCCGATGGCCAGCTCACGGATCACACCGATATCGATGATCAGCAGTGTGATGAAACCCACGGCATCGGCGAGGATCGCAATCATCCCCGGCAGGAACAATTGACGGAAGGTGCGACGCGCCGCCGTCAGGGCGTTGTCCGCCTCACTCGATTGCAGGGCGATCCCGTTGATCTTCTGCACGCCGTGGGAAATACCGATGGCGAAGATCAGGAACGGTACCAACATCGAATAGGGGTCAAGCCCGAAGCCGAAGAAGTGCATCAAGCCCAGTTGCCAGATCACTGCCACCAGCGTCGTGCTCAATACGGCGACGGTACTGCGCAGGCAGTTGGTGAACCACAGCAAGAGGATCAGGGTGATGACGAAGGCAACGCCGAAGAACATCACCACCATCACCAGGCCATCGATGAGGTCACCGACTTTCTTGGCGAAACCGACGATGTGGATCTTCACATTCGGGTTCTGTGCTTCGAACTTGGTGCGGATCTTGTCCTCAAGCTCGTGGGAGAACTGGCGATAGTCCAGCGCCAGCAGCTTGCCCTGGTCCTGCGGGTCCGGATAGGACTCCAGCAACGGAATGTCGACGATGCTCGACTTGAAATCGTTGGACACCAACCGCCCGACCTGACCCGACTTGAGCACGTTGTTGCGCAACAGATCGAGGCTGGCCTGGGAGCCGTTGTAGCTTTGCGGAATCACTTCACCGCCGGCGAAGCCCTCTTCCGTCACTTCGGTCCAGCGAACGCTGGGGCTCCACAGCGACTTGAGACCGGAACGGTCGACGCCGGAGATGTAGAACACCTCGTCGTTGATCTGACGCAGAGTCTCCATGTACTCCTTGGAGAAGATGTCGCCATCGGTGGCTTCCACCGAGATCCGCACGGTGTTGCCCAGGTTCGCCAGATCGTTGCGGTGCTCCATCATCTTCTGGATGAAGGGGTGCTCCAGCGGGATCATTTTTTCGAAGCTGGTGGACGGACGGATCAGCGTCGCCTGCCAGAACAGAAAAATACTGACCAGCAGGCAGATCGTGATCACTGCCGGGCGGTTGTTGAAGATCAGGCGCTCGAGGAACGTCGCCTTGTCCTGGTGATGAGTACTCAAGGAAGTCATAGCTCCGCCTTCTTATTATTAACCCGGCTCATTTGCCCGACTCGGTGCCGCTTGGCGAAGTGACGCGAACGCCGCCCTGCCCGGCCAGAACCAGATTGCCATTGCCTGCCGCAGTCACTGCCGAGACGGAAATACGGTCCGGACGGTTGACCACCTTGAAGGTTTCGCCATTGTCACTGCTGCGAATGACCGAACCACCGTTGCCGACGATCACGATGGAACCATCGTCGAGCAGCGTACCGCCGGACAGCCCGAACTCCAGGTCGCCACGTTCAGCCTTGAGCTCGACCTGGTCCCAGGTGGTGCCGAAATCCGTGGAACGGTAAAGATTGCCGCGCAGGCCGTAGGCCAGCAACGTATTGGACTGCGCCGTACCGATCACGCCGAACAGCGAGCCTTCGTACGGGCCTTCGAGTTTCTCCCAGGTCTGGCCCCAGTCCGCGGAGCGGAACATGCTGCCCTGCTCACCGACGATGAACAGCCCGGCGTCCTTGACCGCGGCGATCGCGTTCAGGTGGTACTGGTCTTCGTTATCCAGGCGGTCGCTGGCGTCTTCCCAATGCTTGCCACCGTCGGTGGTTTCCATCAGCGAGCCGTAGGCGCCCACGGCAAAGCCGCTGTCGACGTCCTTGAACCAGACATCGAGCAGCGGCGATTCGCGTTTCAGATCTTCGAATTGCTTGGTCCAGGTCGCGCCGCCGTCCTCGCTGGCGAGGATCTGCGCGTCATGGCCGACGGCCCAGCCGTGCATGTCATCGACGAAGAACACCGACGTCAGCAAGGCCCGGGTCGGGACCTTGGCCTGGGTCCAGGTAACGCCCTGGTCATCGGAATACAGGATGTGCCCACGATCCCCGACCGCCACCAGGCGCTTGCCGGCGTGGACGACATCGAGCATCAGGCTTTTGGCAGCCTTGGCGGATTCAATGGAATAAACAACGTCGGATGCCGGCGCGGCCGCGGCCAGCGCAGGCGCCGACAGCATGGCAGAGCCCAACACCGAGAGCGCTGTGGCCAGCAACGCGAATTTGCGTAATGCCGGCGGGCGGCAGATACCCACACCCATGACAGGCTCACTCATAGACCTTCTCCCATTATTATTGTTAGGTCGTTCAACCTTACTGGGCGCCGCAAGGGTGCGTGTCCGGACCGGCTGTTTCAGAGCATAGTCCTGAAACCCGCAATCCAGAGCCCCTTCGGAAGCTGGCCTATCCTATCGGTGTTTTTTAATGTCTGACAATCGACGCCACGTTATCTTTTGTTAACCGGGGGATGGGGGTGGGGTTCTGAATGGTTGGGTATCAGGTGGGGTGATTGCGGTTTTGGTGGTGGGTGGTAGTGACCGGTGTTCGGTGTACATATCCGTTGCAGCGGTAACGGCTGCTTTTCCAATCGGCGTACATATCCATTTCTGCGGTAACGGCTGCTGGCGGTTTCGCTCTTACAGCGAGTCCCTTTTTCAAACGCCAAAAAGGAACCAAAAGGCTTCGCCCCGGCGTACGGCACCTCGCCAAGGCTCGGTGTTCCCTCGCTACGGTGTCCATCAGGGGGCATCGCCTACGGTCTGCTTCGCGACGACCTCCTCTCGATGTGTTCGACTTCGTCGAACGGCGCTACGCGCCTAACCCCCTGATGAACACCTACGCTCGGCCTGCCGAAGGGGCGAAAGATCAAAAGCCAGATCAAGATCAAGATCAAAAGCCAAAGCCAAAGCCAAAGCCAAAGCCAAAGCCAAAGCCAAAGCCAAAGCCAAAGCCAAAGCCAAAGCCAAAGCCAAAGCCAAAGCCAAAGCCGTAGATGGGGGTTCTGAAAATTTTGTGCAACCAGATAGGATTCAAGCGACTGGCAGGCCGCCATCGCGAGCAAGCTCGCTCCCACAGAAGAGCAAAAAGCAGAGCATCCCGCATCACCGCATCGCTTCTCACCACTCATCAGGCCGAGCGTTAGCTCGCCTGCAGCTCTTGATCTTGATCCACCCGCCCCCTCGGCAGGCTGAGTGGAGGTGTTTATCCGGGGACTGGCGCGCAGCGCCGTTCGACGCAGTCGAACTCATTGCATGTAGGTCGAAGCGAAGCCGACCGGAGGGCAATGCCCCCGGATGAATACCGGAGCGAAGGAACCCCGAGCCTTAGCGAGGGGCCGTACGTTCGGGGCGAGACCTTTTGGTTCCTTTTGGGGCGTTTGCCAAAAGGGACTCGCCGTAAGGGCGAAACCGCCAGCCGCCGTTACCGAAGAAACGGATATGTACTCAATCAACCAAGAACCTGGTCGGCCCAAAGGCCGCCAAGTTCAAAAGCCAAGATCAAGCCAAACTCTTGCTGACCACTTCAAACACATCACTGGACAACTGCCCCGAAGCCCGAATCCGCTCCAGCTCCGCCTTCATCAAAGCCTGACGAGCGCTGTCGTACTTGCGCCAGCGAGTCAAAGGCGCCAACTGCCGAGAAGCAATCTGCGGATTGAAGCCATTCAACTCGATCACCAAGTCCGCCAGGAAGCGATACCCGGAACCGTCAGCGGCATGGAAGTTGATCAGGTTCTGCCCGGCAAACGCACCGACCAGTGCCCGCACCTTGTTCGGATTCTTGATGTTGAACGCAGGATGCTGCATCAACTGACGAACCCGCTCCAGACCACCAGGCAACACGCTGCCGGCCTGGACGCTGAACCACTGGTCCATGACCAGCGGGTTGTCCTTGAAGTGCTCGGCGAAGCTGGCCAGTGCCTTGGCCTTCTCGGCTTCGAACGGTGAGTTGACCAACACCGCGAGTGCGGTCAGGCGCTCGGTCATGTTGTCGCACGCGTCGAACTGCTCCAGGGTTGCCGCCAGGACTTGCGGCTTGCCGCTGAGCATCAGGTAGGACAACGCGATGTTCTGCAAGGCACGACGGGCGAAGTGTTCAGCCTCGGCCACGTACGGCGTCTGCTTCGACAACTCGCGATTGGCCTGATAACGCAGCCACAAACCTTCGAACAACGCGTCAGCCAGTTGCTTACGGGCAAATTCACGCGCCGTGTGAATCGCTTCGACATCCGCCACTTCGCTGATCTCGGTCAGGTACGCCTCGCTTGGCAGAGAGAGCATTTCCGCGACCATCGCCTGATCCAGCGACTCATCCGAAAGCACCGTGCGCAACGCCGCCACCAGACGCTGATCAAGTACCAGCGCTTCGCCCTTCTGCTGCTGGGCGATCAGCTCTTGCAGCACCTGCACCGACAGCTGCTGGCCGGCATCCCAGCGGTTGAAGCCGTCGCTGTCATGCTGCATCAGGAACATCAGCTGATCACGGTTGTACGGGAAGCTCAATTTCACCGGCGCCGAGAAGCCGCGCAGCAACGACGGCAACGGTTGTTCGGCGATGTCGACGAAGGTGAAAGTCTGCTCGGCTTCGGTCACCGAAATGACCCGCGAGGTGCCTTGCGCGGTGGCTTCACCGGACAGACGCAGGGCAATCGCTGCCCCTTTGGAATCCAGCAGCCCCAGTTCGACCGGGATCACGAACGGCAGTTTTTGCACCTTGTCCGGGGTTTCCGGGCAGCTCTGACGGAAGGTCAGGCTGTAGGTTTTCGCAGCGGCGTCGTAGGACTCAGTTACCGCCAGGCGCGGTGTACCGGCCTGGCTGTACCAGCGCTTGAACTGGGTCAGGTCAACGCCATTGGCTTCTTCCATGGCCTTGATGAAGTCATCGCAGGTCACGGCCTGGCCGTCGTGGCGTTCGAAGTACAGGTCGCTGCCTTTACGGAAGCCTTCGGCGCCGAGCAAGGTGTGGATCATGCCGACCACTTCCGAGCCCTTTTCGTACACGGTCAGGGTGTAGAAGTTGGAAATCTCGATGAAGCTGTCCGGGCGCACGGCGTGGGCCATGGGGCCGGCGTCTTCGGCGAACTGGTGGGTACGCAGGTACGCCACATCCTGGATGCGCTTGACCGTGGCCGAGTTCATGTCCGAGGAGAAACCGGCATCGCGGAACACGGTGAAGCCTTCCTTGAGCGACAGCTGGAACCAGTCGCGGCAGGTCACGCGGTTGCCCGACCAGTTGTGGAAGTATTCGTGGGCGACGATCGCCTCGACCCGCTGGTGCGCGGCATCGGTGGCGGTTTCGGCCTTGGCCAGCACGGCGCTGGAGTTGAAAATGTTGAGGCCCTTGTTTTCCATGGCGCCCATGTTGAAGTCATTCACGGCGACGATCATGAAGATGTCCAGGTCGTACTCGCGACCGTAGACCTCTTCGTCCCAGCGCATGGATTTCTTCAGGCTGTTCATCGCGTGCTGGCACTTGTCGATGTTTTCCGGCTCGACGTAAATGCGCAGCGCCACGTTGCGCTCGCTCATGGTGGTGAAGCTGTCTTCGACACACCACAGATCGCCGGCCACCAGCGCAAACAGGTACGCCGGTTTCTTGAACGGGTCTTCCCAGGTCGCCCAGTGCCGTCCCTCTTCACCGGGACCGGAAGCGATCGGGTTGCCGTTGGACAGCAGCACCGGATAACTGTGCTGTTCGGCGACGACCGTGGTGGTGAAGGTGCTCATCACGTCCGGGCGGTCGAGGTAATAGGTGATCTTGCGAAAACCTTCGGCCTCGCACTGGGTGCAGAACATCGTGCCGGACTTGTACAGGCCTTCCAGCGCGGTATTGGTTTCCGGGTGGATCCGGACGCTGGTATCGACCGTGAAGGTGGTGCTGGTCGGGTGCAAGGTCAGGTGATTCTCGGTCAGCTGATACTGCGCCTCGGAAAGCTCCTGGTCGGCAAGGGTGACCGACAGCAGTTCCAGCTGCTGGCCGTCCAGCACCAGCGGCGGCAGGCCCGGGCCACGCTCGGGGTTGCGGCGCATCACCAGTTGCGCATGGACCAGGCTGTGGTCCTCGTACAACTCGAAGGTCAGGTGCGTTTCGTCGATCAGGTACTCGGGCGCCTGATAGTCCTTGAGGTAGATCATCTTCGGTTGTTCGGTGCGCATGCTGGAGTCCTTACTGATGCACGGCGAGCTGGTAAGCCGTGTATTTACGAATGTTGATCACGCCGGTGTCGAAGATCAGGTATTGACCCTTGATCCCCATCAGCGTGCCTTCGGCAATCGGGTTCTTGTCCAGGTTGAAGCTGACGATCTTCGCCGGGTACTGCTCGACCGGGTAGCGGATTTCCAGCGGTTCGACGTCGGTCACCGGCTGGATCGCCTGCAAGCCAAATCGCTGCTGCAACCCGAGCAAGCCTTCGGCACAGCTGTCGAACAGTTGATCGCGGACCTCGGCCAGGTTCACCGCCGCCGCATCGCCCTTGAGCAAAGCGCGCCAGTTGGTCTTGTCGGCCACCTGGCTGCGCAACAGATCCTCGACGAAACCGGACTGCTGGCGAGTCGATACGTGCATGATCGGCAAGGCCTGGCTCGCACCCTGGTCGAGCCAGCGGGTCGGCAACTGGGTGGCGCGGGTAATCCCGACTTTGACCCCCGACGAATTGGCCAGGTACACCACGTGATCGGTCATGCAGAACTTCTCGCCCCACTCAGGCTCCCGGCAGGTGCCGGCCTCGAAGTGGCAGCGCTCCGGGCTCATGATGCACACGTCGCACTGGGCCAGTTTGGTCATGCACGGGTAGCAGTAACCCTGGCTGAAACTGGTCTTGGTCTTGCGTCCGCAATGGGTGCAGTGGATCGCGCCCAGGTATTCCAGGCGCACCGTGGTGCCGATCAACGGATTGACCGGGACCTCGGTTTCGCCCAGACGAAATGCGTATTGCACGTTCGGCCCGTCCAGGCGCGCCGACATTTTGCTGATTGCACCGCGGCCAATCTCGATCAATGGATGGCATCCGACTTGAACAGGATATTGGGCACTTGAATCGACTTGGAGCTGCATTCCTGCGGGCCCATGTAGCCGGTGCGCTGGTCCTCTGGCAGGTTCTGGATTTCCCAGGCGATCATCGCCTGCAGCGACAGTTCGCGTTGTTCGGCGGTGAGCTTGCCACCGTCGGACCATTTGCCGATTTCCACGGCCAGTTTCAGGCTCTCGTAGATATCGGGGGTGATGTTCTTGATCATTTCGTTAAAAGAGGACATTGGGTCTCCGTCTCTTTATTGCATGTTCTGAATTAGGCGGCCAGTTTACGGCGGTTATACAAACCGCCCAACAAACCGGTGAAGCATCCGATGAGTAACCCGCTGACGTGGGCCGCGTTGGCGATCTCGCCGAAGCCGATCATCGAGACCAGCCCGGACAGGCACAGCAGCAACCACACCAGCATCATCACCAGCACGCCTCGCGGCAGGCGATAGGCCGGGTTTGGCGCCAGCAACTGGAAGATCCAGCAATGCCCGAGCAGGCCGTACAGTACGCCGGACAAACCGCCGAACAAGGTCGGGCCACTGAAGAAATACTGGGCAAAGTTCGACACCAGGCTGAACAGCAAGGTCAGGCCGATCAGGTTGATACTGCCCTGGCGCGACTCGATGCGCCGCCCCAGCTCCCAGTACCACATGCCGTTCATCGCCAGGTGCAGGATGCCGAAGTGGATCAGCATCGGCGTGACCAGGCGCCACCACTGCCCCGCCGCCAGGCTGTCGGCCAGTGGCGTGAAGTGGATGTATTCGCCGACCACGCGGAACTCGAGGAAGGTCAGCCAGCGCATCGTTTCAAGGTTGTCGCCCAGCATGGTCACCGCGCCGACAACCAGGCTCAGCAGCAGCACCAGCGCGGTGGCCCTGGCGTATTTCAACTGCTCGACGAACCCCGGGCGCTTGACGGTCTGCGCCACCGGAATATCCAGTTGTTGATCGGGGTCACCCGCCGGAAAACGCTCGTACAGCGCACGCACGTCTTCACTGATGTTGTCCGGCACCCACAGCACCTGCTCGCCAGCTTCCTCGCTGACCCGATGGGGCACTTGCATGCGCTTGAGCAGGGTGACGAACCCGCTCAAGTCCACCGCCAGGGGCAGACGCAATACCGCTACAGCACTCATTGCAGCACCTCCGGCCGCTCGACATCGACCCAGACGAATTTTTGCGGATCCAGGCGGGTTTCCTGATCCAGTCGGTAGGCAACCAGCTTGCCGTACAGCACCGCGCTGTAATCCAGACAGGCCAGGTTCGGCCGGATCGGTGCCGGCTTGCCGCTGCGCCAGTAATGGCCGACGAACAACAGCGGCTCATCAATGCCATAGCGCAGCAAACTGTTCTTTTCGGTGGACGACAGCGGCGTCCGCGCCACGGGTTCCGGCAGTGCATCCGGTTGGAACACGATGTCGCCATAGGTTTTCGGATCGTCTTCCCAGAACTTGGTGCGGAAGAACGAACGCACCAGGCCGTCGCCGCTGGTCATGGTCAGGCCATGGGGCAAACGCATGTCCGTGCCGCGCAGCAGCCGGTCGAATACGGTGCAGGCAAAAGAGCCCGACTCCGCCGACGCCTGGAGAAAATGCTCGTCGACGCAGCCGTTGGGGAACAACGCCCGCAGCGGCTCGATCAGCCCCGCGTCCCAGCAGGCGTGGACCACGCGAAAACGCCCGGCATCGACGAACAATGGCAACTGGTAGAACCATTGCTGGAAGTCGTGCCAGTCACCCGGATGGTGTTCGAACTGGGTCAGGGTTTCGTGCAGCAGGCGGGCGTGGCGCGGCGTGTGCTCACGCACGAACTGCTTGCCGCTGCCGGGCAGTGCCGGCGTGCTCCAGCCCAGCGCATTGAACTCGTGGTTGCCCATGATGCACAGCGCCTGACCGGCCTCGACCATGTCGTGGACGATATGCAGTGCCTCGCGAATCCGCGGGCCGCGGTCGATGATATCGCCGACGAACACCGCCATGCGCGAGGCATGTCGCCAGACGCCACCCTGCTTGTGATAACCGAGTCGGTCGAGCAAGTGCTCCAGGGTCAGAGCGCAACCGTGCACGTCACCGATCAGGTCGTAGCTACGCGCGGGATCGAGCATCAGTCGCCTCCACCCCCCAACTTGCTGCCCCAGCCAAGCTTGGTCCGGCAGACTTCATAGTAATTGTGGTCCAACGGATGGATCAGCCGCAGTTTCTGGGCTTTCTTGCTTACGGTAATGGTGTCGCCCGGCGCGCAGGTGAAGTGGTTCTGCCCGTCGCACGAGACTTGCGGGTAAATCTGCATATCCTTGGACACGACGATTTTCAGCTCACTGTTGCCATCGACCACAATCGGTCTACCCGACAAGGTATGGGGGTACATCGGCACAATCACAATAGCGTCGAGCTTGGGATGCATGATCGGCCCGCCGGCGGACAACGCATAGGCGGTGGAACCGGTCGGCGTCGCGACGATCAGGCCGTCGGCCTTCTGGCTGCAGACGAACTGGCCGTCGATGTACAGCTCGAACTCGATCATTCGCGTGGATTTGCCGGGGTGCAGCACGACGTCGTTCAGTGCATCGCCCTGGCCGATGGCCTCACCGTGGCGGCGGACTTCGGCCTGCAACAAAAAGCGGTTTTCCACCAGATAGTGGCCATCCAGCACTTCGGCGACCTTGGTTTCCAGCTCATCGGGACGGATATCGGTGAGGAAACCCAGGCTGCCCCGGTTGATGCCGAGCACCGGAATATTGTGTTTGGCCAGCGCCCGGGCGGCACCGAGCAGGCTGCCGTCACCACCGACCACGATGACCATGTCGCAGACTTCGCCGAGCATCTTGCGCGACGAGGTTTGCAAGCCGTGCCCTGGCAGCACTTCGGCGATGGTGTCTTCGAGGATCACGTGCAGGTGACGATCGAGCAGAAACCGTTTCAGTCGGCGGACGGTATCCAGCACCTGGGAACTGCCCAGGCGACCGATGATGCCGATATTGCGAAATTGCTCCATGGGGCTCCTGCGGGGATCTGCGTGGCGGCGAAAACCACGATTATGGGCGAAAGCCGCCCGTAGACAAAATCCTTTCAGTTTCAGGGGTGTGCCCGGGTTTCGGGCTATGCTCGCAAGATGATGCTATTTCCGGATTTGCTCCACCTGCCCCATCAGTTACGCCATCCCGAAGTGCGTGACCTGGCGTGGGTCATCCTCGCGCCGCCCATGCTGGACAATACCCCGTGGCCGCAGCGTCACCCGCTGGCCGGCAGCGACTGGGTGCAGGCACCGGATCGGCTGGAGCATTGGCTGCGGCAGCTGGATCGGGACAGTTATGGCCTGCTGCACTGGCTGGCCCAGGCCCGGACCCGGCGCCTGGGTTTGTACTACGAACGCCTCTGGCAATTCGCCGTGCAGCATGCACCGGGCATTGAACTGATTGCCGCCAACATGCCGATTCGCCGCGAAGGGCACACCCTCGGTGAACTGGACATGCTGCTGCGCGACCGCGACGGCGTGCATCACCTGGAACTGGCGATCAAGCTCTACCTTGGCCCGCAATCCGGCGACGGACACGACACTGCCAAGTGGCTGGGCCCGGGCTGCCACGACCGGCTCGACCGCAAACTGGCGCACCTGAGCCAGCATCAATTGCCGATTTCCACGCGCCCCGAGAGCCGTGAAGTGCTTGCGGCGCTGGATATCCAGGCGTTCAGCGCACATTTATGGCTGGGGGGTTACTTGCTGTACCCGTGGCCCGGACAAGCCGCCCCGCCATTGGGTGCCCATCCACAGCATTTGCGGGGTCGCTGGTTGCATCAAAAGGATTGGCCGGCGTTGTTGGCCCAAAGCCCGCCCGGTCGCTGGCAACCCCTGCCCCGTCACGCCTGGCTGGCGCCGGCGCATTATTCGGCCGAGCACACCTGGAACCCCGGACAGATGCAGGCGTGGCTGGATGACCTGGACCCGCTGGCGCCAGCACAACTGCTGGTGCGCCTGACGGAAAATGCCAGCGGCGACTGGGAAGAGGCTGAGCGATTGTTTCTGGTGGCGGATCTTTGGCCGAATGTGCCGGGCAATGCCTGAGCTTTGCGTTGTCTGAGCCGGCCCCATCGCGAGCAAGCTCGCTCCCACATTGGAACTCAGCCGTATACACGCCTTGTACCCACTGAAGATCCCTGTGGGAGCGAGCTTGCTCGCGATAGGGTCAACCCGGTCCAAAGAGACAACTGTATCCCCGATTGTCCAACGCTCCGCCGGACAAAGCGCTGGCCATGACCATCAGTCTTTCTTGTGCTGCTCGACCCATTGCCCATAGGCATTGATGAAACTTTGCAGGAACGGCTTTACCGACTCGGACAACTTGCCCGATTCGTCGAACGCCGAACCGGCGTTCCCCAGATAGGCCTCCGGTTGCTGCATCATCGGCACATTGAGAAACACCATGGATTGACGCAGGTTGTGATTGGCACCAAACCCGCCGACGGCCCCCGGCGACACACTGATAACGGCTCCCGGCTTACCGCTCCAGGCGCTTTTGCCATATGGACGCGAGCCCACGTCAATCGCGTTTTTCAACGGTGCCGGCACCGACCGGTTGTATTCCGGGGTCACGAACAACACCGCGTCGGATGAGCTCACCTGTTGTCGGAAAGTGCTGTAGGCTGCCGGCGGTGAAGCGCCATCGATATCTTCGTTATAGAGCGGCAGATCGCCAATTTCGACGATGTTGAGCTTGAGATTGGCCGGCGCCAATTCTATCAGGGCCCGTGCGACCTTGCGGTTGATCGATTCCTTTCTCAAGCTGCCGACCACGACGGCGATCGTATAGACGTTGCTCATAAGATTTCTCGACTGTCCGATAGGAAGAGCTTGTAGTTATAGATGACGATTCAAACAGCGGGCGACCGAAAACCCCGTCCCTGACTATTTTTTTCCCATAGGAAAACTTACCTCGCCCAAGCACGGTCTACAGTGCCGCAAATTGAGTGATTTATCTCCAGAGGTTCTAAGCAGATGGCAGCAGTACTCGTCGGTCAGTTCCATGCAAGAGACGCGCAAGGCCGCATTTATTCGGTGCACGAGTTTCAGGACTCCACCCCGGCGGCAGAAGGTTCAGGGCCTGTCACCACCTACAAACTGGCCATTGGCGACCGCGTCAACAAGGTCGACGACAATGAATTCATGCTGGTGCAAACCGGCGTGACCATTACCCGCGAACCGCAAATCGCCAGCGCTTCATAACCCGTCGTTATGAGCAGAAGTCATATGCACGGACTTGGGGTAGGATTCAGCCACTGACTCCTCCACCTGCTGAACATGGACTTCACGCATGCGCTTACGCCATATCGAAGTGATCCAGGCACTCTTGCAGACCGGTCACCTGGGCACCGCCGCCGAATGGCTGCAGTTGCCGGTGGCCGAAGTCGAGCGCTTGCTGCGCGACGCCGAGGATCAGTTGGGTTTCATGCTGTTCGCCAGCGTGCGCGGACGATTGCAGGCCACCCGCGAAGCGCGGGAACTGCAGGTGGAAATTGCCCGGGTCTACGATGCGCTCGAACCGGTGCAGCGCCTGGCCAACAGCCTCAGGCAATACCTGGCGCCGCCGCTGCGCATCATCTGCACCCCTCCCCTGGCCAACCAATTGTTGCCACACAGCATCGCGGCCCTGCGCCGACGCCTGCCCGATGCACCTTGCACGCTGCTGAGCCAGCCCACCCGCGACATCGTCAGAAGCCTGCTGCTGCGTGAAAGCGATCTGGGCCTGAGCCTGCATGACCCCGATCACGCCGACCTCGACTGCCATGTGATCGCCCAGGGCAAACTCCAGTTGCTCGCCCCCCATGGCTGGCTGCAACCGAAACAGAAATACATTTCACTGCAGGATCTGGCCGGCCAATCGATGATCGGCCTGGAGGGGCAGGACCCGTTGAGCCCGGCGCTGGAAAACAAACTGCACGGTTTGCGCCCTGCCCCGGTGATTCAGACCCGGGTCCAGACGCATCAGATGATGCGCAGCATGGTCGAGGCCGGCGAAGGCCTGGCCATCGTCGACCCCTTCACCGCCCTCGGCGCCAAAGCCTCGGGGCTGGACACCTGCCCGCTGGCGCCAGCGGTCCCGATCAGCCTCTACGCCCTGACCCTGAAAAACGCCGAACCCTCTCCGGCGGTTCAGACACTGCTAACCATCGTCACGGAACAAGCCGCGGCGATGCTGACGAACTGAACGGATTTTCCAGCGGGTTTTCGAACAATCGATACCAGAACAGCGCCACTTCGGCGGTGTTCGGATCGATGCCGCGATAGCGCAGATGGTCGATCCCACCAATCACGTAACCGCAGCGTTCATAGAGTCTGCAAGCCCCCAGGTTGTTGTTCTGGGTTTCGAGCATGATGCCTGGCAGCTTTTTCTTGCGGCTCCAGAACTGCGCCACATCCAGCAGGGCCTTGGCCACGCCATGCCGCCGGGCCGGTGCGTGCACCGCCAGCTCGTCGATATGGGCAAAGCCGTTCCAGTTGGTGCTGACCACCAGGTGCCCCACGGGCTGGTCATCCAGATAAGCCATGAAAATCGCGCTGTCGGCGGAATCGCGAAAGCTGCTGAATTCCTCGGGATCGATGCCGTAGCACTTGCGATAAGGCGTGATCGGGGTGACAGGCCACTGTGCCACCGGCGCTCCTATTTGTGCCGCACCGTAGGCCGCGACTTCAAAACTGAAATCACTGCCCCAGATATAGGCGGCAAAACCCTCGTCGGCAACCCTTACCGACAACCCTGGATAATTCGGATTTATAACCGGCTGCATACTGGGAAATGTCCTCATTCCTTGATGCAATCGACGGTGTAGCACCGTCCACTGCCCTGATCTTCATGTTGCAATCCGTGCACATCAGCAACGAACCCCGGAAAACTGCTATCGAACGTGCGGGCAAACGCCAGGTAATCGATGATCGAGCGGGTCGACTCGGTAAAGCGCTCACCCGGCATGATCAGCGGAATGCCGGGTGGGTACGGCACCAGCATCACTGCAGCGATCCGCCCGTCCAGCGCATCGATCGACACGGCTTCGACTTCACCCCGCACCAATTGATCATAGGCGTCCGCCGGCTTCATCGCGACTTCCGGCAGAACGGTGTACATGCGCTTGAGGTGCCTGGCGGTGGCGTTACTGCGATAACAGGCATGCAACTGATCGCACAGATCACGCAACCCCATGCCCTGATAGCGTGCGACATTCTCTTGCGCCACACAGGGCAGGCAACTGGCCAGACTGACGTTGGCGTCGTAGCTGCGCTTGAACTCCAGCAGTTCGGTGAGCAGCGTGCTCCACTTGCCCTTGGTGATGCCCATGGAGAACAACACCAGGAACGAGTACAGCCCGGTCTTCTCGACCACCAGGCCGCGCTCCCACAGGAACTTGCTGACCACCGCCGCCGGAATCCCGCGCTCGCTGAGGGCGCCACCGGCCGTCAATCCCGGCATCACCAGCGTGACCTTGATCGGGTCGAGCAGCACATAGTCGTCGGTCACGCCGCCAAAGCCGTGCCAGTCGGCATCGGGTTGCAGCAACCAGTCCTCAGTGACGACCCGCTCGATGCCTTCCGCCGACGGCGGTTGCCAGATCGAGAACCACCAGTCATCGGCGGCAATGTGCTGGCGCAAATTGGCCAGCGCACGGCGAAAACTCAGGGCTTCGTCGAACATTTCCTGCAACAGCGAACGCCCGGCCGGCCCCTCCATCATCGCCGAAGCCACATCCAGCGAGGCGATGATGCCGTACTGCGGCGAGGTCGAGATGTGCATCATGAATGCTTCGTTGAAGCGATCCCGATCCAGTTGCCGCGCACCGCCATCGCGCACGTGAATCATCGATGCCTGACTGAAGGCCGCCAGCAACTTGTGGGTCGAATGGGTGGTGAACACCAACGGGCTGTCTTCATCACGGGAGGTGCCCATGCCGTAGCGCCCGGCAAAGAACTCATGAAACGCTGCATAGGCGTACCAGGCCTCGTCGAAGTGCAACACCTCAACGCTATTGCCCAACTGCTGTCTGATCAGTTCGGCGTTGTAGCAGAGGCCGTCATAGGTTGAATTGGTCACCACGGCAAGCTTGACCTTCGGTGAACGCCCCTTGGTCAGCGGACTGGCGTCGATCTTGGCCTGGATCGATTCGCGACTGAACTCACTCAGGGGAATCGGGCCGATGATCCCCAGTTCATTACGCTCCGGACACAAGTACAGAGGGATGGCGCCAGTCATGATGATCGAATGCAGCACCGACTTGTGGCAATTGCGGTCCACCAGCACCAGGTCATCGCGGGCGACCACCGAGTGCCAGACAATCTTGTTGGCCGTGGACGTGCCATTGATCACGAAAAAGGTGTGATCGGCGCCGAAATTGCGTGCTGCACGGGCCTCGGCTTCAGCCAGGGGGCCGGTATGATCGAGCAAGGAGCCGAGCTCCGGTACCGACACCGAAAGATCCGAGCGCAGGGTGTTTTCCCCGAAAAACTGGTGAAACGCCTGCCCCACCGGACTTTTGTGATACGCCACGCCACCGCCGTGTCCGGGGGTGTGCCAAGAGTAGTTGGAGTCCGCCGTGTGCTGCACCAACGCCTTGAAAAACGGCGGCAGCAGGCCATCGAGGTACTTGCGCGCGGCGCGGGCCACCTGCCGGGCGAGAAAGGGCACGGTGTCCTCAAACAGATAAAGAATGCCGCGCAACTGATTGAGCTCGGCCATGGCGTCAGCGGGTGCGTTTTCCAGGGTCACTTTTTCGCCCAGGGCGAAGATCGGCAGATCCGGTGCACGCACCCGCGCCAGACCGATCAGTTCGGCCATGTTTTGCAACAAATGAGAATGGGTGCTGGCGTCTTCAGAGGCAATCAACATGCAGGACAGGCCGTGGTAAGTCGACGCCACCAGTCGTCCTTCGGTGTAGTCCACCGCCGAAACGACGCTGAACCCTTCCTGCTCCAGCTCCCGGGCAATCCCCCGCACGCGGTCACCGGCAACGCTGTCGGCCTTGATGTCGCGATGAACGATCAGGACCGGGAATTTCAAGTCTTTGTACATGAGGCTCAGCGTCCTGAGGCGGCAGACCAGAGCCTGCCAATCACCTCAGGTTAGAGTGTTGCAGCGGATGTGGCGAGCGGGATGCACCAACTTGTGGCGACGAGGGAGTTTCCCTGTGGCGAGTATCTGCCAAACAGGGTGTTATGCCTGCGCTTCAGCCTCGGCCAACTGCACCCACAACGCCGGGGCACCAGCGGATTTGCCGATGATTTCCAGGCGCGCCGCGTGGCGGGCCAGGTCGTCTTCACTGGCGCGGATGATGCGCGTCGGCTGACGGTCCGCCGGCAAACGGCGAATCTCGGTGGCCGAATTGTCCGCCCCTTCACCCGAGCCATTGCCATCGGAGGCGTTGCCGGCCAGGGACAGACTGGTCTGCCCCCCGGTCATGGTCAGGTAGACGTCGGCAAGAATCTCGGAGTCGAGCAAGGCGCCGTGCAGTTCACGACCGGAGTTGTCGACGCCATAGCGTTTGCACAGGGCGTCGAGGCTGTTGCGCTGCCCCGGGTGACGTTCCCGGGCCATCATCAGGGTGTCGAGGATCGAGCAGTGCTGCGTGATGTCCGCGCGGTCCTGTTGGCCCATCAGGGCGAATTCGTTGTTGATGAAGCCAACGTCGAACGCCGCGTTATGGATGATCAGCTGCGCGCCCTTGATGAACTCGAAGAACTCTTCGGCCACCTCGGCAAAACGCGGCTTGCCCACGAGGAATTCGTTGGTGATGCCGTGGACGCCGATCGCGCCCTCGTCACTTTCGCGATCGGGTTGCAGGTACACATGGAAGTGCCGGCCCGTCAGGCGTCGGCCGATCAACTCGACACAACCGATTTCGATAATCCGGTGGCCGTCGGTCACCGGCATGCCGGTGGTTTCGGTGTCGAGTACAACGGATCTGGTGGCCATCAGTGCTCAGCTCTCAATCGGTCAATCGTGCAAAAGCGGCGATGTTAACACGCTCGCCGGGGTCTTTCAGGTACACCGAGTCGCCGCCTTCGCGAGCAAGCCCGCTCCCACATTGAATCGGCGTCAGCTCACAACTTTGTGGACGACACGAATCCAGTGTGGGAGCGGGCTTGCTCGCGAAGGCCACGGCGCGGTGCATCGGCAGTACCCGAATCAGCCCTGCTTGTACCCACGCACTTCATCCACACCACGGTTGGCCAACTGGTCGGCCCGTTCGTTGCCGTGATGGCCAATGTGTCCGCGCACCCATTTCCAGGTGACCTTGTGACGGTTGACCTGCTCGTCGAGCAACTTCCACAGGTCAGCGTTTTTCACTGGTTCCTTCGCCGCGGTTTTCCAGCCGCGCTTCTTCCAGTTGTCCATCCACTCGTTGATGCCTTTCATCACGTACTGCGAGTCGGTGACCAACAACACCTCGCAGGGACGCTTGAGCTCCTCCAGGCCACGGATCGCGCCCATCAGCTCCATGCGGTTGTTGGTGGTATTGGCTTCGCCGCCCCAGAGTTCCTTCTCGACGCCCTTGCACACCAGCAGTGCGCCCCAGCCGCCAGGACCAGGGTTGCCTTTGCAGGCGCCGTCGGTGAACAGTTCTACGCTATCGCTCATGCCAATCTATCCAGAAAATGCGCTGGCCCGCCGATCGCTGATCGACGACGCCCGAAGCCGGGACATGCCCGGCCACAAATGAAAAGTGTGTATTACGGTTCGATGTTGCGCCGGTTGACCTTGGCCATCGGCAACGGGATCAGCTTGCCCATCGGTTCGCGCCGCTCCTGACGGACCGGTCGCAAGCCCACCACGATCTTGCGCGCCACCAATAAATAGAAGCCGCCGCCCGACAGTTGCCAGTCACCGGCCTTGCGCTCCCAACCGGCCAGCCGGGTCTGCCACGCCGGTGACGCAAGCGGCGGACGATAGCACCCGAAGCGGCGTTTCTCCAGCGCGAAACCCAGCAGGTTCAGCCAGTCGGCGACCCGTGACGGCGAAATGCAGCGCGCCTTGCGCAGCGCATCCTGGGCAAACACATGCCGCAGGCCCCAACTG
This sequence comes from Pseudomonas sp. GW823-FHT02E01, assembly GCF_058797535.1. Taxonomy (NCBI): domain Bacteria; kingdom Pseudomonadati; phylum Pseudomonadota; class Gammaproteobacteria; order Pseudomonadales; family Pseudomonadaceae; genus Pseudomonas; species Pseudomonas sp. GW823-FHT02E01. The sequence continues at coordinate 249,284 of NZ_JBXAJS010000003.1, read as the reverse complement.
CTCCAGGGGTTGATGCCAATGATCAGCAAATGCCCGCCGGGACGTACGCTGCTTGCCGCCTCGCGAAGCAGACCGTGGGGCGACAGGCAGAAATCCAGGCCATGCTGCAGCACCACCACATCGGCAGCATGCTCGCTCAGCGGCCAGGCCTGCTCCTCACAAACGATCTCGACCCCCGGCAACGGCGCACCAAGGCGTACATTGCGCTGTACCTGAGGGGCAGACGGCGGAGTCTGGGCCGAGGGACCGTAATGCACCAGATAGCCACCAAAGAACCGCCCGAGCTCGTCTTCGAGCATGCGCCGCTCTTCGTCCAGCAGAAATTGCCCGAGGGGACCGGCCAGCCACTCGCGGGCGGCGCTGATCAACGCCAGCCAGTCAGGATCGGCTTGTGCGAACGCTTTATCAGTCATTGCATTCTCCAACGCGCCAGGAAGTTCTAAGATGCGCCAATGTTTTCCGCTTGGCGAATCCGACGATGATACAGATCACTGCCCTGCCCGCCTTCACCGACAACTACATCTGGTTGTTACAAGACCACGGCAGCAAGCGCTGCGCGGTCGTCGACCCGGGTGATGCCGGCCCCGTACAAGCCTGGCTTGCGGCCAATCCGGGCTGGGTACTGAGTGATATTTTGATCACTCATCACCATCATGACCACGTCGGCGGCGTCGAACAGCTGAAAAAAGCGACGGACGCGAAAGTCTATGGTCCGGCCAGCGAAACGATCCCGGCGCGGGACGTTGCGCTAAAGGACAACGACAAGGTCTGCGTGCTCGGCTGGGACTTCGACGTCCTCGCGGTCCCTGGCCACACCCTGGGGCACATCGCCTATTACCATCACGGCTTGCTGTTCTGCGGCGACACACTGTTTGCCGCCGGCTGCGGACGCTTGTTCGAAGGCACGCCACAGCAAATGTACAGTTCGCTGACACGCCTGGCCGGGTTGCCGGAAGACACGCTGGTGTACTGCACCCACGAATACACCCTCGGCAACCTGAAGTTTGCCGCGGCCGTCGAACCGAACAACCCGCACACTGCCGAGCGCCTGGCCAAAGTCACCCGCCAACGGGAATCCGGGATCATGACGCTGCCGTCGACACTGGCGCTGGAAAAGCTCACAAACCCGTTTTTGCGCTCCGGTGAAACATCCGTTAAAGAAAAAGCGGACGAACGGACCGGCACCGATAACTCGGCGCCCGATATGGTTTTTGCGGCGCTTCGAGCGTGGAAAGACAGGTTCTAAAGGGGCCTATCAAGATTGCAACAATTCTGAAAGGTTGACCGCGCAGGGTGCGCTTCCTAGAATCGCCCGACATTTTTGCCCGGAACTTACTTCCAGCCAATGTCGTCACCTATTCGCAAAGCCATCAGTTCAGACGCATTGACCCGCTTGGCTCAAGCCATTGCGGTGGCTGTGTCCGCCACCCTGGCGGGCTGTTCCAGCCATGCGCCGCAGACCGATGCGGCGCACACGCAGAACATCGCCGCGCGCGCCAAGCAGAAGCCGATCTGGCTCAGCGAAAAACCCAGCCCGCAAATTCCCCAGGACGTCTGGGAGCGCATGCGCCAGGGCTTCCAGCTGCAAGACGGGCTGGGCGTCAACCCGCGCATCGAGCAACAGCGCCTGTGGTTCGCCAGCAATCCATCTTTCCTCGAAAACGCCGGCGAACGTGGCAGCCTCTACATTCACTACATCGTCGAACGCCTTGAAGAACGCAACATGCCGCTGGAACTGGCCCTGCTGCCAGTGATCGAAAGCGCCTACAACCCGATGGCCTATTCCCGGGCCAACGCGGTGGGTCTTTGGCAGTTCATCCCGTCCACCGGGCGTTACTTCAACCTGCGTCAAACCCGTTTCTATGATGGCCGTCGCGACATCACCGCGTCGACCACCGCCGCCCTGGATTACCTGACCCGCCTGCACGACATGTTCAACGGCGACTGGATGCTGGCCCTGGCGGCCTACAACGCCGGCGAAGGCACCGTCAGCCGGGCCATTGAGCGCAACGAACGCCTCGGCCTGCCGACCGACTACTGGAACCTGCCGCTGCCCTCTGAAACCCAGGCCTATGTGCCAAAGTTGCTGGCACTGTCACAGGTGGTGATGGCGCCGGAAGCCTACGGCGTGAACCTCAATCCGATCGCCAACGAGCCCTACTTCCAGGTCGTCGAAATCAACCAGCGCATGGACCTGTCCAAGGTTGCTGAAGTTGCCAACATCGACGAAGACGAACTGTTCCAGCTCAACCCGGCCTTCAAGCAGCGCACCACCCTCGATGGCCCGCAACATCTGCTGGTGCCGACCTCCAAGGCGCAATTGCTGACCAGCAGCCTGCAGACCATGCGTCCTGAAGAGCTGATCAGCAAGAAATCGCTCAAGCCGGTCTTCGAAGGTGCCGACGACAGCCAGGTCGCCAGCGTCAAGCGTTCCTATCGGGTCAAGCGGGGTGACAACCTCGGTTCCATCGCCAAGGCCAACAACGTTGACGTGAAGGACCTGCAACGCTGGAACAAACTGAGCGGCAAGAACCTCAAGCCGGGCCAGACCCTGGTCATGCAGGACAACAGCAAACGCAACTCCGGGCGCGTCAACACCGTGATTGCGGCCAATACCAAGAAGCAGCAGGCCAAGTACAAGGTCCAGCAAGGCGACTCGCTGTACATCGTGGCCAAGCGCTTCAACGTAGAGATGCAGCACCTCAAGCGCTGGAATCCGCGTGTCGGCCAGGCGCTCAAGCCTGGTCAGATGTTGACGGTGGCTAATCCGCACTAACTGTAGGAGCGAGCCTGCTCGCGAAAAACCCAAGGGCACCGAGTTGATTCAGGTGCCCTGCGTCATCATTGACCACCATCGCGAGCAAGCTCGCTCCTACAGGAATGCGATCGCCCGGATCCCCCGTCTTTTTCCTGTCCATACAAGCTGTTACTGTACGGTCCACAAAGCCCAAGCCGCCTGGATCGGATCCCCTATTTGAAGCGTTCCCTGCCCCTGCTCCTGATCAGCCTGGCCTTGAGCTCCACCGCAAGCGCGACGATCAGCGAAAGCCATGGTTATGCGCAGTTCGGCACGCTCAAGTACCCGGCCCGATTTACCCACTTCGACTGGGTCAACCCGCAAGCGCCCAAGGGCGGTACTTTGCGGGTGATGGCGTTTGGCACCTTCGACACGCTCAACCCCTACACCTTCAAGGGCACCAGTCCGGTCACCACGCCGAGTTTCCTGCAATACGGCATCAACGAGCTCAACGAACCGCTGATGGTCGGCACGGGGCAGTACGCACCTTCGGGTGACGAGCCCGCGTCCAGCTACGGCCTGATTGCCCAGTCGGTGGAGTACAACGAGAACCGCAGCTGGGTGGTGTTCAACCTGCGTCCCGAAGCACGCTTCCATGACGGCACGCCGATCACCGCCTACGACGTCGCGTTCTCCTATCGCGTGTTGCTCAAGGAAGGCCATCCGCTGTACCGCACCAGTCTTCAGGAAGTGTCGCGGGTCGACATCCTCAACCCGCAGCGCATCCGTTTCGTGTTCAAGCGTGCCGGCAATCCGCTGCTGATCCTGCGCCTGGGTGAAATGCCGGTGCTGGCGCAGCACTACTGGAAAGGCCGCGACTTCAAGGCCACCACTTTCGAGCCGCCGCTGGGCAGCGGGCCGTATCGCATCACCTCGGTCACGCCAGGACGACAGATCGTCTTCGAACGGGTCAAGGATTACTGGGGCAAGGACCTGCCGGTCAATCGCGGCAAGTACAACTTCGACCGCATGGAAGTCGAGTTCTACCGCGACAGCGTCGTGGCGTTCGAGGCGTTCAAGGCCGGTGAATTCGACATCTATATCGAGCACCAGGCGAAGAACTGGGACACCGGCTACAAATTCCCTGCCGTACGCCGCGGCGAGGTGATCAAGGCGCAGATTCCCCATCAGATCCCGACCCAGACCCAGGGCCTGTTCATGAACAGCCGCCGTCCGGCTTTCTCGGACACCAAGGTCCGTGAAGCGCTGGGGCTGATGTTCAACTTTGAATGGACCAACCGCTCGCTGTTCGGCGGCGCCTACCAACGCGCCATGAGCTATTACCCCAACAGCGAGTTCTCGGCCAGCGGTTTGCCGGTCGGACATGAATGGCTGCTACTCAAGCCCTATCGCGAGCAACTGCCGGCCAGGCTCTTTACCGAGCCGTTCAGCCTGCCGCAGACCGATGGCCGCGGCATTCCCCGGGAGACCCTGCGCAAAGCCCTCGGCCTGCTCGCCGAAGCCGGCTGGAAGCTCAATGGCCAGCGCCTGCAAAACACCGCCGGGCAGCCTCTGCGCCTGGAACTGCTGCTGGTCAACCCGAACCTGGAACGCATCCTCCAACCTTACGTCGAGAACCTGGCCAGCATCGGCATCGACGCGCGGCTGCGCACGGTCGATCGCGCGCAATACAAGCAGCGCCTCGACCAGTTCGATTTCGACATGATTCTGATGACCCTCAACCAGACGCTCAGCCCGGGCCTGGAACAATGGCAGTACTTTCACTCCAGCCAGGCCGGGGTCAAGGGCAGCAAGAACTACGCCGGCATTGCCAACCCGGTGGTCGACCATTTGCTCGAACAGTTGCTGGCCGCCCGGACCCGCGATGAACAGGTCGCCGCCGGCAAGGCCCTCGACCGCGTGCTGCTGTGGCAGCACTACATCGTTCCCAACTGGTACCTCAATTATCACCGTCTGGGGTACCGCAACCGGCTCGCCTTCGTCACCACCCCGCCCTACACCCTGGGCCTGAACGCGTGGTGGCTGAAATCTTCGGAGAAAGATCAATGAAACCCATCCGTGCCCTGCTCCTGCAGGCCAGCGGTCTGCTGTTCGCCGGGCTGGCCTGCGCCGCCCCGCAACATGCCGTGACCCTGTATAACGAACCGCCGAAATACCCGGCCGATTTCAAACACTTCGACTACGTCAACCCGGACGCGCCCAAGGGCGGGATTTTCCGCCAGGCCGGTTTCGGCGGCTTCGACAGCCTTAACCCCTTCATCAGCAAAGGCGTGCCGGCGGACGATATCGGCATGATCTACGACACCCTGGCCAAGCAAGGCCTGGACGAGCCGTTCACCGAGTACGGCTTGATCGCCCGCCTGATCGAGAAAGCCCCGGACAACGCCTGGGTGCGCTTCTACCTGCGCCCGGAGGCACGCTTCCATGACGGCCATCCGATTCGCGCCGAGGACGTGGTGTTCAGCTTCCAGATGCTGACCAAGGACGGCGCGCCGATGTACCGCGGCTACTACAGCGATGTGGCCGAAGTGATCGCCGAAGACCCGCTCACCGTACTGTTCAAGTTCAAGCACACCAACAACCGCGAGTTGCCGCTGATCCTCGGCCAGTTGCCGGTGCTGCCCAAGCACTGGTGGGCCGACCGCGACTTCAACAAGGGCAACCTGGAAATCCCGCTGGGCAGTGGCCCGTACAAGGTCAGCGAAGTGAAAGCCGGACGCTCGGTGCGATACGAGCGGGTCAAGGACTACTGGGGCAAGGACCTGCCGGTCAATCGCGGCTTCTACAACTTCGACGTGATGACCACCGACTACTACCGCGACAACACCGTGGCCCTGGAGGCGCTCAAGGCCGGGCAGTTCGACTACTGGCTGGAAATGACCGCGAAGAACTGGGCCAACGCCTACAACATTGCGGCGGTCACCGAAGGTCGACTGGTCAAGGAACAGATTCCCAACGGCAATCCCACCGGCATGCAAGGGTTCGTATTCAATATGCGCCGCCCGGTGTTCCAGGATGTGCGGGTGCGCCAGGCCTTGTCGCTGTTGCTGGATTTCGAATGGACCAACAAGCAACTGTTCAACAGTGCCTACGCGCGTACCCGCAGTTATTTCGAGAACTCGGAAATGGCCGCCACCGGCCTGCCTGACACCGATCAGGTGGCGATCCTCGAACCGTTCCGCAGCAAGCTGGCGCCGCAGGTGTTCAACGAAGCCTTCCAGAACCCGACCACCGACGGCAGCGGCATGATCCGCGCCCAGCAACGGCAAGCCTATCAATTGCTGCAGGAGGCCGGCTGGCGCATCGTCGATGACAAGATGGTCGACGCCACCGGCAAGCCGGTGGTCATCGAGTTCCTGTTGGCCCAGACCGAATTCGAACGGGTGCTGCTGCCGTTCAAACGCAACCTGAGCGACCTGGGCATCGACCTGGTGATCCGCCGGGTCGACGTCTCGCAGTACATCAACCGCGTGCGTTCCCGGGACTTCGACATGATCGTCGGCAGCTTCCCGCAATCCAACTCGCCGGGTAACGAACAACGGGAATTCTGGATGTCGGACGCCGCCGACAAGCCCGGCAGCCGCAACTCCATGGGTCTGAAGGATCCGGTGGTCGATCAGCTGGTCGAGCAACTGATCAACGCCGATTCGCGCAACAGCCTGGTGGCCCACGCCCGCGCGCTGGACCGCGTTCTGCAATGGGGCTATTACGTAATACCCAACTGGCACATCAAGACCTGGCGCGTGGCCTACTGGAACCACATCGGCCATCCCAAGGTCTCGCCTAAATACGATATCGGCACGGCCACCTGGTGGGTCAAGCCGGACATCAAGCCGGCAATAGAAGTCGAAACCACACTGCAGGCCGATCCTGCGGGCACGGAGTAATCAGATGCTGGCGTACATTTTTCGGCGACTGTTGCTCATCATTCCGACCCTGTTCGGCATTCTGCTGATCAACTTCGTGATCATCCAGGCGGCCCCCGGTGGACCGGTGGAGCAGATGATCGCCAAGCTCGAAGGCTTCGAGGGCGCCACCAGCCGCATCGCCGGCGGTGGTGCCGAAGTCTCGGTGGCAGGCTCGGCCTATCGCGGCGCCCAGGGCCTGGACCCGGCGCTGATCAAGGAAATCGAGCACATGTACGGCTTCGACAAATCGGCGCCGGAACGCTTGTGGATCATGGTCAAGAACTATGCATCCCTGGATTTCGGCGACAGCTTCTTCCGCGACGCCAAGGTCATCGACCTGATCAAGGAAAAGATGCCGGTGTCGATCTCCCTCGGGCTGTGGAGCACGCTGATCATGTACCTGGTGTCGATCCCGCTGGGGATCGCCAAGGCCAAGCGGCACGGCAGCCACTTCGACGTCTGGACCAGTTCGGCGATCATTGTCGGCTACGCGATCCCGGCGTTCCTGTTCGCCATCCTGTTGATCGTGGTGTTCGCCGGCGGCAGTTACCTTGACTGGTTCCCCTTGCGCGGGCTGACCTCCAACAACTTCGATGAACTGAGCATGGGCGGCAAGATCCTCGACTACTTCTGGCACCTGGCGCTGCCGGTGACCGCGCTGGTCATCGGCAACTTCGCAACCATGACCCTGCTGACCAAAAACAGCTTCCTCGACGAGATCAACAAGCAATACGTGATCACCGCCAGGGCCAAGGGCCTGACCAACCACCGCGTGCTGTACGGCCACGTGTTCCGCAACGCCATGCTGCTGGTGATCGCCGGGTTTCCTTCGGCCTTCATCGGCATCTTCTTCACCGGCTCGTTGCTGGTGGAGGTGATCTTCTCCCTCGACGGCCTCGGCCTGATGAGTTTCGAGGCGGCGATCAACCGCGATTACCCGGTGGTGTTCGGCACGCTGTTCATCTTCACCCTGCTCGGGCTGGTGGTGAAACTGATCGGCGACCTCACCTACACCTTTGTCGATCCGCGCATCGACTTCGAAAGCCGGGAGCATTGAGATGAACCTGTCCCCTCTCAATCGCCGCCGCTTCGAACTGTTCAAGGCCAACAAGCGTGGCTGGTGGTCGCTGTGGTTGTTCCTGGTCCTGTTCGGCGCCAGCCTGGGTGCCGAGTTGATCGCCAACGACAAGCCGCTGGTGGTGCACTACGACAACAACTGGTACTTCCCGGCGCTCAAACGCTACCCGGAAACCACCTTCGGCGGTGAATTTCCGCTAGAGGCGAACTACAAGAGTCCGTACATCCGTGAACTGCTCAAGGCCAAAGACGCCTGGGTGCTGTGGGCGCCGATTCCCTACAGCTACCAGAGCATCAACTACGACCTGAAAGTCCCGGCCCCGGCCCCGCCCTCGACGGACAACCTGCTGGGCACCGACGATCAGGGCCGCGACGTGCTGGCCCGGGTGATCTACGGTTTCCGCATTTCCGTACTGTTCGCCCTGACCCTGACCGTGCTCAGCTCGATCATCGGCGTGATCGCCGGGGCCTTGCAGGGTTTCTACGGCGGCTGGGTGGATCTGGCCGGGCAGCGCTTCCTGGAAATCTGGTCTGGATTGCCGGTGCTGTACCTGCTGATCATCCTTGCCAGTTTCGTGCAGCCAAACTTCTGGTGGTTGCTGGGGATCATGCTGCTGTTCTCATGGATGAGCCTGGTCGACGTGGTGCGCGCCGAGTTCCTGCGCGGGCGCAACCTGGAATACGTACGCGCCGCCCGCGCCCTGGGCATGCAGAACGGCGCGATCATGTTCCGTCACATCCTGCCCAACGCGATGGTTTCGACCATGACCTTCATGCCGTTCATCCTCACCGGCGCCATCGGTACGCTGACCGCCCTGGACTTCCTCGGCTTCGGCTTGCCGGCGGGCAGCCCGTCCCTGGGTGAACTGGTAGCCCAGGGCAAATCCAACCTGCAGGCGCCGTGGCTGGGCATCAGCGCCTTCGCCGTGCTGGCCTTGATGTTGAGTCTGCTGGTGTTCATCGGCGAGTCCGCTCGCGATGCCTTCGACCCGAGGAAGTGAAATGAATCAGCACAATCTGATCGAAGTACGCGACCTGTCCGTCAATTTTGTCGTCGGTAATCGCTGCCAGCGGGCGGTCGAAGGCGTCAGCTTCGACATCAAGCGCGGTGAAACCCTGGCGTTGGTCGGCGAGAGCGGTTCCGGCAAATCGGTCACCGCACACTCGATCCTGCGCCTGCTGCCCTACCCGCTCGCCCGGCATCCGTCCGGCACCATCTTGTATTCCGGGCAGAACCTGCTGGACCTGAAAGAAAAAACCATCCGCCACATTCGCGGCAACCGGATTGCGATGATCTTCCAGGAGCCGATGACCTCGCTCAATCCCCTGCACTCGATCGAGAAACAGATCAATGAGGTGCTGGGCATCCACAAGGGCCTGACCGGCAAGGTTGCGACCAAACGCACCCTGGAGCTGCTGGAGATGGTCGGCATCCCCGAGCCGCACAAGCGACTCAAGGCCCTGCCCCACGAATTGTCCGGCGGCCAGCGTCAGCGGGTGATGATCGCCATGGCCCTGGCCAACGAGCCGGAACTGCTGATCGCCGACGAGCCGACCACCGCGCTGGACGTGACCGTTCAGCTGAAAATCCTCGAATTGCTCAAGGAATTGCAGGCCCGATTGGGCATGGCCCTGCTGCTGATCAGCCATGATTTGAACCTTGTGCGAAGAATTGCGCACCGCGTATGTGTCATGCAGCAAGGTTGCATCGTCGAACAGGCATCGTGCGAAGAACTGTTCCGCGCGCCGCAGCATCCGTACACTCGGGAACTGCTGGCAGCGGAGCCCGGCGGCAAGCCTGCAAGCAACGTGATCGGCCCGCCCTTGCTGGCGGTCGAGGACCTCAAAGTCTGGTTTCCGATCAAGAAAGGCCTGCTCAAGCGCACGGTGGATTACGTCAAGGCGGTCGACGGCATCAATTTCAGCCTGCCCCAGGGCCAGACCCTGGGGATAGTGGGAGAAAGCGGTTCCGGCAAATCGACCCTGGGCCTGGCAATTTTGCGGTTGATCGCCAGCAAGGGCGCCATCCGCTTTGAAGGCCAGCAGCTAGACTGCCTGACGCAGCAACAGGTCAGGCCGCTGCGACGGGAGATGCAAGTGGTGTTTCAGGACCCGTTCGGCAGCCTGAGCCCGCGGATGTGCGTGAGCCAGATCGTTGGCGAAGGCCTGCGGATCCACAAGATGGGCACCGAGGCGGAACAGGAACAAGCGATCATTGCAGCACTCAAGGAGGTAGGTCTGGATCCGGAAACCCGGCACCGCTACCCCCACGAATTTTCCGGCGGGCAACGGCAGAGAATCGCCATTGCCCGGGCATTGGTGTTAAAACCGGCGTTGATTTTGCTGGACGAGCCGACTTCGGCCCTCGACCGCACGGTACAACGCCAGGTAGTGGAGCTTTTGCGTTCACTGCAAACCAAGTACAACCTGACGTATCTGTTTATCAGCCATGACCTGGCTGTGGTGAAAGCGCTGAGCCACCAGTTGATGGTGGTCAAGCATGGCCAAGTGGTCGAACAGGGAGACGCGCAAAGCATTTTTGCCGCCCCCCAACATCCGTATACACAGCAGTTGCTGGAAGCCGCTTTTTTGGCTCCGGCCACTGCGCAATAACCTGAAAGAGGAGCAACACATGGGTTTTCTCGCCGGTAAGCGCGTACTGATCGTCGGTGTCGCCAGCAAGCTGTCCATCGCATCCGGCATCGCTGCCGCCATGCATCGCGAGGGCGCTGAGCTTGCCTTCACTTATCAGAACGACAAACTCAAGGGTCGTGTCGAAGAGTTCGCACAAGGCTGGGGTTCGAGCCCTGAGCTGTGCTTCCCGTGCGATGTGGCCAGCGATGAAGAAATCGCCAAGGTCTTCGAAGAGCTGAGCAAGAAGTGGGACGGCCTGGACTGCATCGTGCACTCCGTCGGCTTCGCCCCGGGCGACCAACTGGACGGCGACTTCACCGAAGCCACCACCCGCGAAGGTTTCCGCATCTCCCACGACATCAGCGCCTACAGCTTCGTGGCCCTGGCCAAGGCTGGCCGCGAAATGATGAAAGGCCGCAACGGCAGCCTGCTGACCCTGTCGTACCTGGGCGCCGAGCGCACCATGCCGAACTATAACGTCATGGGCATGGCCAAGGCTTCCCTGGAAGCTGGCGTACGTTACCTGGCCGGCTCCCTGGGCCCGGACGGTACTCGCGTCAACTGCGTATCGGCAGGTCCCATCCGCACCCTCGCCGCTTCCGGCATCAAGAACTTCCGCAAGATGCTGGCCGCCAACGAAGCGCAAACCCCGCTGCGCCGCAACGTCACCATCGAAGAAGTCGGCAACGCCGGCGCCTTCCTGTGCTCGGACCTGGCGTCCGGCATCAGCGGTGAAATCATGTACGTGGACGGTGGCTTCAACACCACGGCCATGGGCAGCATCGAAGAGTAATCTTCGGTCAGCCAAAAAAACCCGCCTCTTTGGCGGGTTTTTTATGCCTGCGATTTCCCGGACAAACACAATCCCTCTGTGGGAGCGGGCTTGCTCGCGAAAGCGGTGTGCCAGTCAACATCAATGCTGAATCTGAAGCCGTCTTCGCGAGCAAGCCCGCTCCCACAGGGTTAGTGTTATGTCAGGCATTGCGCAAACAACTGCTGAATCGGCTGCATCCGCTGGCTATAGCGCTGCAACAGCACGATCTCCCGATGGAAGGTCAGTTCGCCCAGCGGGACGATCCGCACCCCCGCCCCATGCTCCAGCCACAGCCCCGCCTCCGGCAACAACGAAACCCCCAACCCACACTCGACCATTTTGACAATGGCCTCCAGTTCATCCAGCTCCAGCGCCACGTGCACCTCGATCTGCCGCTCGCGCAGAAACCGCGTCACCAGCCGCCCGCCAAACGAATTGCGGTCGTAGCGTACATGAGGGTGCTCGGCGAGCAGTTGCAGCGGATCATCGCCGTCCAGGTCCGCCGGTACGATCAGCACGAACGGTTCCCGGCGAATGACCTGCGCAGACAATTCCTTGGGCAACTCAAACGGCGGCTTGATCAGGATCGCCAGGTCCACTTCTCCCGTGTCGACCTGGCTCAGCAGGTTCAGTGACACACCGGGCACCAGCTTGGGCTCCAGCAAGGGCGCCTGTTGGCGCAAGCGCACCAGCGCCTGGGGCAGCAGCCCGGTCTGAGCGGTCGCCACCGCGCCGATTCTCAGTTCGCCCCGGTACTCGCTGACATCGTCGCTGACGGCCATGCGGCTGAAGGTCTCGAGCATTTCCCTGGCCATCGGCACCGCACGCTGCCCCGCCGCGTTGAGCAGCGCCTGGCGGCCGGTGCGGTCGAACAGACGGATGCCAAGGGCTTGTTCCAGGTTGCGAATCTGCGCGCTGACCGCCGACTGCGTCAGGCCGATGTGCATGCCCGCTGCCGCGAACGTGCCGTAACGCGCCACCGCGATAAAGGTTTTCAGTTCGCGCAGCATGGTGGCCTCGATTGATCGAAATAATTTGAGCTCGATGCAAAAATTATCGTCTTTCAATCAAAAAGCACAGGGCTAAACTCGACACATTCCCACCCACACCGAGGTTCGCCTGATGCAACTGTCCCCTTTTCACCTGGCCATTCCGGTCTACGACTTGCCGGCCGCCCGACATTTCTATGGTTCAGTGTTTGGCCTGGAAGAAGGCCGCTCAAGCGATCAATGGGTGGATTTCAATTTTTTCGGCCATCAACTGGTGATTCACCTGGCACCGAAAAACCCCACGCAAGAAGCCGCGCACACCAATGCCGTGGATGGTCACGATGTGCCGGTGCCGCATTTTGGCGTGGTGCTCGAGATGGCCGAGTGGGAGGCGCTGGCCGAGCGGCTGAAGTCGCTGGAGACACGCTTCGTGATCGAACCGGGGATTCGTTTTCAGGGGCTGGTGGGTGAACAGGCGACGATGTTTCTGCTTGATCCTTGCGGGAATGCGCTGGAGTTCAAGGCGTTCAAGGATATTGGGCAGTTGTTTGCCAAGTAGGCGTTGCCTGTCGGGACGCCATCGCGAGCAAGCTCGCTCCCACAGTGGATTTGTGGCGTTCATAAATCCTGCTCGCGAAGAGGCCCGCTAATGCAACACCGCCCTAACGGCTCATCACACGCTCGGCCTCCTCCAGCAGTTCCTCGATTGAGTCATGAACAGCGGGGTTGTATTCGACCTGGGTAACGCTGAACCGAATGTCATAACTGCGATGCGCCGTGGCGTTGCGCTCATCGAGTATCTCATTGAGTCGCACCTTGATCGCCTCAATCTCAACGGCACTGGACCCGGTCAGCAGCGCCACGAACCGGTCGCCGTCGAGTCGGCCGACCACATCGTTTTCACGAAAGCCGATACGCAGGACATCGGCGAACGTCTTGAGCGCATCGTCACCTTTGGCCCGGCCATACAGATAGCAGATGAGCTTGAATTCATCGAGGCTGAGGTACAGCAGTGTCGCTGGCGTCTCCAGTTGTCGGCAGGCATCCAGCCCGAGTTGGGCCAATGCAGTGAAACCATGGCGATTGGACAGCAGCGTCAGCTCGTCCATGCTCGCCATCTGCACCCCTGCCAGTTCTTGTTCGGCCTGGCGAGCCAGTTCGCGCAACCGTTCACGTTCTTGCTGTGGCGTGAGCAACGGGTTGGCTGATTGGCCCGGTTTACCTGTTTTGCCTGAGATCAACATCGTTCACTCCCTTGGCGGGTATGTACGTTAGAGTCGCCCGTACCCACATTGACTCCCTGTAAGCGTGCCGCTGGTCAGCTACCTGCCACCGGGCACGGTCCTCCCGCATCGGCCCAGCGCTTGAACCGGGCGACGAAAATATCGTGGGGCACCGGTACCGGCGCGCGATTGCCGCCGGGGTTCCAGCCCCACAGCACCAGCTTGTCGTCGCTGACGTGCTTGATCAGCGCGGCAAAATCCCGATCGCCGTTGCTGGAGCGATCCTTGATCATCGCGCACAACCGGTCGGCTGGCAGGCCGATCCAGGCCATGCGGTGCGCGGCCGGTGGCAAACTCCAGTGCGGCGCACCCGGTGGTGCGTGGGGGCCGTAACTGGCCGGCGGATTGCTTTGCGCATGGCAGGTTGCACAGGGCAACCCGGCCGAACCCTTGCCGTCCATGCCACGCACGACATTCATGGCGTGGGGCAAGCCGGCATCGAATTGCAGCGGCGAATCCCCAGGAATATGGCAGTTCTGGCACCGGGGGCTCTGGAAGACCTTCTGCACGGTGTCGAACGCCTGCAAGGCCTCGCGGTCATCGGCGAACACGTGCGATGCGTAGGCGATGAGACAGACCAGGATCACCGCCCCAAGCAACCAGTGATGTCGTTTCATCTCACACCCCCGCCAGCTGCAAGGGCAGCTCCCGCAGGCGCTGCCCGGTCAGGGCAAACACCGCGTTGGCCACCGCTGGCGCCATGGGTGGCACACCGGCTTCGCCGATACCACCGGGTTTGTCGCTGCTGGGCACGATATGCACTTCGACCACCGGCATTTCGTTGAGCCGCAGCACCCGATAGTCGTGATAGTTGGACTGCACCACCTGCCCGTCCTTGAGTGTCAGCTTGCTGTGCAAGGCGAAGCTGAGGCCAAAGGTAATGCACGACTCCATCTGCGCGGCGATGCTCTGGGGGTTTACCGCAATGCCGCAATCCACCGCGCACACCACCCGGTGCACGCGGATGGCGAGGTTGTCCTGGGACACCTCGGCCACTTGGGCCACGTAGCTGCCGAACGACTCATGCACCGCCACACCCAAGGCATGGCCGTCCGGCAGTGGCGCCTTCCAGTTGGCCTTCTGCACCGCGAGGTTCAGCACACCGAGATGGCGCGGATGGTCCTTGAGCAAGGTGCGCCGATATTCCACCGGATCCTTGCCGGCCGCCGTGGCCAGTTCATCGATCAGCGACTCCATGACAAAGGCGGTGTGGGTGTGACCCACCGAACGCAACCACAACACGCTGATGCCGGTTGTCGGTGAATGCAGTTCAATCTGGTGATTGGCCAACCCTTCGAGGTAGGGGCTGTCCGCCACGCCTTCGACGGAGGTTTTGTCGATCCCGTCCTTGACCATGCTCGCTTCAAGCGAGGTCCCGGCCATGATCGACTGCCCGACCATCACATGTTTCCAGGCCAGCGGCAGGCCGTCAGCGCCCAGCCCGATACGCGCATGGTGCAGGAACGCCGAGCGGTAATAGCCGCCGCGGATGTCGTCCTCCCGCGCCCACACGGTTTTCACCGGTGCGCCGGCAGCCTTGGCGACATACACCGCTTCGCTGACGAAATCCGACGTCGGATTGGCCCGGCGCCCGAAGCCGCCACCGAGAAACTCGGTATGGATCACCACCTGTTCGGGTTTGAGCCCGGTGATTTTCCCGGCGACCATTTGGTCCAGGGTCTGGAACTGGGTGCCAGTCCAGATTTCGCATTTGTCCTTTGTGATGCTCACCGTACAGTTCAGTGGCTCCATCGGCGCATGTGCCAGATAAGGCACGCTGTACTCAACGTCGATCTTCTTGGCCGCTTTTGCCAGCGCAGCCTGGGTATCCCCCGCCTGGCCTGCGTTCAGGCCAGGGGTGGTGGCGAGTTTGCGGAAGTTCTCCAGCAACGCCTGGCTGTCGAGCCCGGCGTTCGGCCCCGGATTCCACTCGACTTTCAGCGCATCGCGCCCCAGCTTCGCCGCCCAAAAATGATCGGCAATCACCGCGATGCCGGTCGGCACTTGCACCACTTTGTGCACACCCGGAATCGCCAGCGCTTCGGCGCCTTCAAAGGATTTGACGCTACCGCCGAAGGTGGGCGAACGGGCGACCATCGCAGTCATCAGCCCGTCAAACTGCACGTCCATGCCGAACTTCGCCCGGCCGGTGATTTTTTCCGGAGTGTCCAGACGCTGGGTGGGTTTGCCGATCAGCTTCCAGTCCTTTGCGTCCTTGAGTTTGATCGAGGCCGGGTCTGGCCGTGGCAATTGCCCAGCCTCATCGGCCAGTTCGCCGTAGGTGGCACGGTGCTCACCGGCCATGACCACCCCCGATTCGGTATGAATCTCGGACGGCGCGACGTTGAAACGCTTGGCCGCTGCGTCGATCAACATCAAGCGCGCCGCCGCGCCGGCCTGGCGATAGCGGTCGAACTCCATCCAGGTCGAGGTCGAGCCGCCGGTGATTTGCATCCCGCCAAAACCAGGCAGGCCGTAATCGGCGGCCGAAGCCGGTGCATGCTCGACGCGGATTTTCGTCCAGTCGGCGTCCAGTTCTTCGGCGATCAGCATGGTCAGGCCGGTCCAGATGCCCTGGCCCATTTCCGAGTGCCCCAGCAATACGGTGACACTGTTGTCGTTGCCAATACGCAGGAAGGCATTGGGCGCAAACACGTTGCCCTGGTTTTCCGCGCCCATGGCGAAACGGTGGGCACCGGGTATGGCAAACGCGACCACCAGCCCGCCGCCCAGCATGGCACTGCCCTTGAGAAAACCACGACGCGATAACGCGTTGATGCTGTTCATGGCACAAGCTCCCTTCAACCCGGCCTCAACCCAGCTCGGCGGCGCGCTTGACCGCCGCGCGGATCCTCGGGTAAGTGCCGCAACGGCAGATGTTCCCGGACAGCGCCTGATCGATGTCGCTGTCGGTCGGTTTCGGAATTTTCGCCAGCAATGCGGCCGCCGACATGATCTGCCCGGACTGACAGTAGCCACACTGGACCACGTCAAGTTCCGCCCAGGCCTGTTGGACCGGGTGCGAACCATCCGCGGAAAGGCCTTCGATGGTGAGAATCTTTTGCCCATGGGCCACGGCCGTGGCCGGTGTGATGCACGAGCGCAGCGGTGCGCTATCGACGTGCACGGTGCAGGCCCCGCATTGGGCGATGCCGCAGCCGAATTTGGTGCCGGTGAGGTGGGCGACATCGCGCAAGACCCAGAGCAGCGGCATGTCGGCGGGGACATCCAGCTCCTGATCCTGGCCATTGATGTTCAGGGTCAGCATGGCGCGGTTCCTCAGACTCAGGGGGATCTGAAGGGGCGTCGCTGCGGCCTTGTAAAACCTGCGCGCGCCTCGGGTTACCCTTCAGCTAAGCGCAAATTTGCCGGCAGGCCGAGGCGCATCGACCACCGGTCACCTGTAGGAGCGAGCTTGCTCGCGAAAAACGTCAGTACAACGCGGTCATTCAGACAGGGCGCGTTATCGTTGACGTCCGTCGCGAGCAAGCTTCGCTTCTACACCCTCGGCTTGAACAAAATACCGGTGTAACGCGACAGAAACAGCCCGAATGCCATACACCAAAGCAGCGCCGACATTCCCAATCCCCACCCGGAAAATGGCACCAGCCACACCCGTGACACACCCGCCACCAGCACCAGGGCAAATCCCACAACGATCGCCTTTGACGGCTGCAACAAGCGCCCGGTGTGCCCCAGGCTGACCCGCGCGATCATCGCCAGAACCAACCCGCCGATGCCGCCGACGGCCAGCGAATGGGTGGCCAGGCTTTGCTGCGGCATCCAGCCCAGGTGCCACAGCGCCATGGCCAGCGTCGCCACCGCGAGCCAGGTGTAAGCCAGGTACAGCGACCACAGCAGCGGCACGCGCCACAGACCGCGATCATGCCAGCGCCACAATCGCAGCAGATGCAAACCGCTGATCAACGCAAACAACAGCGCCAGCCACACGCGTGGGGCGTCATTCAAACCGGCGGCAAAAGACACCGCCGCCAGCATCGCGCTGATCAGCAACACCTTTCCCGGCAACGGATGAGCCGCAGGCGTTGCGGGACGGTTCAAGCCGCGCTGGATGAAGAACGGAATCACCCGCCCGCCGATCACGCTCATCAGCGCGCCCACCAGCCATAAAGCGGCCAGCACGCCATGCCGCTGCAGATTCACGTCTTCATTGAAAATACCCAGCAACGTCAGCGCCTGACAGCCTGCCAACAACGTGACCATCAGTAAAACCGGATAATTTTCCCGCTTGCCGGCGGCGATCAAATCCCGTCCCAGCACACACGCCAGCAGCGGCAGAAAGGGCACTTGCAAGGCCAGCAACAGGATGGCGGGCATCGGCATCAACCAGGCCAGCCGAGCGATCAGCCATACCAGCACCAGCCCGATCAGCGGCCACCCATTGAGCCCTGGCCGGCCGGTCCAGTTAGGTACCGCCGTCAACAGAAACCCGGCAATGATGGCCGCGGTAAAACCGAATGGCATTTCATGGCGATGCCAGGCGAGCATGCCACCCATTGGTTGTGCGCCGGGGAGTCGACCGTACAACCACAACGCCCAGACCGCCACCGCGATGGCCGCGAACCCGGCACCCGCCAGAAAAAACGGGCGAAAGCCGAGGGAGAAAACAGGTGCCGCAGCGATTCCACGCATCACGCCACCACCCTGGCCGGTGTTTGGCTCAGCCCGTACTGCGACAGCAGGCGCATGACATAGCCGATTTTCAGCAGGGTCGGGCCGAGGATGGTCATGGCGTGCATCGACACCAAGGCGACAATCGACAGGTGCCCTGCATAGAGATAGGCGCCGTAGACTCCGGCGAGCAACATGACCAGGCCAACGCCGAGTACACGACTGGAGAGATGCAGAACGTTTTGAGGGTTGCTGAAGAAATGGGACATTTTCCGTACGCCTGTAGCCGCTCAGTTGTACGTTTGATGTTTCATGTTCCGTGCCAGCTCATGAGCCCTTGTAAACCGGCGCCTCCAGATCAACGAAGTCAATTTGACTCAACCCCGACATTGTCCTTATGACAACATCAAGAGTCATTACGACAACAACGTCCTCCAGACACGATTCAATCAACCTAAAAGCAAACCAATATCATTTGCACAGACATGGGCCATTTGCTTTAATCGCGATCAATTCTTATTTACACAAGGACGCGAACCGCCCATGGACATGCGCTCACGATGACGGTTGCCGATTCCTCCTGCGTCCAGACCCTCTACGCCACGCATCACCGCTGGTTGCACGCGCTGCTGCGCCGGCGTCTGAACAACGCGTTTGATGCTGCCGACCTGGCCCATGACACCTTCATCCGTGTGCTCAAGCGCCCTCAGGTGTTCGACGGCGAAACCCACGAGCGTTCGTATCTGGCGACCATCGCCCGAGGCTTGTGTATCGATCACTGGCGTCGTCGGCAACTTGAACAGGCCTGGCTGGACACCCTCGCGGCGCAGCCCCAAGCCGTTCACCCTTCGCCAGAGCAGCGGGCGATCATCGTCGAAACCCTGTATGAAGTGGACGCCATGTTGCAACGCTTGCCCCAACGGGTACGTGATGCGTTCGTGTTGGCTCAGTTGCAGGGGTTGCCCTACCGCGCCATCGCCGAAGAAATCGGCGTGTGTGAGCGCATGGTGAAGAAGTACCTGGCCCAGGCACTGATGCATTGCGCCATGCTCGAAGCAGAACTCGATGGCCTGCTGATTCAATGACACAGACCGCATCGAACGCCATCAGCCATGCCAGTCTCGAACAAGCTGCGCAATGGTATGTCCAACTCAACGACCAACAGGCCGGGGAACAAGACCGCCAGCATTGGCAAGCCTGGCTGACGCAAAGTAGCGAGCATCAGGCTGCCTGGCATTATGTCGAGCGGGTTGGCCAGCGCTTTGCCGCCTTGCAGAACGATCATCCGCAAGCGGTCAGCCATGTACTGCGCAACACCGAACGTGCCGCCATCAGTCGCCGCCACACCGTGAAGGGTCTGCTGGTTCTGGTGTCGGGAGGTTTGCTGGGGTGGAGTGCCTGGGAGGAAACCGCCTTGGCGCCCACCCTGGTTCGCTGGCGCGCCGACCTCTCCACCGGCACCGGCGAAACCCGCGAAACCCGGCTCAGCGATGGCAGCCAGATCTGGCTCAATGCGTTGAGCGCGCTGAATGTTCGGTTTGACAGCACACAACGACTGCTGCTGTTGCGGCTTGGGGAGGTGTTGATCGATACCGCCAAAGACAGCCACCGCCCGCTGCTGGTGCACACCGCCCAAGGCCGGATGCGCGCGCTGGGCACGCACTTCAGTGTGCGCCAGGAGGATCGGCAGACATTGCTCAACGTCTACGAAGGCGCCGTCGAAATCCGGACTGCCCAAGACCAGGTTCAGGTGGTGGAAGCGGGACGCCAAGTAGCATTCAGCGAAAACCACATTCCGACACCGACCGCCGCCACGGCGACTCGTGAAGCCTGGCGCCGTGGCCTGCTGCTGGCAGACAACCTGCCGTTGGGCCAATTGCTCCAGGAGCTGAGCCAGTACCGTCACGGGCATCTGGGCTGCGACCCGTCGGTGGCCGGGCTGCCGGTCATGGGTTCGTTCCCGCTCAAGGACACCGATCAGGCCTTGCGCCTGCTGGAAGCGGCATTGCCGGTACGGGTGCAGAAGCCGCTGGACTGGTGGGTCAACGTCGGCCCAAAAGCCTGATGAAGGTTTTTTCTGTCGCGCCGGTTCCCTTTTGCCTTTTTCGTCCGGTTAACCCTTCAAGCAACTCGATTGCCGATTGATCCGACTCCCGGGAACCCCATGCCGCGCGCCACCGTTACCCGCAACCGCTTCGCCTTGCATCCGCTGATGCTGGCTCTGGCGGTTGTCTTGCCGGGCCTGGACGTGTCGCGGACTCAAGCCGCCCCCCTCGTCAACAGCGAACAACCCGGCAGCCAGGCACGCCATTACACCATCGCTGCCGGATCGCTGGTGAGCGTCCTCAACCGCTTTGCCGAACAGGCCGGGATTTTTCTCGCCGGACACAATGACCTCGCGGCCGGCAAACGCAGCCCTGGTCTTGACGGTGTCTACAGCCAGCAGCAAGCGTTGCAACGACTGCTGCAAGGCAGTGGCCTGCAAGCGCAACGCCAGGGCACCGGCAGCTACGTGCTGCAGGCCACAGCCGTGACACAAGATGCACTGGAACTGGGGGCGACGAACATTTCCGGGCAGGCACCCGGGACGATCAGCGAAGACTCCCGCGCCTACACCGTCGGCTCGACGTCTTCAGCCACTGGTCTGCCGCTGTCCCTGCGCGAAACGCCGCAATCGGTCACGGTCATCACCCGCCAACTCATGGACGACCAGGGGGCCACCAGCATCGTCGATGTCCTGCGCCGCACTCCTGGCATCAGCGTGCAAAACTACGACAGCGAACGCTGGGAATTTTCCAGTCGTGGCTTGCCGATCACCAATTTCCAGTACGACGGCGTCAATACCGACTACGACGGTGTCTACGACTACGGCACCTCGAGCACCGACATGGCACCCTATGACCGCGTTGAGATCATCAAAGGCGCGACCGGCCTGATGACCGGGGCGGGTGATCCCTCGGCAACGGTCAATCTGATTCGCAAGCGCCCGACCCCGGTATTCAAAGCCTCGGTCACCGGCACCGTCGGCTCCTGGGACAACTATCGCAGCGAAGGCGATATTTCCGGCCCGCTGAGCGCCAGCGCAAATGTCCGCGGGCGTCTGGTCGGTGTCCACCAGGATCGCAGCGCCTACACCGATCACTACCGCAACACCAAGGACATCGCCTACGGCATTGTCGAAGCCGACTTGACCCCGGACACCCTTGTCACCGTCGGTATCGACCAGCAAGACACCCGTTCCCGGGGCGCCAGCTGGACCGGTTTTCCGATGTACTACAGCGACGGCTCGCGCACCGATTTCTCCCGGTCCTTCAACCCGGCCACCGACTGGAGCCGTCGCGACTTCACCAACCAGACGGTGTTCGCCTCCGTGCAGCAGCAACTGGTCAACGATTGGGCACTCAAGGTCAGTTACGAC
Source organism: Pseudomonas sp. GW823-FHT02E01 (assembly GCF_058797535.1). Classification (NCBI taxonomy): domain Bacteria; kingdom Pseudomonadati; phylum Pseudomonadota; class Gammaproteobacteria; order Pseudomonadales; family Pseudomonadaceae; genus Pseudomonas; species Pseudomonas sp. GW823-FHT02E01. Next base: position 227,771 of record NZ_JBXAJS010000003.1, on the reverse strand, counting down.
CGCAAACACCGCCAGCACGATACCTTCCTCGCCTCCGCCAGTGGCGGCAACCCGGACCCGGTCAGCGGTAACGGCATGTTCATGTACATGGGCAAGTTCGAGGGCGATCAGGTTCAGGACAACATCGACGTCAACCTGACCGGTCCATTCACCCTATGGGGTGGCGATCACGAACTGATCGTCGGTTTCATGTCAATGAACACGCGCCAGGACATCCCGGTGTACGGTTCGGTGTACCCGCCAGTGGACGGCAGCATCTTCGACTGGCGCGGCGAGTTTGCGAAACCCGGGATCCCACGGGTGGGCACCAACGACATTGTCCAGCGCCAGACCGGTGCCTACCTGGCTACCCGGCTCAAGCCCGTCGATGACCTGGCGCTGATCCTCGGCACGCGTGTCAGCGACTTCTCGGGGCACGACGACCTGGATTACAGCGACCCGCACACCGCCGACCTGCGCGACAGCTATCGCCAGAGCGGTGTCGTCACGCCTTATGCCGGGCTTGTCTATGATTTCGACGACACCTGGTCGGTGTACACCAGCTACACCAGCATCTATCAGCCGCAAATGAGCAAGGACGCCAACCGGCGACTGCTCGATCCGGTACAAGGCAAAAGTCTTGAAGCGGGCATCAAGGCTGAATACTTCGACGGGCGCCTGAACGCCAGGTTCGCCCTGTACCGCATCGAACAGGACAACATCGCCGAGTATGTCAGCGGCGTTGATATCGAGTCGGTGTACCGCGCCGTCCAGGGTGCCACCACCAAAGGCTTCGAGATCGAACTGGCCGGCGAGTTGCGGGACGGCTGGAACCTGTCGGCCGGCTACACCTATAACCACACCCGCGATGCCAAGGGTGATTACGTCTACGGTTCGGTGCTGCAAACCACTGCACCGGAACAGGTGGTGCGAGTATTCAGCACCTACCGCCTGCCTGGACCCTGGGACAGGCTCACCGTCGGTGCAGGCGTGAACTGGCAAAGCGAATTCTTTGGCAATGTGTTCCGTCCCGACCCCGCCGATACGGTGAACTTCGGTCAGTACACGACGATCACCCAGCCCGGTTACGCCCTGGTGGACGCGATGGCGCGCTATCGCTTCAACGAGCACCTGAGCACCACACTGAACGTGAAGAACCTGTTCGATAAAACCTACTACACCGGGCTTGGCAACTTTGGCACCGGGTTTTATGGCGAACCGCGCGCCGTGCAATTGACCACCCGATGGGCGTTCTGATCGTGGCCTGAAACGGGTGTTTGGCGATCTACGGTACTGCCGAACGAACTCAGGCTGGCTACGCTGTAATCCAGCATGCATAACCTGCCGAGGAGTGCCCGCCATGCAACGTGTTCAAAAACTCACGCCCTGCCTGTGGTTCGACAATCAGGCCGAAGAGGCGGCAAAGTTCTATTGCTCGATCTTCGACCATTCGAAAATCACCGCCATCACCCATTACGGCCACGCCGGATTCGAATTCCACGGCCGGCCCGAAGGTTCGGTCATGACCGTCAGCTTCGAACTCGACGGGCAGAGCTTCACCGGTCTCAACGGCGGGCCGATGTTCACGTTCAGTGAAGCGGTTTCGTTTCAGGTCAATTGCCAGACCCAGGAAGAAGTCGACCATTACTGGGGCCGCCTGTCGGCCGGCGGCGCGCCCGAGGCCCAGCAATGCGGCTGGCTCAAGGACAAGTTCGGGCTGTCATGGCAGATCGTCCCCGTTGCGATGATGGACATGATCAAAGACCCGGACACGAAAAAATCCCAACGAGCCATGCAGGCGATGATGCAGATGAAAAAACTCGATATCGCCGAACTGCAACGAGCCTTTGACGGCGAGAGCTAATACACTCGGGCACTGACCTGCCGAGGAGCGAGCATGAAGCACGCCGTTGCCAAGAACGCCGACAAGGCCCCGCGCTTCTGGCGCGATGATGCCCTGCCTTTCATCGAAGCCCGCTCCATCGCTGACGGGCGCGAAGTCTGCTACACACGGCATGCCCACGAGCACTTTTCCATCGGAGCGATCACCGCCGGGCGCAGCACCTATCTCCATGAGCAGTCGGCGTTCGAGGTCAGCGTCGGCACTGTCGTGCTGATGAACCCCGGCGACGTCCACGCCTGCAACCCGATCGAAGACCAACCCTGGTCGTACCTGATGCTGTACGTCGATACGCCGTGGCTGACCGATTTTCAGCATCAGCTCGGGTTCTGCGATGACGCGGCGTTTCGCCGCTTTTCAGTGACCCATACCCGGGACGCCAACCTGTTTGCCGGCCTCGCGGGCTTGTATGAGGTACTGGTCGATCCACAGCAAGACGTGCTGCGCAAACACAGCGTGGCCGTGGAGTTCTTTACCGAGGTTCAGCTCCGGTTCAACCCGATCGATCAGCCGCTGCGCGAACCCAATTTCAAGCTGGAGCGTGCTGCCGATTACATCCGCGACCACTGCACGCAAACCCTCAAGCTCGAAGACATATGCGAGGCGGCGCAACTGTCACCGTCCTACCTGATCCGCGCCTTCAAACAGCATTACGGCATGACGCCCCACGCGTTCCTGGTGAACCGGCGCATCCAGTTCGCCCAGGATCAATTGCGCAGCGGCAAGCTGATTGCGGACGTGGCACTGGAAGCGGGGTTCGCCGATCAGGCGCATTTTCAACGGGCATTCAAACAGCACCTGGCGGCGACACCGGGGCAGTATCGGGGCTGAGGCAACACAAAGATGCTCTTGAGCCTGACTCTCCCCTGTGGCGAGGGGGCTTGCCCCCGTTGGGCTGCGAAGCGGCCCCCGACGTTCTTTCAGACATACATTGCATGCAGGATTTACGACGGCTGCGCCGCCGAACGGGGCAAGCCCCCTCGCCACAAAACCTGCAGTGACTGCCGTTACGGCAGCAACAGGTACACCGCGCTCACCACCAGCAGCAGCGCCATGGCGCGATTGAACAGGCGCATCCCCGCCGGGTTGTTCAGGAAGCCGCGCAGAAATGTCCCGGCATACGCCCAGCAACCGACCGACGCATAGCAGATCACCAGGTAAATCGCGGCGAATTGCCAAACCAGGCGTGCCTCGCCATCGGCGACAAACGCGCCCATGCCGGCCACGCAGGCCAGCCAGGCTTTCGGGTTGAGCCATTGCATGATGGCGCCATACAGCATCGACGGCGCCTGCGCCGATTCGCCGGCTTGCACCTGCCCATTGTCGGCCGCCAGCTTGAAGGCCATGTACAACAGAAACGCCACGCCTGCCCATTGCACCCCCTGCGTCAGTGCCGGCCATCGTTGCAACAACTCATGCAGGCCCAACCCCATCAACACCAACAGCAAAACAAACCCCAGGGTGGCCCCGACCACGTGACGCTGGCTGGCCCGGAAGCCAAACCGCGCGCCGGAACTCAACGCCACAATGTTGACCGGCCCCGGCGTGATGGACGCGACCAGCGCAAACGCTGCCATGGACATCATCAGACTCATTGCACACCTTCTTCCATCGAGTTGAACAAGGCCCTCAAGGTAAAGACCCCACCGGTTCGCGTATTGAAGAAAACTACCCTTCCCGGCCTCGCTACGAGTAATAGCTGACGATGCTTTTCACTTTGCTCAAGGCAGTGCGCAACGAGTCCATGTCCACCGAACCCAACGCCAGGCGTATCGCGTGCGGCACGTGGACCGAAATCGCAAAAGGCTCGGCCGGCGACACCGACACCTGCTCGCGCATCAGTGCCATGGCGATCTGGTCGGCCCGGGCGTCCTCCGCCAACGGCAGCCAGATGAAGTAGGAATTGGGGTGACTGATGGTCCTGAGCCCTGCCAGCATCTCGCGGGCCAGGGCTTGCCGGGCCCGGGCGTCTGCACGTTTTTGCGATTCCAGTTGGCTGACGGTGCCATCGTCGAGCCAGACCGTGGCGATGGCGGTCACAACGCCGGGAGTGTTCCAGGTGGTCGCCATGATCGTGCGCTCGAAGGCGGCGACCCATTGCGCCGGTGCGGCGATGAAACCGACGCGCAGCCCGGTGGCGACATTCTTCGACAGACCGGATACATACACCGTCCTCTCCGGCGCCAGCTCGGCCAACGGTGGCGGTACGTTTTCAGCCAGGAACGCGTAGGCGGCGTCCTCGATGATCGTCAGGTCATGCCGGCGCGCAATCGCCACCAACTGCTCGCGCTGATCCAGGTCCATCACCCAGCCCAAAGGGTTGTGCAGGGTCGGCATCGAGTACAGCGCCCGTACCGATCGGCTGCGACAGAGTTTTTCCAGGGCAGGCAGATCAGGCCCGGTATCCGTGACCGGAATGGGCAAGACTTCCAGATGCAGGGTTTCGGCCAGCGTCTTGAAACCGGGATAGGTCAGCGCATCGGCGGCGATCACATCACCTGGTTTGAGCAGCGTCATCATCGCCACCGCCAGGCCATGCTGGGCGCCGCTGACGATCAACACCTGTTCAGCCGGCACGCTCAGCCCCCGATCAAGCAGATGGCGCGCGACGGAGGCCCGTTCGTGCAGGCGTCCCGCGTGAGGCTGATAGCGCAGGAGGGATTCAAGGTCCCCGGACAAGGCCAGTTGACGCAAGGCAGTGCGCAACAGGTCGGCCTGACCGGGCAATGACGGGTAGTTGAAATTCAGGTCGATCATCCCCGCCGCCACCACGTGCTGCGAGATGCCCTGCCCCGGCGGCAGCGAGGTCTCCCTGACAAAGGTCCCGCGTCCGGTTTCGCCGCTGACCAGGCCCATACCCTCCAGCTCGGCATACACCCGGCTGGCGGTGACCAGTGCCAGACCGTGCTCGGTTGCCAGTTGCCGGTGAGTCGGCAGGCGCGTACCGGGCGGCAGATGCCCGGAGCGGATGTCGGCGGCAAAGGCATCTACCAGGGTCTTGTAGCGGGATCGAGGCATGTCGAGATGTATCCATGACAATTTTTTGATTGTATCGATAGTCGCTCATAGGATGAGTTTCGTGCAATCAGACAATGAGCGTGAGCCAAATGGAACGGACCTCGAACCTGCAACCCCGGACGCTGGAAAACAGCACCAGCGGCTGGATCAACGGCCTGATCGGCGTGGTGATCTTCAGCGGCTCGCTACCGGCGACACGGGTGGCGGTGCTGGAGTTTGACCCCGTGTTCCTGACGGTTGCGCGCGCGACCATCGCGGCGGTCCTGGCGTTGTGCCTGCTGTGGTTATTCAAGGAAAAACGCCCGGCGCGCCAGCAACTGATTCCGTTGATGATCGTCGCCCTGGGCGTGGTCATCGGCTTTCCCCTGTTGACCGCGCTGGCGCTGCAATACGTGACTTCCGCGCACTCCATTGTCTTTGTCGGCCTGCTGCCCCTGGCAACAGCGGTGTTTGGCGTTCTGCGCGGCGGCGAGCGGCCAAGGGCGGCGTTCTGGATTTTCTCGGTGCTGGGCAGCCTGCTGGTGGTCGGGTTTGCCCTGTCCCAAGGGCTGACCGCCTCCCCCCAAGGCGACATCCTGATGCTGCTGGCCATCCTCGCCTGCGGCCTGGGTTATGCCGAAGGCGCGAAACTGTCGCGCACCCTCGGTGGCTGGCAGGTGATTAGCTGGGCGCTGGTGCTGTCGCTGCCGGTCGTGGCCGTGCTCAGCTGGATGCGCATGCCGGCTTCGTTCACCGGCATCAGCACGCCGGCCTGGTTCAGCCTGGCTTACGTCTCGCTGTTCAGCATGCTGATCGGTTTCGTGTTCTGGTATCGCGGCCTGGCCCAAGGGGGCATCGCCGCCGTCGGGCAATTGCAGCTGCTTCAGCCGTTTTTCGGGCTGACCCTGGCCGCCACCCTGCTGCATGAGCATGTCAGCCTCGGCATGCTGGGTGTCACCGTCGCCGTGATCCTCTGCGTCACCGGGGCGAAAAAGTTCGCCAGATAACCCCGTGTACGGTGGTTTGCGCCCATGACTGTATGGGTCTGGCCAAGGGTGAGCCGTGATAAAAATAGCGCTCTTGCTACAGGAGCCCACCATGGACCTCGCCACCCTCACCCTGTTCCTGCCGGCCTGTTTTGCCCTCAACATGGCGCCAGGCCCCAACAACCTGTTGTCGGTCAGCAATTCGACCCGCTATGGCTACCGCACCGCGTGCGTGGCCGGCATCGGCCGGTTGCTGGCGTTCGCCGGGATGATTGCCCTGGCCTCGGCGGGGCTAGCGGTGGTGTTGCAAACCTCTGAGCTGCTGTTCTACGCCATCAAGATCCTCGGCGCGGCTTACCTGTTCTACCTCGCCTGGCAATTGTGGCGCGCAGATTCGGGTGTGGAAAACGTGGTCACCTCAGCGCCCGTGGGCACGCTGGCGCTGGCCCGGCAGGAATTCCTGGTCGCGGCCGGCAACCCCAAGGCCATCCTGATTTTCACCGCGTTCCTGCCGCAATTCGTCGACTCGACCCACGCCATTGCGCCGCAGTTCGTGGTGTTGGGCGCGCTGTTTCTGGTGCTGGAATGGGTCGCCATCGGCGCTTACGCCTACATGGGCCTGCACATGCGCCGCTGGTTCGCCAGGCCATCGGGCAAGCGGATGTTCAACCGCTGCTGCGCCGGGTTGCTGTCGGCGGCGGCTTCGGTACTTCTGATGGCCAGACGCGCCTGAAGTAGATATTTTTCCCATGTGGGAGCGGGCTTGCTCCCACATTGACTCGCAGTGTTCAAAGGAGCGAAATTCGCTGTCGATTTTCCGGTGGAGGTCGCCCATGACGCGATCTATGCTGGGCCCATGAACCTACAAAAAACGCTTCTACCGCCCCGTGCCGAGATGGTTCGCGCCATGCTCGAACGAGACACCTCCTACGAGGGGGTGTTTTTCACGGCGGTCAAGACCACAGGCATCTTCTGCCGTCCCGGTTGCACCGCCCGCAGCCCGAAGCCTGAGAACGTCGAGTTCTTTGCCAGCGCCGAACAATGCCTGGCGGCGGGCTATCGCGCCTGCAAGCGCTGCAAACCGCTGGACACCGCCGCCAGCGCGCCGGACTGGGTGCAGAAACTGTTCAAGTCGGTAGACGCCGACCCGGAACAGCGCTGGACCGACGCCCGGCTACTGGCTGAAGGCATCGAACCACTGAAACTGCGTCGCTGGTTCAAGCAGCACTTCGGCATGACCTTCCACGCCTGGCTGCGCACCCGGCGCCTGGGCATGGCGCTGGGCGGGATCAAACAGGGCGACTCCATCGATGAAGTCGCCTTCGATTCCGGCTACGAGTCCCTGAGCGGTTTTCGCGATGCCTTTCAAAAATCCTTTCACATCACCCCGGGCCGGGCGGCCAACAGCGAGCCGCTGCTGTTCACGCGCCTGACCACACCCCTGGGGCCGATGATCGCCATGGCCGAACGGCGCGGGCTGGTGCTGCTGGAGTTTCTCGATCAGACCTCGCTGAACCCTTCGGTCCAGGCGCTGCAAAACCGTTTCGGTTATGCCGTGGCACCGGGGCACAACGCACATTTGCAGCAGATCGAAGAGCAGTTGTCCGCGTATTTCGCCGGTACGCTCACTGAGTTCAGCGTGGCCTTGCACATGCCCGGTAGCGAGTTCTCCCGCCGGGTCTGGGCTGAACTGGCGAAGATCCCTTACGGCCGGACCACCACCTACGGCGCCATTGCGGCGATTCTGGGCAAGCCCGGTGCCAGCCGGGCGGTGGGCCTGGCCAACGGGCATAACCGCTTATCGATTGTCGTGCCCTGCCACCGGGTGATCGGCGCCGACGGCTCGTTGACCGGCTACGCTGGAGGCCAGCCGCGCAAGGCGTTTCTGCTCAGGCTGGAAAACGCAGCGGTGCAGCTCACGGAGCAGCTGGCGTTCTGATCCCCCCACAGTTTTTTCATAAGGAAGGAAATTCGATGGACAGGCTCGACAATCAACTGCACCAACTGCATCTCGAGGGTTTGCTGATCCTCACCAACGTCGCCGATGCCGCCGGTGCGCGGCTGGTGGAGCAACTGGGCAACAAGGCCGTCGCCACCAGCAGTGCGGCGGTGGCCTGGGTACATGGCTATCCGGACGGCAACACCCTGCCCCTTGAGCGCCTGGTCTCGACGGTCGAGTCGATCGCCCGGGTCATTTCGGTGCCACTGACCGTGGACATCGAAGCCGGTTACTCCGATGACCTGGAACGGGTGGCAAAAGTGGTTGACGCCGTGATTGCCGCCGGCGCTGTCGGAATCAATATCGAGGACGGCTCCTCGCCGCCGGAATTACTGGTACGCAAGATTGAAACCGCGCGCCAGGTGGCCGATCGACGTAACGTGAACCTGTTCATCAATGCGCGCACCGATGTTTATCTTCGGGGTCTGGTGCCTGCCGAAGATCGCGTCGCCGAAACCCTCGAGCGCGCCAAGCTGTATCAGGCGGCCGGTGCCAATGGCCTGTTTGCGGCGGGCGTTACCGCGGAGTACGAGATCAAGGCGCTGTGCCACGGCACCTCGCTGCCGCTGAATGTGCTTGGCTTCCCGGGCCTGCCGTCACCCGAAGTGCTCAAAGAACTTGGTGTGCGCCGCCTGTCCGCAGGTTCAGGCATCGCCGAATTCCTCTACGGTGCCATGGCCGGCATCGCCAAAAGCTTTCTGCAAACCGGCAAGTTCGATACCCACGACCTGAAGGCCCTCACCTATGGCGAAGTGAACGCCCTCTTGAAACCGTCCGGGAAAGCCTGAGCCCATGGCTGACGGCTATCAGGCGGCCAGTGCGTTCCTGGCGGCCATCGATGACGACTGGCGCCGCCACATCGACGCCGTCGGCCCGTGCCTGCACCAGCCGCACGCGGCCCGTGATCCCTATGAGTCGCTGGTGCGGGCGATTGCTTATCAGCAACTGCACGCCAAGGCCGGTGATGCGATTGTCGGCCGGCTGCTGGCACTGTTCGGTTCGGGTGCGTTTCCCAAGCCTGAACAGATCGTCGCGACCGATTTCGACCGACTGCGCAGTTGCGGGTTTTCCGCGAGCAAGATCGCGACCATTCAGGGTATCGCCCAGGCGTCGCTGGACGGCGTGGTGCCCGATTACGCCACGGCGCTGGCCATGGACGATGAAGCGCTGATCGAACGCCTGATCACTTTGCGCGGCGTGGGCCGCTGGACCGTGGAGATGCTGCTGATCTACAGCCTGGAGCGGCCGGATATCCTGCCGGCCGATGACTTTGGCGTGCGTGAGGGCTATAGGCGACTCAAGGGCCTGGAGGTGCAGCCGACGCGCAAGCAGATGATCGAGATCGGGTTGGGGTGGAGCCCTTACCGGACGGTGGCCTCCTGGTATTTGTGGCGGGTGCCTGGCCGGTAGACCGCGTTATCGTTCATCGCGAGCAAGCTCGCTCCCACAAGGTTCGCGTGATCTTTGTGGGAGCGGGCTTGCTCGCGAAGACGTCAGTCCAGTCAACACACCATCAAGGACCAGTTACAACCCCGACTTCAACCGGCTGAACGCCCTGATCAACGCCCGGTTGAACGCCTTGCCATTGTCATTCTTGCTGTACAGCGAAGCCCGGACCGCGGCCGGCGGATACGTCCCCGGATCGTTGCGAATCGCCGGGTCGATCAAGCCGTCCGCCGCCGTAATCGCATTGGCGTAGTGGATGGTGTCGGTGATCGGCGCGATCACTTGCGGGGTCATCAGGTAATCCATCAACGCCAGGCCGGCCTGCGGATGCGGCGCGTCCTTGGGAATGACCATGGCATCGAACCAGATCAACGTGCCCTCCTTCGGAATCCGGTACTTCAGCGAGTACGGCTTGCCCGCCGCCTCGGCCTGGCCCGCCGCGATGGCCACGTTGCCGTTCCACGACATCGCCACGCAGGTGTTGCCGTTGGCCAGGTCGCTGATGTTCAGGTCGTTGTCGAAGTAGCGGATGTACGGACGAATCTTCGCCAGTTGCTGCTCGGCCAACTTCAGGTCATCGAGGTTCTGGCGGTTGATGTCCAGGCCCATGTACTTCATGACCGCCGCAAACACTTCGTTGGGATCGTTGAGCAAGCTGACCCCGCAATCGGCGAATTTCGAGACCACGGCCGGATCGAACAGCATCGCCCAACTGTCGGTCGGCGCGTCGGGCAGGCGCTGTTTGACAGCCTGTTCCTGATACCCCACACCCGTGGTGCCCCAGGCGTAGATCCCGGCATAGCGGTTGCCCGGATCGAACACCGCCATGTGCTGGCGGAACTCCTCGCCGACGCCGGCAAAGTGCGGCAGTTGCTGCTTGTCGACCGTCTGCACCGCGCCACTCTCGATGGCCCGGGACAGGTGCTGCCCCGCCGTCAGCACCAGATCGTAGCCACTGCGGCCGGTGAGCAGCTTGGTCTCGACGGTTTCCAGGGAGTCGAAGTGGTCGACCACCACATGGATGCCGGTTTTCGCTTCAAAATTCTTCAAGGTGTCCGGGGCCAGGTACTCGCCCCAGATGTACAGGTTGACCACCGGTTTGGCGGTGTCGGCAGCCTGCACACACAGGGGTGCAAGCACCAGCAGTATTGCTTGAGTCAGTTTGTGCAGGCCCACGATCACGCTCCCTTTTTGTTGGAGGTGGTGACGGCGTACTGCGGCATGGTAATGCACGCGACGTTGCCGCCACCGAGGAGGATTTCCCGGGAGTTTTCGATGCCGACGATGCTGTGTTGCGGGAACAGCTCGGCCAGGGTCGCCAGCGCCACTTTGTCGTTGCGATCACCAAACAGCGGCACCACGATGGAGCTGTTACCGGCGTAGTAGTTGATGTACGACGCGCAGATTTTCGTCCCGGCCTGGCGGGTATGGGTGCTGTCCTGCCGGTCCAGGCCTTCGGCTTCTTCGGCGGTCCACTCCAGCACATCCGGCTGCGGCAGCTTGTGCACGATCAACTCGCGGCCACGACTGTCGCGGGTGCTGCGCAGGATGTCGTAGGCCTCCTGATAGATTTCCCATTGCGGGTCGTCGCGGTTGTCGGTCCATTGCAGCACCACTTCACCGGGGCGCACGAAGCACGCGAGGTCGTCGACGTGGCCGTCGGTTTCATCGAACTTGCAGCCCCGTGGCAGCCAGATCACCTGCTCGGCGCCGAGGTAATCGGTCAGGCGGCGGGTGACTTCGTCCTTGCCCAGGTGCTGGTTGCGATTGCGGTTGAGCAGGCATTGCTCAGTGGTCAGGATGCTGCCCTGGCCGTCGCTCTGGATGCCGCCCAATTCGGCGATCAACGGTGCGCGATAGCGGTCGAAGCGTTCGATTTCGAGGATCTTGCCGGCGATCTGGTCGTCCTTGTCCCACGGATAGTACAAGCCGCCGTCGAGGCCGCCGTAGGCGTTGAATTCGAAGTCGACGCCGCGCACTTCGCCACGCTGGTCGTTGACCACAAAACACGGGCCGCTGTCGCGGAACCAGGTGTCGTTGCAGGTCATTTCGACCACGCGTACTTGCGGCGGCAACTGGCGACGCGCGGTGGCGAACTGTGCCGCCGAGGCGCACACGGTGACCGGTTCGCTCATGGAAATGGCGGTGACGATCTGCACCCAGACTTTCTGCGCCGGCTTGGCACCGTTGCGCCAGACGTCGGTACGCTCCGGCCAGCCGAGCCAGCAACCGGACTTGGCTTCGAATTCGCCGGGCAGACGGAAACCGTCCTGTTTGGGAGTGGTGTCGAGCAAACGGGCCATGGTCAAACCTCTTCAGCGGGGATTGGAATGACCACAGGCTAAGGGCGACAGCGACTGGCTCGCCAACGATGATTATTTCGGAATACTTGAATTCAACTCATCAATCGAGCAACTGATCGTTGAACCATTCCAGCATTTGCGCCACCGCCGGACGCTCCAGCCGCAGCCGCTCGCACACCAGCGCATATTGGCCCAGCGCGGTCATGCTCGAGGTGAACGGCCGTACCAGCCGCCCGCTGAGCAAATCTTCCTGGGCCGTCAAGTTGTCGCCCATGGCCACGCCCTGCCCTTGGGCCGCGGCCTCCAGTGCCAGCCCGGCGTGGGCGAAATACAATTGACGATCAGGGCGCTGGTCACCGGCATGGCTGGTAAGCCACGCGGTCCAGGTCTTGCCGTCCTGGTCGTCGTGCAGCAGACAGTGGCGGGCCAGGTCCTTCGGGGTTTTCAGGGTGCCCTGGTTGAACAGGCCGGGGCTGCACACCGGGAAGAACTGCAACGCAGGCAGCGGTCGGACGAAATACGCGGTGCTGTCCACCGGGCCGGTGCCGTAGGTGATCGCCAGGTCGATGTCTTCCCCGGGCGCCGTGGCGTCGATCGGCTGTTCGTACAGATGCAAGGTGATGTGCGGGTAACGCGCGTAGAAATCCGTGAGACGACTCATCAGCCACTTTTGCGCCAGCTCGGCGGTGACCGCCAGACGCAATACCGCCAGGGATGAAGGGTCGCGCAGTTCATCGCAGGCATCGCCAATCAGTTCGAAAGCCTGCTGCAAACTTTGCATCAGGCGCCCGGCGGCCAGGGTCGGGCGAATCTGCCGGCCCTCGCGCACGAACAGCGGCACACCGAGTTGCTCTTCGAGTTGGCGAATCTGGTGGCTGACGGCGCTGTCGGTGACACACAGCTCGGCCGCCGCCCGACCGAAATGGGCGTGACGGGCGGCGCATTCGAAGGTTCGCAGGGCTGCCAGGGAGGGTAAGCGTCGCATGGGGGTCATGTCCCGGTTTCGAGGGGGACATGCTGACTTGGCCTTGAGTGGGCGTCCAGTGGGACCGCGTTATCGTTCATCGCGAGCAAGCTCGCTCCCACAGGGGATTGCATTCCAAATGTGGGAGCGAGCTTGCTCGCGATGGGGCCAGTATATTCACCATAAATCCACCGCCCTATCACGCTGGCTGATCAACGATGACATGCCCCCGAACCCGGCGCATGTTGAACCCTCAACCGGAGGGATTCGCCATGCTCAACACACTCAAACAGATCAACTCAACCTCGGCCTTCAACCGCTGGGCCGGCTTTGAAGTCACCCGCGCCGAAACTGGCGAAGCCGAGCTCACCATGGCCTTTCGTGAAAACGACATGGCGCAATACGCCGGTTTCCTGCATGCCGGCCTGATTGGCGCGATGCTCGACACCGCCTGCGGATTTGCCGCCGGGACTGTGGCGGGCAACGTGCTGGCCTCGCACTTTTCAGTGAACTGCCTGGCACCTGCGATCGGTGAAGTGTTCATCGCCCGGGGCCGAGTGGTGAAGGCCGGCAAGAAACAGGTATTTGCCCGCGCCGAACTGTTCGCGCAAACAGCCGGTCAATTGAAACTGGTGGCGACCGGCGACGCGATTCTGGTGCCGGTCGAGTAGCCCTTACGGTCTAGGCTGTTCAGGGTACGCTCAAGAATCCATCGCCCAGTGGCATGAGCGTCTCGGCCTGGTCTGCCGAGAATAATTATCAGTTTTTTTCATACGGCAGTTCCCCTTTGCGTTTTTCGTTCGGTCAACCCCTCAGAAGCACTTCAACTACCGATCGATTCGATGCAAAGGGATCCCCATGTCGCACCCGCTTGTCGCCCGTTTCCGTTTTGCCTTGTGCCCTCTGGCGCTGGCCCTGCCTGCCGCCCTGCTGAGCCTTGTACCCGTTGTCCACGCCGCTGAAACCGATGCCGAAAAGAACTCGGCCCGGGACGACGGCGTACTGCAACTGGGCGCAACGACCATTTCCGGCCAGGCGCTGGGCGCTACCACCGAAGGCACCCACTCCTACACCACCGGTTCAACATCCACGGCCACCGGCCTGCCCCTGTCGATCCGCGAAACGCCGCAATCGGTGACCGTAATTACCCGTCAGCAGATGGACGACCGCGGTGTGCAGAGCATCGGCGACGCGCTACGCAACACCCCCGGCATTTCGACGCAAAAGTACGACAGTGACCGCACCGAGTTTTCCGCCCGCGGCTTTGCCATCACCAACTTCCAGTACGACGGCGTGAACATTCCGTATGACGGTGTCTACGGTGAAAACCCTAACAACGGCGACGACGCGTCCAGCCTGGACCGCATCGAAATCGTCAAGGGTGCGACCGGCCTGATGACCGGTTCGGGCGACCCGTCCGCCACCGTCAACCTGATCCGCAAGAAGCCGACCAAGGAATTCAAGGCGTCGATCAGCGGCACCGTCGGTTACTGGGACGCGTATCGCAGCGTCGGCGATATTTCCGGTTCGCTGAACGATTCCGGCAGTGTGCGTGGCCGCTTCGTCGGTGCTTATTCCGACAAGAACTCCTACCAGGATCATTACAGCCAGAAGAAAGACCTGTTCTATGGCATCCTCGAAGCCGATCTGACACCCGACACCCTGCTGACCTTCGGCGTCGACAAGTCAAGCACCACCCCGCGAGGCTCGTCCTGGACCGGCAACCCGGTGTACTTCTCGGACGGTGGCCGTACCGACTTCCCGCGTCACTTCAACCCGGGCGCCGACTGGAGTCGTCGCGACTTCGACGACATCACTTACTTCGCCTCCCTGGAACAGGCCCTGGCCAACGACTGGAAGTTCAAGGCCAGCATCGACCAGAAAACCACCGATCACGACACTCGCCTGGCCTCGGCCAGCGGCGGCAACCCGGACCGCGCCACTGGTGAAGGCATGTTCCTGTACTGGGGTCGCTGGGAAGGTCATCGCGTGCAAAACACCGCTGACGTGAACGTCACAGGCCCCTTCACCCTGGGAGGCCGCGAGCATGAACTGGTGGCTGGCTTCATGGCTTCCCACTCGCGCCAGACCGGCGCGACCTACGACACCAGCGCCTTCGAATTGGTCCCGGGCAGCATCTACGACTGGAACGGCGATCTGCCGGAACAGAACTTCCCGAAAAACGGCAAGTACGAACGCATCCAAAGCCAGAATGGCCTGTACCTGGCCACGCGCCTGCACGCGACCGACGATCTGTCGATCATCCTCGGCAGCCGCCTGAGCACCTTCAAGTACAACGAGGATTATTCGTACTATCCGGGTGCGGGACTCGATGACACCCATGCCAGCTACAAGGAACATGGCGTGGTCACGCCCTATGCCGGTGTGGTTTATGACCTGGACGACACCTATTCTGCATACGCCAGCTACACCAGCATCTACCAGCCACAAACCTACAAGGACGCCAACGGTTCGACCCTGGCACCGGTCGAGGGCGCCAGTTACGAAGCCGGCCTGAAAGCCGCTTACTTCGACGGGCGACTGAACGCCAGCCTGGCCTTCTTCCGCATCGAGCAAGACAACCTCGCCGAATCGATCGGAACCAACCCGGTCACCAACGAAGGCATCTACAAAGCCATCGACGGCGCAACCACCAAAGGTGTGGAACTGGAACTGGCCGGTGAAGCGGCCGAAGGTTGGAACCTGTCGGCCGGCTATACCTACGCCCGCACCCGTGACGCTGATGAACAGCGCATCTTTGGCTTCCCACTGGCGACATCCAAACCGGAACATGTCGTGCGTACGTTCACCACCTACCGCCTGCCCGGCGCACTGGATCAGGTGACCATCGGTGGCGGTATCAGCTGGCAGAGCGCGTTCTACGGCAAGATCTACAGCCCGACAACGGGCGGCGACACCCGCATCAAGCAAGGTGGCTACACCCTCGTCGACCTGATGAGCCGCTACCAGTTCAACGAAAACCTGAGCTTCACCGTCAACGCCAACAACGTGTTCGACAAACGCTACCTGACGGGCCTGGGCAACTTCGACACCACGTACTACGGCGAACCACGCAACGTGATGTTGACCACCAAGTGGGATTTCTAAGCTGAGCGCCCGCCAGAAAACTGATACCTGTCAGTTAACACCGGAACCTGTGGGAGCGAGCTTGCTCGCGATAGCGGACTGTCAGCCACCTCAGGTGTGACTGCCTGATCCGTCATCGCGAGCAAGCTCGCTCCCACAATGGGTTGCGGTGTTTATGCCGCAGCCGGTATGCCGCTATGGAAGCGAAACTCCACATCCGGGGATTCGATCAGTTCCTGCTCGGCGGCACGGACCCTGTCGATCACCTGGGCGATGTCCTTGGCGTCCCCATATTGGTAGGCCAGCTTCAGGTAACCCTGGAAATGCCTGGCCTCGCTCTTGAGCAGACCGAAATAGAACTTGCCCAGTTCTTCGTCCAGGTGCGGCACCAGCGCTTCGAAACGCTCGCAACTGCGGGCTTCGATGAAGGCGCCGACCACCAGGGTGTCCACCAGTTTCACCGGCTCGTGACTGCGCACCACCTTGCGCAGCCCCGACGCATAGCGCCCGGCGGACAGCTGGCGCAGTTCGATCTTGCGCCGTTTCATCAGGCGCATGACCTGTTCGTGGTGCACCAGTTCTTCCCGGGCCAGGCGCGACATCATGTTGATCAGATCGACGTGGGAGTGATACTTGGCGATCAGGCTCAACGCGGTGCTGGCGGCCTTGAATTCGCAGTTCTTGTGGTCGATCAGCAGGGTTTCCTGATCGGCCAGCGCGGCCTGGATCCAGCCGTCGGGGGTGCGGCAGCCAAGGAACTCGTGAATTTCGGGAAGGATCATGGGGCTCACGGAAAAATAGGTTCAAAACGAAGGGCGCCGATTATACCGGCCTGCCCGCAGACCACCAGTCGCCGACCGTTGATATGCATCAAGTCCCCGAATCGCCGACAGCAACTATAGTTGTGCAACGCCGTGCTTTTTCATTTTCAGGAGATCCCGCTCATGCAAGCCATTCGCAGCATTCTGGTGGTCATCGAACCCGAGCACTCGGAAAGCCTGGCGCTCAAACGGGCGAAGTTGATCGCCGGTGTGACCCAGGCGCAGTTGCATCTGCTGGTGTGCGACCCCAAGCATGATCACAGTGGAATGTTGGGTGTGCTCAAGGCCGCTTTGACGGAGGACGGCTACAGCGTCACCACCGAGCAGGCCTGGAACGACAGCCAACACCAAACCATCGTCGATGTGCAGCAAGCCGAAGGTTGCGGCCTGGTGGTCAAGCAGCACTTCCCCGACAGTCCGTTGAAAAAAGCCCTGCTGACCCCGCAGGACTGGAAGCTGTTGCGGTCCTGCCCGACTCCGGTGCTGCTGGTGAAAACCGCCGATTCATGGAAAGACAAAGTGATCCTGGCAGCCATCGACGTCGGTAACACCGACCAGGAACATCGCCACCTGCACAACACCATCATCGATCATGGCTATGACATCGCAACCCTGGCCAAGGCCCGCCTGCACGTGATCAGCGCCCACCCGTCGCCGATGCTGTCGGCGGCCGACCCGACGTTTCAACTGAGCGAAACCATCCAGGCGCGCTATCGCGAACAGTGCAAGGCGTTCCAGGCGGAATTCGACATCGACGATGATCACCTGCACATCGAGGAAGGCCCGGCGGATGTGCTGATTCCGTTCATGGTGCACAAACTGCAGGCAGCGGTGACGGTGATCGGCACCGTAGCGCGCAGCGGGTTGTCAGGGGCGTTGATCGGCAATACGGCGGAAGTGGTGCTCGATGCGGTCGAGAGCGATGTGCTGGTGCTCAAGCCGATGGAAGTGGCGGATCATCTCGAGGAGATTGCGGACAAGCATTGAAGCCGAACATGCTTTTGTGGCGAGGGGGCTCGCCCCCGCTGGGTCGCGAAGCGGCCCCCTGCATTCCGGCAGATGTACTTGTACCAGCTCAATTTGCGACGGCTGCGCCGCCGAACGGGGGCAAGCCCCCTCGCCACATATCAGCGGGTCAGCCGCCAAAGGCGTCTTGCAGGAACCCCGGCGCAATATAGCGCTGGTAATGGGCTTCGGAGAGCAGGAAAAATTCCCGATCAATGGCGTCGCGCAATTCCGGCAGGTTCCACTCGCGAAACTCCGGCAGCAGCACCATCCCGTAGGCTTCCAGGTTGTTGATCACCCGCGCACCGCGCGCGATCAACTGGTAGGCCCAGCAATATTCCGACTGATGGGGCACGAAGCGGATCTTGCGCTGTTCCAGCTGCATTCGGAGCAGTGCCGGATCGAAAATTTCCACCTTGGCGGCCATCACCTGTGACAGCAACTGCTCAAGACGCAGCCATACCGCGCGCTTTTCTTCCTCGTTGTAACCGTTCCAGTGGATCACTTCGTGGTGGAAGCGCTTGCAGCCACGGCACACCAGGTCACCGTAAACAGTGGAGCAGAGGCCGACGCAGGGAGTCTTGATGGTCTGATTGGGCATAGATAGGCAAAAACGCGAAAAAGCAGAACAGGCCGGCATGTTAGCCCTTTGTCGGCCATTGATCACCCCTCAAAGTTCAGGGCCTGTGGAGAATCGGGCTCTGGTGACCGCCACCACCAAAGTCCAATAAACACTGACTTACCTTTAATTTTTTTTTGCCGTAGAATCAGCCTGCCTTTTTAGGCGCCAATGTCCGTTAGAAGCTGTTTTCAAAGCGTCACGAGCACAGTCGTTCCTTCAGAGCGGTGTTGGCGAGGGGTTTTTCCAGCGGGGAAAAGCCCAACGCCAACCCTCATCAGCTCCCGTTCTGCAGGCGTAAAACTTTGAAAGCAGCTTCTGTAAGGAATTGTCGGTAATTCTGGCTAAGTGGCTCACAACGCCATGCAGCGCATGAGTACGGCAATTTCGGGATGAGCGTCCCGGACACCCATTTGGGACCACTGATGAGGGTAATAACTGTGCTTGAAGCCTACCGCAAACATATCGAAGAGCGCGCAGCACTGGGTATCGTTCCCCAGCCGCTAAACGCCGAACAAACTGCAGGCCTGGTCGAGCTGCTGAAAAATCCCCCGGCTGGCGAAGAAGCATTCCTCGTTGACCTGATCACCAATCGCGTTCCGCCTGGAGTGGACGAAGCAGCCTATGTAAAGGCCGGCTTCCTGTCCGCCATCGCCAAAGGCGAAGCCAAATCCCCCCTGATCGACAAGAAGCGCGCTGTTGAACTGCTCGGCACCATGCAGGGCGGCTACAACATCGTGACTCTGGTTAACCTGCTGGACGACGCCGAACTGGCTCCAGTAGCGGCCGAAGAACTCAAGCACACCCTGCTGATGTTCGACGCCTTCCACGACGTCGCTGAAAAAGCCAAGAACGGTAACGTTCACGCCCAAGGCGTGCTGCAATCCTGGGCTGACGGCGAGTGGTTCGTGAAGCGCCCGACCCTGGCCGACAAGATCAGCCTGCGCGTGTTCAAGGTCACTGGCGAAACCAACACCGACGACCTGTCCCCTGCTCCTGATGCCTGGTCCCGTCCAGATATCCCGCTGCACGCCCTGGCCATGCTGAAAATGGCTCGCGACGGCATCGTGCCTGACGCACAAGGCGTCACCGGTCCGATGAAGCAGATCGAAGAAATGCGCAACGCCGGTTTCCCTATCGCCTACGTCGGTGACGTGGTCGGTACCGGTTCTTCGCGTAAATCGGCGACCAACTCCGTACTGTGGTTCTTCGGCGACGACGTTCCTTATGTACCGAACAAGCGTGCCGGCGGTTTCTGCTTCGGCAGCAAAATCGCTCCGATCTTCTACAACACCATGGAAGATGCCGGCGCACTGCCAATCGAATTCGATGTTTCCAACATGCACATGGGCGACGTGATCGACCTGTACCCGCATGCTGGCAAAGTGTGCAAGCACGGCACCGACGAAGTCCTGACCACCTTCGAAATGAAGACTCCGGTGCTGTTGGACGAAGTTCGCGCTGGCGGCCGTATCCCGCTGATCATCGGCCGTGGCCTGACCGAGAAGGCTCGCACCGAGCTGGGTCTGCCACCTTCGAACCTGTTCAAGAAGCCTGAAGCTCCGGCTGAAAGCACCAAGGGTTTCACCCTGGCGCAGAAAATGGTCGGCAAGGCTTGCGGCGTGACCGGCGTTCGTCCGGGCACCTACTGCGAACCGAAGATGACCACCGTGGGTTCCCAGGACACCACCGGTCCAATGACCCGTGACGAACTCAAAGACCTGGCGTGCCTGGGCTTCTCGACCGATCTGGTGATGCAGTCCTTCTGCCACACCGCGGCTTACCCTAAGCCGATCGACGTGACCACCCACCACACCCTGCCTGACTTCATCATGACCCGCGGCGGCGTTTCCCTGCGTCCGGGCGACGGCATCATCCACTCGTGGCTGAACCGCATGCTGCTGCCAGACACCGTCGGTACCGGTGGTGACTCCCACACCCGTTTCCCGATCGGCATCTCGTTCCCGGCCGGTTCCGGCCTGGTTGCGTTCGCCGCAGCCACCGGCGTCATGCCGCTGGACATGCCTGAGTCGATCCTGGTTCGCTTCAAAGGCGAACTGCAGCCAGGCGTCACCCTGCGTGACCTGGTTCACGCCATTCCTTACTACGCGATCCAGGCTGGCCTGCTGACCGTAGAGAAGAAAGGCAAGAAGAACGCCTTCTCCGGTCGCATCCTGGAGATCGAAGGCCTGCCTAAACTGACCGTAGAGCAAGCGTTCGAACTGTCTGACGCCTCGGCTGAACGTTCGGCTGCCGGTTGCACCATCCAGCTGTCCAAAGAGTCGATTGCCGAATACCTGCAGTCCAACATCACCCTGCTGCGCTGGATGATCGGCGAAGGCTACGGCGATGCACGTACTCTGGAACGTCGCGCTCAAGCAATGGAAGCCTGGCTGGCCAACCCTGAGCTGCTGGAAGCCGACAAAGACGCCGAATACGCCGAAGTCATCGAGATCGACCTGGCCGACATCAAGGAGCCTGTGCTCTGCGCGCCGAACGACCCGGACGACGCTCGCCTGCTCTCCAGCGTTGCTGGCGAGAAGATCGACGAAGTGTTCATCGGCTCGTGCATGACCAACATCGGTCACTTCCGCGCCGCCGGCAAGTTGCTGGAACAGGTCAAGGGTCAGCTGCCAACCCGTCTGTGGCTGTCGCCGCCGACCAAGATGGACGCTCACCAGCTGACCGAAGAAGGCTACTACGGCATCTACGGCAAGGCCGGCGCTCGCATGGAAATGCCAGGCTGCTCGCTGTGCATGGGTAACCAGGCACGTGTAGAGCCGAACTCGACTGTAGTGTCGACTTCGACCCGTAACTTCCCGAACCGTCTGGGTGACGGCGCGAACGTCTACCTGGCTTCGGCCGAGCTGGCGTCCGTGGCTTCCATCCTGGGTCGCCTGCCGACCGTCGAGGAGTACATGGAATACGCTGGCAAGATCGACAGCATGGCGGCCGATGTCTACCGCTACCTGTCCTTCGACCAGATCGCCGAGTTCCGTGAAGCTGCTGCGAACGCCAACATCCCGGTCGTTCAAGCCTAACGTTGCAACGCAATGAAAAACGCCGCCCATCGTGAGATGAGCGGCGTTTTTTTATGGCTGTTTTTTGTGTGTATATCCGTTTCTGGAGTAATGGCTGCTATTTGTTCCGCGAGCCGACCTGGCTCTGACTGAGGTCCCCGAACCTCTGTAGGAGCGAGCCTGCTCGCGATGGTCGTCAACGATAACGCAGGCTGTCTGAATCCCCGCGGTGTCCCGGCGTTTTTCGCGAGCAGGCTCGCTCCTACAGCCGACCGCGGCAGACCGAATACCCCCGAGCCCCTCCAAAAAAAAACGGCCGACCCGAAAACCGGATCAGCCGTTATTTACTCAGCAAATCAAACAGCAATCACGCACTCAGCGAATAGACCAACGCCGAAATCGCCACCAGGCCCACCGCCGTCACGAAGACATTGGACGCCTGACCGCGATAGCGTGCCATCGCCGGCACCTTGCGGATGGCGTACATCGGCATCAGGAACAGGATCGCCGCGATCACCGGGCCACCGAGGGTTTCGATCATGCCGAGGATGCTCGGGTTCAGCGTGGCGACGATCCAGCACACCACCAGCATGAACGCGGCGGTCATACGGTCCAGGGCCTTGGCGGACGGACGCTTGCCGCTCTTGACGATCAGACCCTTGAGGCCTTCGCTGGCGCCGATGTAGTGCCCCAGGAACGACTTGGAAATGGCCACGAAGGCAATCAACGGCGCCGCGAAGGCAATGGTCGGATTGCTGAAGTGGTTGGCCAGGTACGACAGGATCGACAGGTTCTGCGCCTTGGCTTCAGCCAGTTGCGCTGGCGACAGGGTCAGCACGCAACTGAAGACGAAGAACAGCACCATCACTACCATCAACAGATGGGCACGGGACAGGATCTGCGAGCTGCGTTCCTCGGCGTGTTCGCCATAACGACGCTTCTGGTCGACCGCAAACGCCGAGATGATCGGCGAGTGGTTGAACGAGAACACCATCACCGGAATCGCCAGCCACAGGGTATGCAGCAGCGCCGACGGTGCAGGCACTTGGCTCGCGGTGGCGAGAATTCCGCCGTTCCAGTGCGGAATCAGGTACACCGCCAGAAACAGCAGCGCCACGATGAACGGGTAAACCATCAGGCTCATGGCCTTGACGATCATTTGCTCGCCGCAGCGCACCACGGCCAGCAGGCCAAGGATCAGCACCAGCGACAACACGGCGCGCGGTGGCGGCGTGATGTGCAATTGATGCTCAAGGAAACTGCCCACGGTGTTGGTCAGCGCCACGCTGTAGATCAGCAGGATCGGGAAGATCGCGAAGAAGTACAACAGCGTGATCAGCGCGCCGGCCTTGATGCCGAAATGTTCTTCCACCACTTCAGTGATGTCGGCGCCTTCGCGACCGGACAACACGAAACGGGTCAGCCCGCGGTGTGCGTAGAACGTCATCGGAAACGCCAGCAACGCCAGGATCAGCAGCGGCCAGAAACCGCCCAGGCCTGCGTTGATCGGCAAAAACAGGGTTCCGGCACCAATCGCCGTGCCAAACAGCCCCAGCATCCAGGTGGTGTCTTGGCGATTCCAGCTCGTAAGCGTCGCGGGTGTCGCGTCTACATAGCGTTCGTTAACGCTATTGGCCTGATCATTCATCCGGTGGGATCTCCACATTCCGGTCACTTGCCACCCGGCCAGGACGCGTCGGAATACCCGACAGGCGGCGCCCGGCCGAAACAGGGGCGCGATTCTGGAGGATTAGTGAGCAGAAGCAAAGACTTAGGTGAGGAACGGTGGTACCAGATAGACGAAAGTCCCCTGTGGGAGCGAGCTTGCCGTAGGTTTTCAGTATTGTTTGGACTTTTTTCACGATCTTTGAACGGACGCTTGGACTCCACAGGCCATTTTTCGAGGTAGTTCAGACGTTTGAGAGTGACAAAGTGAACCCCGAAAATGGGTATCACTCCCTAATTATTACGTGAGAGGTGAGTGACCATTCACCCATTACTCCGCGGTAAGCGCACTAGACAAAACGACCTAGAGGCTACCGTCGACCGGAGGCAAAACCGCTAGATAGCGGAACTTCTCGGCGATTGGGCCAAGGCTGTTACGACCTGGTGTTGGATAAGCAACACATCAGAAAACGGCCAGCAATTGCTGGCGATAACTTTTCGAAAAGCTTATTTGATAAGTCGATACAGAAGCCAGATCGCCCGGGGGTAACACCTCCTGTACTGAAGCGGTAGGGGCTGAGGTGAATGGTTCTTTCAGCGCACAGCGAATCGAGCTATCCAACTCACCGTCTGTCGAGCAAGCCTCAGGTGCTGATGCACCTACAGCGCACACGACAGCCAAATCTTCCGGCAAATCATCGGCGATACGCTGTGAGAATCGCTTTAGTGTCGGCTCCGCCAAGACGAACAACCAAGCTTGATCGTCAATCTCGCCCATACGACGAAGGACTCTTCCCAGGACCTGACGGTAATGCAGCTCAGTACGAATTCGACTGAGATAGCAGCATACCTGGAGCCGAGGGATATCAGTTCCCTCGCTGATCATTCCCACAGCAACAATCCAACGGCAATCGCTATTTTTGAAACCGTTGATTACCTGTTGCGCGTCCGGGGTTTTGGTGGTCACGACCTGGAAGCTTTCGCCCCTGTCCTTCAACGCCATAGCGACTTGGTGAGCATGCTCGATATTCGTGGCGACAACCAAGCCCGCGGCATTGTGTTTGAGCATCCGCACTTCATCGAGCTTCTTGCTTCCCAGATTGAGCAACTGGTTGAGCGCATCCTCATGACAAATCAGGTCCTCGTATGAGACCGGAGACTCATGCAGTAGCTTAGCGATGCTAGGAAAAAGCTTGACGGTACTGTCGCTCGCAGAATCTTCTTTGAGCCTTAACATCTGGTTATCTAGCAGAACGATGCGAGGTGACCGGCAAACCCCATCGGAAATGGCTTCTTTAAGGCCGTAGCGATAGTCGCAAATCAATCGACCTTCCGGGTTGGAGTAACGAGCCAGCGCAATGCCTCTGTCATCGGAACGCCATGGTGTCCCCGATAGAGCTAAGGTGAAGGCGGCACGATCCTGCATTTTCAGTAAAATTTGTTGCCCCCAGGCGTTGCTCAAAAGCGGATCGTATCCGGAGCAGTGATGGATCTCGTCGAACACCGCAAGCACACGGTAGTCATCGAAAAGCTTCCAGAAGTCGTCATCCTGGTGCTCCATGGCCTGATAGGTACTTGCAGCTCCAACGGCGCCAATAAGTCCATCAAGGCGCCTCCCCAATACAGCGGAGAATGTCGAGCGAAAGCCGTCGACTACTTGGCATGACGGAGCAAAACAGAGTACGAGATCAATCTTGCCCTGCTCCAACAGTTGTCGAGCCAGCTCAGCGGCCATTCGAGTTTTACCCGCCCCTGGAGTCGCCTGACAGAAGAAGTGTGGTGTTGTTTTGTAGTGCTCAAGCGCAATTTCAATGCATTGGCTCTGCCATTTTCTCGGTGATGCTTTCATCGCGCGGACATGACTGTTTTGAGCGTCTTTTCGACCGCTCGCAGATGTCCTAAAAGACGAGAGCTTCGGTCTCGAGCTTCCAGATACTCACCTTCGACTTGGTCTTTCAGGTGCGGCATCTCGTCAAGCAATTGCTTATAGCGCTCTGCCTCTCCCATCGAGGAAAGGAAATCGAGCCGAATCTCTTTGAGTATGGATTCCAGGTGCTCGATCACATCTGGACCTGGCTGCTCTGGGTCAATGCTTTGTAAGGGCTGATGAGACGGTTTATTCACCGGCTTAGCACTGCTCTCGTACCCATTATCGATGAGTTCCACCTGCAAGTTCGCTGGAATACCCTGCCAGTGATAGATCTGACCCCGCTTCTGTCGTTTTTCATCCTGAATGACCCATCCGGTACGCAGCATGCGTCGGATCTGCTCATAGACATATCGACGCAAGTCGCTGCTGTTGAACGTCATACCCGTCAGGTGCGCAGCGTAGGCGTCACGTAGATCCTGGGTCGTAAACTGGCGTAGATGCCCCTGCTGAAACAGGTCGTAGAGCCGCCTGTCGAGGATGAATGAATCGGGTTTCATGCAGGCACCTGGAAGGGAAATTCGCGGAACAGCCAAAATGCGGATTATAATCCGTGGTTGATTCATCCGCAAACGCACGATAGTGCCGCCTCAATGGGAACCGAGGCGGTTATGCATCAGCTTGCAAAGGCATTGGGCGAAAGAATACGGACACAAAGGAAGGCCAAAGGATTTTCCCAAGATGCCTTGGCGCATGCCTGCAGTGTCGATCGTAGCTATATGGGGCGTATTGAACGTGGTGAAGTCAACATCACCGTGGAAAAGCTATATCGCATAGCTAGCGTATTGGAATGCGAGCCTCAATTCCTCTTGCCTGAAGCGCTGTCTCTTCACGAATTGGCTTCTGATTTGGCGGCAAGCGACTGAGCCAACAAGCATGCGTCGACATGAATTTAGCTATCCCTATTATTTTTTCCCCGACCGAACGCCCTAGTGATTGGGCGCTTCCCTACCCCCTCCAGTTCTAAATGACCCCATGCGGCAGCGGCCGTAAAAATTTGCGCGCTTTCATGCGATACAATGTGCCAGATACTAAGTGGCAAAGATCCAACCATGAAGGTGCGCCATGCTTGCCGAAGTGCTGAACGAGAATTCTTATAGTGACTTCCGGGACCGGTTGTCAGAATTTCTCAATGTCCCCATCGACGCTTCAGACTCGGACATCCATGAGATGATCAATGCCGGTTTTTTAGCCGATCGGATCAACATTTTTTGCGAGCAGGGCAAAATCCCCCCGCAACAACGCGACCAGATCATCCCTTACAAGACACTCAGCTCCAGGTTGACGCTCGGGCAGAGACTCACGGTGGATGAGAGTGAGCGCTTATTTCGACATGCCTACATCGCCGCTATGGCAGAAGTACTTTTTGGTAGAAGAGAGAAAGCCAGTTCGTGGCTCTCGAAGCCTAAGGATCATTTTTCTGGGAAAAGTCCAATAGCAATGCTCTCAACCAAACAAGGCACTCACCAGGTTGAGCAGTTACTAATACAGGTTGCTGAAGGGTACGCATTTTGATCGTTGGGCACGTCGGTGCAACGCAGAATTGAGAGATTCTTCCTCCAGCTAAACCGACCGGGAATAGACGGCGGCATCGCCGCACCGAAGACCTCCACGATCCGCGCCACCGCGATGTCAGTGCTCATGACCATGCGCTTGACGTCGAGGTGAATGGAGTCGATGCGAATCATTGCGTCTGTCCACGAACGAATCGGGCACAGCCATCAGGATCGGAGACAGGCCATTTCACGACTATCGTTCCGTGTGCGCAGAGGCAACCCGATGCTGACGGACTGCTAGTTCTGAATGTTTGGCGCTAGCTTCACGACAAGAAAGCAGGCAAGTCACTGAGGTGTCGATCACCGTAAAGCGACAACCAATTGCGCAGTCGTTGGCGTTGAAAACCCTCCACTACAACATTAATAAAGAGCCATTCATGCGCATCGTCTGGGATACAGCTCGCCCCACGGGAGACGCGTCACCGCCCAGTCAACGTCCACCGCGAAAGCTGGACCACTCCAGATGACCTCGTGCCGATTTTCGGAATCGGGAACGGAATGCCGCCTTAACAACCTTCCAGCGACAAGCCATTACTAGTGGGTCTTCCAAGTGGTAGCGTTGGTAACCGTTTTTTGATAGCCGCTGTCGAGTACCGCCGCTGTGCCGTGGGCCGGATATCCGTACCAACAGCACCTCTTATCGCTCCTACCTTTTATTCCTACACAAATAGAGCACCGCAACAAATCCACCCATCGACATCAACGCAGCACAGAGAAATATCGCCGCATAGCCTAGGCCAGAAGCAACCAGGCCCATCACCGGGCCGGCCAGCCCCACTGCGATATCAAAGAATAAAGAAAGTGCACTGAGCGCCGAATTACGGTTGGCCGCCGGAGTGCTGGACAGTGTTTCCACCCCTAACCCCGGATAGACCCATGACACCCCTATCCCGGTCAGCGCACCGCCAGCAATTGCCAGTGCAGGAGATGGCGCGAGCCATATCAGCAGCATGCCCAGGGTCTGTATAAGCAGGCAGCCGCCCACCACCTTGTAGCCCCTGAATCGCTGCAGTATTCCCGGCGAGGACAAGCGGGCAACGATAAAGCCAGCCCCGAACCCACTCAAACAGTAGGCGGCGTGGTCCCAGCCCTGGCTGTCGAAGTACAGTGCGACGAATGCCGTCAGGCCGCCAAACCCTACCGAACTGCACACCAGGACCAGACCATTGGGCATGACCGCGAAGAGAACTCGATAGAATGCCAATCGGGCGCCTGTGATCAAAGGCGCCGGGCGCTTGCCCAGCGCCAAAATCAGGAATATCAGGCCTAGCAACACCGTGCACAGCCCGACACTGGCGATACCCAACGAATTACGCAGCAGCACGCCCAGCGGCGCTCCGACTGCCGTACCACCGTAAGCCGCTATTCCGTTCCACGACATGACCTGTGCTGCCCGAGGCGCACCACATAACCCAATGGCCCAGGTGCAGCAAGGCGTGGAGATCATGGCCGTGGAGGCCCCCAACACCAGCCTGCCCAGCAGTATGAGTGTCAGGGTCAACCAGGGTTGGGTGGGCAAGATGATCGCAAGCGCGGTCAGGGTGCCACTCAACATCAAGCCACTGAGCCCACACACCACTGCGTATTTGGCGCCCTGGCGGTCAGCCACGCCACCGGCCAACGGACGAGCCAGGAGCGTCGCCAGGTACTGCGAGCTAATCACCACGCCGGCAAAAACCGAGGTCAGGCCTAGGTCATTGAGGACATAGCCCGGCAACACTGCAAGTGGCAAGCCACTGCAGACGTACGAGATAAAGTTGAAGCAGATAATGGACAGGATCAACCAGTTGCTGCCGATAGCCTTGCCATTACTGCGGCTTAAAACACCGATGTCGCCCATCACTGCCGCTCTAGGCCCCGTACGACATCCGCAAGCAACTGCGGGTGTGATACGAACGGCTCGTGCGCCGTATCGATCTCGATAACCACGCCCGCGCCGGCACGTTGAGCAAAACGCCGCTGCCAGTCGACGGGAAGGATGTTGTCGCGCAGGGTGATGATGTAACTCGCCGGAATGATTCCCGGATATCCCACGCGACTGATGGAGTCTGTCGCAACACAAAGTGGCGTCGTGTCCTGGCTCACTTCGCTTAACAACCAACCAAGGGTTTGCTCGCTCAAGTCCTGACCGAACATCGCCACGGCCAGCACTTGAGGGGTTGTTTGCGCCGGGTCCAGCGGCCAGCCGACATGGTCCGGGCTTTCGCCATGCAGCCTGGTGCCAAGCAGCTGCAGAATTGATTGGCCTTCACTGGGCAATGCGCAAGCCAGGTATAGCAACTGCGAATACAGTTGGGGAGCGGCCATGACCATCATCGGAAGCAAAACTCCCGCGATGGAATGTCCAAGCAGGACGGCCTGGTTCACGCCGAGTGCACGCAGGTCCTCATTCAGTTCATCAACCACATCATCGAGCCGCAGGGACCCAACATCACGGCCGCGCTTGGTACCGCATCCTGGCATATCCAGGGTAATTACTCGTTCGAAGCATCCAGGCTGCTGGTTGAGCGCCTCAACGAAGGGCCCCCAACACCAGGAGCCGTGGTTGCCGCCATGCAGCAATACCAAATCAGTCATGCGCACGCTCCTGAGAGTGGGTACCGGTCGTACCTGTCTTGATCACTTGACTGCATAGCAACCCACGGCGACGACGAACCCGTTTACCCGCTGCAGAAAAGTTCTCTTGTATTCGTTTTGCCCGGTAATCGGGTTACGCCACAGATAAGCGATCTCACCTGTTTCATGGCCGCTCATCTGTTCGAGGATGTCCTCGCCAATCGGCTTGCCATCGACTGAGCGCAATGAGTTGAAGTCGGTGCCGATCAACCGGGGCGAAAAACCGTGAGCGACAAACCGCTTGGTCTTGAGATCCACCACGAAGGCATACAGATCATCCTCGGTGAACTGTTTATCGTGCTGATTAATGAGCCCGAAGGTGGTTTTCGCGTCGTTGGCAACTTGTCGCGAAATCTGCCCAAGCAGCTGTTGTGCCTGTTCGGGGGAGGACCGTGGCATGTAGTAACCCACGACGATCAACCGATCCTTGACGCGCTGATAGAACACGCGTTTACGCTCGACCTTGGCGTGTTGCCAGTTCCACCAGCGGTATTCGGCGCTACGCACAATGCCGTCGTCCGGCTGTGCAATGGCATGCTTGAATGCCGCCTGGAGGTCGTCGTCCAGGACGCTGAACACCGGCTTGCCGACCAGCGAAACGGAAGGCCCACCGCTGGCGAGCATCACACCGGAGGTATCGACCACGTAGATGTACAGTTCACCATCGATAAAGGCCCCCTGCCGACTGAACTCGGCCAACGCGGAGTCGCCCTTGGCTTTGTACTCGGCAACAGCTTTTACCAACAAGGCATTGGCGCGTTGGGTGTCAGCACTGTAAGCGTCCACCGGTGCTTGCTGAGCAAAGCCGACGAGGGAGAAAAAGCACAGGCACAACGCAGCGAACGCTCGATAAAGACTCATTGTTGTTCCTCTGGTGAAGTTTCCGATGCCCGAAGGTCCACCGTCAGATTGTCAATGAGCCGTGTTTTGCCAATGCGCGCCGCCACCAGAATCACAAAGTGAGTATCGGTGCTTTTCACAGGTGTTAAATCCTGGGCATTCCTGACTTCAAAGTATTCCAGTTGAAAACCGGCGTCGCTGATACGTTGATGACATTCAATCAACTGGCGCTCAGCCACCCTCCTCTCGAGCTGGATACTCGCCGCCATTTGCTTCAAACAAGCGTAGAGGACGGGGGCTACCGAGCGCTCATGCTCGGTCAGATAGCCGTTGCGCGAGGATAATGCCAAGCCGTCCGCGGCCCGGATCGTCGGTGCACCGACAACGTCAGTCACCATGTTGAGATCCCTGACCATCGAGCGCACGACTGCCAGCTGCTGATAGTCCTTTTCCCCGAAAACCGCCACGTCTGGCTGGGCAATGTTCAGCAGCTTGGCGACGACTGTGGCCATGCCGTCAAAGTGACCAGGGCGTGCCGCACCGCAAAGACCTTCAGAAGCGTTCGGCACACTGACGATGGCCTGATTGAGCATTCCATCCGGATAGATCTGTTCGACAGCGGGGGCAAACAGCACATCACACCCGGCATTGACCAGTCTTTCGCGATCAGCATCGGGCGTGCGGGGATAGTTGGCCAGGTCCTCATTGGCCCCGAACTGGAGTGGGTTGACGAAGATGCTGGCGACGACGAAGTCCGCTCGCTGCTTTGCGCAATGAATCAGGGCGATATGACCGTCATGCAAATTGCCCATGGTCGGCACCAGTGCGACTTTCTTGTTCTCACCCCGGGCGCGGGCAACGAGCGCACGCAACGCGCCAACCGTATCGACTGTCTGCACCGCGTTACGCCTCTTTGGCCAATTGCGCCTCGATTGCCTCAAGCAACCGCGGATCATCCGCTGCAACGTCCGGAGCGAAACGAGCGACGACCGCACCCTGGCGATCGATCAGAAACTTCTCGAAGTTCCAGAGCACGTCCGTCGTGTTGGCAGACTCGATGCCGTAACCCAGCAGACGCTCGCGCATTGGGCCTTCGCCTGTGGACTCAGGTTGCGCGGCGGTCAGCTCAGCGTAGAGAGGATGCTGCTCGGTACCGACAACCGAGATTTTCGAGAACAGCGGGAAGTGAACGTCATAGTTCACTGAACAGAACTCGGCGATTTCCGCATCGCTATACGGCTCCTGTTCCCTGAAATCGTTGGCAGGGAAACCCAGCACTTCCAGCCCTTGTGAATGCTTGCTCTGGTAGAGCTTTTCCAGACCTTCATATTGCGGGGTCAGCCCACATTTAGAAGCCAGGTTGACCACCAGCAGGACTTTGCCCCGATAATCGCTAAGGCGGCTGGCACTGCCATCGATCTGCTTCAGCGAAATATCGTAAAGGGAGTTACTCATTTGTCTGCCTCATGCAGGTTGGCTTCAAAGGGTACGGCCGATGATTTCTTTCATGATTTCCGAGGTGCCGCCATAGATGCGGGCCACTCGCGCGTCGACCCAAGCGCGGCTGATTTTGTATTCGCTCATGAAGCCGTAGCCGCCATGCAGTTGCAGGAACTCGTCGAGCAGCTTGCCCTGCATTTCCGATCCCAGCAGCTTGGCCATCGCTGCGATTTCGGGCGTCAACTCGCCGCGCATCACCTTGGCCAGGCAGTCGTCGACGAACACCCGCAACATGGTGGCTTGGGCCTTGGCTTCGGCAAGCTTGAAGCGGGTGTTCTGGAAGTCGAGAACCGGTTTGCCAAAGACTTTGCGTTCACGGGTGTAGCCGATGGTTTCTTCCAGCAGCGTGTCGATCGATTGGGCGGCACGGATAGCAATGATCAAGCGTTCCCAGGCCAATTGGTGAGTCAGGTATTTGAACCCCATCCCCTCCTCGCCCAATCGATTGCCAACCGGCACCCGTACCTCATCAAAAAACAGCTCGGCGGTGTCCTGCCCTTTCAGGCCGATCTTTTCCAGTAGACGTCCCTTGGCGAAACCCGCACGGCTTTCTTCAACGCAGATCAAGGTCAGCTCTTTGGCCGTAGGATCAATCTTGGTGGCGGTCACCACCAGCCCGGCATTGCCGCCGTTGGTGATGAAGGTCTTCTGGCCGTTGACGATGTAGTCATCACCGTCGCGGCGCGCCGAAGTGCGCATGGATCGCAGGTCGCTGCCGATGCCTGGTTCGCTCATGGCGATCACGCCAATCAATTCACCGCTGACCATGCGCGGCAGCCATTGCTGCTTCTGCTCCTCGCTGCCGTAGGCAACGATGTAAGGGGTGACGATTTCCGAGTGAGTGGTAAAACCAACCGCGGTGGCGTTGGCTCGCGCCAGTTCTTCGATCATCACCGCAGAATGACCGAAGTCGCCTCCCGGGCCGCCGTATTCTTCGGGCACCGTGGAGCACAGCAAGCCGTTCTCGCCGGCCTTGAGCCAGACTTCCTTGGGCACGATGCCGTTCTTTTCCCACTCGTGCAGGTAAGGCACGATTTCGCGGTCCACGAAACGGCGGGCCTGATCACGGAACATGTTGTGGTCTTCTCGAAATACGCCACGCATCTTGCTTACTCCAGATCGATTCTTGTTGTTGGCACTGAGTAATCAGCGGTCCCGGTATTGCGGCTCGCGTTTGTCGACAAAGGCGGCCACCGCTTCCTGATGGTCTTCGGTGTGATGGGCGAGTGCCTGGTACGCAGCAGACAATTCCAGTAGCGAGTCGAGTCGCATATGTTGGCCTTCGCGCAGCAGGCGCTTGCACAGCCGCAACGCATGGCCCGGGTTGCTGGCGATCCGCCGCGCCAAGGCTTGCGCTTCCGACTGCAAGGTTTCATGGGTGCAGACCTGCTCTACCAGACCCCATTCCAGCGCTTTTGCAGCATCTATAGCGTCACCGGTAAACGCCATCAGGCTGGCTTTCGGGATGCCGATGATCCGCGGCAACAGCCAGGCGCCGCCGTCACCCGGAACAATGCCCAGGCGCACAAAACTCTCGGCAAAGATCGCCTTGGGCGCTGCCAGCCGGATGTCGCACATGCACGCCAGATCCAGGCCCGCACCAATCGCCGGGCCGTTGACGGCGGCGATCACCGGGATATCCAGCTCGTAGATCGCCAGGGGAATACGTTGAATGCCATCACGGTAGGTATTGCGCAGCTCATAAGGCGAGCCGGCGAAGATGCCGCCACGCTCATGCATGTCCTTGACGTTGCCGCCGGCACAGAAGGCGCTGCCATTACCGGTGAGCACCATGACCCGCACCGTCGGATCGCGACGTAACTGGGCACAGAGGTCGACAAATTCCTGAATCTGCTCGGGCGTCGTCAGGGCGTTGCGGGTTTCGGGATGGTTCATGCGCACGGTGACAACACCGCCATCGCGCTCAATCTGAAGAAACTGACTCATACCGGATCACTCACAAGTCGGGTTAATGATTGTTGGCCATGACCTGTCAGTAACGGCCAGTACCCCTCGCTGCCACCCTGGCAAACCCGGACGCCCAGCCGCTGGCTCCAAAGGCTGGCCGAGCCGAATTCGCTGCGCCACGCCCACAACCGCCGGGTGAGCAAATGCAAGGGGTATTCCTCGGTGAAGCCGATGGCGCCGTGCACTGAATGGGCAATGCCGGCGCCGACGCTGGCAGCTTCTGCGCTGCTGATTTTTGCTGCTGCAATGGTCAGCGCTGCGAGTCCTGAGCGGGATTCCACGAAGGCCGCCTCGGCGGCAATCCCGGCGGCGGCGGCTTGTTCCGCGAATACCGCCAGTTGCTGTTGAATGGCCTGGAACGAGCCGATGGTCTTGCCGAATTGTTTGCGTTCCCCGGCATAATTGGCAGTCATGTCCAATAGCGCATGCAATGCCCCGGCGGTCTGCGCCGCGCGCAGCATCGCGCCACCCAGCTCCAGGACATTGGCGTCGAACCCGTTGGGCAGCGGCACTTGCGCCAGTACCTGGGCGCTGGTGAAACCCAGGTCATCACGCGGTTCGCCAGCCACATTCAGACTGAGCGTGAGTTCGCTGGCAGTGCTACGCGATAGCAACACCACATGCGGAACACCCGTCGAGCTGTTGGCAATCGCGACGACCTCTTCGACATTGCGCCCCCAAGGTACCGAATAGGCGGTGCCATTAACGCGCTCGCCATCGAGCACCAGACTGGCATTGGCAGCCATGCTCAGCGCGCCAGCTCGCCCCTCCAGACCGGTCTTGCTCAGCAGCCAGTT
The DNA here is from genome assembly GCF_058797535.1 of Pseudomonas sp. GW823-FHT02E01. Taxonomy (NCBI): domain Bacteria; kingdom Pseudomonadati; phylum Pseudomonadota; class Gammaproteobacteria; order Pseudomonadales; family Pseudomonadaceae; genus Pseudomonas; species Pseudomonas sp. GW823-FHT02E01. The sequence goes on along the minus strand of NZ_JBXAJS010000003.1, from coordinate 193,776 downwards.
GGCCAGCAAGGCCTCACCCAATGGGGCCGGAACGGAAAAGCGTCCGGCGGCACGCACCAGCACATACATATCAGCCCAACTGGCTTCGGCTCCGCCCAGCGCTTCGCTGACACCCGCCAAAGTGAAGCCCGACTCATCCAGCGCGGCCCATAAATCCGCCGGCCATTCCCCGCCCTCACAGCCCATTACATAAGCGGGCGTCGCCAAATCGGCAAACAGGCGTTCAATCGTCGTTTCAAATATCTCGCGCATTATCGCAACCCCAGGCCGCGGGCAATGATGCCGCGCAGAATTTCACGAGTGCCCCCGCGCAGTGAAAACGAGGGCGCCATCTGAGTCAGGTAGGCGAGCACGCGGGCATGCTCGCTGCCGCCGTCTTGCCGTGGCTCGGTTTCCAGCAGCAGTTGGGCCACCTCGGGGATTTCTTGTTCGAAGGCATTGCCGAGGTCTTTCACACAGGAAGCCGCCCAGGCTGGGTGCTCACCCGCTGCCAGCTGTGCCGTGACCGACAATGACATATTGCGCAGGGTCAGCAGCTTGGCCGAAAGACGCCCGATTTCTCGTGCCTGTAACGCGTTGGGGGTCTTGCCCAGCGCATCGATCAGGGTTTTCAGCAGCGCCATGCAGCTGAGGAACCGTTCTGGACCGCTACGCTCGAAGGCCAGTTCGGCGGTCACTTGTTCCCAACCTTTGCCTTCAGTACCGATCAAGGCATCAGCAGCCAACCGCACATTGTCGAAGAACACTTCGTTGAAGTGCTCGCCACCGGCCAGGTCGCGGATGGGCCGGATGGTGATGCCGGGCAGGCTCAGGTCGACGATGAATTGCGACATGCCCTCATGCCGGGCGGCCTGTTTTTCACCGGTACGCACCAGGGCAATCATGTACTGCGAATGGTGGGCGTTAGTGGTCCAGACCTTCTGGCCATTGAGCAGCCAGCTATCACCCTCACACACGGCATTGCTTTTGATCGACGCCAGGTCCGATCCGGAATTGGGCTCGCTCATGCCGATGCAGAAGTAACTTTCACCTCGGCAAATGGCCGGCAGGTAATGCTGCTTTTGTTGCTCGGTACCGAAGCGATTGATCAGCGGACCGCTTTGGCGGTCGGCGATCCAATGGGCCGACACTGGCGCACCGGCGGCCAGCAATTCTTCAATGATCACATAGCGGGCAAAAGGCCCCGCCTCTGCGCCGCCGTAGGCTTTGGGCAAAGCCATGCCGACCCAGCCTTTAGCGCCGAGTTTCTTGCTGAACCCGGCGTCGAAGCCCATCCAGGACTCGGCGCGCCGGGTGGGCGGGTAATCGGCCAATGTTTCGTGGATAAACTCCCGCACTTCTGCGCGAAGCGCCTCAGCCTCGGGAGGAATACTGCTGTAGGTAAATTGACTGATGGCCATATGCGCTCTCTAACGCTGAACACAGGCGCAATCGCTTCGAATGAAGCGACCACAGGACGGCAACCGCCCCCCGCAGTCGCCGTTGGCCGACGACTGCAGAGAACAGCGGCAACTTACAACGCGGTTTGCGCGTCAGCCTGGGCGAACATCGCGTTGATGTCGCCGGAAGTCACTGGTTTGTTGTCGTGACGACCATGGTCGGCGCCGCCCAGGCCCAGGGCCGGTTCGATGCTGACGTGTGTCGCCTGAGCACGCAGCGCGCCGACTGTGCAGTTTTCCCGACCGTGGATGGAGAACGGATCAAAGGAAAATTCGCGCATTGCGTTCAAGTGAGTGACCTTGTCGATCATTTCTTTTGGTAGGTGCTGCAACCCTTCCCACGCTGTTTCCGGCGAGTTCGGCCAGGTGCAGTCGGAGTGCGGGTAATCGCTTTCCCAGGTCACCATGTCGGCGTTCAGGTAGTCGAGGTTCTTCAGCCCGAAATTGTCTTCGATGAAGCAGGTGATGAAGTGCTTGTTGAAGATGTCGCTAGGCATCTTCCCGCCGAAGTTGGAGTTGGTCCACGCGTTGTGGTGACGGTGGGTGAAGTCAGCGCGCTCCAGCAGGTACGGAATCCAGCCAATGCCACCTTCAGAAAGAGCCATGCGCAGGTCCGGGAATTTCTTCCACATCGGCGCCCAGATCCAGTCAGCGGCGGAGTTGGCGATAGAAATCGGCATGGAGGTAATCCAGGCGTCGATGGGCGACATATCCGATGCGTGCTGGGCTTTAACGCCGGTGCCGATATGGCAGCAGATCACCACCTTGTTATCGCTGCAGGCCTTCCACAGTGGATCCCAGTAATCGCTGTGAATCGATGGGTAGCCGTGAATCGCCGGGTTGTCCGACATCGAGAGTGCATGCACGCCCTGTCTGGCCAGGCGCTCGACTTCGGCGGCAGCGGCTTTCATGTCCCACCACGGCACGATCATCAGGGGAATAAAGCGACCTGGCGCTGCGTTGCACCAGTCGTGCAAATGCCAGTCGTTATAGGCCTGGATAGCGGCCATCGACACATCGCGGTCAGCGTGGACCTGGAAGCGTTGCCCGGCAAAGCCCGGGAAGGTTGGAAAGCACAATGAACCGAGCACGCCGTTGGCGTTCATGTCGTCGACACGGTCCTTGATGTTCCAGGTACCACGGCGCATTTGGTCGTAGCCCAACGGCTCCATGCCGTATTCCTCTTTCGGTCGACCGACCACGGAGTTGAGGCCCATGTAGCCTGTGGCCTGCTCCTCGAAGACCCACACGTCACGATCGCCTTTCTTGACCACATGAGGTTCACGCCCCTTGAAGCGCGCAGGCATGTGGCGAGCAAAAGCATTCGGTGGCTCGATCGCGTGGTCATCGACACTGACGAGAATCAGATCTTCAACTTTCATTGTTTTCCCCTTCGCATTCGGGCTTGTTGTTGTGCCTGAATCATAGTGCACATCGCGACTTAATTAAACACATTTTTTGAATGTGTTCATATTAATTCCGGTGCGCGGAAAAACCCTTGAGGCAGAACGCGTTGAACCGCGGCAGGCGCAAGACCTGTCGCGGTTCAACCAGAGGATTTACAAGAGGGGTACGGACGCCGTTCAGTCCCACAACACATGCAGGTAATGCGGACCGCGCAGCTGTGCACCGACGATCTGGGGCCCCGGCTTGTCTGGGTCGAGGCGGATATTGGGCATCAAGTCGAGGATCGCATTCAGTGCGCAATTGATCTCGGTCTTGGCAACGAATTGACCGATACACATGTGTGGGCCAAAGCCGAAGCCAAACGAAGGTTTTGGTTTGCGGTCGATGTCAAATTTATCGGCGTTTTCGAACGCGTCCTCATCGCGGTTGGCGGAGGTAACGATACATTGCACCATTGCCCCTTTGGGGATCGGCACACCGCGAATCTCCAGATCCTTGGCGGCCTGGCGCACCTTGAAGGTGGCCACGGGCTCAAAACGCACCGCTTCATCGATGGCCTTGTTTACAAGGCTACGATCATTGCGCACCCGCTCCAGCACATCCGGATTTTGCAGAAGCAATGCCATCAAGGTTCCGAAGGTGCGGGTCGTGGTTTCGCTGGCAGCCGGGAGCAGTGAGCGCACGAAGGTGGTGATCTCATGATCGTCCAGGGAACGCCCTTGGTACTCGACGCCAATCAGCCGGCTGATCAAGTCATCCCCCGATGCGCCCGCAGCCCGACGTTCCGCTACCACCACTTTCACCACGTCATACAGCGCTTGTGCGGCGTCCATGGCAGCGCCACGGGCGGCGGCGGCCTTCTGCGGGTCGACTTGCGGACCGGCCAGGATTGCCAATGCCCAGGCGGCGTATTGCTCGATTTGCTCAGGGCGATCCTCAGGAAAGCCAATCAAGGAGTAAATCACCCGGATCGGGAAATACAGGGCGAAGTCCATCAGGTCGCCCCCTTTGGCGGGCACCATCGGCTTGATGTATTCCTCGCGAATAACCCGGTCGATCCTGGTTTCTTTCCAGCGATTGACCGTCTCCGGCATGAATACCGGTTGCAGCAGATTACGCATGCTCTTGTGGGCATCACCATCCATTGCCGTGAGGATCAGGCCATCGAAAAACGCACCCAGCCCTTCGGCGATAAAGCCACTGGTAAATGTACCGGCGTCACGCATGACGGCCATGACATCGTCGTATTTGAACAACGTGAAGGTGGGTCGCTCGGCATCCAGGCCGGCAATCGATGGCACGCCCAGACGGGCCATGAAGTTGTCTTGGAGCACAGGCGAATTGGCGCGCATCTCGCTGTAGGTCGCGTGAAGATCGATATCACTGGTGCCGCGATAATTGCTGGCGACGTCGGTAAATACCTTGGTCAGGTCGCTCTGTACCGGTGTGGACATGATCGTCTCCGTTGTTATTGTCATTATTTTCTGAGTTAGCCTGCAGAAGGCTATACCTTTCGGCTAATAATAGGCCTGAGCAGGACAGTATTGGACACTTTTCAATAATTCGATCAACTATTTTAGATGAGCGACCTGCTCAGTAGGCCTGTTGCACCAATGTCATGCGGCCACCGGCCAACATCAGCGCGCAGTACATTCCAAGCTCTACCACTTGGGCGGTGGAGAAAAACGCGCCCAGTTGAGTAAATTGCTCGTCATCGATGCTCAGGTAATCGCTGGCAAACAACTCGGCGTAGCGCAGCGCTGCACGCTCGGCTGGCGTGAAGTACTCGCTGTCCGTCGCCATGCACGCAATATCCTCATCCGTCACACGATCGGATTTGCGCGCCAGCTGGCAGGCCTTGCAGGTGGTGATGCTGGCAATCTTCAGCCGCACCAGTTCGCGCAAGCGCTCATCCAGCAGACTGTCGCTGTGCAGGCTCTCCATTAAGCCCAGCCAGGCCAACGCCACCTTTGGTCGATGTGCCCAGACCTGCACCGGCGTCGTAGAGCTGAGCATGCGACTGCTCTGACCACGCTCGACCGCGTCTTGCAACGCGGCCGGCATGGCATTCAGGGGAATCAACGGCAAGCGAGCCATCTCAATCGAGCCGTTCGATGATGGTCGCCGTGCCCATGCCACCGGCGCAGCAAATGGCTTGCAACCCATAACGCCCGCCACGGCGCTCGAGCTCATTCAACATCGTGGTCATCAAGCGAGCGCCGCTAGCCCCCAATGGGTGTCCGAGGGCAATGGCGCCACCATTGACGTTCAACTTACTGTGCGGCACACCGGTCTCCTGCATCCAGGCCAGCGGCACGGAGGCAAAAGCTTCGTTGACCTCAAACAGATCAATGTCATTGATACTCAGTCCTGCCTTGGCAAGTACCTTTTGAGTAGCGGCAATCGGGCCGGTGAGCATCAATGTCGGGTCAGAGCCGACTGTGGTGAAGGCCACGACACGCGCTCGTGCTTTGAGGCCGAGCTTTTTCGCGGTGTCGGCACTCATCAGCAGCAACGCTGCCGCACCGTCGGAGATCTGCGACGAGTTACCAGCGGTGATGCGCCCGGTGTCCGGACGAAAACTGGTTTTAAGTGTCGACAGTTTTTCCCGCGACGTATCACGACGAATGGTTTCATCGTGACGCAACACACCAGCGGGTTCCGACAGCTCTTTTTCGCGGAGTTCTTCAACCACCACCGGTATTGTTTCATTATCGAAATAACCGGCATCGCAGGCAGCCGCTGCACGCTGGTGACTGGCGAAAGCGAAATCGTCCAGCGCATCGCGGCTGAGCGCCCACTTGTCAGCCATACGCTCGGCCGCCTCCCCCTGACTGGTCAGCTCATAACGTTGCGCCGCCATCCAGCCAAATGCCGCGCCGTGGATCTCACGGTTACTGCCCATGGGCACGCGACTCATGTTTTCCGCGCCACCGGCCACCACAATATCGGCGGCACCCGCCGCGATGGCGCCAACGGCCATATGCACTGCCACTTCACCCGAACCGCATTTACGGTCGATAGTCAGCCCCGCAACGGTGACCGGCCAGCCAGCGCCGAGTAACGCCGTGCGGGCAATATTGGCGGACTGTTCGCCAATTTGCGTGACATTGCCGAAGATCACGTCATCGACCAACGTCGGCGAGACATCGACCCGCTCCAGCAAACGGCTGATCACCAACGACCCAAGGTGATCAGCGCGTACGCCGGAAAGGCTGCCGCGGAACTTGCCGATGGGCGTTCGTACCGCATCAACAATGACGATGTCTTTCATAGCGCACTCGCCTTGAGCCCTGAACCCGGAACTTGCTTACCCTCTTCATAACGGTAAACCCCGTGCCCGGACTTGCGCCCCAGTCGTCCGGCGGCGACCATTTTGATGATCAGCGGGCAAGGTCGAAATTTTTCGCCCAAGGTCTGGTGCAAATAACGCAGTACCGACAGCCGCGTGTCCCAGCCGGTCAAGTCTCCCAATTCCAATGGACCCATCGGGTGGTTGAAGCCCAGGCGCAGCGCCGTGTCGATGTCCTCGGCGGTTGCGGTGCCTTCCTGGAGCATCCACATCGCCTCGTTACCCAGCAGCGCAGACATTCGACTGGTGGTCAGTCCTGGCGACTCATTGACCACGATCGAGGTTTTATTGATCTGCTCGCACAGAATGCGAGTGCGCGCCACCACTTCATCGCTGGTGGCCAAACCACGCACCAGCTCCACCAGTTTCATTTTGTGCACGGGGTTGAAGAAGTGCATGCCGATCACGCGATCGGCACAATCCACCGACGCCGCAATCTCGGTCACGCTGAGGGCCGACGTATTGGTGGCAATAATGGCATCCGCCGCCAGCAGCGGCGCCGCCTGGCCAATCACCGCCTTCTTCACCGCCAACTGCTCGGAGACTGTCTCCACCAGCCAGTTGGCCCCCATCGCAGCTTCGCTCAAGTCGCTACACGTCAGCAGATTGGCCAGCGATTGCTGAGCTTGTTCTTCGCTGACCTTGCCCAGACGCACACCATCGGCAAGGATCTTTTCGATGCTTGTCCGGGCGCTCGTCAACGAGGCGGCATTGGTATCGACCAACAGCGTATTGAAACCTGCGCTTGCGAACGCATGTGCAATACCGGTGCCCATCAGACCGGCACCCACCACGACTACTTTTTCTTTATTGGCGTTCATGTTTGGCTCTCGATTAGGCGCGGTTCTTTTTACTGACCACATTGCGCAACGTGCCAATGCCTTCGACGCTGGCTTCGACCACATCGCCTTCCTTGAGGAACAAGCCGGTGCCCATCCCCACTCCCGCCGGCGAGCCGGTGAACAGCACGTCGCCACTGGCAAAACTCGAACGCTGTTGCACGAAGCGAATCAGCTGGCCAACATCCCAAGTCATTTCACCGGTAGAGCCGTCCTGACGCACTTCACCATTCACTTTCAGGGTCAGGCGCAAGCGTGGTGAGCCCTCGGGAAACTCATCCTTGGTCACGATCCAGGGCCCAAGACCGGTGGTCTGGTCCTGGCTTTTGGCGGCGAACAGGTCCATGCCGATACCTGCCGGCCCACTACGTTGCAGGTCACGCGCACTGACGTCATTGCCGACGGTGTAGCCGAGCACGCAAGCAAGCGGGTTTTCCAAGTCGATTTCTTCGGTGCCGATGACGGCCACCAGTTCAACTTCGTGATCGAGCTCTTCAGTCAACGGTGGAAAGCGGATCGAGTCATTGGCGCCAATCAGCGCGCCATAAGCCTTGAGAAAAGCCACTGGCTGAGCCGGTGCCTGCAATCCGAATTCCACCAGGTGCTTGGCGTAGTTGGCACCCGCCACTACCACTCGGTTAATCGGTTCAATCGGGGGCAGCAGGCGGACCTTCGACAGCGGCAGCGATGGCCCGGCAAAACGCACCGAACTGATACCGCGCCCGGCGGCTACCGCCGGTGCCCAATCCTTGAAATCACCGGAAATGGGTGTCACTTGATCTTGAGCGACATCCACCACAGCCCAAAAGACGCCGGTAGAAAAATACTCACATCGCGCCAGTTTCATCAGCCACCTACCTTGCCCAACTTGGCAGGATCCAGGTGCAGCAAGCGGCATGCGTTTTCATAACGGATCTTGCGCATGTCCGCATCGGACAACTTCAGGCCGTGGGTCAGATCGTGGCGCACGGCATCGCTACCGCCGAAGTTGCTGCCGTACAGCACATGGTCCGCACCGATGATGTCGACCAGAGCCTGGCGCATCGGTACTTCATGCAACTCTACGTCGAAGTAGAAGTTTTTCATGTACTCGAGCAGTGGCTTCTTGTTGTATTTGACGTCGAGGTTTTCATTGGTCTTGGCCAGGCGACCGAGCTGGTACGGGACATAACCGCCGCCATGGGTGATGTAAACCTTGAGGTCAGGGAAGCGATCCAGCACGCCGCCGCAAATCAGGTTCCAGAAACAACGGGTTTCGTCGTATTGCATGCCGACGATAGCGGTGGTTTCGTAGCGGTCGCTGTTAGCGTTCTTGCCCCAGGTAACGGACTGGTTATAGCCGTGTACAAAAATCGGCAGGTCCAGGTCACAGAGGGTTCTCCACACCACATCAAGTTCCGGCGAATCGAATTCCAGACCGCCGAAGTTGGCACCGCCAGCAACCAGGCCCTTGGCGCCCAGCTCTGTGCAAGCGTGACGTATTTCAGCCGCCGCCGCTTCAGGTGCATTGAGCGGTGCATGAGCCCAGAACATCAGGCGATCAGGAGCTGCGGAGCAGTACTCGGCCAGCGTGCTGTTGACGGTGCGGGCGAATGGCACGGCGAATTCGGCTTCAGTCCAATACATGTAGCAATGGGACGGGACGGAAACCACCTGCAGGTTCTGCCCTGCGGCATCCATACCGGCCAGGCGCACTTTTGGGTCAGCCCAGCGTGAAAAATACTCCTCAAGCTTGGGACCATTACCGGAGCGCACGGCAGCCTTACGCTCTGGCGACCCGAGACCAAGAATCCAATCACCTACACGCAGCTTGATATCGCCGTCGGCGTGTTGCTCGAAGAACGGCCCCCAGTGCGGGTGCTGGTTGTAATAGCCAGGGTGGGGTGCGTGGGCGTGTAGATCGATAAGCATGTCTAGGTACCTCGAAGTTGGCACTTTTTTATTGGTTATTGGCGCAGTGCCTTCACGTGACCAGGATCAAACTGCCGCGAAAGGGGAAGCCAGGGGCTCACTGCTAAGACCAGAGCTTAAATTTAAATTGAGCAGAAATCAAAAATCTGTTCAGATTATTTTCAAGGTGCGTGAAAAAGCCCGATCCAGAGCCTTCGTCAGATGTCAAAAACACTTCGAAGAGTCAAAAAATGGACACAGAAAGGAAAAATCGCGGCACGCAGGCGAGAGAAAATTATCAGGCGGAAACGAAAAGCCCCCGAAATACGGGGGCTTTGCCTATAGCGAAAGATTGTGGGTCGAAAGTTAGCGACGGGTGCGGGAGGTGGAACCCATGATCAAGGCACCGAGCAGTTTTTTCACCCGCACCGGGAACAAACGTCGCCCCGCCGCTTCCGGCACCAGGATTTCACTCAACACGTATCGAATGATCATTTCGCAGATCAGCTCACGGTCAAGACGGACCCCGAGGCGCTCATCCCAATCGTCGAACACGATGCCCAGGCCATCCTGAAAGCGCACGATCGAATCGTGGAAAATCCGTCGAAAGAAGCCCAGTGCGTAGTCAGGTGCAACCACCAACAACCGCCGGGCTCGACTCTGCTCAAGGTAGTTGTCGAGATAGGCAAACAGCGCGTTGAGGCGTGCTTCCGGGTCGCTGATATGGCCCAGCTCCTGGGACAGCGAACTGTGGAAACTTTCGCGTTTATGCCGGGAAAAGGTGTCGAGCAAGTCTTCCTGGGAGGCGAAATAGCGATAAAAGGTACCGCGCGAAACACCCGCGACCTGGCACACATCCAGGATCGAAATGCGATCCGCACCCGACATCAGCACCACTTCTTCAGTGGCTTTAAGAATGTTGGCAATGGTCTCTTCCGAACGGCGGTTCGGCTTGACCTTGGTGCCTACCACGCCATTGGCGGCGGTACGTCGCTCCACCGGTTTTACCGGAGCCGTTCCTGCATCAGGCAGCGATTTTTTTTTCGTTTTGGAGGCCGGCGTCGGCGCTTCTGCTTTCTGGGATGCGGCTTTTGGCATGGATTGACGGGCTCATTGAGAGTAAAGATAGGTCAACACTAGCACAGGATCTGTGCATAAATAAGATTTCATGTTCAACTTATTGCTAAAGACATTTTCATATTTTGTATTTAGAATCAAATTCTCTCATCAAAATAAAATCAGGCAAACCAGCAGCTTTAGGCGCCTAAAAGGAGAATATTCATGGGCAGCAGTGGCAATCCAGAAACTTGGGCAGTGGGAGAACGAGACACTGTCATCGAAGCGCTAAGTCGTGCAGTAGCAAGGCATCCAGACAAGATTTTGTTGGATTTCAGCGGCGAGTTATACACTTATGCTCAGGTTGACTCACTCTCAACCAAGATGGCCAACGCACTCGCTACCTTGGGCGTGAAAGCCGGTGAAACCGTGCTGACCATGCTCGATAACAACATCGACGCTGTCACCACCTGGCTGGCCATCAATAAGCTCTGCGCCGTGAGCGTGCCGATCAACACCGCGCTCAAAGGGGAATTTCTCCGGCACCAGATCGCCGATACCGGCACTTCAGTGGTGATTTGCGAAGCGGCCTACCTGCCACGCATCACGCCGCTCGCCGAACAACTGCTGGACGTCCAGCACATCCTTCACCGAGGCACGGCCGATGCGATCCCCGATTGCCGAATTCGCATTGCGCCGCTGGATGAATGGCGTGGCCATGACGCCACTCCACTCGCCAATAAACCGCAACCTTCAGACCTTGCCTGCCTGATTTACACCTCAGGCACCACAGGTCCTTCAAAGGGTTGCATGATCAGCTACAACTTCATGTGCAACCTGGCACGCCTGCAATTGCGCGCTGGCCCAGCCAGTGCCGATGATGTGACCATCACGCCATTGCCGCTGTTTCACATGAATGCGCTGTGCGTATCGATCATCGCCAGTATTCTGGTTGGCGCACGCGCCGCCATTCTCCCGCGATTCTCCGTTTCGAATTTCTGGCAGGAAGTGGAACGCTCCGGCGCTACCATCGCCTCGATCCTGGGTGGCATGGGCGGTCTCCTCGCCCAGGCGCCAGATAACGAAGCGATGCTGCGTTGTGTCGGGCAGATCCATACCGCTCGAGGCAACCCTTACACCGAAGAAACCAAAAAGATCTGGCGCGAGCGTTTCGGTACCAAGCTGGTGGGCGGCAATGGCTATGGCCTCACCGAAGCCTGCGTTATTACCTCATTGGCCGCCGGCGAGTACGCCGCGCCGGGCTCCTCGGGAAAACGCATTTCGGATTTCGATGTACGCATCGTCGACGACCTCGATCAGGAAGTAGCGCCGAACAGCGCCGGCGAAATTGTGGTTCGTCCGCTGCGTCCGGACATCATGTTCCAGGGCTACTGGCGCCGTCCGGAAGACACCCAGAAGCTGATGCGCAACATGTGGTTCCACACTGGTGACATTGGCAAGTTCGATGACGATGGCTTTTTCTACTTCGTCGATCGCAAGAAGGATTATCTGCGCCGCCGAGGCGAAAACATTTCCAGCTTTGAAATGGAAGCAGCCTTTGCTGTTCACCCGGCATTGGCCGAGGTCGCCGTACATGCGGTGCCATCGGATAAGGGCGAGGACGATGTGAAGGTCACAGCGGTACTGCATGAAGGCATGACACTGGATCCGGAGCAGCTGTTCCATTGGGCCACTGAATCGGTGCCTTACTATGCCCTGCCCCGCTATATCGAATTTCGCAGCAGCCTGCCGAAAAACCCGCAGGGACGGGTGTTGAAATACTTGCTGCGCGATGAAGGAAAAACCGCGACCACTTGGGATCTGGAAACCACATCGATCGTGGTTTCCAAAAAATAATCGTCTCTATCTGGCTGGAGTTGGCCATCCATCATAGAAAAAGCCCGCTTTGAAGCGGGCTTTCTCGTCTCTTGGGCCTGGTGTCGCCTTTGTAGGAGTGAGCTTGCTCGCGATGAACTTAAGGGACAACGCGCTCTACCAGAACGTACGCGTTATCGTTAACGTCCATCGCGAGCAGGCTCGCTCCTACATTGATCTGTTGAATTCAATACTCACGCACAGGAATGCCTTTAGGGCGAGAGTTATAACCCGGCAGATGCAGGCCTCCGTCGACGTGAATGGTTTCGCCCGTGATGAAACGCGACATCTCGGACGCGAGGAATACCACCACTGGGCCGATGTCGGCTTCAGGCTCGCCACAACGGCCCAATGGACGCATGGAAGCCGACATCTCGGCAAAGCCGGGGTTCTCTGCGGCGAGCTTGTGGAACGTGGCGCCCATTGCCGTGGGAGCGATGGCGTTGGTGCGGATGTTGAACCGCCCCCACTCGGATGCAGCGCTGCGGGTCAGCCCGACAATGGCCGACTTCGCCGTGTTGTAGTCCCCATGCAACCAGGCACCGATTTCGATATCGATAGAGTAGAAGTTGATGATCTTGCCACCGCCCCGCGCCTTCATATGAGGCAGCGCGGCTTTCATCGCCCACCATGCAGCCCACACTGTTGAGCCGAGGGTTTGCTCCAGCATGGCATCGGTTTTTTCTTCCAGGAGCACATTGGGGGTGGGCGCAAAGGCGTTGTTGACCAGGATGTCCAGCCCCCCGAATTGATCAATGGCCAATTGCACGGCGGCCTCGATGTCCGTTTTGCTGCACACGTCAGTCTTGATGAATACAGCCTGGCCACCTAACGCTTTCAGTTCGGCGACTACTGCCTCTCCACTGGCGACATCCAGTTCGGCGACCACCACGGCAGCACCCTCTTTGGCAAAGTTCAGCGCAATACCGCGCCCAATTCCGCCGCCTGCACCGGTAATCAGCGCAACCTGTTCATTTAGCAGTGCCATAGCCACTCCGTTTTTGTTTTTTTGTGAACATTATTGGTTATAGTGTCTAAATATAGCGTATTTCTTCAGGCTAAACAGTACTGGAACAAGGATATTGAGGATGACTGTATTTCGTCGCCGCGTAGACATCATTGCTCACCATGTCGATGGCACGGGTGAGGTCCGTGCGGCTCTGGAAGACGACTTTCACCACTTCCGTGTATGGGTTCGTCACCATGAAGGTGAAGTCACCGCCATTGGCGGTGAAGCGCTGCGTTATCCTTACTCCATGTGCCCGCAGGCTTGCGGTCAATTACAGCAGTTGCTGGGCATGAAGCTGGACTGTATAGCCCACTCAGTGACCCGGCAGGCCGACGCCAGTCATCAATGCACCCACCTGTTCGATCTGGCGGGTCTGGCCATTGCAGCTGCAGCCCGTGGCACTCTTGAACGTCGCTACGACATCAACATCGGCCAGCGCATCGCCAACCGTACCCGCGCCACCTTGATACGTGATGGCGATGAAGACCTGACCTGGGACGTCAACGGCACCATGATTGAAGGGCCATCTCCCTATTCAGGCATCAACCTTCGCGAAGGCATGGCACGCTGGGCGCTGAAGGCCCTCGGTGAAGAAGCCGCCGAAGCCGCCCTGCTACTTCGCCGTTGCACGTTGATCTCGATGGGACGCGCCTATAACCTGGACGAGCAGATTCACGCCGCGAACACTGGCCTTTGCTACAGCCAGCAACCCGAACGCGCCGAGCAGGCACTGCGAATGAAGGGTTCGACCCTGGATTTCAGCCATGAACAACTGAAGTTGTGCGCCGAGGACCAGGATTGGTTGGGGCAAAGGCCTTAGCCGCGCTGCTCCTGGTGCAAGAGCAGTGCGGCCAAGGCCCGCAAGACCCGACGATCCGGGTTCGCCCCGGACCGCCGATAGGACTCAGAGGAAGACGGCCAGATTGGGGGTTCCGAGCACCGCCTGGTCAAGGATGACTTCGCGCCGGGAAAGCTTGAACCCCGCCTCATGCAGACGCAGCACGTCACGTCGCTCGCCACTGATGATGTCGACATGGTGGTCGTTGAAACGGCTACGGGTCAGTAGCAGGTAACTGGTCACCACAAACTCATCGCTCTTGTCGGTTTCCTCGACAAACACGTTGGTCACCAGGCGTCGGGTACGCGAGGGAGGATCTTCCGCCCAGGCGCTTTTACCGGACAGGCGCAAAATGCGGCCCATGATCGAACGGTAGTCATCGTGGTAGTGCTGAACACTGCGCACGATGGTGGTTCTGAGCTCGGACGCCACGCGAGTCTGGCGCAGCGGTACGGTATACACCAGGTCGGTGTCCAGGCGTTCGGCCCACTCCTGCAGGCGAATCTGGTCGAGCAGCGTGGCTTCCTCGTAGAGAAAGGTCACCACATCGTTGTAGATCGGCGAGCCCACCGGCACCCGCTTGGTGCCGACTGGGGAACCCGGCTGGATATCCTCCACGCCGCGTTGTTGAACCTGAGCCATGAGTCATTCCCTCACTTTTATTCTTGTACTTGTTAATGCTGTTACCGGCGATTGCGACCCGCAAGGACCGCAATCGAACCAGGGCCAACAGGCGCTTATTGCTCGTTCGGTGCAGTCATCAGCTCGTGCCAGTACAACCACCAGTGCCACTGGGTATCGTCCTTGGTGAAGCCTTCGTTGACGATGCCAGGGCCCGGCCAACCCTCGGGTGCTCCTGTTTCGAAGCAAGCCTGGTATTTCAGCGTGCTCTTGCGGCCCATCGCGCCTTTGGCGGCCAGGGTCATGTGCGGCCAGGTATCGGAGTCATCCTGCTCGACCATGCCCGAGGTGCCGAACAACTGGATGGTTTGCTTGAGCATCTTGTCGCGCAGTTCAGGGGATGCGTCTTTCTCGGCAAACACCCAGTTGACGAACTCCAGCTTGTCTGGCCCGCGAGGCACGTAGGCGTGCAAGGTCATCGAGCCGACTACGCTGCCATCGGGCTGCGGAATGTAGACGAAGCCGAAAAGAATGTTCGGGAACATCCCGCCGACTTGCGGCGGCATGCTGGTCAGCACTTTCAACTGATCTTCAGTCAGATTGCGTGCCAGCTGTTCGACCATGTCGGCAGTCATGCCGGCAGGCGGCAATGCCTCCAGTTTTTGCTGCACGGTCAGCTCGGCCGGGTCGAGGCCGGTCAGGCGCTTGATCTTGCGCGCCAGGTCGATGCAGCGCAGCGCATGGCCGTGGGGCGAGCTGATTTCCACGCCGATCATTTCCGGACTGAGGTCGGCTGTTTCGCCCTCACCTTTCTTGGCGTAGTTACCCACTTCGCCCAACCAACGGTGCAAGGTCAGGGTGTGGAAACCATCGGCCGCCGATTGCTCACCCGCGGTTTTCCAGTTGGCGTTGACGATAAAGCGCTGGGGTGGGCCGAGCACTTCCATGCCCTTGTCGGAACGACAGAACAGCATGTCGTAGTACCATTTGGCATCACCCAGGAACTCGTCAAACGACGGTCCTTCAATGTTCCAGGTGGCAAATACCAGGCCGCCATACAGCGTGACCCGGGCTTTTTTCAGGCCCAGTTCTTCCTTGGGCAGCATTTTGCCGTGCATGCATTCACGCTCGACCGGCGAGCCGATGAAGTCGCCATTGGGGCGGAAAGCCCAGCCGTGATAGATGCACTTGTGAATTTGCGTGTTGCCGCAGTCGGCAGTGCTGATGCGCATCCCGCGGTGCGGGCACACATTGAGGGTCACGAACACCTCGCCCTGCTTGCCACGGGCAACAATGACCGAATCAGACCCCATGTCACGGACCATGAAGTCGCCGGAATTAGGAATTTCCGATTCATGACCCAGCAATACCCAGATCTTGCCGAAGATTTTTTCCATTTCCAGATCGTAAATTTCGTGGTCAGACAACACACGCATTTGCACTTCACGGCTGGATGGATAGATGAGGTCCGAGACCTTGGTTCCATCCGACAATACGGGGCTTGTTCTTGTTAGCATGCTTGCCTCCTAATCAGAGTGTCACGACAGTGGTTGCAACGAAATATAAGACACTTTTTCTATTTTTGTACATAGAATTCACCTTCTTTTCGTAAGTGAATTCTTTCGCCATTCAGGTAACCGTCAATCCTTGCTCGGCGCCTTCCCCACTTGAGTGCGCAGTACACCGATGCCGTCGATCTCCAGCTCAACCACGTCGCCAGGTTTCAAATAACGCAGTTGCTCCAGGCCGCAGCCGTTGCCGACCGTGCCGGAGCCCAGGAACTCGCCGGGGTACAAGGTTTCTGAGCGCGACACGTGGGCAATCACGTCCTCGAAGCTCCAGCGCATGTCGCGGGTATTGCCGCGCCCCCACTCCTCCCCGTTGACCCGGGCAACCATATTCAGGTCGTAGGGATCACCCAGTTCGTCTGCGGTCACCAGGCACGGCCCCATGATGTTGGCCGTGTCGAAATCCTTGCTCTTGGCCGGGCCGAGCATGCCGGGCATTTCCAGGGCCTGTGCGTCGCGCGCGCTCATGTCGTTGAAGATGGTGTAACCGACGATATGCGAACGGGCGGTTTCACGACTGATGTCCTTGCCGCGCTTGCCGATGTAGCAACCGAACTCCAGTTCGAAATCCATTGCCCGACTGAAGCTCGGCCACTGGAATTCGTCGTCGATGCCGATCACCGCAAAACGGTTGCCCTTGTAGTAGATGGGCTGCTTGTTGAAGGTTTCGATCACCCGGTCATCGGCGCGAGTGTTCATCGCCTTCAAGGTCGCTTCCGGATCCTCGGTACGCAACGCCCGGGCGCGACGGGCCGCGGCGAAACTCTGGCGCAGGTGCAATTCGAAGCAGGAGCAATCGCGCATCTGCGGTGGCGGCTGGATCGGTGCGCGCAGTTTCACACTGGCGCGCTCCAGCACTGCCGCCGAGGGGGCCTTGGCCACCAGGGAGCGGGCCAACTCCAGCGCAGGCTCACCGCCTTCCACCAGAGACAGAATGCTGCTCAGTGCCGGGGTTTCGCGGCTTTCCAGCAAGCGGTAGGCGATTTGCAGGTCGAGTACCTGCTGGTCCTGGTTGAGCAACGCACCCGCACGATCAAAGCCCTCGGCGTCGCTATAGGTCACCAGTCTCATACGCGTCCACTCACTGGCAACAGCGCACCGGTTACTGCCGCAGCATCGTCCGACAACAGAAACGCAACCACCGCCGCCAATGCATCCGGGGTCACCCAGCGGCGGCTGTCGGCTTCAGGCATGTCGGCACGGTTGGCAGGAGTATCGATGATGCTTGGCAGCACGGCGTTAACCGTCACGCCACGATCCTTCAGCTCTTCGGCCAAAGCCTCGGTCAACCGGGCGACGCCGGCCTTGGAAGCAGCGTAAGCGCCCATGCCTGTTGCGGCTTTGACCGAGGCCAGCGCTCCCACGTTGACGATGCGTCCTGCCTTGGAGGCCAGAAGCTGCGCCAGCGCCGATTGGGAACTGACCACTGCGGTACGCACATTCATCTGATAGAGGCGATCCCAAGTCTGCAGGCTACCCCCTTCGACGGTCTCCCAGGCAAACCCGCCCGCGACGTTGACCAAACCATCAATGCCGCCCCACTGCGTGGCAATCTGCTCGAACGCCGCACTGGCCGACTCGGTCGAAGTCAGGTCAACACCGCCCAGGCACAGCAGGTTTTCCGTGTCCAGCAAGGCGGCAGGCGCCTCGCTGCGATCCAGCAATGCAACCCGGGCGCCACGCGCCAGCAGGAATTTGCCAAGTGCGCTGCCGAGGGCTCCAAACCCGCCGGTGACGACTACCCTCTTGTCCAGTAATGACTGGGACATCGCGAAATCCTCTTGTTGTTGTTTTACGGCGCGAAGGTTCGATTCGTGCCTTCGTCGGTACGTATATATGACACTTTTAGAAAATATGTACAAATGATACCGTATGACTTCAAGTCAAACATTCACCTGCGGACCGCTGATGCCTAGAAAACTTCCTGCACTCAACGCCGACAACCGCGCCTTCTGGCAAGGCGGCGAACGGGGCGAACTGCTCGTTCATCGCTGCGCGGCCTGCAGCCGGTATTTCCATCCACCCGCCCCGCTTTGCCCGCATTGTGCAAGCTTTGAGGTGGCGCCAGAGCCGGTGTCCGGCAAAGGCAATGTGCTCAGTTACACCATCAATTACCAGGCCTGGGCCCCCGACCTGGAGGTGCCCTATGTGGTCGCGATCATCGAGCTGGTGGAACAACCTGGCTTGCAATTGGTGAGCAACGTGGTGGGCATTCCGGTCACGGATGTGCATATCGAAATGCCGGTACGGGTCAGCTTCCTCAATGTCGAGGATGTCTGGTTGCCTCTGTTCGAGAAGGATCAGTGATGTTCGATCATCGTTATGAAAAAGACGTCGCCATCACCGGCATTGGTCAATCGGAAGTCGGGCGACCGTCGAACAAGTCGGCGATGCGCCTGACCCTTGATGCGTGCCTCGAGGCCATTGCCGACGCTGGCCTGCAGCGTAGCGACATCGACGGTGTGGCCTGCTGGCCAGGCGACAACAACAATGGCGACCCGTTTTCGCCGATTGGCCCGAGCGCTCTGAAAAGCGCTCTAGGGCTCAACGTCAACTGGTTCGGCGGCGGCTATGAAGGGCCTGGCCCGCTGACTGGCGTGATCAACGGTGCCATGGCGATTGCGGCGGGGCTGTGTAAACACGTGCTGGTGTTTCGCACCATCACCGAAGCGTCAGCCCGCATGGTGAACAAACAAGCCAGCGCCTTGACCAATAAAACCCAAGGACGTGACAGCAGCTACGCCTGGCAGTGGTTCACGCCATTCAATGTGCTCTCGGCCACTAATCTGATGGCGCTGTACGCCCAACGTCACTTCCATGAATACGGCACCCGTGCGGAGCAACTGGCGCAAATCGCCCTAACGTGTCGCCAGAACGCCATGCGCAACCCCAAGGCGGTGTTTCGCACACCGATGAGCATGGACGATTACATGGCGTCGCGGATGATTTCCACGCCGCTGCGCATGTTCGACTGCGACGTGCATTGCGATGCATCGACCGCCATCGTCTTGTCGCGCCGCGATATCGCTCAGGACCAGCCGAACAAACCGATCCGCATTGAAGCCATGGGAGCTGCATTGAACCAGCCCTGGTCATGGGACCAAATTTCCCTGACCAAAATGGCCGCTTTCGATGTTGGCCAGATGATGTGGGCACGCACTGACTACACCCCGCAGGACGTCGAATCCGCGCAGCTGTATGACGGTTTTTCGATTTTGACCATGATCTGGCTCGAGGCCTTGGGCCTGTGCCCCGTCGGAGAAAGTGGTGCATTCGTCGAGGGTGGGACGCGCATCGCGCTCGATGGCAGCCTGCCAATCAATACCAATGGCGGGCAGCTATCCGGCGGGCGCACCCATGGCCTGGGTTACGTGCATGAAGCCTGCCTGCAACTGTGGGGCCGTGCCGAAGGGCGACAAACCCGTGAACACCGTGTCAGCACGGTGGCAGCAGGTGGCGGCCCGCTGGGGGGCAGCCTGCTTCTGGTACGCGAGTAACGGCGCGCTTCAGTAAAGTACGCCGGCCACTTCGCTGCAGAACTCGATCAGTGCCTTGCCCAGCTCGGCAAGGCCCTCTTCATCGCGTTGCCCGCGGAACATCACCGCGGAGACGGTGAAGTCGATGCTGTTGGTCGGTGAGTACACTGGCGCCGCGACGGCAAGAATCCCACCCGAAAAATGCCCGTCATCTACTGCCCAACCACGCTCGGCGGCGACCCGGACTTCTTCCCGGAAAACCTCCAGCGACAGCGGCTGGGCCCAGCGAATGGTTTCGAAACTGCTCTGCACTTCGGGATCGTCGAGGTCGATCTGAGTGGCGAACAAACGCCCGCTGGCGCCCATCAGAATCGGCAGGCGCTGACCTTCGGCCATATCGATGCGGACATCAGTCGGGCTGGCAGCGGAGCTGACAATGACGATGCGGTCAGGGCTCATCTTGCGCCAAAGGGTGATGGTTACCCGCTGGCGCGCGGCCAGGTTCTGCAGCAGGGGTTTGGCCATCTGCACGCGGTGGCCTTGGGTAACCAATTGTTCAACCAGACGCGCCAGGCCCAGGCCCACGGAGTAGCGCTTGGACATGGCACTGAAGTCGACGACCTCCTCTTGCACCAGCGTGCGCAGGATGTTGAAGCAGGTGCTGGGATTGATCTTCAGTTGTCGGGCGATGTCCACCGATCGTTCCGGTGTGCCCACCTGGCTGAGGTAACGCAGGATGCGTATCGCGTTGGAAACGGGCTTGACGAGTGTTGCGCCGGTTGATTTGTCGTTGTCGTTGACGTCAGTGAAGTCCATGCCCAATCCAGTCACTTTATAGTGTCGCCATTCTAGCCTGAGAATGAATTGCGCCGTAAAGTTTTGTCTGGGAATTATTCGAACATTTCAGTCGGATTGTCTGACCAGAGGCTGATGGATCAGCCGGCGGGTTTGCAGGTCCTCGCGACGAAAACGCTCGATGAGACGCTCCTGGGCATGGTCAGCCTGAGTCACCCGTGTCTGCTGGCGCAAATACTCCAGCCAGGATTCGACAATAAATCGCTCGCTGTAGAGCTGCGGGTTGGCCATGTCGCGGTACAGGCGCCAGTTCTGCGCACCGTTGCGCCGGCGCGCCTTGCCTACTGCGTATACGGCAGCCAGGAAGTCGTCGCAGTCCGGCGCCGTCACCTGGTACACGATCTCCACCGAGACCGGTCCATCGGCATGGGTCACCGGGCTGGCCAGCTGGAGTTTGTCGGTCAATTGCACCTCGGCAAAATCTGCCTCCTGACCCAGCTCCACACGGCCGTTACGGGTCAGCAGAATGCCGACCAGCAACAAAAGCGTCGAGAGCAGCAGGCTCTGGCTCAGCCCCAGATACTCGGCCAGCGCACCCCAGATCGCACCGCCGGCGGCCATCGAACCCATGAGGATCAATACATAGACCGATGCAACCCGGGCGCGCACCCAGTTGGCGGCGTACGTTTGCACAACCGTGGAAATGGTCGCATTGACCGCCATCCACCCAAACCCTGCAAGCAACATCATCGCGCAGACCCCATAGCGATTATGGGACAGCGCGGCAGTGAGGGTCGCGAGGGCAAAGGCAATGACGCCGCACACCAGCAAATGCCGCATATTCAATACGCGGTACAGACGCGGCAAGTTGAGCGCCGCCAGCACGGCACCCGCTCCAAGAAACGCCATGAGCAAGCCATAACCACCGGCGTCCATGCCCAATTCCTGCTTGGCCACCAATGGCATCAATGCCCACAAAGCGCTAGCGCTGCTGGTGAATACCAACACCTGCTTCATGGCGCTGAACAATACCGCCGAATGGCGGATGTAACGCAGGCCACTGCGCATGCCTCCGGTCAGGGTTTCCGGTGGCAAGCCCACGGCTGGCGGGTTGGGTACCAGGCGAAAGAGGAAGAGCAGCACCGAGAACATGCACAGCGCGATGGCCAGAAACACCGAAGTGGTGTTCCAGTAAGCAATCAACGCACCGGCCAGCGCCGGCCCCAAAGCGCGGGTCGCGTTGATGGAAATGCCGTTCAACGACACGGCCGCCGGCACCTGGTCGCGGGAAAGTACACCGACCATGGTCACCATCCACGCCGACATTCCCAATGCACTGCCGGTACCCAGGACAAAGGTGAACGCCAATAATCCCCAGGTTTCCAGGTGAGCGCTGTACGCCAACCCGCACAGCACCAGCGCGGCGAACAGCATCATGCACTGCGTAATAATGAGCCAACCGCGACGGTCCACCCGATCGGCAATCACGCCACCCGGAAAGGCAAACAGGAAGACCGGCAGGGTCACAGCGGTTTGCACCAGGGAGACCATCGCCGCAGACGTGGTCAATGTGGTCATGATCCACGCAGCAGCGACCGTCTGCATCCAGATCGCCATATTGACCACAGCGCCCGCCAGCCATAGGCCGCGGAACGCTCTATTGCGAAACGGCGCCCACGCCGAACCCTCGCTCATCATCACTCCTCAGCGTCTATACCGGTCAAAATCAGGGGTTTACTTATCCAGCGGCTGGCCCAGTCGCCCCACCGCGCGCGCGGGGCTCAGCTGGCGTGGTGCTGCAATGGTATTGCGCAGTCGGCCGATGCCTTCGATTTGCGCCTCGACCCGGTCACCCGACTGCAAAAAGCGCCCGCTTTCCAGACCCACCCCGTGGGTGGAACCGGTAAACACCAGGTCACCCGGCCGCAGACTGATACGTGCATCCAGATAATTGAGCAACTCATCCAGGCTAAAAATCATCTGCCGGGTGTTGTCTTGCTGGCGCAGTTCATCGTTGACACTCAGGCGCATCTCCAATGCCGGCTGCCCCGCTACACCCAGTTCATCCACCGTGACAATCCATGGCCCCACCGGAGTGGCGCGATCCATGGCTTTCTGGGTCAACAGGTCCAGGCGCCCAATCTGCTTGCCGGCATCCCGCGCACTGATGTCATTGCCCACCGTGTACCCCAGCAGACAGTCGCTGGCATGAGGCTCATCCAGCAACGGGCGGCCCACGACAGCGACCAGTTCCACCTCGTAATCGAGCTGGGTGGTCAGCGGCGAATAATCGATCTCGTCATCAGCACCGACCAGCGCTGACTCAGGCTTCATGTACGCCAGCGGGTGCGCCGGCGCATCACTGCCCAGGCGCTTGAGGTGGCTCAGGTAATTGAGGCCCACACCAAAAACCCGACTGCCCGGCTCCAGCGGCGCAAGCAGACGTGCAGCCGACAACGGTAACCATTCGTCAGCAAGGTCGAGGATGTCTGGTGCAAGCTTCGCCCCCAACCCGGCCCACTGGGCGAATGGCGCATTGATCCGCCTAAGCCGATCCGACTGCGCATCCAGCAACGCCCAGAACGCCTGCCCGGCTACCTCGACCCGCGCCAGGCGCATCTCAGTGTCTGGCCAGGTAGATGGGCAGATACTCGGCGTCGAGCACTTCTTCCGGTGTCTTGACGCTGGCCCCGAGAATCGGGCCGACCATTTCGTGGCCCCACAGGCTGAGTTTTTCCGGGTTCAACTCATAAGGGTCGCCTTGCCATGGCTCGATTTCCGCAATGGTCTCGAAGGCAAAGCCGGACGGGTTGAAATGGTAGAACGACAGGTGCGGATCCTGGGCATGCTGACCGAGGGTCATCATCATCGGCAGTTCGCGCTGGCGCACGATGTCGTAGGTTTCACCGACATCACGCACGTTGCGCACAAACAGCCCGACATGTTGCACGCCCATGCGTCCCGGGCCGTGGCCATAAGCGATGTCGTGACTGGTGTGATGATTGAGTTTGGAGCGGAAAAATCCGGTGCGCCCTTTGCCCGCGCCGGCGCCATACCAGCTGAAGCCCATGACGTTGAGCAGGAAGTCTTCCAGTTCCGGCGTGTAGTCCGGGGTGATCAGCACCACGTGGCCTGCCCCACGTTCGTCGGCCAGGAAACCACTGTGTGGACGCCCTGGCTGGAACGAGCGCGGCAGCCATTTTTGCCCGTAAAAGAGTTCGTGCTGATACCCCACCGGGTCGCGGAAGCGCACCAGTTCGCGAACACCACGCTTTTCACAGAGCTGAGCATCGCCACGGGTGAATTCGACATTGGCCGCGGCCAACTTCTTGATGCCGTCCTCGAACGCCATGCGCCCCACCGCTTCCCAGCCGATATAGGCAATTCGGTCAACTTTACCCGGATGGAACGCCAAACGATGACGGCGATCGTCGATTTTGAAGTACAGTGACTCAGGGTCACTCTCGGGATTCTTGCCGATACCAAAGCCCATCACCTGCGGGCCGTACTCACGCCACGCCTCGAGATTGGGGGTTTCGAAGCCCATGTAACCGATACCGATGATGTCCACGTTATTCACCTTGTTATTGTTCGAGATGAAAGGGTGCCAATGGCACCTGCACTGACGCCGCGTGTGTCAGACCGCGAGTAACCCGCCGTCGATGACGAAGTCCGAACCTGTAATGAACGAAGCTTCATCCGAGGCGACGAATACCGCCATGGCCACCACTTCTTCGGGTTCGCCGGGACGGTCCATCAATACACCGTCCAGCAGCATGGCGCGCATTTTCGGGTCTTCCAGAAACGGCCGGGTACCCGGCGTGGCGACAAAGCCCGGGCTCAGGCTGACCGCACGGATACCAAACGGTGCGCCTTCCACGGCCAACTGGCGAGTGAAAGAGACCACGGCGCCCTTGGCGGCCGAATGCGCGGCAATACCGGCGACTTTCGAACCGCCCCAGGCCGCGGTAGACGACACGTTGATGATCACTCCGCGCTGCTCGGCCAAGTGCTGCCAGGCGTACTTGGTGGTGTAGAACAGCAGGTCGATTTCGTTGCGCATGGTGAACTGCCAATCTTCGATCGACATCTCGCTGACCAGCCCGAAACGTGCGGCGGAAGCGTTGTTGTAGAGGACGTCGATGCGTCCGTGCTCAGCGACGGCGGCATCGATCCAGGTCTTGGCCTGTTGGTGATCGCCCAAGTCCACGGGCGCCGAACCATACAGGGTAAACCCCTCGGCCCGCATCAAGGCTGCAGTCTCTTCATGGCCTTCGGCGTTAAAGTCGCAGCCGACCACAATCGCCCCTTCGCGGGCAAAACGCAGCGCCGCAGCGCGGCCCTGGCCACCGCCGGTCCCGGTAATCAATGCGACTTTGTTGTGTAACCGTCCCATCCGCACATCCTCAACTCTGTGGTTATCACGTGACGACTGACGCTCACGCCATTAAACGGCTTCGTCTTCCTGGGTGATGGGCTCAAGCCAAATGGCCTCCGCCGGGCAGGCGGCAGCCCCTTCACGGGCCTCCTCCTCCAGTTCCGGTGGAACACGAGCATCGTCCATGTATACCAAGCCATCGGCATCAAGTTTGTACAGGCTTGGGCAGATCGCGGCACACAAACCATAACCACAGCAGCGGCTACGGTCTGCCACGGCTTTGAATTGCGCTTTTTCTGAACTCATTTTTGTCTCCTTTATCAGGTCCAGTCTCAGCAAATTATGAACACTATTTTATTTTATGTGCAATTAATTTTTAACGCGGATATGCTGCCATCTATCCGCTGTCGCAAAACACTGGTCTGGAATCCAAATGGATAAAAAACAGCAGGATGTTGAACACGACCGGATGCAGATTGATTGAAAGGTGGGTTCAACGCAGGAAATTCGTTTGTCTTTGAGTCAGATAGCTGTGCTGGACAAAGGGGATTTTCTGATTTTATTCTGAATAAAAAACCAGATTCTGTTCAAAGAATTTGCTGGCGGTGGTCCACATCACCATCCAAAGCAGTGCTTGGCTCAACAAAACCTATAAGGAAGCCAACTGAATGCACCCGTCCAAGAACGAAGCGGCCATTGATCTTCATGAGTTCCGGCAAAGCTGGAAGATCCTGATGTTGGCTGTCGCCGGTGTCGCCATCAGCATCAACGCCGCCCTGCTCTACGGCTTCGGCACCCTGGTCGTACCACTGGGCGATGCCTTTGGTTGGAGTAAAAGCGAACTGCAGGCCTGCATCACCTTCCTGTTTGGCGGCGCCGTGGTGTCCTTGCAACTGGTGGGTTGGTTCAACCTGCGCTACGGCATGAAGCGCGTCACGGTGATTTCCCTGCTGTTGTTGTCGCTCGGCTACCTGGCGACCACTCAACTGACCCAATCGATCTGGTCGATGTACATTGCCTTTGCGTTGCTGCCCATCGTCGGCATGGGCGCCCTGGCGGTCACCTGGACGCAATTGATCAGCCTGTGGTTCGACAAAAATCGTGGCCTGGCGCTGGCCATCGGGCTGTCCGGTACTGGCGTCACTGCCGCCACCATTCCCCGCCTGATGGCGTGGGGCATTGAGCAATGGGACTGGCGAGCGGCCTTCGTGATTCTCGCGCTTCTCAACCTGCTGGTACTACTGCCGCTGATTCTGCTGTGGTTCAAGCTACCCGCTGCGGTGGGTAACCGTAATGACGGCAGTGCGCTGGAGCAATTGCCCGGCATGGGTTTTCGTGAAGGCATGGGCTCGCTGAAATTCTGGACCTGCAACCTGGCACTCGGCCTGGTGATTTCTTCGATTGTCGGCATGGTCACCAGCACCGTGCCCATGCTGCAAGCCAGAGGTTTGTCCGCTGCGCAAGCCGCCACCATCTTCAGTGGTTTTGGTATCTCGCTGATCTTCGGGCGCATGTTGATCGGCTACCTGCTCGATCGGCTATGGCCGCCAGCGGTGTCTGCGCTCAGCCTCGTGCTGCCCGCTATCGGGTGTTTCATCTACCTGAGCCCCACCAACGAATTTGCCCCCCTGCTGCTGGCGGCCGTACTGGTCGGTTTCGGCGCCGGGGCAGAGTTCGACATTGCCGCCTTCCTGATCGCCCGCTACTTCGGTTTACGCGAATACGGCCGTCTGTTTGGCGTCCATCAGGGCTTGAATACCGTGGCCTCGGCACTGGCGCCGTTGCTCTTCGCCTACATGCTGGCACGCACCGGTTCTTATACCTCGATGCTGGTATACAGCGCTGCTTGCTGCCTGATCGGCCCCTTGTTGTTGCTGACCCTGGGGCGAGTGCCACGCTTCAACGCACAAACAATTCCAAGTCAATCCTGAGCCCCCAACAAGAATCGGAGCAGAACATGCCCACTTTGACGTTTATCGAACACAACGGCACGGCCCATCAGGTCAAAGGCGACGTAGGTCAATCGGTGATGCAAGCCGCTACATTCGCCTCAGTGCCGGGCATTCCTGCCGACTGCGGCGGCGCCTGCAGCTGCGCCACCTGCCACACCTATGTCGACGAGGCCTGGCTGAGCAAGGTGCAAGCCGCTGAAGGCATGGAAAACGACATGCTCGAATACGCGTTCGAGCGCCGTGACAACAGCCGCTTGAGCTGCCAGTTGATCATCAGCCAAGAGATGGACGGCATGGTCCTGCACCTGCCGTCGTCGCAATTCTGAATGCGCTTGAAGGAGCTAACATGACCCTCGCCTCAGTCGTTATCGTCGGTGCTGGCCAAGCCGGTTTTCAGGTCGCTGCCTCCTTGCGTCAGGAAGGCTATGACGGGCGCATTACCCTGATTGGCGATGAGCCAGGCCTACCCTATCAGCGGCCGCCATTGTCCAAGGCCTACTTGCTCGGCAAGATCCAGGGGACCAATCTGCTGTTCCGTCCCGCTGAGTTTTATGCCACCCAACGCATTGAACTGCTGCATGACCAGGCGACGGCAATTGACCGCCAGAACGGTCGCGTAGTGTTGGCCTCCGGTGAGGCGATCAGCTATGACCACCTGGTATTGGCCACGGGTGCACACAACCGGCCGCTGCCGGTGCCAGGCGCCGAGCTGCCTCAGGTATTCGGCATCAAAACCAAAGCCGATGCCGATGCCTTGGCGCCACTGGCTAAAGAAGCGCGCAATGTGGTGGTGATCGGCGCCGGGTTCATCGGTCTGGAGTTTGCCGCGGTAGCCGCAGCACAGGGGGCCAATGTCCATGTGCTGGAACTGGCCGAGCGGCCAATGGCCCGTGCCGTGTCGCGGGAAATGTCGGAGTTGTTCCGCCAGGCCCATGAAGCCTGGGGTGTGCATTTCGACTTCCGCCAGGGCTTGAGTCGCATCGATGGCGACAACGGCAAGGTCTGCGCCGTGCAAACCGCTGACGGACGTGCCCTGCCTGCCGACCTCGTGGTGTTTGGTATCGGTGTGATCCCCAATGCCCAACTGGCAACCGAAGCGGGTCTGGCCATCGAGAACGGCATCAAGGTCGACGCCAACCTGCTCACCTCTGACCCGCGAATTTCCGCATTGGGCGATGTCGCCAGTTTCCCGTGCCTGCAAAACGATGAACAGCACACGCGTCTCGAGTCGGTGCAGAACGCCATCGACCAGGCCCGCGCAGTGGCCGCACGGTTGATGGGTAAACCGGCGCCTTACGGCGCCCTGCCCTGGTTCTGGACCGATCAGGGTGACCTGAAACTACAGATTGCCGGACTCTCCAACGGCTACGACAGCACTGTTGTCCTCGGGTCTCCCCAAGACAAACAACTTTCCGTGCTGTGTTTCCGCAATGACCGCCTGGTAGCCGTTGAATCCTGCAATCGCATGGGCGATCACATGGCCGCGCGCAAGATTCTCGCCCGCGCGCCCAAGTTGTCGGCAGCCGAAGCCGCCGCTGACGGTTTCGACCTGAAAGCCTGGGAAGCGGCCAACCGCGACTGAGCGCCGCATGGACAGGTAAAACCCGCAGCCGCGCCCGCCTCCGAGCTGACGCGGCTTTTTTTTTGCATAACGACTGGAGCGATGCAATGAACAAAGTCTGGTTTATTACCGGTGCCGCCCGAGGCTTGGGCGCCGCCATTGCCAAAGCCGCCTTGGCTGACGGTGACCGCGTGGTGGTCAGTGGCCGACGTATCGAACCACTGGAAGATGCCTTCGCCGAGTTCGGTGAGCGCGTTTTGGCGGTGGCCCTGGATGTGACCAACGAAGCCCAGGCACTGACTGCCGTAGAGACTGCCGTCGCGCGATTTGGCCGAATCGATGTGCTGGTCAACAACGCCGGCTATGGGCAACTGGCACCCTTTGAAGACAATCTTGCCAGTGAAGCCGACAGCCAGTTCGCGACCAACGTGTTTGGTGTCTTCAACGTCTGCCGTGCCGTGTTGCCCGTCATGCGTGCGCAACGCAGTGGTCACGTATTCAACGTGTCCTCAATGGGCGGTGTGGTGGGGATGGGCGGTGCGGCGCTGTACTGCGCGTCGAAATTTGCCGTGGAGGGTTTTTCCGAATCCCTGAGCCTGGAAGTGGCGCAGTTCGGCATCAAGGTAACGCTAGTGGAACCCGGGGTTTTCCGTACCGACTTCCTCGACCCCAGCTCCGCTGTCTTTGGTACCCGTGGGCTGGAGGATTACGCCGCACTCACGGCCAAGGTCAAAGGCGCTTCGGCCGCCTACAACCACCAGCAAACCGGCAACCCGGCGAAACTGGGAGACGCGCTGGTTCACCTGGTTAACAGTGAACATCCGCCGTTGCGTTACCTGGCCGGCTCCGACGCTTACCTGCAAGTCAGCAACAAGCTCAACAATATGCTCGCGCAAATCGAGCTGTGGCGACAGCTTTCCTATTCCACCGACGGTGTATAAGCCGCCAGTGCGCACAACCTTTATGACAAGGCTGTGCGCACCCGGGCGATCAACCCTTACTGGTTGATGAAATAACGCACAAACAACTGCCCTTCTTCGAACCGATACAACTCGATTGTTTCGATGCCGCCTTCCTGCTCGCGAAAGGCATTCAGGTGATGGCACGCGGCTTCGTTGCCATTAACGATGCACTGCCGCACCTCGACGCGAATCTTCGGTTGCTGTTGCGCCCACATGCCTTCCAGGACCTGCCAGGCATCGTGCTGTGGTTTGCCGACGTATTCGATACTCAAGCCATTGGCCGAGACGCTGCGGTAATGTGCAAAAAAGCCCTCTTTATCGCCTTTGTTCCAGCAGTCGATCTGGCCGTGCAGGAAGTGCTCGATTGCGTGTTTGTCCATGCTCATATCACGTTCGTCCTCGGGTGGGGTTCAGGCGTGTTGCCGTTGTTGTAGAGTGTGCTGAAGCGCCAGAAATGCCGGTTCCATCTTCAACCACAACAAAATGCTCGGGCCGATAATGGCGCAGCAGAAACAGCACACCAGCACCGCCGAATAACTGCCGTAAGTATCGTAAAGATGGCCGAACAACATGGGCACCAGCCCGGCAGCAATGGTGATCAGGCACAGGTGCAAACCGAAGATACGCGCGTAGTCTTTCAGGCCGAAATAACGTGCCATCAGGAATGCCGCCAGATCGAATTCAGCCCCGGCACTTGCGCCGATACAAAGAGTGGCAAGCACCATTAACGGTGTGCTCTGCGCCCCGCCAAAGAGAAAGATCGCGCAGCCCAGCGCAGGCAGTGCCAGGCTCACCGCAGCCACCAGAGAAGGTGAAAAGCGGTCGAGCATGTAGCCCACCAACAGACGCCCGCCGATGATGGAAATACCAAAGGTACTGAATATCTGGCTGGCTTGCTGGCCGCTCAAGCCTTTGCTTTGCAACATCGGCACCATGTTGGTCACCATGCCTACGGTCAACGATACCGAAAGGATCAGCGCGATGTTAAAGCCCCAGTATTTCCCGGAGCGCAACGCTTGTTGGAAGGACATGCCGGCCAGTTCCGGGAGTTCCTTCTGTGTCGTCGCTTCAGTGCTGGCGTGCGGCGCCGGCATGCGCAACCACATCAAAGACAAGGGCAGCGTAAACAGCAGCGGCATCGCCCCCAATGCAATAAAACCCGCCTGCCAGCCATAGACGGCAATCAACCGCGACAGTAGCGGCGGCAGAATCATCGCCACCAGCCCGGTTCCACATAGAATCACTGCCAGCGCCAGACCCCGGTTGCGCTCGAACCAGAGGTTGACCAATTGCGTCCAGGTGATCGCAATGGTGCCGGCACAGACGATCGGCATGCTGAAAAACGCCAGGTACAACCAACCAATCGAGCCCTGAATTTGGGTGATCGCAAAATAACCGACGATCTGCAGCACGATCGAAACAATCGCCACTCGACGCAAACCGAAACGGCGGTAGAGCCAGCCGACCAACTGCGTAGAAATCGCCACACCGGCGAACAGGAAGGTGATCGAAGCCTGCAAGTCGCCACGGCTCCAGCCGAAGGCCTGCTCCAGCGGAATAACCAGGGTGCCGAAGGCATACAGCAGCGCAGCGGAAAGGCTGGTGCAGATGCCAAACAGACCCAGCAGTACCACGCGCCAGCCGCGCTTGAACTCGGAGAAATCATTGCCACCGTGGGCGGTATTGCTGCTGTTGCGTGTCTCAATTGTCATGACCTGACTCCCGGCGCGGGCCGCCATCGCGGACGCGCGACATGATTAGTGGCCCTTGAGGATTTCTTCGACTTTGGGCAGCGCGATCATGGTGGCGCCACCATCCACCAACAACGACGTGCCGGTGATATAGGAGGCCTCGTTGGAAGTGAGAAACATCACGGCATTGGCAATATCAGCGGACTCGCCCAGGCGCCCAACCGGGAAGTGTGCGGCGAGTTTGTGCGGCAGTTCATTGCCCAGGGTTTCCAGCATGTGGTCAGTGCCAATCAGCCCAGGTTCGACGACGTTGACCAGGATATTCATGGCGCCGAACTCCACCGCCAAACCACGGGCGAACGCATTCATGAATGCTTTGCTCGAACTATAGGCAATCAGTCGTGGTGTGTATTTGCGGTTGGCTTCGCCGGAGGAGATGTAAATCAGCCGGCCTTTGTCGGCTGCTTTGGACAGGTAAGGTGCGCTGTCCTTGGCCAGCCAGAACAACGACTGGATATTGCTGCGAACAATGTGATCGAAGGTGTCATCGGCCATTTCGGCGATCAGCCCGTGACTGGTGTCGGCGGCGCAATGCACCACGATATCCAGGGAGCCAAAATGTTCTACGCCGCCCTGCACCATCGACTTGATCGCCTCACGATCGGCGATGTCTCCACCGACCAGGCAGGCTTCACCGCCCAGAGCCTTGATTTGCTCGATTGTTTCTTCGCCGTATCGAGCGGTGCGTGCCGACACCACCACTTTGGCGCCCTCACGGGCATAGGCCAGGGCAATGGCGCGGCCCATGCCTCGACCGGCACCGGTGACCAGTACGACTTTGTCGCGGAATTTCATCGTGATTCCTCTTTATTGTTATTAGTTGAGGCTTTTTGTGGGAGCGAGCCTGCTCGCGATGTTTCTGAACGATAACGCGCCAAGCCTGAAGCCCCGCGGTGCTCTCAGGTTTTTCGCGAGCAGGCTCGCTCCTACAGGGGGTTCACTGATTTAGAGGTCCTTGCCTGGAACGTTACGGGCCGAGCCGTTACGCCGGTCCGACTCGCCCCAGCCCAGCCAGTGCGAAGGCTCGCGGGTATCGCCAACCCGACGCCAGCGCCCTTCCTGCTGCGCCGTGACCGGGAAACCGCCAACGAAGTCGATCATTTCGCCCTTCTCGTCAGGCAGGAATTCCCACTCCTCCTTGCCTTCGAGCACGATTTTGGCCGACTTCAAAAAGTAGCTACCGTCCTTGTGCTCGGTGTGCCCTTCGATATCGGTGGTGACCCGCACCTCGCCTTTTTCATTGTTGAAAATGGCGTAACCCAGGTGGTCGTGACCGACCATGAAAGAACCGGTATCCCACGTGCCGTCTTTATAAACGGTGACAAAGGACCACCAGATCACATGCTTGTTGTTGTTCACCACCAAGTCTTTCTTGAAGTGGATGGCGCCGCCTTCAGCCATGTAGAACTGGTCCAGCGCCATGGCGCCTTTTACCGGGCGCCCCTCGCAGACACCGGCGATATCCCACAACTGTGAAACGTAAAAGGTGCCCCACTCCACACCCGGCAAGTACCACTGCAAACCGGGTCCGAGCAGACGACCTTCGAGATGAAACAAGCCTTCTTCTTTCCAGGTCAGGCGTTCGCTGCTGGCCGTGATTTCCCAGCCATTACCGGCTTCACCCGGTTGGCTGGCCCAGCGTGCGGTATCACCTTCCAGGCTATGCACAGGCAGTGGCGTCAGTGCCTGGCGGGCCATTTTTTCGTGGTCCATGCGCAGGTGAACGTTGTCGACGTGGTTGTTCAGGTAGTAGAACTTGGTCGGGTTCGGCGTGCCATTGGGCGCCATCAGCGACCGCACGAATGAATAGATGTTGCCCTGTTCATCGCGCACCGAGCCGAACGGCGAGCTCTTGCTCAAATGCAGGCCGAAGAAGCCGCGCTCGGCAGACATCGAAGCGCCAGTGACCTTGTGCGGCCCGACCAGTTGCTGGAAGCCGAAATCACCGCGTTCTGGAATGGTTTTGAACGTTCTCATACTGCCCTCTGTTGTTTTTATCAAGGCCTGGAAACGGATTGGAATCGTGGGTCAGTCCCAGATCACCGGGAGTGTCGACACGCCGCGCAACTGCGCGCCGCCGATCTGCGGGACGGGCTGGGTCGGGTCGAGGCGCAAGTTGGGGAACAGATCGAGGATCGCGTTGACCGCGCAGCTGATTTCGACCTTGGCAACGAACTGACCGATGCACATGTGCGGACCGAAGCCAAAACCAAAAGAGGGTTTTGGCTTGCGGTCGATGTCGAAGACATCCGGGTTTTCAAAAGCGTCTTCGTCGCGGTTGGCGGACACCACCATGCACTGGACGAATGAACCTTTGGGGATCTTCACACCATGAAATTCCACTTCCTTGGCGGTTTCGCGCACTTTGAAAGTGGCGACCGGTTCAAAACGGGTGGTTTCGTCCATCAGCTTGCCAATCAGCGAGCGGTCGGCCTTGACGCGTTCGAGCAAGCCGGGCGTGGTGAGCAACAAGGTCATTACCGAGCCGAACATGCGCGTGGTAGTTTCCCCGGCCGCCGGCAACAACGAGCGAGTGAAGGTGATCACTTCATGGTCATCCAGCGTGCGCCCTTCGTATTCCGCGCGCAGCAAACGACCGACCACGTCATCGCCCTGGCTGCCCTCGGCGCGACGTTGCACCACGACCTCGGCCAGTGCGTCGTAAAGACCCTTGACGGCGATGCCGGCCTGACGCCGCGCTTCGACCATCTTGCTCGGGTCGATCTGGTTGCCGCCGACAATGGCCAAGGCCCAGGCCGCATATTGTTTGTACTTGGACGGTTCATCCGAGGGGAAGCCCATCAAGGCGTACATGATGCGAATCGGCAGCTCGAGGCCGAACTTCATCAGGTCGGCTTTCTTTGCCGGCAACATTGGCTGGATGTACTCCTCGCGGATCACCTGGTCGATCTGCGGGCGCCACTTGTTCACGGTCTCGGGCATGAATGCCGGTTGCAGCAAGGCGCGCACCTTGCGGTGTTCGTCACCGTCCATGGCCAGAATGATCAAGCCATCGAAAAACGCGCCCAGACCTTCGGCAATAAAGCCGCTGGTGTAGGTCGCACCATCGCGCAGAACAGTCATCACGTCCTGGTATTTGAACAAGGCGAAGGTCGGGCGAGTGCCCTGCTGGGTACCGGCATTGGTTGGCACCCCGAATTGAGTAATGAAATCGCCTTCATAGATGGGTGACTTCAACCGTTGCTCGCGGCACACCGCATGAATATCCAGGTCAGTACCGCGATACATTTCCGATACGGCGGAATACGCGGTGGCCAGGTCCAGTGCTGCGCTTTCGTTGCTCATCAGGTTCTCCTGTCTTGTTTTTATTGCTCTTGCACACCAAGATTGCCCGGCTGCCAATCCATGGTATGCGGTTGTGTCTGCACCGGTACTGCGCTTCGTTTGACTCTGGGTCAAACGATGGCGCCCGGGTATATGCTTCAAGGTGTGACCCCATTCAACAGGAGGAGTACGAGGTGGCGGTGAAGGCAGGAGAAGGTGGCGAACAGGGCAAACGCAATACGATGAATCGCCTGCTCGCTGCTGCGCGCGTGGAGTTCGCCAAGAAAGGCCTGGCCGGTGCGCGCGTGGAAGAAATAGCCCGGGATGCCGGGGTCACCAAGCAACTGGTCTACCACTACTACAACTCCAAGGAAGGGCTGTTTGTCGCGGTACTGGATGAATCCTCGGACAACATCATGTCGGAGCTGGTCAACCTCAAGGTTGAAGAGCTGCCACCGCCTCAGGCGATGCGCACCGTGCTCAATCACTTCTTCGACCAATACCGGTTTGACCCCTTCCTCGGCAGCCTGGCGCTGGAAGGCATCCGCTACCACGACACCCACGAAACACCGCGTAACCATTTTCTTGAAATGGCACCGAAGCTGATCGCCAAGCTCGACGCGATCCTGGTCCGTGGGGCCGCCAGTGGTGATTTTCGTGCGGACATCAACCCGCGCCTGTTGCTGGCCAGCGCATCGCTGGTGACCACAGGCTGGTTCACCAACCGCTACTCCATGTCCGCACTGGCCGGCCTGGATACCGACTCGGCAGAAGGCATGGCCACCTGGCGCCAGTACTCGGCAGATTTTGTCCTGGCGAGTATTTCGTTGGGTGCAGAAAAAAACGCCGGCAGCGTTTAACCGCTGGCAGCGTCTTTCTTGATGCACTGAACCCGTGGCAAGGGAGCAAGTTCACTCGCCACACAAGCTCAACGCTCGTACTGGCGCTACCTGTTTTTCTGCAGGTACTTGCTCACCCGTTTGGCCGCCAACCGCCCTGCCATGCCGTTGACCCCACCACCGGGATGTATGCCGGCACTGCCCAGATACAACCCCGCCACTGGCAAGGTATCGCCGCCCAAACCGTACGCAGGGCGCATGGTGCTTGAGCGCATGGAGGTGGTGTCGATATGCACCACGCAGCCATTGACCGTGTTCAAGCGCGCGGTAAAGTCCGGTGCGGCCTCGATGTGTCGGCCTAGCACCTGCCCTTCGATCCCTTCTATATAGTCGTACAGCTGTTCCTGTACCTGGTCGGCCACTCGCTCACGCAAAGCGTCCCAGCCTTCGTTAGGGTTAACCGGCATCACCGGAGGGTAGATGTACAACACGTCCTGACCGGCCGGCGCTTGTGAAGGGTCGGCGGCGCTCGGTGCGGCCACGGTGATGTAGGGCAACTTCGGTACCTCGCCTCGGGCGCAAGCGGCGAAGTTTTCCAGCACCGCCTCTTCGGTACCGATCAACATCACGGTTTTACGCAGATCCACACCGTCGCCGCGAATGGCAGCAAAACGTGGCACGGAAATCTGCCCGCGCAAGGCAAGATCCACCTTCAGTGGTCCCGATCCCTTGCCGTTGGCTGGTGCCATGGCGATGCGGGTGAGCAAGTGTTGGGGAATTTCACCACGGGTGACCATATCCAGCGCAGGCTTGGGGTGACAGCCGGCAATCACCGCACGGGCCATGAACTGGCGACCATCAGCCAGTTTCACCCCTTTTATCCGGCCATCCTTGGCCACGATTTCACTGACGCTGGCCGACACCAGCACCTGACCACCCAGCTCTTCCAGACGCGCCTGCATGGCGTTGCTCAACTGCTGCATGCCCCCCAGGACACGACCCACACCAAAACGATGGAGGAAACCGAGCAAGGCGTAATAAATGCCACCGCCATCGGCGCTGATATCACCCGCCAGACCGGTCAGTGCACACATCGCGGAAATGGTCACTGGATGCTCGAAGCGCTCACGCGCGGCCTGCAGCGCGGACCCGGTCATCAGCGCCATCAGTTCGGGCTTTAAGGCTTTGTGTTTGATCGCGGTGCCGAGCATCTTCAGCTTCACACCCAGGTTGGTCTTCGCCGGGTCGACGCGCATCATCGGCAGCGCAATGTCGAGGAACATGTCGATGACCTTCATGAACTCAAGAAACGCCTCGGCGTCCTTGCTGCTGAAGCGACGAATCTCGGCAGCGGTTTTCTCACGGTCACGCCAGAAAATC
This sequence comes from Pseudomonas sp. GW823-FHT02E01, assembly GCF_058797535.1. NCBI lineage: Bacteria > Pseudomonadati > Pseudomonadota > Gammaproteobacteria > Pseudomonadales > Pseudomonadaceae > Pseudomonas > Pseudomonas sp. GW823-FHT02E01. The sequence continues at coordinate 157,503 of NZ_JBXAJS010000003.1, read as the reverse complement.
AGCGACTGCCCATCCGGATGCAAATACACATACCCCGGCGCGAGCTCCACCGATTTGAAACCGTGGCGCTCCAGCCCGAGTTCCGCCGGCACATGGGAATGCACACGCATCGACATCATGTCCAGGGCACAGGGGTGGACCAGGTGCTGCGGCGCTTCGGGTATCAGATAGCCCGATGACGCCATGCCGCCGACCTTGTCCAACGCTTCGAGCACCAGCACTTTCTTGCCTTCCATGCCCAGGTAACAGCCAGCCGAAAGGCCATTGGTGCCACCGCCGACGACGATCACATCGAAGTCGGTATTTCCCGCTTTGTGGTTCTGATTCATCACTTGCTTCCATGACGTAATTCAACCACGGCGGCGCGCGGCGGCTGTGGTGGCGAAGTACAGCCCCAGCGCACCGGACGGCGCACCGAGGCAAACGTTACATGCCGGTGCGACCCATCTGCGCGAACAACGCGCGCATCGCAACCAGGGATGGCGTGTGGCTGCTGAAACCACCGTCGGCGACCAGGGTAGTACCCGTGACGAAGGAGGATTCGTCACTGGCCAGGAACGCCACCACATCGGCGATCTGCCGAGGCGTGCCCAGCTCGGCGGTGCAATGGTTGTCGCGCAGAATGTCGAGCAAGGGTTCAGGCATGGCGTGTTCCGAAGGCGCCAGTCCGATCTGCACGGCGTTGCCGCGAATGCCTTGCTTGCCGTACTGCGAGGCCACCATGCGTGGCAGCATCATCAGCCCCGCCTTGGAAGTGGCGTAGCCGGTCAGGGACATATCGCCCTGCATGCCCAGACCCGAGGTGGCGAAGATGATCGAGCCCTTGCCGTTCTCCAGCATCACCGGAATCACATGCTTGGTGCACAGCACGGCGCCACGCAGGTTGACGGCGATGGCGCGGTCCCAGGCCTGCATGTCGAGGTTGACGAAATCGCGGTCCAGCTGGCGTTGCTCGGCATTCAGGATCGCCGCGTTGTTGTGCAAGATGTCGATACGGCCAAAACGCTCTTTCACCTGGGCAACCATTGCCCGCACGTCGTCTTCCGAGGACACATCGGTGGCAATCGCCAAGGCCTGATGGCCCTCGGCGACCAAGGATTGGGCAACGGCTGTCGCCCCTTCGAAATTGATATCGACCACGGCAATACTCGCGCCATGCGATGCCAGTACCCGTGCGCATTCGGCGCCCAGGCCGCCACCGGAGCCGGTAATAATGGCCACTCGTCCTGCCAGTTTTCCTGTACTCATGCCCTTATCCTTTTTGTTTTAGGGAGTGGCGTTTTATTCGCCGGTAAAACGCGGTTCGCGCCGTTCGCTGAAAGCCTGGGCCGCTTCGCGAGCGTCCTTGGTCGGGGCCAACAAGGCGAACAGATCAAGCTCCAGGTCCAAGCCACGCTTGAGATCCATTTCCAGTGCCGCCCGCGCAGCCTGTTTGACAAAGGCGGACGCGGTGGGTGGCTTACTGGCGATGCGCTGGGCAAAAGCCCGCACTTCTTGCACAAGGTTGGCACTGTCACTGGCCAGTCGACTGACCAGACCAATGCGCTGCGCCTGCTCGGCGCCCACACGGTCACCGGTGAGCAACATGTCCAGTGCCTGACCCGGTGCCACCACTCGGGAGAGTCGTTGTGTGCCGCCGCCACCGGGGATCAGCCCCAGACCGGTTTCCGGCAAGGCGAACACGGCATCGGGAGCGGCGAAACGGATGTCGCACGCCAGCACCAATTCCAGCCCGCCACCCATGCAGTAGCCATGAATGGCGGCGATCACCGGCTTGGTGATGCCGTCGAGGGTTTCGATCCAGCGTACGTTTTCCATGCGCTGGCGAACTTGCAAGCTGGACTCGGGGCCGCGGCGTTCCTTGATATCGGCGCCCGCACAAAAGCCCCGGTCGCCTTCCCCGCGAATCACGATCACGCGAATGTCCGGGTCCTGCTGCAACAACGCCAGTGCCTGCGGCACGCCTTGGCGGATCTCGTCGTTGATGGCGTTGATCTGCCGGGGACGGGTCAGTACCACCCAGCCCACCATGGCATCGCGCTCCAGGCGCACCGCATCGTTGATCAGCACGGGAGGCTGCTGGTTTTGCGCTGTACTCATGCAGGGCACTCCTCGAACTCGAAGACCTGACCATTGAGTTCTTGTGGATCGATCTTGATCAATGGACGACCACCCACGGCCTCCGAGGACTCGATCCACTGGAACCGGGTGCCGCGCGCACGCAGATCTTCCGCCTTGGCAGCCAGGTCATTGACACCAATACGGATGTAATACGGACCCGGACCCCAGTTATTGACGTAGTGACCGGCGTCGGTGTTCCAATAGGTCGCCTCGAGTACATCGAGGGTGGCACTGTTGGGCACGGTGAACCCCATGCGCGCACGGCGGTAGCCTTCGCTGCGGATGTTCTCCACCGGACCGCTCGGTTCCCAGTCGAGGTTGGTCGATACCTTGCGCAAGGTTTCATCAAGGTCACGGACCAGGAAGCCACGGGCCGTCACGCGTACCATGTCGCCGGGTTTGAGATCGCGTGGTTGCACCGGTGGCAACTGGTAGGTTTCCGGCGGCATCTGCAATGGCTCGGTCGGCATGATTTCAATGCACAGGCCACCGTCCACGGATGGCTGGTAGTACGGCTGCTCGGGAGTAGCACCCAGCCACAGACGGTCGAACGGCATTTCCGGGGTGCGCTGTGCCATGCGGAACGGCAAGCGCCGGCGCATCAGTTTGTCCACCAGTGCGTCGAACTTGTCCCCGTGCAGGGCCAGCACGATGGAGTGAGTGATCATCGGCCGATGATGACCCTGGAAATCTTTCAGGCTTTCCAGAAAGTCATGGAACAACGGGTCGCCGGGGTTCGGCCGATCCAGGTGCCACTGCGGTTCGATGCGCGTTGGCGACACCGCCAGGGATTTGTGTACCCGCAGAAAATGCGCGATGTACGGGTGATTGTCGAACGCCTGGCGCCAGCGTTCGTGCTTGTAGATCCCGAGCTTGTCGACCAACATTTCCGTCATGCCGTCCGGGTCCGGAACCATCATGTCGGCACTCATCAGTAACTCGAACATACTTCTCTCCTTGCAATTGCCAGCCTGGGCCTGTGCCCGGCTATTAGTCAGAGGGCACGCCGGGGTAAGGCGAGCTCAGTCAATGAGTGGGTCGGTGCGCCGGCTGCGGGCTTACGCGGTTCCTGCTGCGCGCGGGCGTCTTCGAGGTCCAAGGTCACTCCGGCCTTGGAGTTGCCCTTGGGATTTAGCAGGTAATGCGACAGGGCCGGGATCAACACCAGTGCACCGAGCATGTTCCAGAGGAACATGAAGGTCAGCAGGATGCCCATGTCGGCCTGGAACTTGATCGGCGACCAGGCCCAGGTAATCACCCCGGCCGCCATGGTCAGGCCCACCAGTGCGACCACACGGCCGGTGAAGTCCAGCGAGCGGCGATAAGCCACCGCCAGGCTGCCACCACGCTCCTGCACCGCCAGTTGCACACTGAGCAGATACAGCGCGTAGTCCACACCCACACCAACACCCACGGCGATGACCGGCAAGGTGGCCACCTTGAGGCCGATTCCCAACCAGACCATCAACGCCTTGCAGATGATCGTGGTCATCAGCAACGGAATCAGCGCCACCAGGGTTGCGCGCCAGCTGCGGAAGGTCAGCAGGCAGAGCAATGCCGTGGCACCATACACCGCCAGGTACATGGTGATGATGCCCTTCTCCACCTCGATGTTGGTGGCGGCCTCGATGCCGGCATTACCCGCAGCCAAGAGGAACTCCACCGGCTGTTCAGCGCCGACGACACTGTTGTTTTCCTTGGCGAATTCTTCGGAGACCTGCAAGACCCGGCTCAGGGTGTCGGCCTTGTGGTCAGCCAGATAGGCAATCATCGGGGTCACCGAGCACTGCTGGTTGGTGATCCCCGGGGCGGAAATCATCGCCGCATCCACCGCCGAGTTGGTGATCGCCTGGTCACGGCTGATACTCAGCCATTTCGGGCTGCCTTCGGCCATGCCGGAGCTGATCATCCGTACGGTTTCTGCCAGCGACTGGGTGGTTTGTACACCTGGTGTCTGACGCAGGCGCCAGGCCAGCTTGTCCATGCTTTGCAGCGACTGGTACAGGCGGCAGCTGTCTTCATTGGTCTTCATGATGACCACGAACTGGTCACTGGAAAGCCCGTAATGACTGGTGATGTAGGCGTTATCGCGGTTATAGCGCGAATCCGCTCGCAACTCCGGCGCACCGGGGTCCAGGTCACCGACCTTGAGATGCATCATCACTACGCTACCCGCCAGGGTCACCAGCAGCGACACGGCGATCACCGCGGTGGCCATCGGCCGTTCGGTGAACCGGTCGAGGCCGCTCCACAGACGCCCCAGAAAACCTTTGTTTTCTGCGCCGGCCTGGTCTTTGGCGATGGCGATACGCGCAGCTTTTTCACTGACGCCCAGATAGGACAGCGCCACCGGAATCAGCAGCAACTTGGTGAAAATCAGCACGGCGACGCCGATGCTGGTGGTCAGGGCCAGGTCGCGGATCACCGGGATATCGATGATCACCAGCACGGCAAAACCAACGATATTGGTCAGCAGTGCGGTAAGACCCGTGAGGAACAAACGGCGGAAGGTATAGCGCGCGGCAATGTATTTATGGGTGCCACGGCCAATGTCCTGAAGGATGCCGTTCATCTTCTGCGTGCCATGGGAAATGCCGATGGCAAAAATCAGGAACGGCACCAGAATCGAATACGGGTCCAGTTCGTAGCCGAGGATTTGCATCAAGCCCAGCAGCCACACCACGCCCGCCACTGCCACGCTTACCAGCAACAAAGTGCTGCGCAGGCAACGGGTGTAGAAATAGACGAACAGCCCGGCAATCACCACGGAGGCGCCAAAGAACAGCATCACCGAATACAGGCCGTCGATCAGGTCGCCGACCAGCTTGCTGAAGCCGACGATATGGATGCCGACCTTGTCGCTTTCCAGTGAGCGAATCTGTGCTTCCAGTTGCTTGGAGAAATCCCCGTAGTCCAGTGGTTTACCGGTCTGCGGATTGGTATCGAGCAACGGCGCGACAATCATGCTCGACTGGCTGTCGTTGGCCACCAGGTTGCCGACAATGCCGGCGCGCATGATGTTGCGGCGCAGGGCCTTGATCGACTTGTCGCTGCCGTCGTAATCGGAAGGCATCACCGCACCGCCATCGATGCCCTCCTCCGTCACTTCTTTCCAGCGGACGATGGGCATCCACAGCGACTTCATCCAGGAACGGTCGATACCCGGGATGAGGTACAGGGTGTCGTTGACCTTCTGCAGCGCCAGCAAGTAGTCGGCGTCGTAGATATCACCGGTCTTGTTTTCGACCACCACGCGAATGCTGTTACCCAACCCCGGAAGCTGGTCTTTATAGGCCAGGTAATTCTTGATATAGGGGCTGGAGCTGGGGATCATTTTCTCGAAGCTGGCATTCACTTGCAGCCGTGTAGCAAAGAAGCCCAACACCACGGTGGCGAGCAAGCAGGCAATGACGACCAACATGCGATGCCGGAAAATCACCCGTTCAAACCAGCCTCCGGAGCTCTTGTCAAAGTCCTCCAGGTTGGCAATCACTGGCATCCCGCTGTTGAATTTTTGCTCGACCATTTTTTCTTTCTCGTAGGGGAATCGTGCCGAGGGCGTCAGTTGGCCTGGGCGATATCGATGACCTTGGCGCCGCTAAAGCGCGTGACAACCAGGCTCCCAGCCTGACTGGTGGCACTGGCTGCATACACCTCGCCCATTCGCGCATCCGCCAGGGGCGTGACTTGCAAACTCTGTCGATCAACGCTGATCAGTTGCCCGCCCTGGCTCACGACGATCAAGGCGTTGCCCTGCTCGACAATGCTAACCAGGCTGCTATTGAGGTTGGTTTCCACGGCCTGCCATTGCTGTCCGTCATCGCGGCTGGCAAACAGGTTGCCGCGCAGCCCGTAAGCCAGCAGCAAATGATCGTAGGCGCGGACGCCGAAGTAGGTGCCGGTATAGGGCGTGTCGATTTTCACGAAACGTTGTTGCTGACGATCCAGGCGCATCAACAGCCCCTGTTCGCCGCTGATATAGAAAGTGTCCGCGTTCTGAGCCAGGCCATACAGGTGCATGCGCCGCTCATTGTCACTGCGCTCGATCCACGGCTCCCAGTTCTGGCCGTTGTCAGTGCTGTGCAACAACAGCCCAAAGGCACCCACGGCAAAGCCGTTGCCTTGTTCATCGAACATCACATCCAGAAAAGGTGCAGCCAGTACGCCTGGGGTCGCCGAGGTACCGGCGGACATTGCAACTTCCTTGACCACCGCGGCTGCGGACTCGTCGCCTTTTTCGGCCCGCGGACCGTAGTAAGCATTGAGCAACGTCAACAGGCGGCGCCCGTCGAGTTGTACTTGCCAGCTGTGGCCGCCATCAGTGGTGTGCAGCACCAGGGCATCGTGGCCGACAATCCAGCCATTACGCTCGTCGCGAAACCGTACTTGCACCAGATCGCTTGACACCGGACTGTCGACCTGCTGCCAGGTTCGTCCCGCGTCGGTGGAACGCTGGATCAATCCGTGGAGGCCGACACTGATCATCGCATCGCCAGCCCTGGCGACCGACAACAAGGGTGCGGGCAAACGCTCGTCCACCCGTTGCGCCGGCACGTCCAGCGAGTCGGTGGACGTCGTGGCCGCGCTATAGGCAGGCACGGTCAACAACGAACTCGTGCCAACGATCAACGCGACAGCCAGCAGCAGGCGCGACCTGGCGAGAAGAAGAGAAGCAGGGCAAAGGCTAATCATTATTTTTATTCCTTGACCATCCCGCATGGCAAAACTCTCCTGCTCTGCCCGTCAGGCTTGATGCGCAAACCGACGGGCAGGACAGGCGACTCATATCAGCGTTGAGTGACCCGGGCTACGATGGCTTCAGGGTTCATGTCGCGCTCGCTGAGCGGTTTGTCATAGAACTTGTAACCACCTTTGAGCCCATCGTTGAGCAACGCGTACATGCCTTTGTTGAAGTCATAAACGACGTTTTTCACGTTGTAGGGAATGTTCTTGTCGTAAAGCTGCACGCCACTGAGGAAGATCGAGCGATACAACGCGCCGCTCTTGTCCCAGGCGTCATACAGGCCAACGCCAAAGGTGTCTTCATCCAGGTAATAGGTGCGTTTGTTGTAGACATGGCGCATGCCCGGCTTCAACGTTGCCTCCACGACCCACACCCGATGCAGCTCCCAACGCTCGTTGGCCGGGTTGGCGTGGTGCGGCATGAACTGATCTTCCTGCTTGGTACCGAAGTAGAACTTGTAGGCGTTGTACGGGATGTACATCTCCTTTTTGCCGACCAGTTTGTAGTCGAACCGGTCCTGGCTGCCGGAGAACATTTGCAGTTCGTCGAACAGGGTCACTCCGCCCTGACTGGCCACGGGTGTATCAAAGGCAAACTCTGGAGCCAGCTTGACCCGACGCTGACCTGGGGAGTAGCTGAAGGAGCGACGTGCCTTGGCCAGTGGATCGAGGAAGTCGTTCAGCACCACGACTTCACCGGAGCGCCGCGCCGGATAGTCATTGCGCGAGAACACCCTGGCATACATCAGCGGATCACGGTCCGCCTGGGTGACCTGGTAGTACGGCGTTTCTTCGAAGGTCGCCTGTTCGGCGGTCTTGGTGATCGAACCATTGGCATCGACAACCCAACTGTTCGAAGACGAGGTCGTCGAGTAGCCGGTGCCGATCTTGTAGCGCACCTGCTGGTTCCACATCACTTCGTTGCCGTTCTTTGGAATCGGGAACGGCAAGCCGCCACGGCAGGATGGATCGACCGCCAGACCGTCCTTCTGAATCGTGCAACTGGTAGCGTTGCGCACGGTGGAATCGAGCACGGCCTGGGGATAGGCGGTCGTACGGTGGCTTGGATAAATGTCGATGTAATACGTCGGGTACTTCTTGATCAGGGTCTTTTGCCCTTCACTGAGCTTGTCCGCGTACTGGTCGACGTTTTTGGCATCGATGCGAAACAGTGGCTTTTCATCCTTGAACGGATCGACCCAGAATCCGCTGTCGGGTACGAAGCCGGCCGGCGCCTTGGTCAGGCCACCGTCATAGGCAGGGATGGTGCCCTCGGCGTTACCCGCCTTGATCGCCCCGAACGGGGTGAGGCTTTTGCCCAGTTCGGAAGCGTCACCGCCTGCCGCCAGGGTGTAGGTCGCCATGCTCATCAGGGCAATGGATAAGGCAAGTTGTCGTTTCATGAACACATTCTCCGATTCTTGTTGGATTTATCAGAAGGAGGTCTTGAAGGTAAATGCCAGCCAGCCGCGGTCGGTACCACCGACCGGACCGTTACCGGCTACAGTGCCGTTGGCCAGATGCTTGGGTTGGGCCTTGGTGTCTGCGTAACGCAAGCCGAACTCATAGAGTTGGGCATAAGTGGCCTTCAGGCCGACTGAGTAGGACAGCGCGCCTTCGTTACCGCCACCGGCAGTCGGGGCGTTGCCATGCAGGCCGTAGTTGACAGTCATTGGGACATCCAGGTCCCAGGAAGGCAGGACCTGAATGTACTGTGGCGTGTAGTTGACGGCAACTGCGTAGTAGTTCTTCGACGAGCAACCATCGGACTCATCGCCAGAGCCGGGGCTGCGAGGGTTTCTGGCATCGGTACAAGCATTCTCGCCAACCCCTTTGTACAACTCTTCGTGCTCGGTCACCCGATCCAGATGGCTGTAGGCGAATTCACCAACCAGCGTGCCGTTGTTCGAAATAAAGTTACGCGGCACGCCGTAAACAGCGTTGGCAATAAAGTGGATGGTGTCACCGCGAGGACCTTCATCGTCCAGGGCACTGACGCCGGTGGCATTCAATGCGCCGTTCATCCGATAGGACAATTCGGTACCGACCGCCACAGTGTTGAAGACCCGGGCGAAGCTGAGTCCCGCGAGCTTCACGCCACGTGGGTAAATCACCCGATAGGAACCCGCTGCTGCTTTGATTTCCGGGGCCAGCCAAGGCTGGTAATCGTCGAACTGACGGTAGTAGGCGCCGAAGGTCGATTCGATCTCTTCGACGTTGAGCTTGCCCATCACGCCCCAGTTCTTGCCATCACGCCCGAATTTCGAATCCTGACGTTGCAGGGTCGAGCCGTTGGCGGCCAACGGTAGCTGGTCCGGGCCTTCGAACAATGGGTCGGCACCACCAAAGTACGTGCCCCCGTAAGGGATGCGAGTGGGTTCCCATTCGTAGAAATACTGAGCGGCAACAGAGAGATGGTCGGTGAGTTGCGCCTTGGCTGATATTTGCCCGACTGGCAGGAACACTTCCTTGGTTTCAATACCAGGACTGGTCGAGGCTTTCACGCCATCACTTGGCGCCTGGGAATAAGACACGGCATGCGCGCCGATGAGCAGGCCCTCACCCCAGTAGTTGGTGTGGCGACCGGCTTTCACGTTGACCGGTATTTCGCCGACGTTGAAGTTTTTCCAGAGGAACGCATCGAGAATTTCGCCCGAAGGACCGTTCATGTAGCGGTCCACTTCACCGCTGTACTTGTTGTTGTGGTAGCTGGTCGCGAACCCTGGAATGTTGCTATGGACTTTGTCGTCATCGTAGGCCTGGTCATACCAGCCGGCAGCACTGAGACGAGCACCCCAATCGTTGAGATAGGAAAAATCGAACTCACTAAACAGATCGAGACGATTTGTCACGATCTCGTTTCTATCGAACTTGCCGTCCGACTCGTCGTAGTTCGGCGTATTCATGATGTGGCTGTCTTGACTGTCGGTCCGCATCCCCAGGTTGTAACGGACCGTATTGTCCCAACGCACGCGGTAGTCTGGGTTCGACATGTCGAACGAGGCCGCCATCAAACCCTGTGCACTGCCAACCATCAACAGTGTCAGAGCACCTTGAGTCAGCACTCGCCGACCCTGTTTGGTCTTCTCTTTCATACACACTACCTTTTATTTTTATTTTCTGACGTTAAGTGCGTTCAAACAGTCATTCCAGCGATCTGCGAAACCCCACAGGATCGATGCATGTCCCGCCTGGACAGTCCGCTCGAGAGGCCTGGCACGCATCCAGGACCACGTTCCTCTTCAGCTGAAAGCCACCGTAACGGATCGCAATGTAAAATTCCACATAAAGATTTCAGTTCTCTATTCAGAATTTCAACCTCGATTCCTTGCCTACCTGTTTCAGCCAACGGCGTCGTCAAGGACAATACTGCACACAAAACACATAAACGTTCAAATAATCTTTGACGATTGACCTCTTTGGGCTTTCAATAGCCCGGGCACACCCCCTGAATACGGGGCGTTCGGCAGGAAAACCCGCAAATGAACCGGCAGAAAAAAAACAACAGGAGCCAGCATGAACATTGATTTGAGTGCAAAGCGCGTGATTATCACGGGTGCATCCCGGGGCATCGGCCTGGCCATCGCCCGGGCTTTCGCGGCTGAAGGGGCACGGGTAGCGATTTGTGCCCGCAGTGAGGCAGCCGTCCGCGAGGTCGGTGCGCAGCTCGCGGAACACGCTCAGGCGGTCATTGCCCGAGCGGTTGACGTGACCGACAGTGAGGGAGTCAAGGCTTTCGTCGCCGAAGTTGCACACGCCTGGGGCGGTGTCGATGTGCTGGTCAACAATGCGGGTCAAGGACGCGGCGGTAATCTCGATACCCTGACGCCGGAGGCCATTCTCGAACATGCCAACATCCTGCAGATGGGACATTTTCGTTTCGTCCAGGCCGTGGTGCCGTTCATGCGTGAACAGCGTTGGGGGCGAATCATCGAAATCAACGCCCTGGCCGGCGCAATTCCGACGCCAGACGGCATTCCTTCGGTGATCAACCGCGCGTCGTGCATCGCCCTCTCCCGCTCGCTGGGCATGTCCCTGCCCAAGGACAATATCCTGGTCAACAGCCTGAACATGGGCTGGATCGATACCGGCCAATGGGACCGTCATTACAAAGAGATGGGGCCGGGCGTGAGTCGCGAGGAGTTCGACGCCATGGTGATGAAAGTCGTGCCGCTCGGACGCTACGGCAAGCCTGAAGACGTTGCCGGCATGGCGCTGTTCCTGGCCAGCGAATATGCCAGCTTCATCAGCGCTGCCTCGATCGACATAGCCGGTGGCATGGGCGGCCAGATTGCTTACTTCCCGACGCTCAAGCGCGACTTTGCCGCTGCCATTGCCGCTCGTAACGCTGCCAGCGAATAACGCGTACACGCAGTCCGGCATTCACAGATAGCCGCGACAGCGGCCTTGGTCCCGGTGCGCCCGGCGCACCCTCAACGTTGGCGCACCCTGATGAATCTGCTGCTACCCGTCCTTGCCACGCTGATCTGGGCCGCCAGTACGGTGGTCAACCGTCTGTCGGTCGGGGTGATCGACCCCGCAGCCATTTCCTTCTATCGCTGGCTGACGGCGTTGCTGGTGTTGTCACCGGTGTTGTTGCCCAGGGTATGGCGCTTGCGCCGTCAGATTCGCCCTTATTTGGCCAAGCTGTGGCTGCTGGGATTGCTCGGCATGTCGCTGTACCAGTCGCTGGCGTATTTCGCGGCACACACCGTCAGCGCCACCTCCATGGGCCTGATTCTGGCGACCATGCCGCTGCTCACCGTGCTGCTGGCCTTCCCGGTGCTCAATACCCGGCCGACCACGACATTACTGGTCGGCGCCCTAGTTTCATTTGCCGGACTGGCCTGGTTGCTGGCAGCAGGCGACTTGTCTTCACTCTGGCAGCACGGGGTTGGGCAAGGTGAGTTGATGATGTTGGCGGCGTCGCTGTCGTACGCGCTGTATTGCGTGTTGGTGAAGCGCTGGCAGATTCCCCTGCCGACCTGGGAAAGCCTGTACGTGCAAATTATCTGCGGCACCCTGCTGCTGGTGCCGCCTTTCGTGCTGGCACCGTCGATAGCCCTGACGGCAAAGAACATCCCACTGGTGTTATTCGCTGGCCTGTTCGCCTCAGCGCTGGCACCCGGATTATGGATGCGCGGCCTGCAAACCCTCGGCGCAGAAAAAACCGCCGTGCTGATGAACCTGGTGCCTTTGTTTACCGCGGTGTTGGCGATTGTGCTGTTAGGGGAAACATTGCACCTGTACCACGCGGTGGGTGGCGGGTTGATTTTGCTGGGGATTGGATTGGCACAATGGAAACCCGCCCGGGTGTTGGCCCGGGCTGCGACCTAGGCGACCAGCAAGGTATCTCGCAACGTCTGCAAGCGTGCGGTGCTCAAGCCACTGAAACGCTGCAGATAGCGATCCAGCCCGCCATACTCGGCCTCGATCACCGCATAAGCGGCATTCAGATATTCAGGCCGGGCATCCACTACCGCATCGAACGCCGCTTCGCTGACCGGCTGGCCAACCATACGGGTCACCGCATGACTCATCGCCTGCTGACGCTCTGCACTCAACTGACTGAAACGCCGCGCCGAACGCAAATAGTCAGTCATGATGTGTTCCGGCGCGACGCCGAGGGCGTGCAACAGCAGCATGACCGCCACGCCGGTGCGGTCCTTGCCCGCCGTGCAGTGAATCAGCACCGCGCCCTTGCCTGCAGAAAACAACTCGAACAGTGCCGGCAACCGGGGCGCCAACATTCCCGGTAGCCGCCGATAAACTTCCAGCATCATGCCCCGTGCACCCTCCGCCACCGGATTATTCGCCAGCATGAGGGCAAGGCGTGGATCCGCCCGGACATCGCCTATGACCTCCAGGTGCAACTCCCGGATTGCGCTATCGGGCAAGCGGTTCGGGTAACGTTCACGCTCACCCGCGCTGCGTAAATCGCAGACGGTCTGCAACCCCAGGCGCTGAAGTGTCTGCCAGTCTTCAGCAGTCAGCCCATGCAACTGGTCTGCGCGCAAAAGAATATCGCCGCCAATGCGGCGACCACAATGGGAGGGAATGCCTTTCAAGCTGCGAAAGTTATCCGCGCCTTGCAGACGCAAATCTTCCTGATTGACCACGCTCAACTCTCCAATAAATGTTGATACGCTTGCGTCAACGGCCTTGCGCCCTGTCCCAATATCGGTGTGCGGCGTGGCTTACGGCCGTGGGTTAACAAGCGCACAGTATCAAAATCTTCTGCGGCGGCGAAAAACCGCTCCACCATTGGCAGTCCGGCCTGCCCCCAATCATCCATGTTCGACATCCAGGTCTGCATCCCCCAGACCGGCCAACGCCGTACTTGTTCCCAGGCCGCCTCCTGACCCAGCACGCCTTCGGCTCCCAGGCTAATCAGTTTTTCACGGTAAACACGCAGCAAACGCAGCGCTTCGGCGCGGCGCTCCTCCACGGTCAACGCGCCGAGCATGAAATAGGCGACATCGCGCCATGGCCGGCCACGTCGGGCCAGTTGCCAATCCAGCCAGATACGTTGACCGTCACTGCGCAAGAAACTATTACCCTGATGGGAGTCACCATGGATCAAACAACAGGGTGAAGTCTGCTCCAGTTCAAAAGCTGCCAATTCATCGAAGGCATGGCTAAACAACTCCGGTGACTCGTACATCCATTTCGGCAGCAGCTGCTGGTACTCGGGTTTACGCAGATTGACCTTGATGTAGTTGTACATGCGCAGCAGACCGTCACTGTCCACCGGGTTGGCCATCGACACCGGCAACCAGCGCTGCTCCTGCAACTGCGGACTGTTCCAGGTAGCAGCATGCACCGTCGCCAGTGACTCGAGCCCCTGAGCAACACCGTCCACGCCAAGGTGATCGGTGCTATGACCAAATTGCCCGGCAGCCAGACCGAGGTCTTCCATCATAACCACGCCTCGACCGCCACCATCGGCGTCCCAGTCGGTGAAAAAGGTGCTTGGCAATGGCGCATCGGTCCAGCCGCGCGCCAGATGATACAGGCGCGCTTCCAACTCACAGATGTCGCCGCTCTCGAAACCTTCGGACCAATTCGACTTCAGGCACACATGCGCAGGAATACCCGCGCGCTGTCCGACCTCGTTCAACTCAAGCCTGGCGCGCAATTTGGTGGTGTGCCCGTTACGGACCTCCAACGCCGTCAACGCCAGGACCTCGCTGCCTGGATAACGCGGCTGCAATAGCTGCGTGAGCCAGGCTGCGCTGATCTCACTCAGTTGCCGAGGCAATCGCCCGCTGCGCTGCGGGTATGGCCGCCCGACGGCCATGTCCAACAGGCTGTCCGTCACGGCGTCAGTACCCGGCCAGCGTTGGTCGCAACCTTCAGCTTGAGGAGTTCGATCGCGTTACCGCTACGAATCCGTTCACGGTCTTGAGCGGACAAACCCAGTCCCTCGGTCAAGTCGCCATGGTCATAGGCGCCACCAAAGTTGGTGCCGTACAACAGACGCTCCGCCCCAACCACCTCGGCGACACCACGACGCAAGCCGGGCGCATGCACGTCGAGGTCGAAATAGAAATTCTGCATGTAATCCATCAACGGTCGCTGGTTGCGCGAGTCAGGTGCCATCGCCCGATTGAGCTCGCTCAAGCGCCCCAACTGGAAAACCGCCATGCCACCGGCATGGGTGATGTAGGTTTTCAGGGTCGGGAAAACATCCAGCGCGCCGCCGCAGATCAGGTACCAGAAGAACAACGTTTCATCGACGCAATCGCCCACGATCGAGGTGGTTTCGAACTTGTCGTCAGTGTGTTTTTCGCCCCAGTAGATCGACTGGTTGAAGCCGTGCACCATGATCGGCACATCCAGCTGTACGAGCTTTTCCCAAACAGGGAACAGGCGCTCATCGTGAGCTTCCAGGCCATTGAAATTGGCCCCGCCTACGCACACGCCCCTGGCCCCTAACTGAGTCACGGCGCGTTCGATTTCTTTGGCCGCGTTCAGTGGGTCCGCCAGGTTGGCGTGGCACCAGAAATCGAAGTGGTCGGGATCGGCCCGGCAAAATGCCGACAGTTCGTCGTTGCACAGGCGCGCGTATTCGTTGGCGAAATCACCTGCCCAATACATGAAACAGTGGGACGGTGTGGACATCACCAGCTTGTCGACACCCCGTTCGGCCATCAGCTTACGCCGGCTGGCGTGGGTCATGCGCGCGAGGAGGTTGGCCTGCGCCTCAGCGTCAGTAGCGGCTTTGGCCGGTTGCTTGGTACCGAGGGAAAAATGCCCCACGGTCAGCCCCTGCACCTTCATGAACGGCCCCCAGAACTCGTGGCGGTTCAGCATGCCCTCAGTCAGCAAGTGGGCGTGGACATCAATCAGCATGGCATTCTCCTTGTTGTAATAAGCCAGCAGGTCGAACGCCTCATTTGACAGGGCGTTCGGACCGGTTTGAGGGATAACTACACCGCCAATAATATAGACACTTTTTCTATATGTGTTCATTTATTATTGAAGTTAGAGAAGGTTTTTGGGGTGTGCCTTGTGTGGAACGGGCTTTTGCCGATTGGAAGAACCTGTAGGAGCGAACATGCTCGCGATGGAGGCCCAGACAACGCGTTCATCCAGACAGGGCGCGTTATCGTTGACGTCCATCGCGAGCAGGCTCGCTCCTACAGGGGTCGGCTGTCAGGCCGCCTCAAATGGATATGTACGCCAAAAGAATCCAGCAAAAAAAGCGGCCCTCTCAGGCCGCAAATGCGTGTCCATTCGATGCAATCAGCGTTGCGTTTCCTGGGAAACAATCGATTCAGGTTTCATGTCGCGCTCCGACAGCGGTGCGTCGTGTACCCGGTAGCCGCCCTTGAGGCCGTCGTTGAGCAACGACCACATGCCCTTGTTGAAGTCATAACTGACGTTTTTCACTGTGTACGGAAGGTTTTTGTCGTACAACTGAACGCCGCTCTGGAACAGCGCGCGGTACAGCACCCCGCCCTGGTCCCAGGCGTCATACAAACCGGCACCAAAGGTGTCTTCGTCAAGGTAATAGGTGCGCTTGCTGTAGACGTGGCGTTTGCCCGGTTTCAGTGTCGCTTCCACTACCCACACCCTGTGCAGCTCCCAGCGCTCGCAGGCCGGATTGGCGTGGTGTGGCTGGAATTGCTCTTCCTGACCGCAGCTGAAGTAGAACTTGTAGGCGTTGTAGGGAATGTACATTTCCTTGCGGCCGACCAGCTTGTAATCGAAGCGGTCCTGGCTTCCGGAGAACATCTGCAACTCGTCGAACAGATTCACCCCGCCCTGGTTGGGTACCGGCGTGTCATAGGAGAATTCCGGTGCCAGCTTGATGCGGCGCATGCCTGGGGTGTAGCTCCACGCGCGGCGCGGCTGGACTTGCGGGTCGAGGTAGTCGGCGAGGATGATCAGTTGCCCGGCGCTACGAGCCGGGTAGCTGTCCGCCGCCCAGGCGCGGTAGTACAACTGCGGATCTCGATCAGCCTGTTGGACCTGGTAGTACGGGGCCTCCTCCATGGTGGCGGACTCCGCGGTCTTGGTCACCGAACCCCGGGAATCCACCACCCAACTGTTGGACGACGCAGTGGTGGTGTACCCCGTGCCCTTGTAGCGCAGTACCTGGTTCCAGATGACCTCGTTGCCGTTCTGCGGTAGCGGGAACGGCAATCCACCACGGCATGCCGGGTCGACGGCCAGACTGTCCTTGGTGGTGTGGCAATTGCTCGCGTTGCGCGTGGAGGCGTCGAGTATCGCTTGCGGGTACGCCGCGGTGCGGTGGCTCGGGTAGACATCCAGGTAGTAGTCGGGGAATTTGTTGAGCAGCATTTTTTGCCCGCCGCTCAACCGGTCGGCGTATTGCTCCATGTTTTTGGCGTTGATACGCAACAGCGGTTTTTCATCCTTGAACGGGTCGGCCCAGAACCCGCTGTCTGGCTTGAAGTCGGGCGGGCTCTGTCTCAGGCCACCGGTGTATGGGGGAATGCTTCCATCAGCATTACCCGCGATAATCGCGCCAAACGGCGTCAGGGTTTTACCGATTTGCGCAACCTGGTCGGCTGGTGCCGCAGCCTGACTGCAGGTGGCGATGCTCAACAGCGCCACTGCCCATGCAAATTGTCCTTTCATAAACAGGTACTCCGATTCTTGGCGTATTTAGATGGAGGTTTTGAAGGTAAAGGCCAGCCAGCCTCGGTCAGTTCCGCCCACGGCGCCGTTACCACCGACGGTGTCACCGGGAATGTTTTTCGACTGGGCATCGGTGTCGGAGTAACGCAGGCCGAATTCGTAACGCTGCGCATAAGTCATTTGCACACCGGCAGACCAGGTCAGTGCGCCTTCGTTACCACCGCCGGCGCTGGCAGCGTTCCCTGACAAGCCATAATTGACGGTCAGCGGTACGGACATGTCCCAGGACGGGAATATCGACAGGTATTGCGGCGTGTAGTTGACGGCAATGGCGGCGTAATCGCGTGTCGAACAGCCGTCCTCCTTGTCCCCTGAACCGGGTGTGCCAACGCGTGGGTCAACGCAATTGTTGTTGTTTTCACCCAGGTAAAGCTCTTCGTGCTCGGTCACTTTGCGCAAATGGCTATAGGCGAACTCGCCCACCAGCGTGGCGTTCTTGGAGATAAAGTTTCGCGGCACGCCGTACACGGCGTTGACGACAAAGTGGTAGGTATCGCCACGTGGCCCTTCGTTGTCAGTGGGATCGACACCCACCGCGTTCAACGCACCGTTCTGACGATAAGAGATCTCGCTGCCTACCGACACGGTGTCGAGCACTGTGGAAAGACTCAGGCCGACGAGTTTGACGCCCCGTGGGTACACCAGCCGATAACTTGCGGTGGCGGCCGAGACTTCTGGCGCCAGCCAGGGTTGGTAATCATCGAACTGGCGATAGTACGCACCCAACGTCGATTGAATCGCCTCGACATCGTACTTGGCCATTACCCCCCAGTTGGCCGAGTCACGGCCGTATTTGGATCGCTCCCGGTTCAGGGAGAAACCTGGCGCTACCGGCAAGCGATCCGGCCCCTCGAAAAACGGGTCCGCCGCGCCGAAGTAGGTACCGCCGTAGGGAATGCGCGTGTAGTCCCACTCATAGAAATACTGCGCGGCCAGGGTCAGGTTGTCGGTAGCCTGGGCCTTGGCGGATATCTGCCCGATGGGCAAGAACACTTCCTTGGTTTCGATACCCGGACTGGTCACCGCCTTGGCACCATCGAGCGGCGCTTGCGAGTAGGAAATCGCATGGGCACCAAACAGCAAGCCCTCCCCCCAATAGTTGGTATGGCGGCCGACCTTGACGTTGACTGTGGCATCGCCCAGGCGCAGGTTCTTCCAGACAAAGGCGTCGAGTATTTCCCCCGACGGACCTTCGACGTAGCGTTTCACTTCCGAGCTGTAGCGGTCGTTGTAGTAGCTGGTCTGGAAGCCAGGGACGTTACTGTGCACATCATCGTTGTGATACGCCTGGTCATACCAGCCGGCGGCACTGAGTCGCGCGCCCCAATCCTTTTTGTAGGAAAAGTCGACTTCAGTCAGCAGGTCGAGACGGTTGGTGACGATGTCGTTCTTGTCGAACTTACCGTCCGATTCATCGTAGTTGGGGTTGTTCATGATGCGCCGGTCCTGCCCCTCCGTACGCATCCCCAGGGTGTAGCGCGCGGTATTATCCCAACGCAGATGAAAGTCCGGGTTGGTCAGTTCGATGGGCACCGCCATCGCCGTTCCACCGTAGCCGAACGCCAATTCCCCCACTGCCAGCAGTACCATCGCCCGCTGGGCTCGCATGCGCCCCTTTTTACTCATGTGTTTCATGCAAACCACCTTTTGTTTTTATTGTCAGTCGTTCCGTCTGCGTCCCGGTTGCAGGACGCTCTGGCTAGTGCCCGATGGGGTAGATGATGGATTTTTCCTGGGTGAACTCTTTGAGCCAGTTGGGTCCGAACTCGCGGCCCAGACCTGATCGCTTGAAGCCTCCGATCGGTGCATAAGGCAGGCTGCCGCTGCCGCCATTGAGGTACACGCTGCCCGCACGAATGCGCCGGGCTAGGGCGTAGGCCGTTGCGGCATCGGCCGAGGCCACGGCGCCGTTGAGGCCAAAGCGCGAATCGTTGGCGATGGCCACGGCCTCGTCGTCGCTGTCGAAGCCGATGACTACCCCCACCGGGCCGAAGATTTCCTCCTGGGCGATGAGCATGTCGTTGCGCACGTCATCAAACAGGGTGATGTCGCTAAAGAACCCTTGGCGCAGATGCGCAGGTCGCCCACCGCCACACACCAGCGTGGCCCCCGCATCGCGGCCACTGGCAATGAAATGCTCGACCTTGGCGCGCTGCGACGCTCGAATCAGCGGCCCCATCATCACGCTTGGGTCCGCTGGGTCGCCGACTTTCCATTGCCCTGCAATGGCTTTGGCGCACTGCACAAATTGCTCGCGTACCGAGTGGTGCACCACAAAACGCGTCAGCAACGCACAACCCTGTCCCGCATTGACCGCCAGACCGGCGACGGCACCCAGGGCGGTGGCCTGAATGTCGGCGTCGGCACGCACGATCAAGGCCGACTTTCCGCCCAGTTCAAGGTGCACGCGCTTCAGGGTCGGCGCCGCCTGGCTCATGATGCTGACCCCCACCGCTTCGGAACCTGTGAACGTGACCATGTCCACCCGTGGATCGCTGCTCAACAGGCTGCCGACATCAATACCGCCGGTGACAATGTTGAGCACGCCCTTGGGCAAGCCGACCTCTTCGGCGATCTTACCGAACAGCAATGCCGAGTACGGGGTAAATGGCGAAGGTTTGAGAACCAGGGTGTTGCCGGCCAGCAAGGCCGGAAATACCTTGGCGAGGTTCAGCAGAAACGGAAAGTTGTAGCCCGTGATACCGGCCACCACGCCAATGGCCTCACGTTCTACCGTGCCGCTGCCGAGAATCATCGGCCCCGTCGGGTTGAATGGATTGGGATTGGCCTGCACCGGAATCTGAACGCTGTCGCTGTGCAGCGACTGTTCGATAGCGGTCAGCACATGACCGAGTGGCATATCCACCTGCATGGCGTAGGTCACGCCTTGCGAGCAACCGACCTCAGCGATGATCAACGCAGCGATCTGCTCACGCTTTGCCACCAGCGCGGCATGCATGCGCCGCAGATAACCGGCACGCTCGGTCATGCTCAGCCACGGCCAGGGGCCGTTGTCAAAAGCGTTACGTGCAGCGGTAATGGCAGCATCGGCGCTGTGCAGATCACCTGTCGGCGCATGACCAATCACAGCTTCAGTGGCCGGGTTGAGCACGGCTTCGCGCGGGCCGTCGACACCCACCCACGCGCCATCGATGTACAGCTTGTCCAACTGGGTAAAGGGAACACTCATGGTGCTGGAGCTCCTGAGATCTTACCGGTGATAAGTTCAGCGGCGCGCATGGCAATGGCCATGGCCGGGGCGTTGGTGTTGCCGGAAACCAGGCACGGCATCACCGAGGTGTCGACCACTCGCAGGCCCTCGACGCCACGTACGCGCAGTTGAGGGTCGAGTACTGAGGCGCTATCGCCCCCCATGCGGCAGGTGCCGGAGACGTGGAAGGCGGTCTGGCCATACCGGCGGAACGCGGCAAGAATTTGCTCGTCACTTTCCACCTGCGGCCCCGGTGTCAGTTCACCGACGATGAACGGCTTGAGGACCGGCTGAGCGGCGAGACGGCGGAACCAGCGAAACAAGGCAATCGCCGAGGTGCGATCGATCTCGGCACTCAAGTAGTTGGCGTTGATCCGCGGCGGTACCGACGCATCCGTCGATTGAATACGCACCTCTCCCTGGCTCTGTGGGCGCAGGAAATAGCCGCCAATGGTCAGGCCGGGGTGCTTGTCGATTTCGACCTTGTTGCCATCGCCGTCCATGGAGTAAAGGCTGACGCCGATTTGCGCATCCGGACGATCCAGCTCCGGGCGGGTCTTGATAAAGCCGCCGGCCTCATGGGCAGCATGGGTCATCGGCCCTTTCTTGCGCAGAAAGTACTGCATCACCGCGCCCAGCAAACCCACCCCATGGAAGCAATGGTTGAAACTGCCACGGGTGACCCGATACTGCATGGCCATGTACACGTGCTCACGCAGGTTGCGGCCCACCTCGGGTGCGTCTTGCAATACCTTGATGCCCAGAGCGTTCAACAGCCCGGCCGGACCGATACCGGACAGTTGCAACAGCTTGGGCGACTCGATAGCTCCGGCGCACAACAACACCTCGCGACGCACCTGGAAGCGGGCCAGGCCCGCACGGCCACTGACGTTCACGGCACAGGCGCGGCGTTTGCTGAACTCGATGCGTTGCACGTCGGTGCCGGTCATTACCGTCAGGTTCGGTCGTGTGCGAACCGGGTCGAGGAAGGCTTTGGCTGCACTGAAACGCTGGCCCTTCCAGGTGGTTTGCGGTTGGTAGCCAAAGCCACCCTGGCTGACCGAGTCGACATGATTGGTGTCCTCTGCGCGCGCCACGCCAAGCTTGCCGGCAGCGCTGATGACCGCATCGCACAGAGCATCGCCAGAGGGGTGTACGGTGACCTTGAGTGGGCCACCGACACCGCGCCATTGGCTCTTGCCCAGTTGGTGGTCTTCCAGGGCAACGAACTGCCGGCCCATGTCTTTCCAGCCCCAACCCGTGCAGCCTTGTGCTTCCCAGTTGTCGTAGTCGGCTGGCGCCCCCCGCACATAGACCATGCCGTTAACCGAGCTGGAGCCGCCAATTGTCTTGCCCTTTAACCACTGCTCGTCGCTCATGCCCTCGCCGCGCTTGGCCTTGTAGCTCCACACATGGGGGTTGCCGGGGTTAAGCAGTTTGCCGATGCCACGGGGCATGGCGATCAATGCGCTGGTGTGATCCGGGCCGCTCTCGATCAGCAGTACTGAAACGGTCGAGTCTGCCGACAATCGATTGGCCAACACACAGCCCGATGACCCCGCACCAATGATGATGTAGTCGTAAGTTTTGCTCATTGTTGTTCTTCTTTTACTGGTGGCTGTAAACCTTCGAACGCCGCAGCCCCAAGGCAGCCTTTACCGGGATTCGGCGGATGTATCGCGGATCTCGATGTTCCGTTCCGGACAAGCCCGGGCACCCCGCTGAGCGAGGCTCTCCTGCCCTGCCGGCACGTTGAAGCCAGTGCTGGCGATGTATCCGTTGTCATCGAGTGGATAGAGCGCGGGCGCAACGTTGTTGCAGCGGGCATGACCCACGCAGCCGGGTTTGTTGATCAGCACCTTCATGCGCTGGCCGCCTGTTTGTTCGAGGTATTGGCCGTTGCAGCAGGCAGGTCCCACTGCAAGTGCAGGTCTTCCATGCCGAACACGCCGAAGGCGTTGAACCTGGGCGTGCTGTTGTCGGCGATACGAAAAGCTGGCAGCCGTTGCAGCCACAGCTCCATGGCGATACGCAATTCCCGGCGTGCCAGGTGCGAGCCGACGCAACGGTGCACGCCATAGGAAAACGCCATGTGCGGCGATGCACCGGCGCTACGCTGGAAGTCGACTTTGTCGGCCTCGTCGAACACTTCAGGATCAAGGTTGGCCAGTTCGGTGCTGATCAACACCATGTCGCCCTTCTTCATCATGACTTCGCCGATCTGCACGTCGCAGGTGACCGTGCGGCGCATGTTGACGATGGAGTACGAGCGCAGCAGTTCTTCTACCGCGTCGCCGATCAATTCAGGATTGGCCCGCAGTTGCGCCTGTTGCTCTGGGCTGCGCGCCAAATGGCGGAAAAACAGGCCCAGGCAGGAGGTCACGGTGTCCAGGCCGGCGATGAAGATCAGGAAGTTGATGCCGAGCATTTCATCGTCGGTCAGCGGCCGGCCATCGATCTCGCTGGTCAGCAAATAGCTGGTGAAGTCATCGCCGGGGTTGGCGCGACGCTCAGCGATGTGGTTGCGAATCCAGGTGGTAATGGCCCGCGCGTTGTCGGTGACCGTTTGCATGTCGAAGCTTTTGATCAGCGTCTGGGTCCAGTGCTGGAACAGCGGCCGGTCATCCAGCGGCCAGCCCATGAGGGTCAGGAAAATCAAGGTGGGAAAAGGTTTGGCGAACGCTTCGTTGAAATCGCAGCGGCCTTGGGCGACCACTTCGTCAATCAACTGATTGGCCAATAGGCGGATATCCTGCTCCAGCGCCTCGACCTTTTTCGGCGTGAACAGCGGGTTGAGCAGTGCGCGGTACTTGACGTGTTCGGGTGGGTCGATTTCCAGTGGCGCCAGGCGCCAGCTTTCACCGAGCAACATCGCATAGGGTGTTAGGCCGACGCTGCTGAAGGTTTGTGGGTCTTGCAGAATGCGTCGCAGGTCCTCGGCGCGCCGAGGTACCCAGGTTCCCGGCAAAAAGCCCAGGCGCGGAATCCAGAAAATCGGCGGGGTCGTCTGGTGCAGTGCGGCCGCCCAGGCATAGGCGTTTTCGCCTTGGGTGGTGAGCTCCGCCCACAGGTCAAAGTCACGTACCAGGTGCATGGGGATATGCGCGGGAACCGGCGTAGACGCTTCAGCGGGGTAGTTCATTATTGTTCTCCAGGGTCTCTGACGGACTGGAGAAACGGTAAGGCCGGAGGGCAAAAGCCACAACGAACAGAACCGCGAATCTGTTCGGCATACAGGGAATTCATTAACACTTTCGATGAAAATGTTCTAAAACTCATCTTGCCGGTATGAAAAACCCTCTGTCACTGTTGACCGATCACCGCCGGACAACCTCACGTCCGGCGCCAAGACACTAATAAAAAAAGCTCTGCCGAGGTACAGAATGTCTCACTTCGCTTGCGTGCAAACAGTCGATAAAAGCCACTCCGGACAACGCCACGCGTTGCGTTCTCAACGCACCCGGGAATTGCTGCTGGACCACATGTATCGCCTGGCCCTGGAAAAGGGCTATGACGGGGTCACTGTGCAGCAATTGCTGGACAGTACGGGGGTTGCCCGCTCCACCTTCTACGCGCACTTTCGCGACAAGGAAGACCTGATCGTTGCCGGGTATGAAGCCATTGGCATGCCCTCAACCAAGGTCACCGAGGTAGGTGGCGACCGTCGTGTCCTGCTGGACGTGTCAGCCTGGCTGTTCAGCGCTACCGAACGTCATGCGGCACTGACGACGTCATTTTTCAGCGGTCCCGGCCAGAGCGTGATTCTTGCCCATCTGGAAAATATCCTGATCATCCAGGTGCGGGAACACTACCGAAAACAGGGTTTGTACCAGGTGGAGCACATGCGTGGCGAAGCGGCGGTACGCTGTTTCGTGGGGGCCTTGATCGGGCTGTGGCTGTGGTGGGTACGCCACGACTATCCGAACTCGGCGCAAGAAATGACCGAGACCTTCGACAGCCTGATGAACAACGGTACCTGGCCGCCGGCCAACAACGCTCGGCAGTAGCGGCGTCACGATGCGGGTCGCCCCCCAATACACCCGGCAAAATGGCACCGCCCCTGTCTGCATCCCGCACAAGACAGTGCTCAATGAGCTATACCAAAATCTCCCGTACTACTTTTTCGGAGCACAGGAGATTTATCATGAATTTGAGAAATCAATCGGCGGCTCTGATGGCCACTGTGATGATGCTCGGCTGTACGCATTCATCAAACCAGACAGTGACCATTCCTTTGCTTGCTACGCCACAGAACACCGGCGAGATTGCCAATACGACATTGGCCAACCAAGGCAATGAGACCGCCTTTACCTTCATCATCGGCGGGGTTCCAAGCGGAACCCTCAGTCCCTTGAACCTCTATACGTCCATCCATAAAGGCAGCTGCAAACAACCCGGGCCCGTTGCCTACACAATGAATGACCGGATCAACACCAGCCGTATTTCAGATATCGGTGGCTGGACCTATTCACGAAGCGCGCCTGTCGCCATGTCAGAACTGTTTTCCACCGGGTACTCAGTGGTTGTGACAACCACGCCGGCCGATGGCAACGTCGATATTTTCTGCGGAGATATCAAGCAAGCAGCGAATTGAAATTGCGATACCACCCCTGAATTCTGTCCTCTGCGAAGACGCAAAAAAAACCACCTGTGTTGCAGTATCTGAATATCCAATACCACTGCACAGTTTTCGCGATTTACGATCCCCTCCTCACTCGACTCCGGCAAATAGCCAGTCAACGCTGCGCGCCAGCTTCAAAGCTACGAAGCGCAGGCCATGATCAAAAACTGCCGGAATGCCTGGGCCGATGCTGACAAACGGGTATCTGGCAGCCAGATAAGTCCGAGCTCCATGGGGGGAATCACGTCTACCAGCGGGCGGATCTCAATTTTCTTGCCCTCCAGGGACCAGGCCCGGTAGACCATGTCCGAGAGAATGGTCACGCCGAAACCATGACCCACCAACCCGCGCAATGCCTCCATGGATGAGGTGCGAAAAGCCACCTTGGGCGCCAGTCCACGGGATTCCCAGTAGCGCGAAGTCGAAGCCTCCCCCTCATCGACCGTGGCGAGGATATAGGGGTGCTCGGCGACGTCTTCGAGATTGATCGAGGTGGCGGACATCAAAGGGTGCTGACTGGCCAACCAGAGTTGGCGGCGAGAACGAATCAGCACCTGGTGAGCGAATCCCTGCAGGTTTGGTGTGTTGGAGACTATCGTCAGGCCCAGGTCGAGATCGCCATTGCTCAGGGCTTCCTCAATGCTGTGACGGTCCATGTCGATCAGGTCGATCTCAACCTGAGGGTAGCTACGTTTGAAGCGCGCCAGCAGCGCAGGCAAAAAATAGCCCAGCACCGTGTAAGAGGCGCCCACACGTACGGTGCCTTGCATGGCATGGCCTAGAAACAGCGGTTCACTGAGAGCGTCCTGCAGGGTGTCGAGGATGTGCCGCGCATGCTGGGAAAACTTGTTGCCTTCAGCGGTCAGTGACACGCCATGGGGCAGGCGGTCGAACAGGCTGACGCCCATGGACTGTTCCAGATGCAACACGGCCGCAGTGATCGCCGACTGCGATACATGTGCCTTCAGCGCCGCTTGGGAAAACTGTCCGGCGTCCGCGGCGGCGACAAAATAGCGCAGCTGGCGCATTGAAATATCTCTGCCCTTTGTCATCTGATTTTCTGATACCTACGGTCTGAATATATGAAACAGCCAGGTCCACAGCCTCGCTACACTCGAGACCGGGTAGCTGCTTTGCCGTAACGCCACCCTTCGAATTTCAGCACCAACAATAAAAATGGCTGAAGGTTGAAAAATGAACGCGATCCACTACAGCGAGTACGACTGTGAAGCGTCAGGCAATTTTCTGACCGAAGCTTCACTGGCCAAACAAGGCTTCGATCTGCGCGTTGAACAGGCGCAATGGTCGTGCTCCGGCACGGCCCTGATTGAAACCGGCAACAGTTGCCTGATACGCCTGATGCTGCCTGCCAGTGATCAGAGCAAGCCTAACTGCGGCAGTTTCCCCAGCCACGGCGCGCGTCAATTCCAGCCCTTGGGCAAACTGCTGTTCATTCCCCATGGCACCGAATTCCATCTACGCCACGATGCCTGCAAGCAAAAGGCCCTGGTGTGCCTGTTTGATCCCTCCGCCCTCGGCGCCCTGGGCAGTTATCGCTGGAACTGGAAGGAGAACGTCAGCGAAGCCATGCTTGACCTGCAGAGCGGCTACCTGCACGCGTCCCTGCAACGCCTGGCCGAAGAGGTGAGCAATCCCGGTTTCGCCAGCGAACTGCAAACCGAGTGCCTGCTAACCAGCATTGCCCTGGACCTGCGCCGTGAGTTTATCGACGCTCCCGTCGATGCCGTCGTTCCCTCACCCGACACTGAAAAACTCAGCCCTCGCCAATTCAACATCCTGCGTGAACTGCTCGATACCACGAGCGACGAAGGCCACTCGCTACGCCACTTGGCACAGGCCTGCGAGCTGCCGTTGCGAACGCTGTCCAGTCGCTGCAAAAACACGACGGGCATGACCTTGCGCCAATACGCAGCGCAACATCGCCTGCGAAAAGCCATGGCGCTGTTGGCCGACCCACGGTTACTGATAAAACAGGTTGCCTATCAGGCCGGCTTCAACAATGCCGCAGCCTTCAGTGCCGCATTCCGCAAAGAACTCGGCCTTACACCCGAAGAGTTTCGCCATCAGCGCCAGCGCTAAAAGGCACCCGGACAAGGGCACCTTTTAGCGACAGGGGTTTCAACGACGAATCGTGGCAGTGATTTTTGCGTGTGGCCCATCGACCTGCGCGGCCCAGGCTTCAGCTGCCTGATCCAGGGTGAAGTCAAGGTAATCCACCTGGATCTGCTGCTCTTTGGCGATCTTCAGCAGACGCAGCCAGATTTGCTCACGGTCTGCTGGCGGGCGCTGGCCGGTGCCGATGCACGACAGGTTGCGGAACAATAGATCGGCAATATCCAGATTGAGCTGGCGCCCGGCCCCCGTGCCAATGGTCACGATACGGGCGCCCCAATTGGTGGCTTTCAGAGACGTCAACATGGGTTGACCGCACACCAGGTCCAGCACCACGTCAAAGCCACCATCGGCCGCGTCCTTGAGTGCTGCGACATCATCGCTACCGCCTAGTGTCACCACCTCATCGGCAAGACCCCGCGACTTCAGACGGCCCAATGCTTCGCCCGAGCGCGCAGCACCGATCACCTTGCCCGCCCCCATACCGCGCGCCAGTTGCAAGGCGATCTGGCCGAGCGTCCCGGTCGCGCCCAAAATCAGGACTTTTTCACCCTTCTGGATCTCGGCTTTTTCCAGTGGAACGATGGCACCGGTAGCCGCAATGCCCATGCTGATTGCGGTTTTATCGTCGACATCGTCCGGCACATTCCACACTTCTGCTTGCGGCACCAGGGTGCGCTCTGCCCAGGCACCAAATGGCAGCACCGAGCGTTCCCCGAAATACACCCGACGGCCATCCGGCGCACGGCCTACGCCTTCGCCGCGAATGACACAGGGGTATTCCACACCGAGACGGTAGGCGCCGAGTACATCCCAGCCCCCCAGGCCAGCGGTATCGACATCGATCAGTACCGCGCCGTCTTGCGGCTTCGGCTCACGAAACTCCTCGACGACCGGCAGCGCATTGCGCTCGGAAATAATTGCTGCACGCATGGCATTCTCCTTGTCTGTTTTATTTTAAGGCTGCACTTAGAGCGGTAGTTGAACACAATTCAATTATTTGTCCATATGTTTAGCTTGAAATTCTGCTAGCGGGTCGCCAATGACTCGGCCTGATAACGCGGATACCCACCCAGCGTCAGGAGAAGCAAGGGGCCGACGACAAAGCAGATAAAACTGAACAACAGCATGGCCGAGTAGCCACCGGTCAGCTTGAACAGCCCCGCAAACAGCAATGGCGAGATCGCGGCACCGGCGGTAATCAGGCCCAGATGGGCACCGAACAAGCGACCGTAGTCGCGCATGCCGAAGTAGCGGGCGATCAGGAATGCCGCGATATCGAATTCGGCCCCCGCACCAACGCCCACCAGCAATGTGGCGAGGGTGTACAGGGCAATGCTGGAGTCGCCATATACAAAAATGCCGCAGGCAAATGCCGGCATCAGCAGCGCCAAAGAGGCGACACCGGGGGCCCACAACCGGTCAATCAGATATCCCACCAGCAACCGGCCGAGAATCAGAGATACGCCAAAGCTGCTGAAAACCTGGCTGGCCTGCAGGGCGCTCAGGCCTCGATCCTGCAACAATGGCACGATATTGGTGAC
Source organism: Pseudomonas sp. GW823-FHT02E01 (assembly GCF_058797535.1). NCBI lineage: Bacteria > Pseudomonadati > Pseudomonadota > Gammaproteobacteria > Pseudomonadales > Pseudomonadaceae > Pseudomonas > Pseudomonas sp. GW823-FHT02E01. The sequence goes on along the minus strand of NZ_JBXAJS010000003.1, from coordinate 128,960 downwards.
CATGCCCACCACGCAGGACACCACCAATGTCATCGACAGGTTGCACACCCAGAACCGCCACGAACGCAGCGCCTCGCGCAACAGCAACCCGCCGGACCGTTCGCCGGTGACCGCAAGTGGTGCTGTGCTGTGGCTGACGACAGCGGTCGGCATTAACCAGCGCAATGCCAAAGGCAATGCCAGCAGCACCGGCAACACGCCCAATGCGATAAAACCCGCCTGCCAATTCCAGCGGCCGATCGCCCAGGCGGTGATCAGCGGCAGCATGATGGCCGCGAGCCCGGAGCCGCTGAGGATGATCGCCAACGCCAGGCCTCGGTTTTCCTCAAACCACAGGTTGACCAAGTGTGACCAGGTCACCTGCAACGTACCCAGCCCGGCCAGCGGCACCAGGAAAAAACCCAGGTAGAGAGTCCAGATCGAGCCACCGATACAGGTCAGGAGGAAGACGCTCACGGACAACGCCAACAGTGACAGCAACGTGATCAGGCGCAGGCCATATCGCAAATTGAGCCAGCCGGCCAATTGCGACGCGACAATGGTGCCCAGAGACAGTGCGGTGATCGCCGCTTGTAACTCCGCCCTGCCCCAGCCCATGGCCTGTTCCAGGGGAATTACCAGGGAGCTGAAGCTGTACAGCAGCAACGAACTGGAACTGGTGGCGACACCCACAAGTGCCAGAATCAGCACCCTCCAACCGCGTTTGAATTCTGCGTTATCAAAGCCTTTCATCGTGTTAGACCTCAGTCGTTGCCGATAAACACAGCCGCTTGCGTGCTCTGGCTCAACACCTGTGCACGGCGTGCCGGGCCAGGTGCATTGGCAAGCGGTTCGCGGGTGTCTTCGGGGTGTATCAGCGTCGGGCCATTGCCCAGTTCCTGAAGCGCCAATAGCGCCAGGTCTTCAGCCTTGGGCAGCGTCATTGTGAGGGCGTCGGGGATGTTCAGTTTGACCATGGCATCGCGCATGGTTGGGGTGTCCACGGTACCGATGACCAGGTTAAGCACATCCACACCACGATCTTTCCACTCCGCCCATAACGACTCGCCGAGGTTCAGCGCAAATCCTTTGGTGGCGGTGTACATCGCCAGTTTTCGAATCCCGCCCAACGCGGCTTGGGACCCCACCAGCAGCAATCCACCTCGCCCGCGTTCCAGCATTGCGGCACCGAAGGCATGGCTGCATTGCATCACAGTCAGGCAGTTGAGGCGCAGCAAGGCGCCCCAGTCGTCGACCGAAGTATCGAGAAAACGCGTGATGTAGGGGTCGCCCCCGGCGTTGTAGATAAACAGGCCGACTTGCCGCTTACCAACGGCCGCCAGCAATTGCTCACAGGCATCGGGATGGGACAGGTCCTGGATGAGCAGCAACACCTCAACGTCGTAACGTTGCTCCAGATCATTTTTCAACAGCGCCAGGGCTTCGCCACGGCGCGCCACCAGCACACAGTTAAGGCCACGCTCGGCGAGTGCATGGGCAAATGCGGCGCCCACCCCATGCGAGGCACCCGCGATCACTGCCCACGGGCCATACCGATGTTTGAAGGCGTTATTAGCAACAGACATAAACACTCCGAGAACAAAGGCCCGGCGGCCAGCCACCGGGCGAAGAAGGCTTCATCGCATCAGGCGACTGGCGGCAGGTCGATGTGGCTGGCGGAGGCGCCAATGGCGGTGCTGCCATAGACCAGGACGCGCCGCTCGATTTGCGCCATGAACAGGTGCAGCAAGGGTTCGTCGTATTCCGGCCCGGCGCTTTTGACAAAGGCTTCCAGCGCTGCATCGATCTCGCTGTAGTCACTGAAGGTGCGGTCCAGCAGCGCTTGCGCGTCCTGTTGCTCCAGCTTGCGCAAGTGCAACTCCATGGCATCGCCACGGCCCAGGTATTCCACAAGTTTGCTTACTGCGCGCAGTTTGGTTTTCTGGAAATCGCTGCCAACCTCAACTTGGGCCAAGGCATCGGTCAGCATGGTCAGCAGCTGTGCATTGGGTCCTGTGCCGACAATGTCCAGATTCGGTTTTTGCAGGGGAACACCCATGGCCTCGGCCAGCGCATGCACCACCACCCGGCGCAGGGCGATATCAAATTCGGTGTAGGTGTCATGCGGGTCACCCGGTTGTGGCGTGGCCACCGACGCCGAGAACTGCATGGTGCTGACCGTGGCGAAGAGCGCGGTGTGGTAACGCACCACATCAGGCTCCGCCGGTTCACCGGTCACTTGTTGATAGTAGCGATACAAGGCCGCAAAACTGTCTCCGAGCGGTTCGTAGTTGTCGCGCATGCGCGCCGAAGCCAGGTCGGCCAGAGGATCACCGATCATGGCGAACTCAAAATCGTAGAGGCCATGTACCTGTCCGTTCTCGAACAGAAACTGCCCCGAATCGTACTGAACGAAAGCAGGACGGGTTCGGTGCTGTGGCACATTGCGCCGCAGCCAACCGAGGGCGAATTCGGCCAGAGGCTGAGGCTTGGTTTTATTACGCGCATACAACGGGTAATAGGCTTCCAGACCTGCCAGTGTAATTTCCTCGGCACTTTTGGGCAGGCTGATACCCTGATCGATAAAGGGTTGCAACGGCAATTGGTGCATACGCGCCATGGCATCGACCCATTGGCGTGCAACCCCGTGACGTTCGGCATCGCTCTTCGCCGTACTGACGTCACGGCTACCCGGCACCAACTGCATCAGGATGGCTTGCGGGTCTTCGCAAAAGCCGTAGATATGCGGTACGGGCACGCCTTGCTGACCGAGCAGGGAGAGAATATCCGCCTCCCGACGCAGATCCGGGAATGGACTGACATCCCCACCGCGCTCGCCCCGAATATGCAACTGAAGGGTTTCGCCATCGCGTTGCAGCTCAAGGTTCCAGGCCGGGCGCCAGCGCAGCAGACGCTGCATGGCCGTGACCTTCCCACCCAGCAGCCCTTCGACAAAGGCCCGCAGTTTTTCTTCGACCGGATCACAGGTCGCACTTGTTGTTGGCATAGGTGTCTCCTCCAGGCGCTGATGTCCAGCGCTGCTATCAATGGCTGCTGACAACACCAGCGTTCGGCCCGCCCACAAGCTCCAGCGGCACGCCCTTTTTCTTCGCCAGGTCGGCGGTGTCCAGATATTCGCGCCAGGCACAGATAAGGCCATGCTCGTCCAGCTCATAGACCGCCACCATCGAGTGCGGCATGGGCACACCGTTGTTTACGCAGTAATCCTCACGTTCGGTCATTACCACTCGCTCGGAAGAGACGATGTGGCGCGTGTTGCAGTGGTTATGCGTGACATAACTCATCTGCCGCTCTATCTCCTTGCGCAGCGCGTCACGACCACGGATCACCGGACCACCGGGGACCCAAAGTTGCCAGACAGCGTCGTCGGCAAAAGTGGCCATGATGCGTTCGATATCCGGGCGCCTGCCGTCGCTGCCATCGCCCCAGGCGGCCAGCATGTCGAGGATGAAGCGTTCCTGTTCGAGTGCCATGAAACGGGCTCCAGTGCAGTGAATTGATCGGGATCAGATCGAGGCTTGGGGCAGCAGGAAATTGCGCACCACCGGCACCATCGGCGTACCACAACTCATACCGCCGTCTACGCGCATCAAAGTGCCGTTGACATAGGCGGCGTCGTCGCTGGCAAGAAATGCGGCCATGGCGGCGATGTCTTCCGGCTCGCCCAGCTGCGGTACGTTTTGCAGGTCGAGAAAAGCGCTTTTCATGGCCTCGTTGGCCCAGCTTTCCATGGCCGGTGTGCGAATCACCCCCGGCAAAATGCCGTTGCAACGAATGCCGCGTTTACCAAAGGTCGCGGCAATGGTTTGCACGTACCAATTGAGCGCGGCCTTGGAGGCGCCGTAGCTGAACTGGGAGATTTCGCCAGCAATCGAGCTGGTGGACGAGGTGAACAGAATCGAGCCGCTGCCCTGGGCGAGCATGTGCGGCAAGGCGTATTTGCACGCCAACACTCCGCCCAACACATTGACCCGCATGCAGTTGTGGAACAGCTCGGTGTTGAAGTTGATGAAGTCGATATCGCGGGTGGTGGCCGGGTTGCGGTACACCGCATTATTGAACAGCACGTCGATACGGCCGAAGGTCCGGACGGTCTGTTCAACCATCTCCCGCAGGGCGTCTTCCTGGCCGACATCCACTTGCAATACCAGGGCATTGACGCCGATCTCGGCCGCCACGGCCTGCGCCGATTCGGCGAAAAGATCGGTAACCACCACGGTGGCGCCTTCCCTGGCAAAACGCAGTGCCGAAGCGCGGCCAATGCCGCTGCCCGCGCCAGTGATCACGCAGACTTTGCCGTCCAGGCGTTTCAGAATCTCGCTCATAAACAGGTCTCGGGAACGAAGAAAAAAATCGGCGTCCGAGGTGAACGCCGAAAAGGGCGCACGATGTCAGCGGGTTTGACCACCAGCGATGGTCTGCGGGTTGGCTTCACGCTCGGCGACCGGCTCCTGGCGGTAGCGTGTAGGGCCATTACCGAACATGCCGTACTGATCACGGGTAAAGTCGTACAGCGAGTAGGAGTCCTGTTGCGGATTGTTGGGGATGCCGTAGGCCTCGATGTTGTACTGCGAGCCGGTACGGAACAGCGCGCCACTGTCGTCCCAGGCGTCGTAGACAGCCGCGCCGAAGGTGTCTTCGTCGATGTAGTAGCGGCGTTTTTTCTGCGCGTGGCGCACGCCGTCCTTGCGCGTGGCTTCTACCACCCAGACACGGTGCAGCTCCCAGCGTTCACAGGCCGGATTGATGTGGTTGGGCATGAGTTTTTTCTCCATGTCACAACCCCATTTCAGCGTGTAGTTGCTGTAGGGAATCAGCATTTCCTTCTTGCCCACCAACTTCCAGTCAAAGCGGTCCATCTTCCCGGAGAACAGGAAGATTTCGTCGTAGAACGCTACCCCGCCGAACGCCGAGTTAGGTGTGTCGTAGTTGAACTCCGGAGCCTTGCGTACACGCCGCTGGCCGGTGCTGTAGCTCCAGGCGTAGCGGGAGTCGGTGACCGGGTCGAGGTAATCCCAATACCCGGATGCCTGCCCGGCCGTACGGGCCGGCGCGACGACGTGCGACCAGATACGCTGGGCGATTTTCGGATCACGCCCTGGCACATCCATTTGATAGAAAGGTTTTTCGCCGGTGGAACGGTTGGTGTTGGTCAGCGTGATGTGGCCCTCATTGACCACATAGGCACTGTGGTTCCAGTCCCAGCCATTCACGCCCTGATAGTTGAGGATGTAGTTCCACATCACCTCGCGGCCATCGCGCGGCAGCGGGAAAGGCAGGCCGCCACGGCACGCTTCGCTGATCGACAGGCCATCGTTCTCGGTTTTGCAGTCTTTGCGGGTGGCGTTGCGCTGGGTAGCTGCCAGGAAGTTTGCTGGAAAGGTAGCGGTCCGGTGGGTGGGGTACACCTCAAGGTAATAAGTGTCGGGGTACTTTTTGAGCAACTTCATCTGCCCGGCCGTCATCTGCTCAGCGTACTGGTCCGCGTTGCTTGCGGTAATGCGCAAGCGTGGCTTTTCATTGGCAAACGGGTTCGGCCAGGTCCCATCGCCAGGCACCATACCGGCAGGGACTTTCAGACCACCGTCGTAAGCCGGAATAGTGCCCGCCGCGTTGCCATCGACAATCGAACCAAACGCCGTGAGCTTGCCGCCCAGGTCGGCTGTGGTAAAGCTCTCATCAGCCACCGCCGACCCCGCCAAAGCGATGGCTACGAGGCCTATCGCACAAGAATTAATCTTCATGACCTTCTCCATTCAGATGGGTGATCACCGAGCCCGGTGATCACTGCATTGCATTTCAGGGGCGGTTTAGAACGCTGTGCTGACGGTCAGGGAGACCCAGTTACGGTCGGACAGTCCAACGTCGCCGGAACCGCCGACGACGGTTTTTCCTACGCCATTGACATCGGCGTAATGGCGTTCGCTGCCGTAGCCGATATAAGACAGCGTCACGTCCATGCGCTCGTCGTAGGTGCCCTTCACGCCGGCCTTCCAGGTGTATTTGCCTTCGTTGCCTCCCCCTGTGGCGGCATTGCCGCTGACACCGTAATCCACGCTCATCGGGGTAGAAATATTCCAACCGGGGAACACCCCCAGCCACTGCGGCGCAAAGCTAACGGCAAGGCCGACATAGTTGTCGGTGGCGCAGCCGAAGTGTTTGTCCTGCCCCGCCGGGCAGCCGCGGTAGCCTTCGCCCTTGAACAGCTCTTCATGCTCTGTCACCTTTTCCACGTGACTGAACGCCATTTCGGTGATCAGGCTGCCGGTGTCGAAGTAATTGGTACGCGGCAGCAACCAAAGGCTGTTGACCACCAGGTGCCAGGTATCACCTCGGGCGCCCTCGTTGTCGACGGTGCTGATGTTGCTGGAGATCAGGGAAGTGTTCTGGCGATACGACAGGTCTACCCCCACGGAGCCGCCACCCAGTACCGGTCCTGCGGAGTAACCCAGGCCATAAAGCTTGACGTTGTTGGCGTAAACGTAGCGGGCGAAAGTCGGCGCCACTTGCAGGCCCCACGGGTTGTAATCATCGAACTCGCGGTAGTACAGGCTGACTTCCGAGTGCAGATAGTCGAAGCTGTAGGTACCCATCACGCCCCAGTTGCCCTCGTCCTTGGGCTTGAGCGGATCGATCAATGGCCGTGTGAAACCACTGAACAACGGCAAGCGGTCCGGGCCTTCCAGTGCGATGTCGGCGGAGGCCAGGTAAGTGCCGCCCTCAGGCGCACGAGTAGTGTCCCATTCGAAGAAATATTGCGCCGCCAGCGACAACTTGTCGGTGACCTGCGCCTGGGTGGAAATCTGCGTCAACGGCAGGAAGATTTCGCGCGTCTCGGTGCCGGGGTTACTCACGGCCTTGCGCCCATCCAGCGGTGCTTGTGAGTAGGAAATGGCATGCCCGGCAATCAACAGGCCATTGCCCCAATACACGGTGTGCCGGCCGGCACGCACGCTGACCGGGATGTCGCCAAGGTCGAAGCGGGTAAACGCAAAGGCGTCCAGCAATTCGCCGCTGGGTCCGCGGTGGTAGCGCTTGGTAAAGTTGGAGTAATGGCCGTTGGTATAGCTCGGCGTACTCTTACCCGGAAATGCGCCGGGGTAGAAGACGTTGCCATCGCTGGTTTCGACATCGGTGTCTTCGTACGCCTGGTCGTACCAGGCAGCGCCGCTGATGCGAAAGCCGTTGTACTTCTTGTAGGCCACCTCCATTTCGCTCATCAGGTCGACGCGATTGGTCACCACATCGCCTTTATCAAACTTGGAATCAGACTCGTCGTAGGTGGCGTTGTTGGCCAAGGCATTGTCACGCCCCTCAGCTCGCACGCCGACGTTGTAGCGAACGGTGTTGTCCCAGCGCGCGGTGAGGTCCGGATTGCCGGTATCGAACTCGGCAGCCCGACTGTTGCCAACGGACAAGACACACCCGATCACACTGAGCCAGATGGCCAGGCTTAACGGCTTTGGTTTTGCGTCGATCATCAACACTCCCTTCCCATTCTTTTTGTTATTGGCAGCCGAAGTGCCGGGCCGTTTCAACCGCGCCGAAGAGCGCTGGCCTGAGGGCTTCGGTATGGCTGAAGTAAACGGGACAGGGAGGTTTGGGCACAACGATTGGGAGCATTGCTGAAATGCATTTGATATTGATCAAATGCCAAAGAACATTCCGGTATTCAAATATCCAATACCACCCCGCTGTTTTTGTGATTTTACGATCCACACCCCCCCTCCCTAGACTCCGGCCAATAACTAGGCAACGCCGCTCTCCTGGCGCCGCCATGACAATAAAGCCTGGAGGATGAGCATGAGTGCGTCCCCGTCTCTGGATGACAAATACATCCAGCACAGCGGAAAAGTTTTACTCACCGGGATTCAGGCGCTGGTGCGCCTGCCTCTGATGCAGCGCCAGCGCGATCTGGCCAATGGTCTGAATACCGCCGGGTTTATTTCCGGCTACCGTGGCTCGCCGCTGGGTGGTTTTGATCAGGCTTTGTGGAAGGCCCGCGACTATCTCAAGGAACACCACACGGTGTTCCATCCGGGCATGAACGAAGATCTCGCCGCCACCTCGATCTGGGGTACCCAGCAGGTCAATATCTTCGAAGGCGCGACCTACGACGGCGTGTTCGGCATGTGGTACGGCAAGGGCCCGGGCGTGGACCGCTGCGGCGATGTGTTCCGTCACGCCAACGCTGCCGGCACCTCACAATTCGGCGGTGTGCTGGCGATTGCCGGTGATGACCACGGCGCCCGTTCCTCCTCCCTGCCGCATCAGACCGAGCACATTTTCAAAGCGGTCATGATGCCGGTGCTGGCGCCATCGGGCGTGCAGGAATACCTCGACTACGGCATGCACGGCTGGGCCATGTCGAGGTACTCCGGTTGCTGGGTTGCGCTCAAGGCGGTGGCCGATACCGTGGAAAGCGCGGCCGTGGTCGACATCGACATTCATCGCGTACAACCGATCATTCCGGATATCCCGTTGCCCGAAGGCGGCTTGAATATCCGTTGGCCTGACCCGCCCCTGGCGCAGGAACAACGCCTGCTGGAACACAAGCTGTATGCCGCCCTCGCCTACGCCCGGGTCAACCGTCTCGACCGTATCGTGATGGACTCACCGAAAGCGCGCATCGGCATCATCACTTCCGGAAAATCGTACCTCGACGTGTGCCAGGCGCTGAAAATCCTTGGTATCGATGAAACCCTCGCACAGCAGATCGGCCTGCGCGTGTACAAGGTCGGTATGGTCTGGCCGCTGGAAGCCGAAGGCGTGCGCCAGTTTGCCGAGGGCCTGGAAGAAATCGTGGTGGTCGAAGAAAAACGCCACATGATCGAGTACCAGCTCAAGGAAGAACTCTACAACTGGCGCGAAGACGTACGCCCGCGCATCGTCGGCAAGTTTGACGATAAAGGCGAATGGAGCCTGCCGCACACCGGCTGGTTGCTGCCGGCGACCAATGACCTGACCCCGGCAATGATCGCCCGTGCGTTGGCCAAGCGTATTTTGCACCTGCATCAGAATGGTCCGCTGCAAGTGAGCCTGGCGGTACTGGACGCACAACTGGCCAGCAAAGGCCAGTTCAGCAACCTGATGGAACGCGTGCCCCACTACTGTTCCGGTTGCCCGCACAACACCTCGACCAAGGTCCCGCAGGGTAGTCGTGCGCTGGCCGGTATCGGTTGCCACTACATGGCGGCATGGATCTACCCGCAGACCCAGACGTTCAGCCAGATGGGCGGCGAAGGCGTGGCATGGATCGGCCAGGCACCTTTCACCAAGACCCGGCATGTCTTCGCCAACCTGGGCGACGGCACCTATTTCCACTCCGGCATTCTCGCGATTCGGGCCGCCATCGCGGCCAAGGTGCAAATCACCTACAAGATTCTCTACAACGATGCCGTGGCCATGACCGGCGGACAGCCTGTGGACGGCAGCCTCAGCGTTGCGCAGATCAGCCGACAGCTCGCGGCCGAGGGCGTGCAACGTATTGTGGTCGTCAGTGACGATGTCGAGAAATATCAGCACATCCGTGATCTGGCAGACGGCGTGCCGGTGCTGCGTCGCGACAAAATGGACGAAGTGCAGGAACAGTTGCGCCAGTTCCAGGGGGTGTCGGCAATCATCTATGACCAGACCTGTGCCGCGGAAAAACGTCGGCGGCGTAAACGCGGCAAATTCCCGGACCCTGCACGTCGAGTCGTGATCAACGAAGCAGTATGTGAAGGCTGTGGCGATTGCAGCAGCAAGTCCAACTGCATGTCGGTGGTGGCGGTGGAAACCGAGTACGGCCGCAAGCGTGAAATTGACCAGTCTTCCTGCAACAAAGACTTCACCTGCCTCAACGGCTTTTGCCCGAGTTTTGTCACGGTCGAAGGTGGCACCTTGCGCAAACCCAAAGCCCTGGCCTCCGCGAAGAATGACGTGTGGGATTTGCCGACGCCCGCGACCGTAGCGCTGGAAGAACCATATAGCATCCTGGTCACTGGCGTGGGCGGTACGGGCGTGGTGACCATCGGCGCCCTGCTGGGAATGGCGGCGTTCATCGAAGGCAAAGGCACGCTCAATCTGGACATGGCCGGCATGGCACAAAAAGGCGGTGCGGTGTGGTCGCACATTCGCATTGCCGCGCACCAGGAACAGTTGTTTGCACCGCGGATTGCCGAAGGTGAAACCGCCCTTCTACTCGGTTGCGACCTGGTGGTCAGCGCCAACACCGAAACCCTATCCAAACTGCGTCATGGCGTGACCCATGCCTTGATCAACAGCGAAGAAACCATCACCAGCGCCTTTGTGCGTACCTTCGCCCAGCAGGCGGAAACTGGTGATTTGCTGAAACACCCGGACCCGACCTTCCAGACCGGCAACATGTCGGAGCAAATCGCCGAAGCGGTGGGCACTGAGCATGCGGATTTTATCGACGCAAGCAAAATCGCCACGGCCCTGATGGGTGATTCGATTGCGACCAACACGTTCATGCTCGGCTATGCCTACCAGAAGGGCTGGTTGCCGGTGGGTAAAGCGGCGCTACTACAGGCCATCGAACTGAACGGCACGGCGGTGCCCTTTAATCTCTCGGCCTTTGACTGGGGTCGGCGCAGCGCCCATGACCTGCCACGGGTATTACGCAAACTGGAAGCCGGCAAGGTGCAAAGCCCGGACCGCTTACTGTCGCAAAGCCTGGAAGAAACGCTGGCACGGCGCATGGAGTTTCTCACTGCGTACCAGAACTACGCCTATGCCCAACGCTACCGCTATCGTGTCGAGCAATTCATCAAGGCAGAAACCGCACTGCTCGGGCAACCCGGCAAGCTGTCGGCAAGCGTCGCCCGTTACTACTTCAAAGTGCTGGCCATCAAGGATGAATATGAAGTAGCCCGTCTGTTTACCGACGGCCAATTCCTGGAAAAAATCCAGGCTGGCTTCGAAGGCGACTATCGCCTGCGCTTCCACCTCGCTCCGCCGCTGCTGAACGATAACGGCTCCGGCCGTGAACCGAAAAAACGCAGCTTCGGCCCCTGGATGCTGCAAGGCTTCAAACTGCTGGCCAGGCTCAAGTTCCTGCGTAATACCTGGCTTGATCCATTCGGTCGTACCCATGAGCGCAAGGTGGAACGCAATTGGCTGGCCAACTACGAACAGATCCTCGACGAAGTGCTGGCGGGCTTGACCACCCAAAAACTGGGCCTGGCCCAGGATCTGGTGGAATTGCCTGAAAGCGTTCGCGGCTATGGTCCGGTCAAAGAGCGATTCCTCGGCCATGCGCAACAACGCCAGGCGCAATTGCTAGAGCAGTGGCGCAATGGCAACACCGCCCAATTCCATGATGCCAGCCAGAGCAACAGCAAAATCGCCGTCACTCAACTGTAAGCCTTGCCCGGGCTGAACATTGTGCAGCCCGGGATGTTGGTTCATTCAACAAGGTCAAACCATGAACGAAGAACTGGCCAGAAATTACCGTGAGATTCTCCACGGCGTAGGTGAAAATCCAGAACGTGAAGGCTTGTTGGACACGCCAAAGCGCGCAGCAAAAGCCATGCAGTACCTCTGTCATGGCTACCAGCAAAGCCTCGAACAAATCGTCAATGGCGCACTGTTTGAATCGGACAACGATGAGATGGTCATCGTCCGGGACGTCGAACTTTACTCCCTGTGCGAACATCATTTACTGCCGTTTATTGGCAAAGCCCATGTCGCCTATATACCGACAGGCAAGGTGCTGGGGCTGTCGAAAATCGCGCGTATTGTCGACATGTTCGCCCGGCGTTTGCAGATTCAGGAAAACCTGACACGCCAGATTGCCGACGCCATTGCCCAGGTGACCGATGCCGCCGGGGTGGCGGTGGTGATCGAGGCAAAACACATGTGCATGATGATGCGCGGTGTTGAGAAACAAAACTCGGTGATGAGCACCTCGGTGATGCTCGGCGCCTTCCGCGAGTCGTACAACACCCGCCAGGAGTTTTTGCAGCTGATCCGCGGTCGCTAGGCACGTGTGCCGGGCTCACCCAGGCACACTGCTTGCCACTCAACTGAGCATCATCATCCCGCCGTCAATCACCAGCGTCTGACCGGTGACAAACCGCGAGCCATCGCCGGCAAGAAACACCAGCACAGGGGCCAGGTCCCGGGCCGGTTCGCCCAGCTTGCCGCCGATTGGTACTTGGCCGGCCATGTACGCATCGTGTTGCTGCAATTGCTCGGCGCTCATGCTCGCGCGGGTGGCGTCGTACATCGGCGTCCACATCGCCGGAGCAATCGCGTTGACGGTAATGCCCAAGGGCCCCCACTCCCGCGCCACCGTGCGCGTCCACGCCAGTACGGCGCCCTTACTGGCGGCGTAATGGGCTTTGCCCGGCTGTCCGAGTACGCCTGCGGCAGAGGCGAAATTTATGATGCGCCCGCCGCTGCCCTTGAGCAGCTCATAGGCCGCTCGGTTGGTCAGGAAAGTGCCACGGGTATTGACCGCAAAGACCTTTTCCCACTCGTCCAGCGTGATGCTGTCGGCGCTGGCATTCGGCGCGATGCCCGCGGCATGCACCAGCACATCCAGACCGTTGAGCTGTTCGCTGGCCCAGGCAAAGGCCGCGTCCACCGATTGGCTGTCAGCGATGTCACAGACTCGCGAGTGCGCCCAACCACCACCGTCACCCGTTATCGAGGCTGCCTCGCCCAGGTCGAGACTGACGACATGGGCACCCTCTTCCACAAACGCCTTGACCACTGCCGCGCCAATGCCGCGGGCGCCCCCCGTGACGATGATCCGCTTACCGGCCAGTTGCATGGGCTGTTCCTCTTGTCTGGATATATCAGGATAGTTGCTCGATACGTTGCAACGCCGTAGCGATCAGGCGCAGCGCCGAGGCGTGGTGTTTTTCACCGGTGACCCTGCAGGCTTTACCTGCACAGGCACGTGCGTGGCTGACTTCGAGAAAAATGCCGAGCTTGAACCCAGCCAACACCAGGTACCAGGTCAAGTCCGCCAACGAGCGTGAGCTGCCGGCGCGGTAATGGGCGACCAATTCATCGCTGCTGCAAAAGCCATCCCAGGGATGCACTTCGATGGTGCCGGCGCCACGACCCTCGGCATCGGGCCAGGTCACCACCAGCCAGGCGAGATCGAGCAACGGATCACCGACGGTGGCTAGCTCCCAATCGACTACCGCGGCGAGCTCTGCGTCGTCGTGCCGGAACATGACATTGGACAGGTGAAAGTCACCGTGCTGGATACCGGCCTGGAACTGCTGCGGACAATGCTCGCTTAACCATTGGGCCAAGCGTTCGAGCCCCGGCAGACCCTTGGCGCCGGGCCAACCGGGATAGTCTTTGACACTGTCCATCTGCGCCAGCCAGCGTGAGACCTGACGCTGGTGAAAACCCTCAGGCCGGCCAAAATCCGCCAGCCCCACCGCCTGGTAGTCAATTTCGCCCAGGCGCAACAGCGCATCGACCATGGCCAGCCCCATGCGCCGGCGCATTTCAGACTGCTGCGCATGAGGCGCCGGCAAACCGGTCGCGCAGTTGGGATTGAAACCCTCTATTGGTTCCATCAAGTAGAAACTGGCGCCCAAAACGCCTGGGTCAGCACAATCGGCAATCAAACCGGCATGGGGCACTTGCGACCCCGCCAATGCCTTGAGCAAACGCGCTTCACGGGCAATCGTCTTGCCGCCGACTTCGCGCAGTTCCCTGGAAGGCCGACGCAGGACGAATTCACGCGAACCGCGCCGAAAGCGCAGCAGCAGGTTTTGCGTGCCTCCGGTCAAACGTATCGGGGCCTCGATGGGGCCGCGCTCCAGGCCTTGACTATCCATCCAGTCGGCCAGGCGCTCGAGGTCGACCAGATCCTGCCAGTCGTTCATGGATTGCGCTCGCCAAGGCTGGCCAATACGTCGGCGTATTTTTCCCGGGCACGGGCCTCGGCGGTGGGTCGATGGTAATCGGGGAACAATTCGTCGCAGGGCTGATAGTCGCGCAGCAGCTGTTTGGCAACCGTGACTTTGTGCACCTCGGTTGGCCCATCGGCCAGTCCCATCTGGAAGGAGCGCACGATGTAGCCGGTAAAGGGCATTTCTTCACTGACGCCCAGCGAACCATGCACATGCAGGGCGCGGGCGGCGATGTCATGCAACACCTTGGGCATAACAGCCTTCACTGCGGCGATGTCCTGGCGCACTCGCTTGTAGTCCTGGTACTGATCGATGCGCCACGCCGTGCGCATCACCAGCAAGCGAAATTGCTCCAGCTCGATCCATGAATCGGCAATTTTTTCCTGGATCATTTGCTTATCCGCCAAACGGCTGCCCTGGGTACTGCGCGACAGGGACCGCTCACAGAGTGCATCAAGGGCTTTTTGCGCCTGACCAATCACCCGCATGGCGTGGTGCACGCGGCCACCACCGAGCCGAACCTGAGCCACGACAAATGCCTGGCCGGGCGCACCGAGCATGTCGCCCGCGGGCACTCGCACCCTGTCGAATGACAGATAAGCATGGGTGGCGGCTGGGTCATCGGCGATACCGACGTTACGGATAATGCTAACCCCGGGCGCGTCAGCGGCGACGATGAACATAGACATGCCTTCATACACCGATACGCTTTTATCGGTGACCGCCATCACGATATAGAACGCTGCGTAGCGGGCATTGGAGGCAAACCATTTTTCGCCGCTCAGCAGCCAGTCATCGCCATCGCGCACCGCTTCGGTGGTGAACACGGCGGGATCCGCGCCACCTTGCGGCTCGGTCATGGCGAAGCAGGACACGATATCGCCATCGAGCAGCGGTTGCAGGTAGCGCTGCTTCTGCGCCGGGGTGCCGTAATGGGCGAGGATTTCCCCGTTGCCGGAATCTGGGGCCTGGCAGCCAAACACAATCGGGCCAAACAGCGAACGACCGAGAATTTCATTGATTAACGCCAGGCGCACCTGGCCATACCCTGCCCCACCCAGCTCCGGTCCCAGGTGACAGGCCCACAATTTGCGTGCCTTCACCTGCGCTTGCAGCGGCTTGACCAGCTGCTTGAACAACGGATCGTGGATATTCCACGGGCTGCCCAGCACATGATCGAGGGGCTCGACTTCCTCACGTACAAACTGCTCGATCCAATCCAGTTCCGCCTGTATCTCGGGGTCGGTCTGAAAGTCCCAGGCCATGGTGTGTCTCCTAGTAAATAACGATCAGGCCAGCAGCATGCCGCCGTCGACCAACAGGGTTTGGCCGAGCACATAGCTGGCCAGCGGCGAGGCAAGAAACAGCGCCACGTTGGCCATGTCCTGGGGCGTGCCCAGGCGCCCTTGAGGAATGGCCCGCAACGCGCCTTCGAGGCGCTTGGGGTTGCTGGTGGTTACCCGTGTCAGCTTGGTTTCCACCAGCCCGGGGGCAATGCCGTTGACCCGGATGCCGTCACGAGCCCAGGCTTCGGCCAGGGTGCGAGTGAGTCCAAAAGCACCGGTTTTCGAAGCGTTGTAGGCCGGATTGCCACGCGTGGAGTGGAAGGCGGCAGCGGAACTGACGGTGATCATCGAGCCCTTGGCCTGCATCAACAGCGGGTGAAACTTCTGTGCGCACACCATCAGGCTGATGAGGTTGACGTCGAGTACGCGCTTGAAACCCTCGGTCAGAAATTCCTGACGGTCGTAGAGCACCGTGCCTTGTGCTTGCACCAGCACATCCAGGCGGGTGAAGGGCACGCTGGCGACTTCAATCAACGCCGCGTCCGCAACGTCGACCTGGGCGTAGTGCAGGCCTTCGAGATTAGAGTCGGGTGAATCTCGATAGGCCGCTGCCGAGGCTCGTGTGCCCCAGACATGCACTTCGGCACCGCGCTGGCGAAAGTTCTGTGCAATGCCATTGCCAATGCCACTGGAACCGCCGATCACCAGCACGGTTTTACCGCTGAAATCCAACTCGTACATGGGTGTTCCTTGTGCTTGTCGATGAATGCTGTCGAGCAATAGCCACGCTTTTACAGCGCCACCAGACCCGCCGAGGCCATGCGCTCAATTTCACTGCGGGTGTAGCCGAGCTCTGCCATGACTTGCCGGGTATGTTGGCCGAGGGCCGGTGGCGGGCGATTCAGCGACAACGGCAAATTGCCGAAATCCCAGAACGCGCCAATCTGTTGCAGGTCCCCGTACACCGCATGGGGATAATGGGCATGCAGGCCCGCGGCAGCGTGTTCGGGGCTGTCGAGAAACGCATCCATCTGCGCCTCCAGCACGGCCTGCGCAGGAACCTGCACGCCAGTCAGTGCTGCCAGTGCCGCCTGCCGGGTGAGGCCTGCGAAATAATCCTCGGGACGACTGCCCACCAGTGCGGTGAAGCGCTGAATTTCATCAGGCTGCAGCGCTGCCACCGCCAGCCAGGCATCGCTGCACAGATACAGACGGTGTGCGTCATTCAGCCCCGTCTGTTGCGCGTCCATATGGGCGACAGGCGTGAGACTGCCATCCTCCAGCACCACCGCTTCGCTCATCGACAGCAACGTGGCGCCCAACAATGAGGAACTGACCATTTGCCCGGCGCCGCTGCGGTTGCGCTCGTACAACCCCAGTAGCAAGCCATAAAGCGAGGATAAACCGGCAAAAAAATCACCCACGCCAAAACGCAGCCACATCGGCGCTTGTCCTTCGCCGCCCTGCTCGACCTCCCAGCCGCAGGAGGCCTGCATCAGTTGGTCAAAGCCTGGCCAATCCGCACGCGGGCCGTTCGGCCCGTAGGCGCTGACATGGCAATAGACCAACTGCGGGTTAAGTGCTTTGAGACGCTCGTAGTCAACCTTGAGTTTGCGTGCGGCCGGCAGCCGCATGTTGTGGTGCACCACATCGGCCCAGCGTGCCAGCGTCTCGACGACGGGCTCGGTTTGCGGATCACCCAGTTGCAGCGCGACCCCCAATTTGCCCCGCTGGGTACCACTGAAAATTCGCTCCAGACGGCGCATGGCGTCACCCTTAGGGGCTTCGATTTTAATGACCTCGGCGCCCAGGTCCGCCAGCAGCATGCAGGCAAACGGCCCGGCCAGGTAGGCGCCCAGATCCAAGACTTTCAAGCCATGCAGCGGTGGCAATGGAGCGGGACTCCACTTGTGCCCTTGCACTGGGAGCAATGCATCAGCGCCCGGCAGTACTGCGTTCCCTTCACCAACCAGTGGTGCACTGCCGCCGACTCGCGCAGGTGGCTGCACCTGCCAGGCCGGACCCGGTTGCAGGGTCTTGCCCAGTTGTACATCGTCAACTTCAACCACATAGCCATTGAGGCGCGCCTGCTCGTCGAAGTAGATATCGCCAAAGGCGCCGGCGATTTGCGCGGCCACATCGTGCTGCCAGAAATGCTCGACCCAATCCTGCGCCGGTCGTGTGGCGATAATCGCCTTGTTGGCGCCGAAGTTGGGCGCCACATGGCTGGGTGGCCATAACGCATTCAGGCGAGTCACTTCGGTTTCGCCCAGTTCGCTGAGCGCTGCGGCCATCCACGGCGATTTGTCCGGCGAGTAATGCACATGCAGCCAGCGGCCATCGGCGCACTGGTGCAATGGAATCGGAATGTATTTATCCAGGCCCTTGGCGAAGGCTGGGGTTGGCGTTTGCGCCCGGTTCCAATGCATGGTCATGGGCACCAGGGCCGCCTGTGCCAGACTCGTATGGGCGATGCCGCCACAGCCGTCACGGTCCCGCGCCAGCAACCGCGCCATTACCCCGACCACACACAGCCAGCAGGCCAGCCAGTTGGCGAATGGCATGCGCACAAACACCGGGCCGGGGCGATGTGCGGGCTGCTCATCCAACAGGCCCAGGCGCGCCAGGATCAGTGTTTCCCGTGGTATGGCATTCGCCAGCGCGTGCCGTTGCGGCCAGCCGCTGATCGCAGAGACAACCAATCGGGGGAAGTCTGCGACGAGCAGCGCGTCTGCCAGACCATGGGCCTGCGCCTCTGCCGGGGTGAAATCGTGCAGCAGCACATCGGCGCTGGCCAGTAGCAACCGCAACTGCTGGCGATCGGCAGGGTTCTCCAGGTCAAGGGTGACACTGCGCTTGCCACGATTGAGCACCGCGAACAGCACCTGGTGGTCTCTAGCCGCGTTGCCAGGTGATTCAACCATGACCACTTCGGCACCTGCTTCACACAGTTGCAGGCCCGCGGCTGAACCGGCAATGCCGGAACACAGGCTGATGACGCGAATGCCTTCAAGGATTGCCTGGCTCATACAGCACCTTTCAGTGGCTTGTTCTGCTCAAAGCGTTCTGCAGCAAAGCTGCAGAACGAATCCATGGCGTCACCCTAAGCCATCGAAAATTAATTTCATATATAGATTAGTATTCCGAATATAGAATCATAAGCGCGGATATGAACAATAGTTAATAATCAGTTCAATAACACAATCAAGGGCCTCGACATGATCCTGCGCATGGACCACTTCACTATTGTCTCTGACCAACTGCAGGCGACACGGGATTTCTATGTTGAGGTGCTGGGTTTGGTTGAGGGGCCACGCCCGCCCTTCCCGGTTCCCGGGTTCTGGCTTTACACCCGGAACCAGCCAGTGCTGCATGTCGTGGGCGTAGCGCAAATGCCGGAACCGCGACGTGGCGTGCTCGACCATATGGCCTTTCATGCCAGTGGCTTGCAGACGATGTGCACGCGTCTAATCGAGCATGGCGTGCGCTTCAAAATCATCCGTGCGCCAGGCTCGCAACGCACCTGGCAGCTGTTCATGCAGGACCCCAACGGGGTTGAAGTCGAACTCGACTTTGACGCCAGCGAAGAGCCGCCAGCCGATTGGAAAGAACGCCGGGCCGGCTAGATCAACCCGGAGTAACTGCCGCCGTCGACCTGTAGGTTTTGCCCGGTGATGTAGCCGGCCTGAGCCGAACAAAGAAACGCACAGGCCGCTGCAAATTCACTCGGCTGGCCAAATCGGCGCGCGGCTATTGGCTTGAGCATTTCCACCCGCGCCTGCTCGACGCTGAGTCGGCGATGCTTGGCCAACTGCTCGGTCATGAAGCGCAGGCGCTCGGTTTCAATACGTTCGGGCAGCAGATTGTTAATGGTCACGTTGTCGCGCGCGACTTCGACTGACAGGGCTTTGCAGAAAGCCGTGAGCCCTGCACGCGCCGCCGTGGACAATCCCAGGGGCAAGCGTGGCGACTTGACCATCGCCGAGGTGATATTGACGATGCGGCCAAACCCCCGCTCGCGCATCCCGCCGACCACTGCCTGAATCAGCAGAATGCCTGAAAGCATATTGGCCTCAATGGCCGCCAACCAGGCGGCATGGTCCCAGTCCTCCAGACGGCCCGGTTCCGGGCCTCCGTTGTTGGTCACCAGTATATCCACCACCGGACACGCGGCCAGCAGCGCCTGTCGACCGGCTGCGGTGGACAGGTTGGCCACCACGGTGCGTGGCAGTCGACCCGTGCTGCGTAAAATATCTTGCGCGGTGTGGGCCAGGCTCTCGGCATCGCGGCCATTGATCAGCACCTCGCAGCCCTCCTGCGCCAATGCCAGCGCACAGGCTTTGCCAAGCCCTCGAGAGGATGCACACACCACCGCAATACGCCCACCAATACCCAGATCCATTGCAGTACTCCTCGTGCGTGGGTGTCAGTCGTTCATGCCGAGCAAGGCTGTGATATCCCGCCCGGGTTCAGCGTCGCTGCCGTAGGCGAACTGGCCGGCACGCTGACGTTCGACCAACTGTTCCATCTGGTAGCGATAACGGGTACCCGGCGTATCGAAGCGAGAGTGCAAGTCACGACGTTCGTCGACCTCGAAATAACGTTGGTTCTGCGGGCGCACCACCGAGTTGTCCTGGGGCTGGATGATGTAGTTGATGCGCGGCATCACATAGCGAAAAGGCGCGGGTGCAGCGGTGGTGTTGAAGGTGACGTCACACCGCGATCTATGCTTGCCCACCGGCAGGAACGGTTGCAGGTTGGGCACGTCATACCCGGGGCGAAAGCGCGGATAGGAGATGCACACGTTGCTGCGCAAGTGAATGTGCAGC
Organism: Pseudomonas sp. GW823-FHT02E01; assembly: GCF_058797535.1. Classification (NCBI taxonomy): domain Bacteria; kingdom Pseudomonadati; phylum Pseudomonadota; class Gammaproteobacteria; order Pseudomonadales; family Pseudomonadaceae; genus Pseudomonas; species Pseudomonas sp. GW823-FHT02E01. The sequence continues at coordinate 108,959 of NZ_JBXAJS010000003.1, read as the reverse complement.
ACGGCGCGAAAGTCCTGGTATTTGGCGCGCACACCGCCGACCCAGCGCATGATGGGCGCCACTGACTTTTGCGCCACGGTACGAGTGCGGGTCACGGTCTCGGAGGTCCATTGCACCTCCACCACGTCCGACTCACTGATACCGTCGCCAATGGTATTGGCATGCAGGAAATCGGCATGGGTCAGGTCAATCAGGTTTTCCACCGACAGCGCCGAGGTCGCATCAAACCGCACAGTACGCTGGGTGTAACCGGGAAGACTGCCGTCCTGCGGTAGAAACGGAATATGCGGGAGCAACTGCATGTCGGCAGCGTCCGGATTGCCGTACCAGACCCAGATGTAGCCGTAACGCTCAACCAGCGGATAAAAGCCCCGTCCCCCGGTAAACGCTGTGAGTATCAGCTCTTTCTGGGGGAAATGCGGATGAAACTCGGCAGCCACCGCGCGCCCGTTGTCCCGCCACAGGTAATAGGGCTGGGCATGAATGATCCGGCGAATGGGCCGCGCACTCAGGTCGCGGCTATGGGACACCGGGAACCAGGTGTCACGCAGGTCGTAGTTGATCGGCGTCCAGTCACCCCGCACTTTGCCAGGGATCGTATCGGTGGAGGAAGGCACGGCATGCATGGTGGGAACTCCTGTGCTCAGACGACTGCGCTGACGGGAATCAGGCGCGGTTGGCGCAACCCACGCAGTTCACGGGATGAGGCTTGCAACAAGGCCGCGACGGCTGCGCCATCAATCAGGCTTTTCACCTGGAATGGGGCTTGTTTACGCAGGCGTGCTGCTCGCCAGCGCAACGGTGCCCTGGCCGGCACCTGCTCATGCACGTAGCCACGCCAACACAGGCTGGTGGTGCCACGACGATTGGCACCGGTCGCGATCATCAGCGTCACTAGCGGCAATTCATCTTCGCTCAGCAAATCCACCCGAACAGTACCGCCGTTCAATGGGACGGCGGTGCGCACAATCAAGGGGTAATCCACCACAAACTGCGAAGGCAGGATTTGTGTGCTCCATACCGCACCTCGTTCCAGAACCACACGCCCCTGCTCGCTGCGCAGATCGCCAAGGAAAAAATCGGTAAGGCGCACATGGGGAAACCCGAGCAAGCATTCCGGACCGTCGAGCATCGCATCCAGGTACTGGTCGTGACTCATGTTGACGATAGTGGAACCGGTAAATTCGCGTCCGCTGGGTTGGTAATCGCTGCTGGGCAATGCCCCTTGCGGTGCCCCCTCACCCAACCACACATGGACAAAACCATTTTCCTCGCGCACCGCAAAGGCACGCGCGGCATAACGTGCAGGTACGCGCTCATCGGCATGCAGATTGGGGATCTGCGTGCAGCCACCACTGGCGCCATCAAAGGTCCAGCCGTGATAACCGCATTGCAGGCCGGACTCGACGACTCGCCCCAGAGCCAGCGGCACCCGCCGATGTGGGCAACGGTCTTCCAAGGCAAAGGCTTGGCCGGCCGCGTTTCGGAACAGCACCAACTCCTCGCCGGCAAAGGCCACGGCCAATGGCGTTTGATCATTCACGGCCTCGCAAAGCGCCATGGCCCACCAGCCTGGGGTCATCATCGGGCTGCCTCTTTGTTATTGGTCTTGGGCAATTGCGTTGAACGCAGTCAGCGCTAACGGTAGTGCTTAGTGGTGGATAGAGCAAACATAATTCGACAGTTTTTTATTTTCTGTCGATATTTTTTTAACCCAGCATAAAAAGGCAAAATTCAGGCATCAAGCCGAAACATTTCGGCTTAAAGAGCACATTTCAGCTTGATAAGCGACCTCCAAATGGACATTTTTTCTTTATCTGATCATGTTTTAATGAAAAATAGCTAGCGAGCAATCCATAAGCCTGATTACCATTAGCTTGCTCATTGACTCCAAGGTGCGCTGACGATGACCCAATCCACCCTCGGCTTTGTCCTCCATGACGTTGCCCGCTTGATGCGTAAGCGCTTTGAACAATGGGCTCGCGCAGCCGGTCTCACGCGCTCGCAATGGCAAGTCCTGGCCAAGCTGTCGATTCATGAGGGCATCCACCAGAAAGGCCTGGCAGACCTGTTGGAAATCGAGTCGGTCACCCTGGTGCGCTTGCTGGACAAGATGCAGGAGCGCGGATTGATCGAACGCCGTAACCACCCCACCGACCGCCGATACTCCTTGCTGTTTCTCACCCCGGCTGCCCATCCGCTACTGCAGTTCATGCGCACCATCGGCGAACAAACCCGACAAGAAACCATGGCGGATTTCTCCATTCAGGAGCACGACCAATTGCTGCAGTACCTCGAACGTATGCGTGAACACTTGCTGACAGCCTGCGGCCAGCCCGTGGATGAGCTCACAGGCTGTGCAGCAAGCGAGGTGAAGCATGGCTGAGCCGACATTGCAGCGCCCTGCCGTGCACGCTGAAGCCCGACCGCTCGAGCCAGCTGAAAAACCCCAGATGCAGGCGACCGAGGCTTCGGCCCTTGATGGCCATGCTGAAGAACCGTCTGACACGGCACGCCAACGCTGGCGCATCGGCCTGTTTTTGCTGGCACCTATCAGTGTCGTGGCCTGTGCTGCCTGGTATGTGTTGGGTGGCCAGATCGTAAGCACCGACAATGCTTATATCCAGGCCGAGCGTGTAGGGGTTTCCACCGATGTCGCCGGAATCGTCGCGGCTATTGAAGTCAGTGACAACCAAAGCGTGAGCAAAGGCCAAGTGTTGTTCCGTCTCAAGCCCGAGCCCTTTGAAATCGCCGTGGCCAGTGCCAAGGCGCAACTGGAAAACGCGCGCAATCAGATCCTTTACCTCAAGGCCAGCTACAACCAATCGCTGGCCGAGATCGCCCAGGCTGAAGCCAAATTGCCCTTTTACCAGACCAATCTGCAACGGCTGGAAAAGCTGGTCAGCGTTGCCGCCGTATCCAGGACTCTCTACGACGACGCCCACCAGGACCTCGACAATACCCGTCAGCAGGTGGCGGTCGCCAAGGCCCAGGCCGCGGCGGCGCTGGCTCAACTGGGTGGGCGTCTGGACAGACCTCTGGAGTTGCATCCGTCCTACTTGCAAGCGCTGGCGGCACTGAATGAAGCCGAACGCAACCTGCGAAACTCCGTGGTCATCGCCCCATTCGACGGCGTCGTCACCAACGTTGACTCGCTGCAAGTGGGTGCGTATCTGCAACCACCCCAATCGGGCTTTAGCCTGGTGTCCAGCGAGCAGCTGTGGGTGGCTGCGTCACCGAAAGAGACCGAGCTGACCAACGCTCACATCGGCCAGGGCGTAACCATTGAGGTAGACACTTATCCGGGTGTCACCTGGCATGGCACCGTGGAAAGCATCAGCCCAGCATCCAGTTCGAGCTTCTCCCTGTTGCCGGCCCAGAACACCACGGGCAACTGGGTGAAGGTTGTGCAGCGCATTCCGGTGCGGATCCATATCGACGATGCTGCCGGCAAACCCGCGCTGCGCCATGGCATGAGCGCCGTGGTCGATATCGATACCGGCACGGCACGTGGCCTGCCGAAGCCGCTGGCAAACCTGTTCGCACGCCATCATGAGTGAAGTATCCGGACCACTTCCGCCATCGCCGTTGCGGGTACTGATCACCTTGTGTGTGGTGCTGGCGGTGGTCATGCAGGCGCTGGACACCACCATCGCCAACGTCGCCCTGCCCTATATGCAGGGCAGCGTATCGGCCAGCGCCGATCAGATTAACTGGGTGCTGACCTCGTACATCGTCGCCACCGCCATCATGACGCCGCCCTCGGCTTTCCTGGCCCGGCGCTTCGGTCGCAAACGCGTGTTGCTGTGGTCGATCCTGGGTTTTGTATTGGCGTCGGTGCTCTGTGGCATTGCCCGCTCCCTGGAAGAAATCATCCTGTTTCGCCTGCTGCAAGGGGTGGCCGGGGCGGCGTTGGTGCCATTATCGCAAGGCATCCTGCTGGATATTTACCCGCAGAAAGAACGAGGGTCGGCAGTGGCGCTGTTCGGGGTATCGGTCATGGTCGGCCCGGTATTGGGGCCGATGCTCGGCGGCTGGCTGACGGAACACCTCAGTTGGCGCTGGGTGTTCTTCATCAACCTGCCTATCGGGTTGCTGGCCTTCATCGGCATGACCCGCTTCATTCGTGAAACCCCGGCCGACAGGACCGCACGCCTGGACTGGCTGGGCTTTAGCTCCCTCAGCGTGGCCATCATGTCGATTCAACTGTTCCTCGACCGCGGCGAACAACTGGGCTGGTTCGACTCTGGGGAAATCATCCTGGAAGCGCTGGTGGCCGCCATCGCTTCGTACATTTTCATCGTCCACACCTTCACCCACGACAAGCCCTTTATCAGCCTGAAGTTGTTCAAGGATCGCAATTACTCGGTGGCGGTGGTGTTTATCTTCATCATCGGCATCACCTACCTGGCCTCGCTGGCACTGATGACACCCTACCTGCAAACCCTGATGGGCTACCCGGTTCTCACCGCCGGCATGGTCATGGGGCCGCGCGGCCTGGGGACGATGCTGAGCATGTTCCTTGCCGGGAAGATCATCGGCAAAGTCGATATTCGCTGGATACTGTTTTGCGGCCTGGTGTTGTCCGCCTGGTCGATGTACATGATGACCGGCTGGACACCGGCCGTGTCCATCCACACCATCGTCTACGTTGGCTTTATCCAGGGCGCGAGCCTGGGCCTGTTGTTCGTCCCGCTGACCACCATCGCCTTTACCACCCTGCCCCCGCATTTGCGGGGCGAAGCCACGGGTCTGTACAACCTGTCACGCAATGTCGGTTCGAGCGTTGGCATCTCGATCGTTACGGTGCTGCTGGCGCAAAACACCCAGATCAATCATGCCGAAATCGGCGCCTACGTGACGCCGTTCAACCGCCTGTTCGATGCCTGGCCTGTCAACAACCAGCTCAATCCACTGACCGCCAGCGGGCGTGCAGCCCTGGATGGCTTGATCACTGTGCAAGCCAGCTGGGTGGCTTACCTGGATGACTTCAAGCTGCTGATGTGGTTATCCATTGGCGTCATACCGCTGCTGCTGATATTCAGGACACCGAAGTCTCAAGCCAATCAGGCCTCGTAGCGAAAACGTCCCACCGCTACGTTCAGCTCATCGGACAGTTCGCGCAAGGACACCACGGCTCCGGATACCTGATGGGTGATCGCATCACCCTCTCCGGCCATGCGCGCGATGTGCTCGACGTTGGCCACGATGCCCCGCCCACCCTCGCTCTGCACGCTCACCGCATCGGCAATCCGGTCCACCCCGCGCGTGGAGTCTCCGACCAGTTCCGTCGCCTGCTGCAGGGTACTTTCCAACTCACCCAGCAGTCGGCCACTGTCCTCCAGTGCCACGGTGCCCGCACTCAATGCCTGGTCGACGATCCCGGACTGGTTCTCCAGCTTCAACGTCAACTGGTTGATCGAGTTGGCAGCCAGCGCCGAGCGTTGCGCCAAGTTACGCACTTCGTCGGCCACCACGCTGAAACCGCGCCCGCTTTCTCCGGCACGCGCCGCCTCGATGGCCGCATTGAGCGCCAGCATGCTGGTCTGCGCGGAGAGGTCCTTGACCTGACCGATGCTGGCGGTGATCGCTGTCGTGCTTTCGACAAAATCGCCCACCGAGCCGCGGATGGCGGAGAAGGCATGGCGCACGCTGTCGATTTTCTCGAGCAGTCGCGACAAGGCCAGGTGCCCGTCTTGCGCACCGCGCAAACTTGCTTCGGCGCAGCTGCGCAGGCTTTCAGCATGACTGGAGATTGCCGCAATGCCGTCGCTCATCTGCTCGATGGTCATCGACACCGCACCCACCGCACCGGCCTGCGCCGTGGAGCTTTGCGCCACGCGCGCCGAAGTACCCACCAGTTCCTCCGCCGACGCGCCGACCGATGCCGCAACACCGGCAACCTGGCGCATGGCCTGCTGAAAGCTATCAATGAGTTCGTTGAATGCCTGGGCCGTGTGGGCCACCTCATCTCGGCCCATGACCCGCACGCGTCGGGTCAGGTCGCCATCGCGCAACTCGATCGATGCCTGTTCGATTTCCCGGATGGGCCTGAGGATCTGGGCACGCAACAAAAGACTGACGATGACGGCGAGTACGCTGGCGCCGAGTAATACCGCAACCAACATCCGTGACACCTGGCGTTGCATAGTGCCGGCCTCGGCAAAGGCGCCAGAGGTCAGTTGCGCCTGCAGTCCCAGCAAACGATTGAATTGACCTTGCAGACCATTGTTGTCGGCGCGCACCCTGCCCAGCAGCGATGCCGCCTGTATTTGGTCACTCAAGGCCGCGCGCTTGAAATCGGCAAGGCCTTCGCCGACCACGGCGGCCTGTTCTTGCACGGCGCGGTAGAGTTCTTTCTCCTCCTCACCCAGACGCGTCTCGCGAGCCACCTTGTCCAACCCGGCTCGCATGTCGTCGACACTGGCCTGCATGTCTTCCAGATAGGATTCCAGCTCCTCGGCAGAAGCCTGCCCATTGGATTCAAGGATGCGTGCGCCTATGGCATAGGCCCCGACCATTGCCGCCTGCGACGCAGACGCGGTTTCCAGTACCTGGCGATACTGCTGGAAACGCAACTGGTCGATTTCCTCGATCACCGCCTGTTGCCTGGCCAGCCCATGATAGGCAAGGCCCGAAACAACCAATAAAGCGATAACAAATAATGCGGGCAGCACAAAGAGCTTGGCGCCGATTGAATAGCCTTTGAGAAATGACATTCTGATTACCGTTTTTGTTTTTATAGGAAATGACAGGCCAACATCAGCTCCATCATATTCTCTATACGGTATCTCATTCTACTATCAGAATGTTAGATGATACCTCAAATGGTTATCAGCACCTTCACGTTGGATAAACTAAAGCAATACAGGACCATCAAACTGTCCACTCCGTGATATTGGCCAAGGCTCCCCCGTGCTCCACGTAGATACTGAACAAATGCCCTGATCCTGGAGCGTTGTTCAGCATTTCCATCGGAATGTCGTGACGTGCGCTGGTGATGTACAAGGTGTCACGGTCTTCACCACCGAAAGCCAGGTCCGTCGGCCCTGGAATCGGCAAACCAATCATTCGATCAATGCTGCCGTCTTCGGCAAATCGAACCAGGCTCCAACCGTCGCGCAATGTGGTCCAAACACCCCCCTCTCGATCAAGGGCCAGTCCGCTCAGCCGCCCCGACCCTTTGGGCAACGTGGCCAAGCGCCGAACATTCACACTGCCTGCCTGCACGACGTAGACCGACCCGGTTTCCGGCCCGATTGCGTAAAACGCCTGCCCACGCTCATCCCAGCACATTGACGTGATGTTTTCCTGAAACTCCCAGGACAAGCGCAGATCACCATGCCGGTTCAACTCTCCCACCTTGCAGCCGGTGTGGCTCGCCAGGCACGCCCAGACACTGCCGTCAGGTCGACTACAAAGCCCCAAGAGGCTCTTGCCGGGCCAGTCGGGCAAGGGATGTTCGCAACCTTCAAAGTCAATCAGCGACCAACCCTGGGTATGGGCGACCAGCAATCCCTGGCTATGCAGCTCCATCGCCACGACCGGGGATTCGAGGCGGGCGAAAATACGCTCGCCATCGCCATCCAGCATGCGAATGGCCGGCGCCAGGGTATCCGCCCAAAACAGGCAACGAAGCTTGCTCGACCAACGCGGGAAAGCGCCATTGAACGCCCACGGACTATCGACCAGTTTGACGTCGGTGTCGCCGATTTGAATGCGCGGCTCGCTCAACTGAGCCCCCACGCGTCTTGCCGCTTCGCTTATCTCAGGGCCCAACAGCTCCAGACGCTCAAGGGTCAAGCGATAAGCCGGCCCTGCCACACTCAAGGCGCCGCGCACATTTCCCGCGTTATCCCGGATCGCCGCAGCCACGCAACGCACGCCCATCACAATCTCCTCATCGTCGATGGCATAGCCCCTGGCCCGGGTGATCTGCAACTCGGTATGCAGGCGTCGACGATCGGTGATGGTCAGTTCGGTCAGCGGTGTCAGCACCAGCCCCTTGATGATTGCCTCACGAGCGGCTTCATCCATCGCCGCAAGAATTGCCTTGCCCTGACCCGTGCAATACACCGGCTTGCTCTGGCCAAGCGCCGCCGCCGAACGCGTGGTGTGCGCGCCGTCGCAACGCTCGAGAGATCTGACTTGATTGCCATCGAGCACCGCCAGATAGGACGTCTCGCCGGTCAGATCGCGCAAGGCCCGCAACTCGAAACTCGCGGCCGCTACCAGGTCCGGCATCAGATAGGCATTGCGCACCAGTTCCAGATAACGGAACCCCAACCGGTAGACCTTGTGCACCGGATCGCGGCGAATCATGCCGCGCTCCACCAGGCTGGCGATGATTCGATACAGCGTGGTTTTGGGTAACTCCAGCTGCCCTGCCAATTCGGCCTGACTGACGCCCCGAGGCGCGGAACCAACGGCCTCCAACACATCCAGCGCCTTCTCCAGTGCACCCGTGCCCTCTCCTGCTTTCATGACTTATTCCCACCATATGGAACAACGAATGAACTGGATCATACGACGGGTATTGCACACGTCAACAAACCTCTAGGATCTGACGATATCAGGTCATCACAAACATTCTTTGTCCCAAATTACGGGAATAACCAATGACTTGGTGCACCTACACGCCATGCGTAAGAGCACAGGAGAACAACAATGACGCAGATCCACCAATACGCCGACACACTGGAAGAAACCGACGAGCGCCAGGTTCATGTCAGCGATGAAGTGCTGGCACGCCTAGCCCGTTGCAGCAGCGGTTCGCTGACCACCCAACTGTTCAAATTGGGTTTTCGTCAGCCAGCCCTGGTCGGCCTTCGCGCCATGAACAAAGACATCAAGCCGTTCGCTGGCCGCGCTTTCACCATGCGCTTCATACCGGCCCGCGAGGACATCGACACCTACGGCACCATGACCACCAAACCCAACCACAACAATCTGCAATGGCAGGGTGTGGAACAGATCCAGCCGGGCGACGTGCTGGTCATCGACAGCCAGAACGACCCGCGTGCGGCGTCGGCGGGCAATATCCTGGTGACCCGTCTGCTGGCCCGTGGCGCCCGGGCTATCGTTACCGACGGCGCCCTGCGCGACGGCAGTGAAATTGCCGCTTTGCCGCTGCCTGCCTTTGCCCGCGAAGTCACTGCAACCACGCGCATCTCCTATCACCACGTGGCTGACTTGCAGGTACCGATCGGCTGTGCCGGTGTGGCGGTGTATCCAGGGGACATCATCGTCGGCGACGGCGACGGTTTGACGGTGATTCCTGCGCATCTGGCAGAAGAGCTGGCCGATTACTGCACCGTGCAGGACGACCTGGAAGGCTATCTGGCGATGCGCATCGCCGCCGGCGAAGCACTCTGGGGCGTCTATCCACCAGGTCCAACCGCCATCTCTGACTACCACGCATGGGTAGCCTCAGGTCGTCCTGCCATCCCGAGCATCATCAACAAGGGGGATGAACAATGAGCAAACAAGCCGAATACGCCGCACTGATCCGTCGCTACTTTGCTGCTTGCAACGCGGGCGATCACGCCGAATTGGTGTCGTGCTTCACTCCGGATGCCGTGCACTACTTCCCAGCCGGATTGCCAGAAATTCCTTGGCGCACTGCCGAGACCATCGCGTCCAAATGGGTGTGGTGCGTCGAGAACCTCGGCTCGCAATGGACCATCGAGAAGATTCTCGTCAGCCATGACAGCCCTGAAGCGGTGATCGAGTGGACGCACTGGAAGGGTAAACTGGGTACCGCGCTGCGTGGTGACGAGTGGTACATCTTTGACGAGCATACTGGTCTGATCAAAGAGATCCGCGCTTACTACGCCTCACCTGCCGACAAGGAAGTGGCCATCAACGAAATCGTCGACTTCGATTACGCGGGTCGTGGTTACCACCTGGAACCGGCCACAGGAGGTGAACAATGAGCACCACCGAGTTTCAATTGATCGATGCAGCTGTCGAGGCTGCCGGTGCCGTCGCCGGGTTCTGGGCGGCCTCCGCGCCCTCCGTTCGCAGCGGCTTGCTACGTGGACTGGCCAGCGGTCTTGAACAGCACCAAGCCGCTCTTGTGGCACTGGCCGACGAAGAAACCGGCCTGGGTGCCGGGCGACTCAACGGTGAAGTGGCGCGAACGGCCTTTCAACTGCGTGGTTTCGCCGACGAGGTAGAGGCCGGTGTGCCATACCAGACAATCGACGATCAGGCCGTGGCTGGCGCGCCGCCCGTAGGTCGCCCACGCCTGACACGCACCCACGAACCGCTGGGGCCGGTGGCGATGTTTTCAGCCAGCAACTTCCCGTTCGCTTTTTCGGTCCTGGGCGGCGACACCGCTTCGGCATTGGCGGCCGGTTGCCCTGTGGTAGTCAAGACTCATTCCGGGCACCCACGGCTGTCGCGCGCAGTACATGAGGTGGCTCAGGGCGTACTTGACGGCATGAACTTGCCTGGCGGGCTGCTTGGCCTGGTCGATGGCGCCTCCCGCGCAGCGGGCCTGCACCTGGTAGCGCATCCGCAGATTGCCGCCGTTGCATTTACCGGTTCCTATCAAGGCGGGACCGCGCTTTGGAAAGCCGCTAACGAACGCCGTCGCCCTGTTCCGTTTTTCGGTGAGTTGGGCTCCATCAATCCATTGATCGCCCTGCCCGGTATTCTAGAGCGTGACAGCGAGGCCCTGGCGAACACCCTTGCTGCTTCGATCACCCAAGGCACCGGACAATTCTGCACCAGCCCGGGGGTGATCGTTTTACTCGACCATCCGGCCAGTGACCGTTTTGTCGCGCAATTGAGCGCGGCACTGCAACCGATCAAGACCCATCGCATGCTGACTCCCGGTATGCGAAACGGATTTGATGCAGGAGTCGCCCATCTGCTGGCATCCGATGCAGCGAGCCAAGTATTCGAGCCACTGGCCGATAGCGAAGGCCCGGCTCCGCGTCTGTTCAAGGTCGACGCCAAGGCCTTTATTGAAGACGCCAATCTTCGCGAAGAAATGTTCGGCCCCGCCGCCGTGGTACTGACAGTCGAGTCCATCGAACAGGCGACCGCTGTGTTGCACGCCATTGGAGGCAGCTTGACGGCGACGCTTTGGGGCTTCGAAGACGCCACCGACGACACCCGTGCGCTGCTTCGCGCCGCTCGCCAGATCGCCGGTCGAGTGTTGTTCTCGGGCGTGCCAACAGGCGTTGCCGTCACGCACGCACAGCAACATGGCGGCCCCTGGCCTGCGTCGACTCAACCACAAAGCACTTCGGTGGGCTACGCCGCGCTGCAGCGCTACCTGCGCCCGGTGGCGTTGCAGGATGCTCCTGCATGGGCACTCGCCCAGCAAGGAGCCCAGCCATGATGAAACACATCGTGATGTTCCGGCGCCTGCCTGCGGTGGAGAAAAACCCACAGCTGGAAAGCCATCTCGTGCAGTGGATGAGCGACCTCGCCAAGGACATTGAGTTTGCCCGCAGCTGGAAGGTGTCGGCCAATGAACTGGACCGACCGATCTGCTGGGACTACGTGCTGGAGACGACGTTCGACGATGCTGAAGCGGTCAACCGTTACCTGCCTCACCCGGCGCACGTTGCCCTGGTCACTGAACTGAAAAAGTACTTCGAATGGGTCGCTGTGGACTACACGGAGGCAGACACCCAGGCCGCTTGATCCCGGTACAGGTATTGGCTCCCAAGGGTCGCCAATGCCTGGGCACTCTACAAAAATAATTAGACGAGGCACACATGAACAACAACGAGCGCTACGCGCTGGAAGGCAACACGCCAGTTGCCGCGGTCTCGGCCCAATCGAAGGGCCACCAGGACGCGGCGGCGACCACGAAAAAGAGCAGCTATCGCTTTCTGATTCTGGCGTTGATCACCATCGTTCTCGCCCTGAGTACGGGGGATCGTGCTGCACTGTCGGTCGCAGGGACCGACATGAGCAAGGAGCTCGGTATCAGTTCTGTGGAAATGGGATACCTGTTCTCGGCATTCAGCTGGGCGTACGTAATCTTCCTGATCCCCTCCGGGTGGCTGACCGACCGTATCGGCTCGAAGCTTTCAATGATGCTGGCCGTGGTGATCTGGTCTTGCTTCACGGTGATGATGGGTATGGTGCATTTCATTGGCATGGTGGTACCACTGCTACTGGCCCTGCGCTTTTTGCTCGGTGCTGCTGAGTCTCCGGTCGGACCAGCCTCGGGCCGCATCATTGCCGCATGGTTCCCCTCCTCCGAACGCGGTATTGCCGGCGCCATCTTCAACAGCGCGCAATACCTGTCGCTGGCTGTCTTCACCCCAGTCATGGGATGGCTCTGCTACACCTACGGCTGGGAGTACGTATTCATCATCATGGGCGCCATCGGCCTGGTGATTGGTGCCATCTGGTGGAAATTCTACTACCTGCCCATTGACCATCCGAAGATGAACAGCGAGGAACTGGAATACATCCGCGCTGGCGACGGCCTTGTTGATCTGGAGAGTTTGAAATCCAAAGCGGCAAATACCGGCAAGGGCATGAAGCTCGGCGAGATCGGACAGTTGTTTCGCAGTCGCATGCTGGTCGGGATTTTTCTGGCCCAATACTGCATCACTTCGATCACCTGGTTCTTCATGACCTGGTTTCCGATTTATCTGGTCAAGGAACGTGGATTTGACATCCTTCAGGCCGGGTTTATCGCAGCAATTCCAGCGTTGTGTGGCTTGGTGGGCGGCGTGTCCAGCGGTTTTATCTCCGACCTGATCCTGAAGAAAACGGGCTCTTTGAGCATTGCTCGTAAAACCCCGATCACCATTGGCCTGTTGCTCAGCGCCAGCATCATTCTCTGTAACTATGCCGAAAGCGCTGCCGTGGTCGTTGTGCTGATGAGCCTGGCGTTCTTCGGTAAGGGTTTCGGCTCGATGGGCTGGACAGTGGTCGCCGACACCGCGCCCAAAGAGCTTATCGGGACTACCGGTGGCGTATTTAATGCCTTCGGCAACACCGCTGGAATCGTAACCCCGGTGGTCATCGGCTACATCCTTCAAACCACAGGTTCCTTCGATGGCGCACTGCTCTACGTCGGCGCTCACGGATTGGTAGCGGTCGCCAGTTACTGGCTGATCGTCGGCAAGATCCAACGCTTCAAGCTTCATCCGAAAACTTGAATTCGGTTTCCAACTGACTCCAATTAAAGATATGCGAGGCACCAAAAATGAAGATGATTTTTCGTTGGCACGGTCCGAAAGATCCAATCAATTTGCAGTACATCAATCAGATTCCCGGGTTGTACGGCATTGTTTCATCACTTTACGACACCCCGCTTGGAGAAGTCTGGCCGGTGGACCGTATCACCAGTCTGCGAGACGCAGCGGCGGCTTATGGTTTGAAAATGGACGTCGTCGACAGCTTCCGCGTGCACGAAGACATCAAACTGGGAAAGCCCAATCGTGAAGCGCTTATTCCGCAGTACATTGAAACGCTGAAGAATCTTGCCGCCAGCGGTATCAAGATCGTCTGCTACAACTTCATGCCTGTATTCGACTGGACTCGTACACAGATGGAGTACCAACTGCCCGATGGCTCCAATACATTGTCTTTCGAGGCCTCGTTGGTTGATCGACTGGACGTATCTAAAGGTGTGATTCCCCTACCCGGCATCGGTACAAAATACCCTGCAGAGAAGCTCCAGGCACTGCTTGAAGAATACAAGGATGTCAGCACCGAACAGATGTGGAAAAACCTTGAGTGGTTCCTGGGCAAGTTGGTGCCGGTTGCCGAGCAGCTTGGCCTGAAACTGGCCCTACACGCAGACGATCCGCCTCGTTCGGTGTTTGGCCTTCCTCGAATTATCAAAAACATCGAGGATCATCGCCGCGTACTGAGCATCATTGACTCGCCTGCGAACGGCCTGACGTTATGCAGCGGCACCATCGGCTCGGACCTCAACAACGATGTGCCGTCGTTCATCAACGAATTCGCCGCTCGCCAGCGTGTGCATTACGTTCACCTGCGTAACGTCAAGGTGTTCGACAACGGTGACTTTTATGAAAGCGCCCACCCGACGCAATGTGGTTCGCTGGATATGGCGGAAATCCTGAAGGCCCTGCATGACGCCAACTTCACCGGCTACGCCCGTCCAGACCATGGCCGCATGATTTGGGGAGAGACAGGCGTACCAGGATACGGCTTGTACGATCGTGCACTGGGCACCATGTACTTGCAGGGTTTGTGGGAAGGCATCGGCAAGGAAAAAACCAAGGCAGTGCTGCAAAAACAAGGGCCCGCCGCAGTAGCGTGATCGAGTCTTCCACCGAAGCACTGCCAATCTATTGCCGCGTACGCAGTCGAATGTGTGCTTTACGCGAGGACTGTCTCGCGGCAATTAGACGCTTCGGTCATGCCAGGCAAAGTCAGCAGCATCGACCTTATAAGAAAAGCAGGACTTAATTATGACCTCCCGTGAAATCAGCCCCGTGATCCGCCTGGACCCTGCCGACAACGTAGTGGTCGCACGCGTGGAAATCCCCACAGGCACTGCCATTACTAACGAATCATTGACTACGCTGCAGGACGTCCCGCTGGGGCACAAGATTGCTGCACGCATGATCGAAAAAGGCCAACCGGTGCTCAAGTACAACACCGTGATTGGCTATGCCAGCGAAGACTTGCCACCAGGTACCTGGATGCACAGCCACAACATTGAGTTCGGCGAAACCGCTCGCGATTATCGCTACGGCCTGGATTACGTGCCCACCGACCTGTTGCCAGCCGATAAGCGCGCGACGTTCCAGGGCATCATTCGCGAAGATGGCCGGGTGGCCACGCGCAACTACCTCGGCATTTTTGTCGTCGGCAATTGCGGCGCCACCGTGGCACGCAAAATTGCCAATCACTTTGACGAAGAGCGCCTGGCCGCCTTCCCGAACATCGACGGCGTCGTGCCCTTCGTGCATGAAATCGGTTGCGGCATGGAAATGACCGGCGAACCGATGAACCTGCTGCGCCGTACCATCGGCGGCCACATCAAGCACGCCAACACCGCCGGCGGCCTGCTGATTGCCCTGGGCTGCGAGCGCAACAATATCTATGGTTTCATCGAGCAGGAGCAACTTGTACTGGGAGACATGCTCAAGTCGCTGGTGATCCAGGACGTCGGCGGCGTTAAAACCGCGGTAGACCAAGGCATCAAGATGATTCAAGCGATGCTGCCCCAAGCCAACGCCGTGCAACGCGAAACCGTGTCGGCCGAACACCTGATCATCGGCATGCAATGCGGTGGCTCTGACGGCTTCTCCGGCCTCTCGGCCAACCCGGCGCTAGGCGCTGCGGTTGACATTCTGGTGCGCCACGGCGGGACCGCGATTCTCTCCGAGACCTCGGAAATTTTCGGCGTCGAACACACCTTGACCGCCCGAGCCGCCACCCCCGAAGTCGGTCGCAAACTGATTGACCGCATCGACTGGTGGCTGGAATACAACAAGGGCCGCGACACCCAGATCAATGGTCGCGTCAGCCCCGGCAACAACGCCGGTGGCCTGGCCAACGTGCTGGAAAAATCCTTGGGCGGTGCCAAGAAAGGCGGCAACGCACCACTGATGGATGTGTATGAATACGCCTACCCGGTGACGACCCATGGCCTAGTGTTCATGGACACCCCCGGCTATGACCCGGTGTCCGCGACCGGCCAGATCGCCGGTGGCGCCAACATGATCGCGTTTACCACCGGGCGTGGTTCGTGCTTCGGTTCGGTTCCTGCACCGACCTTCAAACTGGCGAGCAATTCGCCCATGTTCAATCGCATGAGCGATGACATGGACATCAACTGCGGCCAGATCATCGACGGCGACAAGACCATCCAGCAAATGGGCCAGGAAATCTTCGAGCGCCTGCTGACTCACGCCTCGGGAGACAAAACCAAGAGTGAACTCAACGGCCTGGGCGAAGACGAATTCTGCCCATGGCAGATCGGCGTGCTTGCATGACACCGGTGCCGTTGTCGCTATACGTTGCCCCTGCCGCATGGCCTTGCGGCAGGTCGCTCGACAGGATGCTCGGCTGACTCGTCACGTATGAGTCACCGTGTGCACTGAGTTCTCCTTCAAATAACAACAACGATTCCGCCGAAAAGGCGGTTGGCGCGGCCATGCCTGCGATTCAACGGGAGCCACCATGCAACACAACAACAAAGTGCTCATCTGCTCGACTTTGCTACCAATGGGACTGTTCAGCAGTGCCGGCCACGCAGCAGGTTTCCTCGAAGACAGCCACGCCACACTGCAGACCAGTAATTTCTACTTGAACCGAGACTTTCGCGAAGACCCGGGTATCTCCAAACGTGAAGAATGGGCACAGGGTTTCGTCCTCGACTACAAGTCCGGCTACACCGCAGGCACCCTCGGCTTCGGGCTCGATGCCATTGGCATGCTGGGGATCAAGCTAGACTCGGCCCCCGATCGCAGTGGCACCGGTTTGTTGCCGGTCGGCGAAGATGGTCGGGCCCCTGACGAGTACAGCAAGTTCGGCGCGGCAGCCAAGATCAAGGTGTCGAAAACCGAGCTGAAGGTCGGTACGCAGATTCTCAAGTATCCGGTCATATCTTCCAGCACCGGACGTATCCTGCCCCAGACCTTCCAGGGCGGCATCCTCACCGCCAAGGAACTGGACAACTTCACACTGACCCTGGGCGACATCAACCGCACCACGCTGCGTGACTACTCCCATAACCAGCCTCTGACCCTGGTCAACAAGAACAAGCGCTTCAAAGCCACTCCCGACGCCGACGACTTCAAAATGGCCGGCGCTGACTACGCTCTAAGCAAGAATCTGACCTTGAGTTATCAGTACGGTGAGCTGGAAAACATCTATCGTCAGCAGTATCTGGGCTTGGTGCATTCCCTACCATTGGGTAGCGGTACTCTAAAGACAGATGTGCGGTATTACCTCAGCAGTGATGTCGGTAATGCCGGTGCCGGCAAGGTCGACAACCGTACCCTTAACGCACTGGTCGCCTACAGCTTGGGTGGCCATGGCGTCGGGCTCGGTTATCAGGGGTTGAGCGGATCAACTGCAATGCCTTACATCGTTGGTACCGATGCGTACTTGACTAACTACATGATGGCAAACGACTTCATGGAGCGCGACGAACGCTCCTGGCAACTGCGCTACACCTACGATTTCGCCGTCTTCGGTGTGCCAGGCCTAACCTTCTCCACGCGCTACACAAAGGCCGATCATGCCAACCCGGCGACCGTGGCGGGTGAAGGCAGGGAATGGGAGCGTGACACCGATATTGGCTATGCGATTCAAAGCGGGACATTGAAAAATGTCGCGGTACTTTGGCGCTATGCAACGCTGCGCTCGAACTACTTGCGTGATATCGATGAAAACAGAATGATCATCAGCTATAACCTGCCACTGTTCTGACCATCAAAACCGTGAGGGAAGGATCGCGGATTTTCAGCTGGGCCGAACGCAGGCACGATCACCATCGGAGAACCTACTCACCACATTGAGTGGTTTGTCGGCTCTTCGTTGACCTTTGCTCCTCTGTTATTGGGTTAGTTTGAGGTTTTTTGCTTCGTGCAGGCGCACCTATCCCTTGGCAGGTGGCCCTTGAGATGTAAATTCATCAGTCGCGCCACGCTTTTCCCTTACCGCCGCCAGAGAACACTTTCTTTTTGACCTGGGACAAGGCAGCCCTGCACAACCCACGCGTGAGCTTCATGCGCGAGCACATGAGTCGACTTATCGAACAGGGCATTTTCACGTTGAGCTGCTGACTTTGGCCTTATTGGGCAGAACGGCGCGCGTCTGCCATTATCCTTTGCCACCCCTTCCTGTGTGCTTATCAACATGATCCAGTTGCAAGACTACTTTCGCAGCCGCGTTTCACAGGCAGCCTATGATCTGTTCGCGGTTTTTTCCCGCTTTGAATACGCGATGAAAAAGGGAGGTTTTCGGCGGCGTGACAGCGCTGATGCGGCATGGACCAAATTCGCTAACGATCTTCCAGCGGATATTTTTCCCCGCTTGCGCGCGGCACCCGAGGTGGCCATTTATTTCGACGCGCCGCCGGATCGATTGGTGGCCGACACTGGTGAAGGCGTCCAATGGTCCGGCACACCCACCACGCCGTCCACATTGCGAGAGTTGCTTGATTGCATAAAAATCGCCCGGAACAATCTATTCCACGGTGATAAACGGCATGACAACCGGAGGGACACTGAACTCATGGCTGCGGCACTGTTCGTGCTCAACCATATTTATGAATCCATTGAGCACGAGCCAAAATTTGATGCCTTCATCTCAGAAATGGAATATGGCCTGTGACCCTGAAGCAATTGATCTCAGACCTCAATCAACGGCATTTACCATTTTTGTCGGTACCTGACGATGTACTTCATCTAAACAACGAAGGCTTTTGCAGCTCGTTTCATTGACGATGCCTTGGCTTACCAAGTGGATACCGCCAACACTACAATGATCCGTTAGCGGTGCTCATTCGGTCGCAAGCGGCCGCTGCGAGAGGCGTTACCTGCAGCCAGTGCCGCAATCTTGTTTTTTTACCGTGCTAACCAACAAGGAAGAGAAAATGGCATTAGCTGAAGACCTGAAAAAATGGGTCGACGAAACCTTCACAGCCGCCTGGGAGGTTCAAGAGACGACTGGGGTTCCTAACCCAGCAGATCTGCGGCTGAACTCAAACCATGCAAAAGATCTGGACTCAGCGACCGTGTTGTATGCAGATCTGGACGGGTCTACAGACATGGTGAACACCAAGAAATGGGAGTTCAGCACCGAAATCTATAAAACCTTCCTCAAATGTGCTTCAGACATAATCAAAAATGAGGGTGGTGTCATCACCGCGTACGATGGCGATCGCGTGATGGGAATCTTCACGGGTGATTATAAAAACACTTCCGCGGCCAAATGCGCTTTAAAGATCAATTTCGCCGTTCAAGACATTATTCAACCCGCCATCTCAAAGGGATGGGCTACAGATTTTGTCTTAAAGCATGTTGTAGGCATCGACACCAGTCAGTTGAAAACAGCACGAATTGGAGTGCGAGGTGACAACGACTTGGTTTGGGTGGGCCGTGCAGCAAATTATGCCGCAAAACTCACTAATCTGGCCAACAAGCCGAGTCGTATTACCGAGGACGTCTATGAAAGGTTGGCATCAGACTTGAAACAAACCAATGGTACGGACATGTGGGTTCGCGAGTATTGGACGGAAATGGGCATTTGGACGTATTCCTCCACCTGGAAATGGAGGGTGTAGATTTATCATCACGCCTGAAGGGCGGAACATGACTTAACAAGCACTACAAAATCGTCTGCCGCCCGCGCCGCGACCATCAACACGACGTTACATTTGTCGCTAAGCCTCAGGTCCCCAGCACCACCCGTCTTGGACTGGTCATCAACCCCTTCATCTTTTCGGCAAAAGGTCGCACGCCCTCCACGCTCGATTCGGTCAGGAATGTACGCCAGAAAGTTTCTGAGCTGAAGAACGCCCCGCCAGCCCACAGACGGCACATTCGACAGCGTGTTGGATCAGAAAAACTCCTGCTCCGCTACCCGCACCCTCGACGGCATTTATCTTTTTTGGATCCCATTGAACTTTTTCGGCACGCCCCCATTTGCTGGAGAGACCCTTAACCCCCGCGGGGCTTGTCGATAAATGTCTACGGAAAAAATGATTGAGCGCTTTGAAGGCGCTGCGGGCCGGCCAGCCCTTGAAGAGGTTTTGCTAGAGCAGAAATTGGTCCTCGGCAATGAAGTGCTGGCCAAACTTCTGGCTGAGGCTGGCTCCTTGATGGAGCTAAAGCAAGATCAGGTTCTCATAGAGCAGGGAGGCCACGATACCGACGTTTTTTTTATCATCACGGGGCAACTCAAAATCAAAGTCCACGATCGGGAAGTGGCAATCCGCGGGCAAGGAGAGCACGTCGGGGAAATGTCGGCATTGGTGGTGACGGCGAAACGTTCAGCGACCGTCGTCGCGACAGAATCTTCGGTCGTATTGAAGGTTTCAGCACCCGACTTTAAAGCCGCAGCAAACGCTTTCCCCCGCATTTGGCAACACGTCACCCGTGAACTGGTTGAACGGCTGCATCAACGCAACGCTTTGGTGCGACCCTCCCACAAATCAGCCCGCGTGTTCATCATCTCGTCCAAAGAGGCGTTGCCGATTGCACGCGAAATCGAACGTCAGCTCGAGCATGACGCGTTCTTTGTCAAAATCTGGACCGAAGGTACGTTTCGCGCGTCGAAGTACACCATTGAAAGTCTGGAAGAACAGCTGGACGAAAGCGATTTTGCGATCGCAATCGCCCAGCCGGATGATGAAGTGACAAGCCGTGGCCAATCGCAGGGCGCGCCACGTGACAATGTGATTTTTGAACTCGGCATGTTCGTCGGTCGACTTGGCCGCATGCGCTCGATTCTGGTGGAGCCCAGGGGCGACGAAGTTCGCCTTCCTTCAGATCTGAAAGGTCTCACCACCATCACCTACCGCCCCGCCGCAGACAAAGAACCAGCCAAGCTGGGGCCTGTCTGCACCTCTTTGCGGGAAATTTTCAACGACCTAGGTCCGCGATAAAACCAATTCATCATCAGCAAATTACTGCCTTGCACCATGCCAGGTTATGCGTCCCTCAGGATAGGAGAGTTCAGTGAGCAAGAGTTGGAGCCACAACCGCGCAGTCGAACATATCGATAAGAAAATTGCTGATGTGAAAGACATCACCGTCAAAGACTACGTCCGCGACATGTCCTTGGAGTCGATCCCGACGAACGTGGCCTACCGGGTCGACGGTGTCCACATGTACGCGGATATCCAGAACCTAGAGGACATGCTCAACATCACGCATGTCGAAGGCACTGACTGCCATAAACGCACGCTACGATTCCTCGATCAGCATTACCGAGCAGTCAAGCGCATTCTCGATCGGGTTGACGCTCGACGGGTAGACTTCCACAGCCAACGGCTACATTCGTTGTTCACCAAACCTTACAACAGCGATACCGATGCCGAACTGAAGCGTGTGCAGCGGGCGGTCGCGACGGCCAAGCTCATGATCGATGTGCTTGCCCAGACAGGTGACGATGATGAGCAAATTCCTGCCGCGAAGCTGCGAATCGGCATTGATACCGGCCTCGCCCTGGCAGTTAATAACGGCCGCAAGGGGAATCGTGAACCGCTATTCCTAGGCGACCCGGCTAATCACGCAGCAAAACTGGCCAGCAACAACAGCGCCAAAGGCATCTACCTTACCAATGCTGCCCGTATGGCAATCGGCTTGACTGAGAAAGACGCGCCCGAAAAAGCTGCGTTGACGAATGAAGAAATCAAGGATTGCCAGGACGCCGCCAAATTGGACGTCACTGCCGACGAAATCGTCGAGGAATGGCGCGAGGACCTGAAGAACAATCCCATTGGCGGCTACCAGTTTACCCGCCAGACACCGCCACTGTGCGACATGGACATCAGCACGCTGACACCCGCCAACTCTAAACGCCAAGAAATGGTGAGCCTTTATGCCGATATCGACGGCTTCACGGCCTATGTCGCGGAACATATCGACGACAACGCCGAGGACGTCGTCCGTACGCTGCATGTAATACGCGCAGAACTCGAGCGTGTGGTTACGTCTGACTTTCAGGGGCGGCGAGTCCGCTTCATTGGTGACTGTGTGCAGGCGCTGTCGTGTGATGGTACTGCCCACACCACGGACGAACAAACAACGATCTCCGAATCAACCCGCTTAGCCGGCGCACTACGCAGCAGCTTCAACCTGGCAATCGAGCGTTTGAATGCAAAGGATTATGAAACGGGTGAACTGGGTCTCGCGATAGGCTTTGACATCGGCCCCATTTCGGTAACCCGCCTGGGCAGGCAAGGAGACCGCGTTCGCTGCGCGATAGGGCGTAAAGTGATCGAATCTGAAAATCGCCAGTGTGCCTGTTCTGGTGTCGAGACGGCGATTGGGCAAGCGGCTTATGACGCCGCGACTGACGCCGTGAAAGATCTGTTTGGCAAGACTCGCAAGATTGCCAACCTGGATTATAACGAGGCCACTGAGGCGCTGGCCGACAAGGGTGATGAGTCAGCCAAACAGGCACGTACGGAAGCGTATGCTGGTGCTCCGGCGATCATTCTCGCGGATAACCGTGAAGTTCGTCCTTACGCGATCACCACTGCCGGCGAGTCAGGTAACTCTTGATCACCGCACTTAATCTGATTGCACAATTCGCCCCCGATTTCGGGGGCGTTTGCACAGTTCACTCAGACTCTTCGGCGCTTCTGGAATTGCCGATCCGCTTGGTCGACGGCAGGGTTTTGCAGTACAAATTGCGCCTTCAACGGAGCGATGAATCGGTTTACGTTCAAGAGGAACAGCCCACTCATCTACCGTCCTTTTGCCCTGAGCGCCACATCAACTATGACGGCACGTTCTGTCTGTATTACCCAGCGGCCAGTCGCTTGACCGTGACTGACGAAGTATCGGCTGTGGCTTGGCTGGAAACACTCTACAGATTCCTCAAGCTTCAAGAACGGGCCCGGGTTCAGCGCAAATGGCCCAACAACGAGGTCTGGGCCCATGGGAACGCCGCCCATCACCAGATTCGCGCATCGACGGCTGCTAAAGCCCTAGATGGTGAATTTTCGGCAGCGCTTGAACAGAATCAGATTGCACTGCAACGTCGACGATCGAAAGGTCGGGCCATCCTGGAGATCAGGGTTCGCGGCGTTCACGTCTATAGCGTGTGGGAGTCTTACAGGCGAGTAATCAATCTGAAGCAGCGCTGCTTTTGCGGGACCGCTGGGCTTAGGCGTCCGAAGACATTACGTCGGTGCGGACCGCACGCCAAACAAGCCGTTGAACTGGCTTTTGCGCTACGTGATTGGCAGAGCGAAGAGGATCGCTATTGGCAAAGCATGCAGGATCGGAGCTGCTGTGGCTCCTGCGATAACTGCCCTCTTTTACCAACACCTTGACGAGGTGCTGAAGAGCTTCCAGGTCGGCTATACCCAGAAATCGTGTACTGGGGGTGCTGGTTGGCAACATGGGCGGCCTTCTCCGCAGGGTAACAAACGTATGACTATATTAATGAAAGGAACCACGCTAAATGGCCCCACCGCCAGAGCCGATTTGCCTTTCCAACCCTGATAATGGCAATGTGCCGATGTCCCGACTAAGCGCGATCCCTGCACGAGCCAATACCTCAAGGAGCAACGATGGCATACCGAAATGGTAACTATTGCGCGTTCTATGTGGCTGAGCCCTTCCACGAAAGTTCACTGGCTGCCCATGCCACCAAAGACTTCGTTTACTACAACATGCTGAGGGCTTGGAAGGCCAAAGATCCATCCTTTCCTTTCATCGATTCCCACGCGAAAACCTATAGCGTGAGGGACGGCAGTGATTGGGAAAGAACGTTAAAACCAAGATTGCGCGAACGCCTGCAGTCCTCAAAAAATATTGTATTGTTTTTAAGCAGCGCTACTTTTAGTTCAGTTGCTCTGAATGAGGAAATTGAATACGGGATCGAAAACCAAGGCCTCCCCGTCATTGTTGTTTACCCAGAATTTAAAACAAAAGGGTCTTTACTGCTGAATGGCGTCTTATCTGAGGATGTTAAAAAATTGTGGAACAGGCTTCCGACTTTTAGAAGACTGATGTCCAAGGTGCCGACTTTACACATACCGCTCAACCAAGAAACCATAGTAAGCGCACTGACCAACTCAGACTTTTCGCTTGCTTCCAAGACCCAACCGGATGTCTACCGCTATTCCGCATAACCAATGACACACCCATACAACAAGGAGAATAGCTTGCGCAAGGTTCGTTTTTTTGACAGTCAGTTGATGAAAAACTTTAAGGAACGGATTTCCACCACCAGCACCGTATTGTCCCTCGCATTGATTTTCGTGGAAATCCCTTCACAGATGAAGGCATTGGCGGGCGCTATTTTTATCGGCCTATTAATTGTAGTTTACGTCTGGTTGTGGCACAGAGCGAATCAGCTCAAAAGCGTGGATTTAGACATTGAAGGCAGCAAAGTCACGGTGAAGGCAGGCGACTTATTTTTGGAGCCAGGACTAAAAGTCATTGCATTCAACGAGTACTTTGACACCATCGTCGATGATCGCATCATATCGGCTCACTCCTTAAATGGGGTGTTTATTAACTTACACCTGCCGGGCACGCTTGCCAAACTCGATCACCACCTAGAATCGTACTCTTTTGACCATGACGAACTGGGTGATTTAAACACTGCCAGACGAGTTGGAAAACTGCAAAAATATAAAATTGGCACACTCTGTGTCTACGATGATTTCATACTCACAGCCTTTTCAAAGTTTGATGATCAAAATCGGGCAATGCTGACCATGTCCGAGTACCTGGAGTTTCTGATCAACTTCTGGGATAAAATTAATAAAGTGTACGCTCAACAAAGCGTCTCCACTCCCATTTTCGGGTCAGGCATTACGCGAATCAAAGAGCACAAAAACATCAGTGATGAAGACTTGCTTAAGATCATGTTATGGACATTCCGGATCAGTGAAATGCGATTTAAGTACCCTGCCAAACTGACGATCGTGATCCACCCAGACAAGATCAAGACCATCAATCTTCTGGACATAAAATCGGCGAAAAACGGCTTGTAAATGTGACCGTCAACGGCCGCCGCCTCCTTTGCCAAGCAGTTGAGGATCGGAAATAGGAATTGATGAGCGCCCTTGGCAATGTGAAGGGCGCGCTGTTTCTCAGGCGATGTGAACTCGGCAATCACCAATCACTGTGTTTGCCTGCGCTCGAGCCAGCCTCCTTGGACTCACCCTGCGCACTTCGGCGACCAGATGCGCGCTGACGCTTCTCGCCTTCCATACGTATGATTTGTATAGGACTGGGCCTGACGTCTTCCAGCAGCGAACTCAAGCGCTCCAACTCGCCGAGGGCGCGCAAAACCGCGATCAGGTTGTTCAACCACGGCTTTATACCCTGGTCCGGATCATTGCCTTAAAAAGTGATTTCTACCCAGCGCCGCTTTACCCGGGGTCAGGCCCGGCGAGGTCATCCCCCCGTTGGAAAATGGATTTGCCGTGTTTGCCATGGCTCAAGCGGATAAAAGTGTCATATTCACCGTTCGTACACAGGAGAATGGCGCCGAGCCAAGGCAGATCGGCGAACCGATTCCCTCTCCAAAGCAGCTAATCACACCGCTGCTCGAGCGCCTGCACCCAACAGCGGCGACGCGGCCCTCGGCGGACTAACCCAGTAAGCCATCCCCCTTAACGAGTTGGGGTGCATCTCGGAACAGGTGCACCCTAAATATCACTAACGATGCCAGGCATCTTCTGCCTTCAAAAAATCCACGACGTACTGACGCTGCTCGGCAAGAGTCGGGCGGGTCAGTGCCCAGCCGAGATGAGCGCTGACAAAGTCACCTTGCGCATCATCACAGTAGTACGCGGTCTGCGCTTTACCCAAGGTATAAAGGTTAATCAGCCGAGCCCGCGCAGGCGGCTTCAATAGATCAAACACTGCGATATTGGAGCTGTTGGAAAAGACCAAGGCCTTGTGCGGACTGATGGCAATGATGAACAACAACTTCTTCAAGTAATCGCCCCAGCGGGAGGTCGGATAATCCGAGCAGAGCAAGCTCAAGCGCTCATGGCTATACTCGCGCAGGTTCGCCTGGACCAAGCCGTCCGAAAACGGTTGCTCAAGCAAGGGTAGGATCTCGTTTTGGGTGAGCAAGACCAACGAAACCACGCCGAGCGAGTCGCTTGCCTGAAAATAATGGATGACCTCATCAATCGACTCCTGCGAGAAGCGCCGTTCGGCTTTCATTCTCTGGCGCAAGAGGTCCAGTTCCGAACGAACATCCATGAGCACCGCAGGGTGTCGAGCCTCCAGTAACGTCAAGGTATTCGCCAGCTGTCGGCGATCAGACAACCCCCAATCCTGGACGAGACTTCCCCGTGCCTTTTCGATGATCTTGTGACCGGTCTCATCAATCAGCGGAGTGATGTGGCTGGTTTCGACCTCAAAGCCGCCATCGGGAAAGTCGATACGATACAGATCTTCGATAGAAGCCGTGTATTTGATGGAGACCGGCTTGATCTCCATTACCCCGCTGTGAAGTAAGCGACGATAACGGAAAACTTTTCCACTCGCATGCTGCCAAGCTTTCAGGAAATGCTGAGGGATGAAATGGTGATTGCGTGGGGGATTCGACATGCCGTGAAACGCTCCAAGTGTCTAAATCCGATGCAAGACTCTCGACGCTAATATACTTCGCCTCGCCTCAGCCAACGAGAGCGAAAACGTTCATCTCGGGTGGACGGATATTAGGCAGGGCACTGCTTACCGATGTCACTTTCCGAACGGGACGTTGCTGTCGATGGACCGCCATGCCGGCTGCGCCCCCAGCCAACCGACATAATCCATCAGCACTTAGCGTCGCCATTTGCCAAAAGGTGCGGTCGTGTCGATATAGCGCATCGCTGAATGAACGTCTCGCCAACCGACATAATCCATCAAGGCCTTAGCCCCCCACTCGTTACGATTGGCCCAGGTAGCAAAACCGCGGCGCAGCGAATGCCCACTGTAACCTTCCCCATCCAGGCCATTGCGGGCAAAAGCCATACGTAAAAGCCGCGACATACTGTTCGCATTCAGTCCCTCTGCACTGACATGCCCCCAACGGTCAATGGCCCGGAACACTGGTCCTTGCTGCAGACCGCTGGCCGCCAACCAGGCCTCGTACGCCGCCACCGGACACAGACGCTTCAGCGCGGGCACCATGACTGTCCGTCCTTGATGATCACGATCGGTTTTGTCACTGACGAGGAAGATTTCCAAGCTTGCTCCCGTTTCGACTTTGATGTGCTCGACGCGTAGCTGGCACAGATCGTCGCTGCGAAACGCTCGCCAAAAACCGAGCAAGATGAGCGCCTGGTCCCGACAGGCGCGCAGTCGTTCTGCGGCAACAGTGGAGCTGGCCTGCTCATGTAACCCGGTGATGCACTCCTCCAGCGCCTGCAGTTGCAGCGCCTCTGCCCGTTTTACCGGCTGGGGATGCTCGGCGCGAATCCCGCGCAGCACATCACGCACCCGCGGCTCTTTGGTCGGATCCACAAATCCATGGCGCTTATGCCACTGAGCCAGGGCGGCCAAGTGAGTATGCAGGGTAGAACTGGATAGCTGCTCAGCATAGGTAGCCAGATAGCGCGCGACACTTTCGCTGGAAGCGGGCAATAGCCCCTGCCATGTCCCTTCAAAATGCTCAAGCGCACTGAGGTAGCGACGTTGCGTACTCGCCCGTCGCGCCGCCTTCAAGTACCGATCCACTGGGGCCGTCACGCCACACATCCTCCTCGCATACCACTAATAAGCCGAATATTTCCCAAAAAACCCTCTCACGTTTGAGAATCTTGGTTTCTCACACCTGTTGAATCGCTCACTTCAAGGCTAAATTGGCTAGATTGTGCAGCTGTAATAACGTAGGCCGTAGCG
The DNA here is from genome assembly GCF_058797535.1 of Pseudomonas sp. GW823-FHT02E01. Lineage (NCBI taxonomy): Bacteria > Pseudomonadati > Pseudomonadota > Gammaproteobacteria > Pseudomonadales > Pseudomonadaceae > Pseudomonas > Pseudomonas sp. GW823-FHT02E01. Next base: position 81,453 of record NZ_JBXAJS010000003.1, on the reverse strand, counting down.
CAGTACGAAATCGTCAGCCGGGTGACGCCCCAGTCACCGAACGGCGCGTCGGCCTCCACGTAGCGCAGGGCGCTGTGCACGTCACGCCAGCCGACGTACTCCATCAGGGCTTTCGGGCTCCATTGATTACGGCTGGCCCAGGTCGCAAAGCCGCGGCGTAACGAATGGGAGGGCTATATTTTCAGGGATCAAATCGCAGTACCAGCGAGACGCCAGGTTCAATTGGAGCCCGTATAAAACTGCTTTTTCGAGACGTAAGAGGTTAGCAACAATCGGTCGGTACCTGACGAGTTTGCCAGAATGCTCTTTATAATAACTGCAGCCATTCCAAATGGGCCCCACCATGATTGCTAGCGTTATGCGCAAAGATGCTTACCGTGATTATCGAGTTCGGCTGGAGCTTATCCTTCATATTCCCACCAACGCGTCAGAGCAGGATATCCACGAGCTCATTGAGGCTGGCTTCTTGGCTGATAGCGTCATAGTTCTCTGCGATACAGGCTTGATCGGTCCATCAGAGCGCAATCAGATTACTCCGCTCAGAACCCTCAAAACTCGGTTGGCAACACGTCAGCGGCTCACGGTGCACGAGAGTGATCGGGTGTTCCGATTTGCGCACATCATCGCCATAGCCGTGACACTCTTCGGGAGTGACGAGAAGGCGAAGCGTTGGCTCTCTAAACCCAAGGATCGTTTCTTGGGAAAGGCCCCATTTGCGATGCTCTCTACACTCCAGGGCACTCGTCTAGTTGAGGAGATGCTGATTCAGGTAGCGGAAGGCATTGCATTTTGATCCCGTATACGACGTAAAAAGCATCATTCGTCAGCGCTATTCGCATGGGGTAGTGAAGGGCTTTCTCGCTTGTCTCGAGAGAAGAGTCGCGGCAATTCGACGCCCGAGTTTTCGGCGCGCATGAAAGCATCATCGGCTGGATAGCCGACGCCTCCAGTTCGGACATTTACATGTGGTCTAAAGCGAAAACGCCGAATGGGTTCAAATGTTCGCCGAAGACGCGCCTGTCCTGAAGAGCACAACCGCTAGCGAGGATGGACATTCAATTCGAGAGATTTACAGTCTGGCGCTTGCGGACTGTGCGCGGTTGAAGAGGACAAACGTAAGCGGTTGCCACTGCTTGAATGACTCGGGCAACGGATCAGTTGCAGGTTTCCGTGAAAATACGATCCCATTCACGGGCTAGCAAGCTGCGGCACGCCGACACTGAACCACCGAAGCAGCGTTGTGAGACCGTTTGCATATTGGCCTCAGTAGCGTATGCAATCGTTTGCCCTCGCTCATCGAATAAAACGCCGCCTGCTCCTCTCAAGAGTGCATGGCCCGCGACAACGTCATGCGCGGATACCGGATAGAGCGAAACACCGCAAACACCCTCCCCGGCGGCGACTTTGGCGAGCCGATAGGCAATGGAAGGCATGGCCACAAAGGTGCTGGGTTGGCAGAGCTCGCTGTTGAGTGCAGGTTTACTGATCGCCGCCGCACTGACCATCACGAACTCGTCGCTCGACAACGTTTTGGCAGTAAGCCGTGTTTTGACCGGCCGTCCATTGCGGCTCACCTCGGCCATGCCTTCTGCCCAGGCAATGCAATCAGGCACGCCTTCAACGGTGACGGGAGCATGCACCACACCTAATACCGGCGTTTGCATGTACAACAGACCGATGGAAAGGGCTGAGCCCTTGAGCCCCTTAAGAAAGTCCGCGGTCCCGTCGTTTGGGTCAACGACCCAGCACCATGGATGGCCGGTCAGACGATGTCCGGTTTCCTCTCCCCAAAAGTCGCAAGGAAGAAGCTTCAGCAGGTGTTGATGTAATAGCTGTTCGATTTCTACGTCGACGGCGGCCTTGTCACCCTGACCCCGTGGTCCGTCCATTCTCACCCACTCGGCAATCAGCAGTTGGCCGGCGCGAACAACGACCTCGATGGTCTGGGTGAGTAGCTGTTCAAGGTCAGGGTTTTGCACGAGATGGGATGCCCTATGGTTGAGTGGGGGGAAAGCGATGCTCCTCACCCGTCAGCCGCCCAATTGGCTGTCGGCCAGACGGGCAACGCCGCCTATCAAAATCGGTGTGTGCCCTTCTTGGCTCTTGTCCTCAAGATTCGATGGGCATTCCCTCAAAACTACACCTGCAAGACTGTTGATAGTTGATGAACTTACGCACAGCGGAGGGGGGGCGCTGCCCCGAGACGCAGCCCGTTGGTGGGTTAAGGATTGTCGAGTCACTTTTTCATGTACGCCCTTGTGCTTCGACCTGTACCAGCAAGCAAGCCGCTTGCCCCTGCTGGGTGATGACGAACGTATGCCCTTGCGCAACTAACACCAGCAACCGACGCATCCGACGGCGAGCCTGGCTTTTGCTGTAGGTGATGCGCATGGCCGATACCCCTGACTAGATCTCGATATAGATTAGCCTTTTCACTCCATGCTGCGACCTGAGTACACCGACGGCACGGCCCAACACGAGCCCTCCCAATTTGAGGACTGATAACGCCTAAAATTCTAGGCGTTACAGGGGTAAATCTGGCGTTGCGCCTAAAATCCTAGGCATTAGCTCAATGCAGTGGTTGGTCGCACGATGGCCGGGCTTCCGCGCAGACTGCTGGAAAACCCGCATTGGTTTCGTACGAGGGTGGCGCTGAAACGAACCCTCGCGTTGGGTGGAGTTTCGCCGAAAGCACGGAGGTCGAAACCACTACACCTTTCACTTGTTATCTCACATCTTTTTCCGACCGCGCTTCTGCAACTACAAGGCTTACCGACCTACGAGTAACAGACGTAAGACTCAAGGACTTCACATTTTTTCGCGCGCCTCCCAAGCGTATAAAATGCCGCATGGCCACGCCACACAATAGCTCCCGGCAAGCCCAACGCCGTCGAAACACCCTCCCCTTGCGAGTCGACCATCATGCGCCTGCGAAGTGGCCAATAGGCAAGTGTCCGAGCCACAGGGTGTAAGGATGGCGTAGGCAGCCTGGACTAACGGGCCGCCAGATCAGCTCGACCGCGACAGCAGACGGAGACGCCTAGATCGATAACAGCGACGTCAGTCGGATGGAGACCAAAAGACCGTCGGTGGGCGCGACCGAAGCAGTAACATCCATAGACGGTTTCCCGGCGAAGAGAACGAGCGATCGCTGAAGGCTCAGCTCGTTGGCCTGGGTGATTCCCTCGTGCGCACCAGCGCTGGCGGCGTCAGCGGTAGGGGCAGACCGACCTCACACCGGCTGACGACAGGATCCGAGTGCCGCCACCCACTGATTCCCCGCTTCGGCCTTGGTCGACATTGCCTCAGCGCAAATGCACCTTGCACGACAAACCGCCTATCGTTCAATAGGTGGGCAAGCCTCAACGCCGCTCTTGAAGGAGGCAGCATGTCAGCAAAGAAAATCGAGGTCCGCCGCGGATCAGACGGCTACACGCCGGCGTCTGAACAGCCGGACGGGATCCAGCTCCACATTGAGCTGCCGGCAATGAGCGGGCACACAGCAGACGTCTACCTCGATTGCCTCGAGGTCTTGAACCGTGTGTTTCTCGGTGCCCTGCCCCAGGCAGCGGCCGATACAGAGGTGCCTGCCTCAAGCCTCAGCGCGCCCCGCACGCTGAACCCGCGCACCTTATTCAGGGAGGCGGTCATGCTGGCAGAGGCGCGGCAGTTGATCCTGCAAGACGGCGACTGGGTGACCGCGGCGGGCTTGTCCCAACTCACCGGGCTCGAACCTGCAGCGCTCGCCGCCGGCCTCCGGGCGTGGCTGCGCGACGGCCGTCTCATCAGCGTGAACGACCGGAGCCAGGAGTACTTTCCAGCGTTCGCGTTTGGCGACGCAACGGAACCGCGGCCCATCGCCGAATTCGCCGCAGTGGTCAAAGTGCTGCGCGAAAAAAAGGACGGCTGGGGCATGGCGTTCTGGTTCGCCTCGAGCAATCACTTCTTGGCCGGCAATCGCCCCCAAGACCTGCTGCGATCGTCACCGCAGCGCGTGCGCCGCGCGGCGGAAGAAGAGGTGGCGGGGATACTGCTTGGCTAGTCCGGAGGTCGCTTGGGCGGCAAGCCGGTGTGTGACGGCGGCCGGGTAAACCCATCTGCTGGTGAAACAGCCTTGCCTGCAGTGACAGGACGGTGGATTCCCGCCAGCAATCCGACCGGTTCCAAGTCTCTACCCGCCGACAGGGCGGCGTCCAAGAATCGATTCGCACACGCCGAGCGCGCCCTGAGCGCCGCCTGCGCCGCGGCCTTGAAATGCTCAGCGACCTGCCATTTTGTCGTTTTGACTTTGCGCTTACCTTTCATCACGACTCTCGAAGTGAATCACAAACGTCTACTCCCGACAGGCCTTGAGACATGAGCGGACAGCCTTGGGACTCCGCCCGAACCCACGCTCATTGCTCCAAAGGTGCCACTCACGTTGATCAGGGTGGGCCACGCGTCTCCTAGACGTACCGTCAACCATGGCTCTCGCCCAAAAAACGCTCCGGGGTTTGAGAATCTTGCTTTCTCAAACCTGTTGAATCGCTGACTTCACCTGTCGAATAACCACGTTATACAGCCGTACGAACGTAGTTTGTAGCGCACGGTGAAATCGTCGCCACGCAGTCATTTCAACTCGGAGAACTTGTTGCGCCACCATTACCGAAGGCCCCGCCAAGATCGATATAACGTATGCCGATACGCACACTACGCCAGTCGACGTGATCCATCAGGCCCATCCAGCAGAGCTTCGCCAGCGAGCGTTTTACGGTGATGCAACCACCTCAACTGCTAACGGCGCAGGTCTCCAAAGGGAGCGGTGGTATCAATGTATCGCATGGCCGACTTCACATCCCGCCAGCCGACATAGTCCATCAGTTGCTTGGTGGTCCAGTTGTCGTTGTTCGCCCAGGTCGCAAATCCACGGCGCAATGAATGCCCGGTATAGGCATCACCATCCAGACCACTGCAAGCAAACGCCTCCCGCAGCACATAGGTCACGCCATCGGGCTTGAGCCCTTGGGTACTGATTTGCCCCCACTGATTGATGGGACGAAATACCGGTCCCTCCTGCAGTTCGCTGATCGAAAGCCAGTCCTCGTAGGCCTGCACCGGACACAAAAGCTTCAATGCCGGCAACAGAACCACCTGCCCGCGAAATTCTCGATCAGTCTTGCTGCTACCCAGAAACACCTCCAGCTGTTTCCCCCGGCATAACGTAGTGTGCTCCACCCGCAGTCGACACAGCTCGTCGGCGCGAAATGCCCGCCAAAAGCCCATCAGAATCAGCGCCTGATCACGGTAGGCCCGCAGGCGTGCCACCGGGTGATCACTGGCGATCTGTTGCTGCAGGCCTGCGACACAGCGTTCCAGCGCTATCAACGACAGAGGCTCGGCCTGTTTGACCAGTCGTGGGTGTTGCGCGCGGATGTTGCGCAGAACCTGGCGTACCTTTGCGCTTTTGGTGGGATCGTCAAAGCCGTGACTGTGATGCCACTGCGCGAGCGCGGCCAAGTGCAGGCCCAGCGTGCTGCTGGACAGGATTTCGGCATGTTCAGCCAGATACCGCACCACCGTGTCGCCGGACGCTGGCAAGCAACCACCCCAACCCTGCTCGAAATACCTCAGCACGCCCTGATAGCGCCGCTGGGTGCTTTCACGCTGAACGGGCCTTAAATAACGATCCGCCGGGCCTGTCATGGGATTCCCCTCCTCGCGTACCTCGAAAAAGCCCCACCGTGAAAAAGTGCCGCATAACTCTGGAGAAATCAGCATTCTCCAGAGCTACTTCGTCGCCCCGCCCGTTGCATTCCAGGCATTTGTACACCTGTACTTCCATACTGCGTAAAACACTACGAAATCGTAGGAGACTGGCCATGGCACGCGGCGGTATCAATAAGGCAGTGGTGCAGATCGCACGCAACGCCCTGCTCGCCCGCGGCCTGCACCCCAGCATCGACGCCGTACGCGTGGAGTTGGGCAATACCGGCTCGAAGACCACCATCCAGCGCTATCTCAAGGAGCTTGGAGAGGCCGAGGTACCGGCGCCGGAGATGCCGCTGGATGAAGAGATCAGTCGCTATATTGGCAGTCTAGCCGGGCGCGTCCAACAGCGAGCCGAAGAGGCGCTGGCGGCCGAGCGAGCGGCCTTCGACCGCCAGCAACTGGCGGCCCGGCAACAACGGGAAGTGGAAGCGGCCCATCTGGAGCATCTGCAACAGGCCCACGCCGCCCTAGGGCAAGCCCGACAGGCAGGCCTGATCCATGAGCAGAGCCTAAGCGGCCAGTTACAGGCGTGTGAGCTGGAACGCCAGCGGTTGCAGGAGGCCCATGAGCAACAGCTGCGCCTGCTGGAAGACCGGGCGGCGCAGATCGTTTCCCTGGAGGGTAAACACCGCCTGACTCAGGAGGCCCTGGATCACTATCGGGAACAGCACCTGCTCCAGCGTGAACAGGAAATCCAACGTCACGATCAGCAACTCCAGCACTTGCAGCGTGAGGCACGGACAAACCGCGACCAATTGCTCAGCAAACAGGAAGAATTAAGCCAGCTGTACCGTGATCTGGAGCGGATGAGCGGCGAACAGCTGCGCCAGCATCAGGAGACGCGCCGCCTGGAGCAGGCCCTGCAATCGGCCGAGGAGCAGGTGCAGGCCGCCGACCTCGAACATCAGAGCGATCTGCGGCAGCTGCAGGTCATCGCCCACGAGCTGACGGCCTTGCGCGAGAAGACCAAACAGCAGTTGCTCAAACTGCGGCAGACCCAGCGCGAGCTGCGGGCCAGGGCACTCCACATCAGTCAGCTACAAACGCTGGTAGAGCGTTTAACTCGATCTGCGCCGACTAGCCCCGATTGACCGCGGGCCCGACCATTGGCATCCCGCCTTCCGCCGCGCCGGCCCAAAGGTACTGGCGCCCAGGTACCTGCGAGCGGTCATCGATAGAGCGCCCGCAGCGCGACCGCCCGATCAAGCAGCCCTCTTCTCGCTTGCCCTTCGGCGCCGGCGTTTACCGTCCGCAGGTATTCCTTTAAGGCTGATTTGCAGCGGTGGAGACAAGTACCGCAGTTCCTTAGAGGTCAGCACCCGCCGGTTCCAATCGGCATCCCAGTACAAGCCGTAGCCGCATCTCACCGCCTCAAACCCTTCGGGATCAGCGCAGAAATAACCTAGCTCAAGTTCACCTTCGATGTGCACCCGTTTCATCAACCAGCGCGGAAGCCCGCGAAACAGGCGAACGTCGTTTGCAAATTTCTCGGTACTGACCGTCCACCCCGCCATCGATGGCAAGTGCCCCTCACGGAAATGATAATCCAGCAGCGGATACAGCCATTTTGTGGCGCCGGCGAATTCGCGCTGTACACAGATCAGATGGAGATAGACGATGAAGCGCGCCTGCACAAACTCGCGTGCCCAGCGGTATTTGTCCAGGCCACCGGCCAGAATCACCAACCAGAATCCCAGATCCTGCCAATAGGCAGCCGTGATGCGCCGCTGCAAGCGGGGGCGTTGCAGTCCGTGCAGCGGCTTGCCATGCAGTCTGAGCTGCATCACCAATGTCTTGCCATGATCGCTCGACACTTCTAGCAAGTGCAGAACCGCCCAGAGGGGGTTGTTCAACACCTCCTGCAGTGCCGGAAATTCGTTGATCAAGGCAGAGCGCAACTCTCCTTTTGGCAAAACCCCGCAGAGATAATTCCTCCACTTACCCGGTTCCCCACCGTCAGGTCCGATCAATCCCAGCCGCGCCTCGAAGGCTACACCCCAGCACACCAGCGCAGCGGGGGTCCTACTGATACCAGCCAGGAAAATGAGTTGATTGATAAAAACAGTCGCCCTGAGTTGATGGGCGAGGCGATGTACGGGGCTGGTCACTTCGACCGTCCTCCGCGCGTTAAAATTATCTAACAGCATAGCTTGCACCGCATAAAAAAAATTTGATGCTGTCAAGGTAGTGGCAAGGATACACAAAACGTAAAGACGGCCAGAAAAGGCTAACCATTGGACAGAATCGGCGTAAACGAACAAAAACCTACGCCAAGATGGCGAATTTCACCGCGTTGTTGGGGTTATATTTTTTAAAATTTTTCGCCAAAACGCCATTTCTTACCGGAAACAGGGGGCGAATAATCTCCGCACAACCCGATCTGGTTGCCACTTCCAGCGCTAAACAATGGGAGAAGAACATGATTGATGTGACGGTAAAGGCGGTAATTTCTCCCAGGTCTGTGAGTTTGGGCAGCAATTGCAGCAACGCGTTGAATGGCTCGCACTCGGGAAGCGGAGACGACTGCCAGTCATCCCCACCACCATCGCGCGCGCCCTTCATCCTGTATCCAGAGCAACTCGTTCCGTCCCGACCAATGATGGCACCTCAAGTTCGTAAACGAACATGGCGGTGCACCGCGCCTGCAGGGTGTGCAGCGTCGCCTGGTACCCGGCCCTGATCGGCGTGCTGGAGCTGATCCTGAACGGCCGCTTCACGGCACGCCCCGCGGGAGTGCAGCGGGACACAACGGCGACGGCTGCGCTTTGATCAGCCGAGAGCATGAGTAGGTTCTTTTATTTAAGGAGTCTTCGCATCATGAGCGTAAATACCACGGGTAAACACAGCCCATCTGCCACCATTCTGATCGAGACCCGGCAGATCACTTCAAACCTAGAAAAAGCAAACGGCCAACCTGGGCTGCGCTGTTTCATCTCGACGGCATGGGATCTGCTACACGACTGTCCGATCGACCAACGCGTCTCTTATGATGGAACGCTGGCCAAGGCGACGATCAGGTCGCCGGAAATGCTGTCGAAGTCCTCTACCGATGCCACCGGCCGTTCGAGCCAGTGCCATCTCAAGCGCTGGTATGGGTACCACGGTATCCCCTACGAAGTGTGTGTTATTCACAATGGTCGCGTCTGGTTGCGGCCCATTGGAACAAGGCGACTCGCGGCCAACGTCGGCTCATATGCTGCTCGTCCTTCTAAGCAGGATCTGGAGCGCCAGACCACGGCTTCAGCCTACGTGCGCGTACAGCCGGTCAAAGGCCAGCGTCTGCGCAAATCTCGGGCGTCCTTTGCGCAGCAACCATCCGAAATTCAACGCCTGGTTGGCTATTATTTCGAGTCCAAGTACTGCGTAGCAGGTGGGACGAAGTCTGAATTGGCCCGGCGGATGCAGGCAGAAATTCAGGCGATGAACCTCTCTCGCCCTAGCGATCAGCAGTTGAATATTCCGCCTCTCAAAACATTGTGCTTGTTCATGGACGAGTACTACTTTTTTGCGATGTCCAACGGGCGCACTGCCAAGCAAACGATCGTCAAGCTGCTCGCTGGCGTAAGCAGCAAGCCTTTTGATCGGCAGGCAAACCAAACGGGAGAGCAGTCGCCGCCCGAGCTTGATGAGTAGCGCCACACAAACTGCGCAATCCTTGCGGCTGGGCTCCATGTGGGCAGGTAGGTGCACTGGAAGGTCGGGTTCAAACAAAACGACTGGCCTGTGATGTGCGCTGTGCTCATCGAATGTCAGGCAATGTTTTTGGCGAAATGGGACAAACGCAGCTCCGTGTCAGAGGTCCCGCCGTTTAAACGGCCATCCCGCCATCTGTTGCTTGCGGCTGTGAGGACAGAAATGAGGACAAGCGCCATTCACTGCGCTTGTCCTGTTTCTTTCTGAGTTGCGTTGACCGAAATGGCAACGAAACCAGGCGATAGGTTTTCCCTCGGCGAGGACCAAACGATGAAGACCGAACTGTTCTTTCGACAACCCGAGTCTGTCCGCGACGTGGAGGTGCGTCTAATCAAACCACGGCGCTGCGGATCGCCCTTTCAGCAATTGGTGGTGTTCCAGTCAAGGAAAAATGGCAACCATTTACGGATGTCGCCCACCCTGCTGGATTTCTGCCTAATGCTGGAACGCAGACGCGACATCCGCTACTACCAGCCAACCCCATACACGTTGATTCAGCCCAGCCGGGCATTTCGGTACACCCCTGCCGTATGTGCCTATGGCGATGATTTGGGGCTGGTTTTTTTCGAAACCGCCAGGTTTATGTCCGACGGCTGTGAAGACCAGCTCGTTCGTCATGAAGACTGGTTCGGGGAGATGGGCTATCTCTTCTGCCCCTGTCAGCCGTATACGAACATCAGCTACTGCGAACTGCTTCAATGGCGCTACCTCTACAGCTATTCCTTCAGCTTCAAGGCACAAGGCTCCAGCCTCGCGCTGGATCTCCTTAAGCATCACAACAGCTGCACGGTCCAGGAACTCTTGGACGCCGGTGCTGATTTCAGCGACATTGCCTACCAACTCTTCTACGGAGGAGCAACCGCCGACCTGCGTCTTCCCATCACTCGCACGTCAGCCATCGCGTTAACGAGTGCACGGTCATGAACAACGAAGCAGATGGCCTCGAACTGATTGTCGGTGAGGAGTACCGCTACAACGGGCATGTCTACGTGATCGCGAACGTGTCCTGCGGAGTCGTTGAACTGCACAGCAGCACGCAACCATCGAACATGCGCCTGCAGAAGCTCGAGCGCCTTGAGCAAGCGGCGAAACGCCAACGGTTTGTACAGGTGCGTGAAGCTCCGTTTTCTGGCCGATACCACCAGATCGTGGCAGCCCTCAATCAGGACAGTCGTGCGGCATTTGATCGCCGCATTGCATATGTGCGAGCCGCCGTCGAACGATTCAATAGCCGGTTGCCAAGGCAAGCCTGCAAAGCACTGATCGCCGAGGTGCAAGACATCATCGGTGACACCAGCCCGCCGTGCTTCAACACACTACGCAACTGGGTGCACCGCTACCTGGAACGCAATGAATCGGTGACCGCATTGATTCCCTTGAAAAAGCTACACAAGGATCAATGGGAGCGACTGCCGGAGATCACTCGAGAAACGATCGAGGAGTGCCTGGACAAGTACTACTACATGGAGGAACCCGAATCGGTCAGTGACATTATTGGGGCGATCCAGTCCGCGCTGGAAACATACAACGCGCTTCGACCGCCGACTGACCAGCTCATCATCCCGTCCGACAGCACCCTCCGTCGACGGATCAAGGAAAATGGTGAGTTCCGCCGTCTGCTGAAACAAAAAGGCGCCCAGGAAGCAATCAAGGCCAGCCGATGGAGCGTGAAGCTCAGGCGTCAATATCGCCTCCTGCAGCGAATTGAAGGGGATACTCATTCTCTGGATATCGAACTGGTCAATGAGCATGGGGACACCATCGGCAAAGCTGCGCTTACCGTCTTGCTGGACGTCGCGTCTCGGCGTGTGATTGGTTGGGACATCTCGATCAACCCCCCCTCGGCACAGAAAACGATCCGCGCACTCAAGGACTCCCTCCACCGGGTGGGTGTCGGCGAAGAATACCGGCTGGACAATGGCTCAGAGAACACCAAAAAAGATGCGCTTGATGGTCTCTTCCCCTTGCTCGGGCCCAATATCACATACTGCCGGGTTCGGCGCCCCAACGAAAAACCTTACGTAGAGCGTTGGTTCAAAACGCTGACGACTGGGCTCACACACAGGCTGCGCGGTACCACCTTCTCCTGCCCCGAGGAGCGCGGCGATTATCCTTCAGAGAAAAAGGCGATCTACACCCTTGAGGTCATTAAGAAACGCTTCGAGGATTGGCTGGAAAATGTCTATCACAAGCGTCGGCATCGCGGGATTGGCACGTCGCCAAACAAAATGTGGGCCAAGCTAGCAAAGCAGCAACCGCCCTTGCGGCTGATCGCTTCCGAGGACATGTCCCGCCTCTTCTTGAGCCAAACAAGCTCCAAACTCGTCGAAGGCAGAGTCCGTTTCAAAAACCTTCAATGGAGCTGCGGTGAGCTGAAAAACCTCCACGATCTGGGTACCAAGGACCAGCTTCTCACCATTTTTTACGACGCAAGCGACCTCGGGGAAGTGGTGGTTACCCACCCCGATTACCCCGAAAAAGAGTTCCGCGCCAAAGGCTGTGAAATGAGTTATCAGGACGGTCTCACCCTAGACCTGCATCTGCTGTTAAACGCCGCTCAAAATAAGGAAGCTAAGGGACTCGACTTCAAAGAGGCACGCGACCACAGAACTCGCATCATGCAGGAGCGCTACGACTACGAACACAAACGAGGGCGCCGTAAAGCTGCACAAACGGACGAAAAAATTGGTCAGGCATGCCCTGCGTCAGAGACCACTCGCACTGCTCCGTCCATTGGACATCACCGCCCGACCACCGATAACGAGAAGTTCTTTGGTATGTACGCCGCGCCCGCTGTAGGCGACGTCTCGGAGGTTATGAAAAATGATTGATATTAGCAAGCAACTAGAGACTTTCGAGGCTCAGATCATCAACTACAAGGCCTATAACCTTGCCTACATGACTGTCATGCGATCTATTCAAGCCACGCAAATGCGAGGTATCCCGTCTTGCGTAGTACTTGTAGGAGAGTCTGGATGTGGAAAGAGCACATTGGCGCACCAAATCATGTCAACTTACCCCTCGCAGAGTACGGGGGAAGATGATCGCGGGATATGGAATAGTCGACCTACAATGTACTGTGGGCTTCCTACCAAAGCGACGATCAAATCCTTCGCCAAAGCTCTCTTGCAATCACTGGAATTTGAAGCATATTCCGGGGATGCATTTGAACTGACTCAACGCGCTCTCCGACAGATTTTACTACAGAAGGTGGAAGTGGCATTTTTAGATGAGTTTCAAATGCTTGCAGACAAAAAAGCAGAACAGGCATGTACTGATGTGATGAACTGTGTCGCACGACTTGTAGATCGTACCGGCATCCCGTTCGTCATACTTGGCACGCCAGACATTGAAGGTTTTTTTTACAAAAAAGGCATACTTCGGCGTCGATTTCCTTTTTTTGCCCGCCTCGACCCCCTCCAACTCGAACTTACAGATCAAAATTCTGACTTTCAAATTGTGTTGCGTGGACTTGATAAAAAAATGTATGAAATCGGGCAATTGGAGAAAGGCGTCCATTTGCATGAGCCTGAAATTGCGCTTCCATTATTTGTTGCATCCGGAGGAATATTGGAAGATATAAGGCTGCATTTGTCGAATGCGTTTTCCTTCTCACTGTATCGAGGAGACGCAATCTTACGGCGTGAAGATTTTACATATGCTTTTGAAATCACACGGCATGACAACTGTATTTTGCCGGCGGGGAATCCTTTTGAGGTCACTAAAAATATCCTGGTCGAAATAACGAGCGGCGACAAATGAAAATTTCCTACCTTTCCTTCATACCTTTTCCTTTACCCGACGAGAGCCCCATTAGCGCCATTCAGCGTACCGCCAAGGAAAACGGGTTCAAACATTGCCGTGCTCTACTGTCCTACCTAAATAAAGCGACACACCAATCACCTTACGGTAATATTTTGCTGGCCAACTCGGTAATATCTAGGACGCTTCAATCCTTCGCGCCGGAATATGCCGAGCAGATTAGTGCCAACTTTTACTCACCAATACACCCACTTATCAAGCATTCAAACGCGATAATCAATGGAATAGAGATTCGATATTCAAACTTAAGGTTCGAAGGTTCTGCACTCTGTACTCAATGCTGGAAGGAGGGGTATGAAAAATTCCCAAAGGACATAAAGCTATTCTCAGGCTGTCCTTTCCACAATTGTGCTTTCTTATTTAACTGCCCATCGTGCGGCAACAGAATAAAATGGAAAATTCAGCTCTCAGACGTTTGCAAATGCGGCGAACGCTTGATTAGCCCGAAATTGTCAAACTCGGAAAATAGCCTAAACAAATATTTACTTAAAATATTTCAACTAGGTGACACCGAGCAAGTAGTTACCATTCAACGAATTCTTACATATTTGGAGCTTGAAACCTCCACTTGCGACGATAATGTGAAACGCGCTCGGCGCGCTTTAGCGATAGCGCTTAGCCAAGGAGACGTGGAAAACATAATAAATTCAATCCATAGTTGCCTACCGAGCAGTACTGCAGAAGAAATTGATTTTATCTTGTTTTTTATAAAAGCCGAACTCAGCGAGACTATCGCAGCTACACTCCGCCAGCAATTACTTTTGACAACAATGGAGCAGAAAGCTTCTGTAGCGGAAATTACACTAACCATAAAAAATCTAATAAAGTATATAGGGATCTCAGCAAGGGCTTGGTATCCATTAAAACACCAGTATTGTTTATTTAAAGGAAATGGTCGAGCAGCAAAAATCAACCTCAAAGAGGCAATACAGTTGAAGAAAACCGTAACTGCCGATCTACAACCTCGAGACGACCTTGGTCAGAAGACCTTAGATTTACGTCGCAAACACGTTTTATCAATCAGCGCTGTTAAATACATGACTGATATCCCGGAACAGTCGATTAAAATATTGGCGCTAAACACGAACCTTTTGGGTCTAAAAAAGCGCTACATCCGGCAAATACAACAAGGTTCAGAATTGCTATTTGGCCGAGCCAGGATTGATGCTTTTAACCAGCGTTACGTGTGCAGTCACTATCTATCACGCAAATGGAATATTCCAATCTGCGAGATTAATGATGCAATATCAACGCACCATCTTCAACTCAAAGAATGCAACTTCATTAAGGAGACCATCATTATTAACAAATCATTTTCACAGCGAGTTTTCTCCATCGTAAAACAAAGTCATCCCTGCTCCACTCACAGCGCGAAACGGTTTAATCTCTTACGAATAACACCGACAGAAGCTTCAGACTACTTAACAAATTCAGAATGCGCTAAAATGCTAGGTATTTCCGCAGGGGAAATAATGTATTTAATCAGAGAACGAATCATCCCCTGCCATTATAAGGGTAGCAAAGGACGCTATCTTATTTCTAAGCAAGATGCGTTAGACTTCTCCAGAAAATATCTGCGAATTTCAGAACTATCAAAGCAGCTAAATATATCGCCTATGAGAGTTTCACGATTCCTTTCGTCTGTTGGAATAATGCCAGTACACGGCCCTTTGGTAAACTCTGGAAGAAACCATTTCTACAGCAGAACCGGAATTTCCGCCCGCACCTTAAACTCTCTAATAAAACATCAGCACGCAACAGCACAGCCACCAAAACCTCGATTTGATACAGAAGATTTAAATTCTGAGTTCTGTATAAGCGTAAACACAATCTGCAAAAAATTTTCAATTTCAAAGAATATGTTTTATGCATATTTTATTAAAAACGAACTAATTTCTTACAAAACATTTAGAACCGGTAGGCACATCACAGAAAAAAACGCTGAAAAAGTATGCAAAATTCTAAAAAATTATGTCCCTTATGGGATGGCCGCGGCAATACTAAATGTCCCCCGAGGCTATTTTAGACAGCTAGTCTCAAGCAAAAAGTTCATTCTAGATGATTCCATGTTTCATCCGGCAAAAAATCCAGGGCTCGTCTCACTCAAACAAATCGATGAGCTTCGCTCAAAAAATGCTGATTAGCTAATTTTTTCCGGTTATAGCTTAAAAACCGGTTGAACGACTCGGCATTCAAGACTGTAAAAAATTCTTTTATGTCAGCCCACAAGTATCAACTTTTAGTAACAGAGATGAGCATGCGAAGTATCATCCTTTCCTATACACCTCCGCTCCAACAACTCATGATTAAATTATACGACCTATCGGATTCAAAAGTATAACTTGTGCCGAACCCGGGCAATCAGAAATTAAATGCTGCCTGGGATATCTTACCGACAACATGATCATCAACAGCCCCTCTCATGATCATGGTTCAGCGCGCTCTCCTTCCTCACAGAATTCTTTCAGCTCTCCCTTCGCGTCGCGACTTCTTGGGTATCAGCCTCCAGGTTTAAAACTTGCGATAGCGATGAGAAGTTAGTGTCGGCTCTTAACTTATCAGAAAATTCCATCGAAACGGTCGAATGCTCCGGCGTACCAAACAAAAATACTACATCAAAGGCCTGTACCAATTTTTTTGAAAAAAAATTAACCAAAATTAATGAAAACTTGCGCGCTCCACGCCCATATATTCGGAGCGCTCGTGCCAACAAATAAAGGAACCCTATGCTTGCTCGCGATAGCTGCGGCACATCCAACATCTACTTGCCAGACACACCGCTATCGCGAGCAAGCTCGCTCCCACAAGGAATTGTAGTGTTTTCGAGGCTACGTTTCATCGCCAGACAGCATCCACCGCTTGATAAAGGTCTACCATCATGTATTTTTAACCGACCTGCATTCCTTCTGGAGTCTGCCCATGCCACTGGTTCGCGTCGACATCCGAAAACACCGGGACCCCACCCACGCCAGACGCATCGGGCAACTGATCTATGCCGCCATGCGCCAGACCATTGGCGTGCCTGAACACGACAACTTCCAGATCCTGGCCGAACACGACGAGCAGCATTTCATCTTTGATCCCGAGTACCTGGGCATCAACCGCACCGATAACCTGGTCGTCATCCAGATCACCCTCAACGAAGGGCGAACCCTGGAGCAGAAAAAAAACCTCTACAAAACCATCGCCGAAAGCCTTAATGCAGAGCTGGCGGTGCGCCTGGAAGACGTTTTCATCAATCTGGTGGAAGTGAAAAAAGAGAACTGGTCGTTCGGCAACGGGATTGCCCAATACGCCCTCTGATAGTCCACCTGCCAACCGAGAGTGACCCATGCCCCGAGTTTCCCGCAAACAAGCCGACCTCAACCGCGAGACTATCGTCGATGCCGCCACCCGGCTGTTTCGTGAACGCGGCTTGCACGGGATCAGTGTGGTCGATGTGATGGCCGCCGCGGGCCTGACCCACGGTGGCTTCTACGGGCACTTCGAATCCAGGGAAGCCCTGGCGCAAGAGGCCAGCGGCCGGGCTTTCGAGCAGGCCGCGCAACGCTGGTCAGGACGGGTGGCCGAACATGACAGCAAGGACGCCGCCCGCCGTGCCGTGGTCGAAACCTACCTGTCCAACGAAAGCCGGGACAAGCCGGGCGACAGCTGCCCGGTGGTGGCCTTTGCCGGGGACATGTGCCATGAGGCCGCCGAGAGCGGACTGCGCCAAACCTATCTGCAAGGCCTGAACAACCTGCTCGATTCCCTTGGCTCGCTGCTGGACGCAGAGGACGAAGCCGGCAAACGGCAGCAGGCGCTGGTGCAGTATTCGCTGATGTTCGGTGCGCTGATGCTGTCCCGGGCCACCCGAGGCGACCCGCTATCGGATGAAATTCTCGAAGCTGCCCGGGCCGCCCTCACGCCGTCGAAGTAAATCGCCCGCCCCCACGCAATAAAAAGATCGCAGGCATTACCAGCTCCTACACTCAGCGCAGTGTCCACAATGGCGCAGGAGCTGCCACGGACTGCGATCGCTGGTGGTTGCCAAGCCGCCCTGAAATCAGCAATCTCAAGTGACGTTCGAGCCGATTTTTCGATGCCCACAGGGAGCCAAGCATGCCTGTAACCGTTCTGGTACTGGTTGAAACCATCAATGAGTACCTGCCTATCCTCGAACATCAGGGCTTTCACCTGATCCTGGCCCCGACGCCCGCCGAGCGCGCCGAAGCCATTGCCCACCACGCCGGGCAGATCGACGCCGTCCTCACCCGTGGCCCGTTGGGGCTGTATGCCGATGAAATCGCCGCCCTGCCCAACCTCAAGATCATCTGCGTGATTGGCGCCGGCTATGAACACGTCGACCTGCAGGCCGCAGCGAACCGGGGCATCACCGTCACCAATGGCGCCGGGGTCAATGCCTCGTCCGTCGCCGACCATGCGATGGCGCTGCTGCTGTCGCTGGTGCGCGACATACCCCGCTGTGATGCCGCCGTTCGGCGCGGTGAGTGGCCGAAGATCATGCGTCCCTCCCTCGCTGGCAAACGCCTGGGCATCCTCGGCCTCGGTGCCGTCGGCATGGCCATCGCCAAACGCGCGGCCAATGGCTTCGACATGGCGGTGAGTTACCACAATCGCCAGCATCGCAGCGATGTGCCCTACACCTTCTGCTCCACCCCCACTGAACTGGCCCGTGCTTCGGACTTTTTGATCGTCGCGACCCCCGGTGGTCTCGGGACCAGACACCTGATCAACAAAGCGGTCCTCGATGCCCTGGGTCCTAACGGGTTCATCGTCAACATCGCCCGCGCCAGCGTGATCGTCACCACCGACCTGATCAGCGCCCTTGAACAACGCCGGATCGCCGGCGCCGCACTCGACGTGTTCGACGCCGAACCGAAGGTGCCGGATGCACTCAAGACCCTGAGCAACGTGATCCTCACCCCCCATGTCGCCGGGCTGTCCCCGGAAGCCACCCAGGGCACCGTCGAAATGGTGGGCAAGAACCTCGTGGCGTTTTTCTCCGGCCAACCGGTGCTCACGCCGATCGAACTGCCGTCGGCCGAGAGCCGGTTCGCCCATTGATGGCGATTCAAACAGCTGTATCAAAAACAATGATTGGCCGGCAACACGCTCACCTATAAGAGCCGTTCGCGGTTGTAGGTGTGCAGTGTGCGCATTAGATTAGCCAATAGTTTCAGGCCTCCAGAATAAGCAGAAGGGATAAGCATGGCGCTTAACGACCAGTCCACCCGTATCCGCACCGGCGAAGAGCTCGATGCCGGCCTGATCGATCCGTACCTCAAGGCCCATATTCCAGGGCTCAGCGGCTTGCCACGGATCAGCCAGTTTCCGGGCGGCGCTTCAAACCTCACTTACTTGCTGGAATACCCCGAACAGGAATTCGTCCTGCGTCGCCCGCCCTTCGGCCACAAGGCCAAGTCGGCCCACGACATGGGCCGTGAATTTCGCATCCTCAATCAACTGCGCGACGGTTTTCCGTACTGCCCGAAAGCCTACGTGCACTGCACCGACGAATCGGTGATCGGTGCCGAGTTCTATGTCATGGAACGGGTCAACGGCATCATCCTGCGCTCGGACCTGCCGCCGGAGCTGGGCCTGGATTCGGCGAAAACCGAAGCCCTGTGCAAGAGTTTCATCGACAAGTTCGTGGAACTGCATCGCGTCGACTACAACGCCTACGGCCTGGGTGACCTGGGTAAACCCGAAGGCTACGTGGCACGACAAATCAAAGGCTGGAGCGATCGCTACGAAAAGGCCCTGACCCCCGATGCGCCACAATGGGAAGCGGTCAAGGCCTGGCTCAACGACAAGATGCCGGCCGACCATCCGACCTCCAGCATCGTGCACAACGACTACCGCTTCGACAACGTGATCCTCGACCCGAACAACCCGATGCAGATCATCGGCGTGCTCGACTGGGAACTGACCACCCTGGGCGATCCGCTGATGGACCTGGGTAACACCCTCGCCTACTGGATCGAAGCCGATGATCCGGCGCCGGTGCAGATGATGCGCCGCCAGCCGAGCCACGCGCCGGGCATGCTCACCCGCCGCGAGTTCGTCGATTACTATGCCGAACGCTCGGGCATCCGCATCGACAATTTCGACTTCTACTACACCTACGGCCTGTTCCGCCTGGCCGGCATCGTGCAGCAGATCTACTACCGCTTCTACCATGGCCAGACCCAGGACAAACGCTTCGCGCAGTTCATTCACATGAACAAGCTGCTGGAGCAGATGAGCTTGCAGGTCATTTCGAAGTCCAGCCTCTGACCGTATGCGATCCCTGTAGGAGCGAGCCTGCTCGCGAAGACCGTGAACGATAACGCGCACTGACTGGCCTCAACTGAACAGCATTAGCCGCAACACGGCATTTGACTCGATAACAAGACTTTTCATAAGGGAATCCCATGTCCAAGACTCAGTTGTTCGACCTCGACGGCAAGATCGCTTTCGTCTCCGGCGCCAGCCGTGGCATCGGTGAAGCCATCGCCAAACTACTGGCCCAGCAAGGCGCCCACGTGATCGTGTCGAGCCGCAAGCTTGAAGGCTGCCAGCACGTCGCCGACGCCATCATCGCCGCCGGCGGCAAGGCCACCGCCATTGCCTGTCACATCGGCGAGATGGAACAGATCAGCCAGGTCTTCGCCGGCATCAAGGAACAGTTCGGGCGCCTGGACATCCTGGTCAACAACGCCGCGACCAACCCGCAGTTCTGCAACGTGCTGGACACCGACCTCAGCGCCTTCCAGAAAACCGTCGACGTGAACATCCGCGGCTACTTCTTCATGTCGGTCGAAGCCGGCAAGCTGATGCGCGAAAACGGCGGCGGCAGCATCATCAACGTGGCTTCGATCAACGGTGTTTCACCGGGTATCTTCCAAGGCATCTACTCGGTGACCAAGGCGGCGGTGATCAACATGACCAAAGTCTTCGCCAAGGAATGTGCGCAATTCGGGATTCGCTGCAATGCCTTGCTGCCGGGTCTGACCGACACCAAGTTCGCCTCGGCACTGGTGAAAAACGAAGCCATCCTGAACACCGCTTTGCAACAGATCCCGCTCAAGCGCGTGGCTGACCCAAGCGAAATGGCCGGCGCAGTGTTGTACCTGGCCAGCGATGCTTCCAGCTACACCACCGGCGTTTCGCTGAATGTGGATGGCGGCTTCCTGTCCTGATCGTCTGAACAGCACAAATCCCTGTGGGAGCGAGCTTGCTCGCGATGGCGTTATCAGATTCAACATCGATGTCGACTGATACGCCGCTATCGCGAGCAAGCTCGCTCCCACAGTCGGGGTTGTTGCACATCGCAGCGTCCGGGCTTACTGCGTGACGCAACGAGTCGTGGTAGTGACTCGGGTCACCTGCCCGTCTTCAGCCCGTACATCGCCCAGAACATCGGTTTTATCCATGGCCTGGCAGGTGCGTTCAGGAGGGGGTGGAGTGACCGCTGGAGGAGGTGGCGGACTGGCACAGCCGCCGAGGATCGCCACGCAGAATGCCAGCGACAAGGGTGAGATAACGCGTTTCCCAAGAGTTTTCATAGGTTGACCCGCGATAAGTGATAGACACATTTTTGTGACAACAAAACCGGCGCGCAAAATCCATGCACCTGTCAAAAAAATAAATATCTGCGAATCATTTATAGCCCAATCCGTGACCAGTACCCGTAAAAGCTGACAGTTCTTACATCACCGAATCAGGGCGCTGCAAGGAATTGCTGTCCAGTTCGTAACGCAGTTCTTCGATCAATGCGGTGACCGATAGTGCGTTTGTAGGTTAACCCTGCCCCTTCGACCGGGATTCACCAGAAAACAGTCCCCCGCTCCCGCGCCCGGACAATCGCCTCGCTGCGGCTGTGCACATTGAGCTTGGAGTACACCGTCGCCACATGGTTGCGCACTGTGTTCGGTGCCAGTTTCAGGCGCGCGGCGATGTCCTTGTCGGCCAGGCCTTCGCAGATCAGACCCAGTACATCGCGCTCACGGGCGGTTAGTTGCCCAGTGCTGGCCCGGTCGGTGACATCGTCCATGATCAAGACCAGCGACTCCGGTTTGCCACGGCCGTCAACCAATACCAGGCTGCGCACGCGATGGACCCAGGTGTACGCTTCGTTCCCCGCCGATGTCACCTCCACCAGCACATCGCTGAACGTCTCGCCACGGGCCACCCGACTGATCGGGTAGCTGTCGGCCGGCACGAGGTGATTGTTGCGATAACGCAAGGCGAAGCGTTTGACATAGGCCTTGGCATTGCTGCCCAGGTCGCTGATCTGCGAGGCACCGTGCATGGCCAGCGCCGCCTCGTTGGCCCACAGGATGCTCTGGTCGGGATCGAGCAGAATCACCCCGTCGGACAAGCAGGCGATGATTTGCTGCAACTGGCGACGATTGGCCTCCGTGGAAAGGACGTGCTGGCTCATTTCGACTCCACAAGTATGGTGCCCCTGTGAAGAATACGACCGCCGGAGTTTTGGTTAGTGCAACGAACCTTGCGGGAGCGGGCTTGCTCGCGAAAGCGGTGGAGTTGGTCAGCGAAAAGCCTGGAGGGCCGGTGGTCCTTTGACTATTGCACGTTAAAGGACGCGTTAAGCCCCGCCAACTTGTCCGGATTACGCATGATGAAAACCCGATTCACCCGCCCGGTTTCATCGAAAGCAAACGTCATCGACGCGGTGATAACACCGTCGGCCTTGATGATGACGCCTTGTGCACCATTGATTTCAACGGGCAGCCATTCACAGGTCTGCCAATAGGCGTGCAACGACTGACCAATGAAATCCAGCACGCTTTCGATGCCAAGCAGCGTTTCACGGATCGCCGAAGCCTTGCCGCCGCTGTCGGCGCAGAGTTCGACGTCTTCGCTCAGCATCACGCTCAAGTTCGCCGTGGAACCACTGGTGATGGCGTTGTGGAAGGCACTGAGCAACTGGTTTTGGCGCACAGGTTCCGGTTGATAGCGGGCCTGGGCACTGCCAAGACTCGCCTTGGCCCGAGACACCAGTTTGCGGCAAGCGGCTTCCTGCACCCCGACCGCATCGGCAACCTGCGGGTAATCCATGTCGAAGATTTCGTACAGCAGGTACGCGGCACGCTCCTTGGGTGTCAGCCGCTCCAGCAACAACACGAACGCGGTGGACAGCGACGAAGCCAGTTCATGCATGTGCTCGGGTGAATCCTGATGCGCCGTGTGGATCGGCTCCGGCAGCCAGGTACCGATGTAATCTACCCGGGACTTGTGCGCCGACCGTAGCAGGTCAATGCAATGGCGGGTGCAGGCGGTGGTAAGCCAGGCGGCCGGCGTGGCGATGGAGGCCCGGTCGGCCTCCAGCCACTTGATGAACAACTCTTGCACCGCATCCTCGGCTTCGACGCGCGAACCGAGAATGCGATAGGCCAGACCAAGCAAAAAGGGCCGACGCTGCTCGAACACAGTGGCGGCGTTTTCAGCGCAGTTCATCAATCAGTGCCTCGACACCTGCAAGCGGTTCCACAGGTTGATCATGCCGATCTCGGCCGTCAAGGCGCCGATCTGTTCGTCATTGAAATACGCCCTCAGTTCACCGCGCAGGCTGGCGTAATCGGTTTTTTCATCCAGTACCGTCAAGGCTTCGGTCCACGCCAGCGCAGCGCGCTCCGCAGCGCTGAAATCACTGACGTGACGCCAGACGATCAGACGATCCAGACGCTCGTTGGTTTCATTGGCTTCCCGGGCTTCGCGGGTGTGCATCTTCACGCAAAAACCGCATTGGTTGATCTGCGAGGCGCGCAGGTGGATCAAGTGCTTGAGGCCTGGATCAAGATCATGCTGATCGAGCGCGACATGAACCTGGGTCAGGCTTTCGAAAACCTGTGGAATCGATTGCAGCAGGTTGACCGCTTGGGTGTTGGACGACATCGTGTTGCTCCACTGATTGAGGGATTCAACAGGATGACGATTGAGGGTTGGGGTTTGTGACGTGCGCTGATTCATTCAGCGCACGTCACTCGGTTCAAGCAGCCAACTCTCCCTTCGCAATCGCCGCCGAGGCCGCCAGCATTGCCCGCAACAGCACCGCACACCCGGCCGCCAGGTCATCCGGCGCGGCGTTTTCGATTTCGTTGTGGCTGATGCCGCCTTCGCACGGCACGAAGATCATCCCGGCCGGGCCGAGTTCGGCGAGGAAGATCGCGTCGTGGCCCGCGCCGCTGACAATGTCCATATGCGACAGGCCCAGGCTTTGGGCGGCGCCGCGTACCGCTTCGACGCAGCCCTTGTCGAAGTACAACGGTGGGAAGTCGGCCGTTGGCGTGAGTTCGAAGGTCAGGCCGTGTTCGTCGCAGGTGGTTTCGATGACTTCACGCACTTCGGCAATCATCGAGTCCAGGCGCGCCGGTTCCAGGTGCCGGAAGTCCAGGGTCATGCGCACTTCGCCAGGGATGACGTTGCGCGAGCCGGGATAGGCTTGCAGGCAGCCGACGGTGCCGCAGGCATGGGGTTGATGGCTGAGGGCGGCGCGGTTGAGCGCACCGACGATCACCGCGGCGCCGACCAGGGCGTCCTTGCGCAGGTGCATCGGGGTCGGGCCGGCGTGGGCTTCGACACCGCGCAGCTTGAGGTCAAACCATTTCTGCCCGAGGGCGCCCATGACCACGCCTATGGTCTTGCGTTCGTCTTCCAGTATCGGGCCTTGTTCGATGTGGGCTTCAAAGTAGGCGCCGACTTTGTGGCCGCTGACTTTGCGCGGCCCGGCGTAACCAATGGCATTCAGTGCCTGCCCCACCGTCACGCCCTCGGCATCGACCTTGGCCAGGGTTTCCTCGAGGGTGAATTTTTCCGCGAACACGCCGGAACCCATCATGCACGGGGCGAAGCGCGAGCCTTCTTCGTTGGTCCAGACCACCACTTCCAGCGGCGCTTCGGTTTCGATGTTGAGGTCGTTGAGGGTACGCAGCACTTCGACGCCGGCCAGCACACCGAAGCAGCCATCGAACTTGCCGCCGGTGGGCTGGGTGTCGATGTGGCTGCCGGTCATCACTGGTGGCAGGTCGGGATTGCGCCCGGGGCGACGGGCGAAGATGTTGCCGACGGCGTCGATGCTGACGGTGCAGCCGGCATCGATACACCATTTGACGAAGATGTCCCGGGCCTGGCGATCCAGATCGGTCAGGGCCAGGCGACACACGCCGCCCTTGACCGTGGCGCCGAGCCTGGCCAGTTCCATGAGCGATTGCCACAGGCGGTCGCGGTTGATGTGCTGATGGCTGGACTGCAGAACGTCTACGGCCGCGTTCATGATGATTTCCTCAGGCTGTTCTTGTGTGTTTCTTCAGGCAATTCGTTGGTGAACTTGAGGCCGCCATCGCGGGCAAGCCCGCTCCCACAGGGTTCTCGGGTGTGCACAAAACCTGTGGGAGCGGGCTTGCCCGCGATGAGGCCCTCCCTTACACCGCAGTTTTAGCTATTGATGGGCTGGGCCGCATCACACTCAACCCGTAATAAATAATCCCACCCAGCGCCGAGCCGGTGAACCAGCCATAGCTGTAGAACCAGCTGAACGCGTCGCTGCCCAGGGACAGCAACGTCAGCACCACCGGCACACCAAACGCGATGAACCCGCTCCAGTTCCACGCCGGATACACGTCATCGCGGTACAGGCCGGCGAGGTCCAGTTGCTGCTTCTTGATCAGGAAATAGTCCACCACCATGATCCCCGCGATCGGCCCCAGCAGGCTGGAATAGCCGAGCAACCAGTTGGAATAGACCGTTTCCAGGCTGAGATCGGAAACGATCAGGCCGAGCTTTTTCAGCAGTTCATGGGCCATCAGCGCCAGTCCGACCAGCCCGGTGAGAATTACCGCTTTGGTCCGGTTGATCGCCTTGGGGGCGATGTTCTGGAAATCGTTGGTGGGCGACACGATATTGGCCGCGGTGTTGGTCGACAGCGTGGCGATGATGATCAGCGCCATGGCCAGCGCCACCCAGACCGGACTCTGGATATGGCCGATCAGGGTCACCGGGTCGGACACCGTCACCCCCACCAGCTTCACCGAGGCGGCGGTCATCACCACGCCCAGGGAGGCAAACAGGAACATGGTCAGCGGCAAGCCGATGATCTGCCCGACGATCTGGTCTTTCTGGCTTTTCGCGTAGCGGCTGAAGTCGGGGATGTTCAGCGATAGCGTGGCCCAGAACCCGACCATCGCGGTCAGCCCGGCCGCGAAGTAACTGGCCACGCCCGCGCCTTCGGGGCGCTTGGCCGGGATCGCCAGCAACTCGGTCATCGACACGTTGGGCATGGCCCACACCAACAACCCTACCCCCACCAGCACCAACAGCGGTGCCGAGAGCGTTTCCAGCCATTTGATCGACTCGGCACCGCGAATCACCACCCACAGGTTCAGCGCCCAGAACACCATGAAGCCGATGACCTCACCGGTGCCGCCCAGGGACTTCCAGCCCTCGAACACCGAGCCGAGGAACAGGTGAATCGCCAGCCCGCCGAACATGGTCTGGATGCCGAACCAGCCACACGCCACCAGGGCGCGGATCAGGCACGGAATGTTGGAGCCGAGCACGCCGAAGGACGAGCGCAGCAACACCGGAAAGGGAATACCGTACTTGGTGCCGGGAAAGGCGTTAAGCGTCAGGGGAATCAGCACGATGATGTTGGCAAACAGAATCGCCAGCAGCGCTTCACCGACGGTCAGGCCGAAGTACGCGGTCAGCACGCCACCAAGGGTGTAGGTCGGCACGCAGATCGCCATGCCTACCCACAACGCGGTGATGTGCCATTTGTTCCAGGTGCGTTCACGCACCTTGGTCGGTGCAATGTCGTGGTTGTAACGGGGACTGTCGAGGACATCGCTGCCGGCTTCAAGCTCGAACAAGCCGTCGCGCTCGGTCACTTGCGATCTGATCTGTTGCATGGCCGCTCCACTGTTCTTTGAATTATTTTTTGCTCATCGGGGGCTGGCGGCATCAATAAACGTGCCGGGTGCCCCGCTTACGCATCGGGCAGTTCCATAAACACTCTGTAAGCAACTGATGTTTATCAGTTTTATGCAGTCAACGATGCAGTCCTCAGTTGCATGTCATGCCACTCAGGCCGAATGCCATACAAGTTGTCCTGACAGTCAGGACTCAATCTGGTGCGTTGATCTTTTTTTCGATGGCTGCGCATCAACCATAGACCATACTCAAACAGCTGATTTCACATAAGAAATCTTGACTATTTTTCGATCCTGTCAAGTGCGTCAAAATGGTGAACGGCCTCACCATTTTGGTGATTCTTGTAATTAATCCTTAAATATCAACTAGTTAATACATGAATAAGCTTATAAAAAATATTCTTGCCGATTCGGATAACTGCAGCTAGCGTTTAATCCTGACAGCACTGACAGGAATAAATCTGACCGGGCTGTTTTTATATAGAACATCTAGAACCGGCATAAACCGGTCATTGCCTGCGAGGAACTCGGAATGTCTCTGTTGATCCGTGGCGCCACCCTTATTACCCATGATGAAAGTTATCGCGCCGATGTGTATTGCGCAGACGGCGTGATCAAGGCCATCGGCGAAAATCTCGATGTACCTGCAGGCGCCGAAGTGCTCGACGGCAGCGGCCAATACCTGATGCCCGGCGGCATCGACCCGCACACCCACATGCAACTGCCCTTCATGGGCACCGTGGCCAGCGAAGACTTCTACAGCGGCACGGCGGCCGGATTGGCCGGCGGCACCACGTCGATCATCGACTTCGTGATTCCCAACCCGCAGCAATCCTTGCTCGAAGCCTTCCATCAGTGGCGCGGCTGGGCCGAGAAGTCGGCGTCGGACTATGGCTTTCACGTCGCCATCACCTGGTGGAGCGAACAGGTCCGCGAGGAAATGGCCGAACTGGTCAGCCAGCACGGCATCAACAGTTTCAAGCATTTCATGGCCTACAAGAACGCGATCATGGCCGCCGATGACACCCTGGTGGCGAGTTTCGAACGCTGCCTGGAACTGGGCGCGGTGCCGACCGTTCATGCGGAAAACGGTGAACTGGTGTATCACCTGCAACGCAAGCTGATGGCCCAGGGCATCACCGGACCGGAAGCGCATCCGCTGTCGCGGCCTTCACAGGTTGAGGGCGAGGCCGCGAGCCGGGCGATCCGCATCGCCGAAACCCTGGGCACGCCACTGTACCTGGTTCACGTCTCGACCAAGGAAGCCCTGGACGAAATCACCTACGCCCGGGGCAAGGGCCAGCCGGTCTATGGCGAAGTACTGGCCGGGCACCTGCTGCTGGACGACAGCGTCTACCGCGATCCGGACTGGCAAACCGCCGCCGGTTACGTGATGAGCCCGCCGTTCCGCCCCCGCGGCCATCAAGAGGCGCTCTGGCATGGCCTGCAATCGGGCAACCTGCACACCACCGCCACCGACCACTGCTGCTTCTGCGCCGAGCAAAAAGCCGCTGGCCGCGACGACTTCAGCAAGATCCCCAACGGCACCGCCGGCATCGAAGACCGCATGGCGGTGTTGTGGGATGAAGGCGTGAACAGCGGACGCTTTTCGATGCAGCAATTCGTCGCGCTGACGTCCACCAACACGGCGAAGATCTTCAACCTCTACCCACGCAAAGGCGCGATTCGTGTGGGTGCCGATGCCGACCTGGTGCTGTGGGACCCGCAAGGCACGCGGACCATTTCCGCCAAGACCCACCACCAGCAGGTGGACTTCAACATCTTCGAAGGCAAGACCGTGCGCGGCGTGCCCAGCCACACCATCAGCCAGGGCCGCGTGGTCTGGGCCGACGGCGACCTGCGGGCCGAACGCGGGGCCGGGCGCTACATCGAACGACCGGCGTATCCGGCGGTGTTTGATTTGCTGAGCAAGCGGGCCGAGTTGCACAAGCCGGTTGCCGTGAAACGCTGAAAGCGGCCTTCGGCCTATCGCGAGCAAGCTCGCTCCCACAGGTTTTGTGAACACCCGAGATCCCTGTGGGAGCGAGCTTGCTCGCGATGAGGCCCGCACAGACAACACAAAAAACAATGCCCATTCAGAGGCAGCACCTCAAATAACCGTGAGGCCAAAACCGTGATCAAGACCCTGGACCACCTCCCGCATCCCGTTGAGAATGCGGCCGCCCTCGCCGGCCACTTCACCGATCTGGCACCGCCGCTCAACGAGCGCCAGGCGCACCTGGAAGCCTCGCGCTGCCTGTATTGCTACGACGCGCCCTGCGTGAATGCCTGTCCGAGCGAGATCGACATTCCCTCGTTCATCCGCAACATTGCGCAGGACAACGTGCAAGGCGCCGCGCAGAAAATCCTCTCGGCCAACATCCTCGGTGGCAGTTGCGCCCGGGTGTGCCCGACGGAGATTCTTTGCCAGCAGGCCTGCGTGCGCAACAACACTCACGAATGCGCGCCGGTCATGATCGGCCTGTTGCAACGTTACGCCGTGGACAACGCCCATTTCAGCACGCACCCCTTCCAGCGTGCTGCCGCCACCGGCAAACGCATCGCCGTGGTGGGTGCCGGTCCGGCCGGTTTGTCCTGCGCCCACCGCAGTGCCATGCACGGGCATGACGTGGTGATTTTCGAGGCGCGGGAAAAGGCTGGCGGCCTCAACGAGTACGGAATCGCCAAATACAAACTGGTGGATGACTACGCGCAAAAGGAACTTGAGTTCCTGTTGGAGATTGGCGGCATCGAAATCCGCCACGGGCAGAAACTCGGTGAGAACCTGACCCTCAGTGAACTGCAGCAACAGTTCGATGCGGTGTTCCTCGGCCTCGGGCTCAATGCCAGCAAACAGCTAGGGCTGGCCCACGAAGACGCGCCCGGCCTGCTCGCCGCCACCGACTACATCCGTGAACTGCGCCAGGCCGATGACCTGAGCCAACTGCCCCTGGCCGACCACTGCATTGTCCTCGGCGCAGGCAACACCGCCATCGACATGGCGGTGCAAATGGCCCGCCTCGGCGCCCACGATGTGAATCTGGTGTACCGCCGTGGCATCGAGGACATGGGGGCCACCCATCACGAACAGGAGATTGCCAAGGCCAATCAGGTGCGGCTGATGACCTGGGCTCAACCCGAAGAAGTGCTGCTCGATGACCATGGCCGCGTGCGCGGCATGCGTTTCGCCCGCACCCGTCTGGTGGAAGACCGCCTGCAAACCACCGGTGAAACCTTCGAACTGGCCGCCGACGCGATCTTCAAGGCCATCGGCCAGACCTTCGACGGCAGCGCCCTCAGCGATCCGCTGGCCCGAGAACTCAAGCGTCAGGGCGAGCGCATCGAAGTCGATGAACAACTGCGCACCAGCATCCCCGGCGTGTATGCCGGCGGCGACTGCACCAGCCTCGATCAAGACCTTACCGTGCAAGCTGTGCAGCATGGCAAGCGCGCCGCCGAGGCGATCAACGCTCAACTGATGCTCAACGTGGAGGCTGCGTAAATGGCCGATCTGTCGATTGTCTTCGCCGGCATCAAAGCACCCAATCCATTCTGGCTGGCCTCCGCGCCACCGACCGACAAGGCCTACAACGTGGTCCGCGCCTTCGAGGCCGGCTGGGGCGGCGTAGTCTGGAAAACCCTGGGTGAAGACCCGGCGGCGGTGAACGTGTCTTCGCGCTACTCGGCACACTTCGGGGCTAACCGGGAGGTACTCGGCTTTAACAACATCGAGCTGATCACCGACCGCTCGCTGGAGATCAACCTGCGGGAAATCACCCAGGTCAAAAAGGACTGGCCGGACCGTGCGCTGATCGTGTCCTTGATGGTGCCCTGCGTCGAAGAATCCTGGAAACACATCCTGCCGCTGGTGGAAGCCACTGGCGCCGACGGCATCGAGCTGAACTTCGGTTGCCCCCACGGCATGCCGGAACGCGGCATGGGCGCGGCGGTCGGCCAGGTGCCGGAATACGTGGAACAGGTCACCCGCTGGTGCAAAACGTATTGCTCGCTGCCGGTGATCGTCAAGCTCACGCCGAACATCACCGACATCCGTGTCGCCGCCCGCGCCGCCCACCGTGGTGGTGCCGATGCGGTGTCGTTGATCAACACCATCAACTCGATCACTAGCGTTAACCTCGAACGCATGGTCGCCAATCCCATGGTCGGCAGCCAAAGCACCCACGGCGGTTACTGCGGCTCGGCCGTCAAGCCGATTGCCTTGAACATGGTCGCCGAAATCGCCCGCGACCCGCAGACCCAAGGCCTGCCTATCAGCGGGATCGGCGGCATTGGCAACTGGCGCGATGCGGCGGAATTCATCGCGCTCGGCAGTGGCTCGGTGCAGGTCTGCACGGCGGCGATGCTGCATGGCTTCCGGATTGTCGAAGACATGAAGGACGGCTTGTCACGCTGGATGGACAGTCAGGGCTATGCCAGCATTTCGGAGTTTTCCGGCCGTGCGGTGGGCAACACCACGGACTGGAAGTACCTGGACATCAACTACCAGGTGATCGCGAAAATCGATCAGGAGGCTTGTATCGGTTGCGGTCGCTGCCATATCGCTTGTGAGGACACCTCGCACCAGGCCGTGGCCAGCCTCAAGCAGGCGGATGGCACTCACAAGTATCAAGTGATCGATGAGGAGTGCGTGGGCTGCAACCTGTGCCAGATCACCTGCCCGGTGCAGGACTGCATCGAGATGGTGCCGGTGGAGACTGGCAAGCCGTTCCTGGACTGGAATCATGATCCGAGGAATCCGTATCACGTCGGTCCTTGAAATCTGCGGCGTCTGAACCGGCGCCTTCGCGAGCAGGCTCGCTCCCACAGTGGATTTGTGTCGTACATCAAACCTGAGTACACCAATGATCCCTGTGGGAGCGAGCTTGCTCGCGATGAGGCCGGCCACTGCAGCACAAATCTCAAGGCTCCAACCCAATCCCCCGCAAAATCACACTGGTCACCGTCTGCACCGCTTTCTCGAACTGCATGTCCGACAGCGGCTGATGGTCGTTGAGAATGTTCACCTGGTGATCGAAGTCGGCGTAGTGCTGGGTCGAGGCCCAGATCATGTACAGCAGGCTCGAGGGCTCCACCGGCAGGATGCGTTTGTCGTCTACCCACTGGCGGATTTTCGCTTCCTTCATCTTGGCCCAGTCGTACAGGCTCGCATCCAGCGCTTCGCCGAGGGTCGGCGCGCCATGGATGATTTCGTTGGCCCAGACTTTCGAGCCATAGGGCCGGCTGCGGGAATGGTTCATCTTGGCGCGGATGTAGCTGCTGAGCACCACACGCGGGTCATCGAACATCTCGAAGCACAGCGCATCCTGCTTCCAGACTTCCAGCAAGTCGAACAGCACGGCGCTGTACAACTCGGTCTTGGTGCTGAAGTAGTAGTGCAGGTTGGAGCGCGGCAGTTGTACTTCAGCGGCGATGTCGGCCATGGCGGTGCTGCCAAAGCCCTTTTCAGCGAAGACTTTTTCCGCCCCCAGCAGGATTTTTTCGACGTTACTGCGACGAATCTCGATCTTGTGATTGCCCATGCGGATCCCCGACAACAACGTTGAGCAAGACTAGCATCCGCTCTGGATCGCGGCGACAGGGGAAAACGAAACTTCGTGCAGCCACTGTCGTAAAGCTAAACTCTGCGCACTTGGAAACTGCCTGAGGTACCCACGATGTTGCTCAAGAAAACCCTGACCGTCGCGGCCCTGCTCGGCACGCTGCCGCCGATGATTTCCAGCTGACAATCCAATCCCTTGTGGGAGCGAGCTTTTGTGGCGAGGGGGCTTGCCCCCGTTAGGCTGCGCAGCAGACGTAAATATAAACTCCTCGATATGCCTGAAAGTCGTAGGGGCCGCTTCGCGACCCAACGGGGGCAAGCTCCCTCGCCACAGGGAACGGTGCAAGCCTTGAAAATCACACAGCAGGTCAACATGTCGCTAACACTGATCGAACTCGAAGACGAATTCACCCGCCTCACCCTCGCACCCGAGCTTGGCGCCAGCATCGTCAACTGGGCGGTGCGCAGCACCGGACAGCCCTTGTTGCGGCACGCCGATGAGCACGCCCTGAATACCGGCCTGCCCGGCAAACTCGGCTGCTTTCCCTTGATCCCCTGGTCCAACCGCATCGCCGATGGCGGTTTCGATTGCCCCGATGGCTGGCTGGCACTGGCGCCCAACAGCCTCACCGATCCCCTGCCGATTCACGGCAGCGCCTGGCAGCAGGCGTGGGACGTGGTTTCCCGGTCGGAAAATGAAGTGGTCCTGCAGCTCGACAGCACAGCCCCCTTCGCTTATCGCGCCCGGCAACGTTTCCATTTGAGCGCGGGCATGCTGAGCATCGAACTGCACGTCACCCACCTGGCCGAGCACGCTGCGTGGCATGGCCTGGGATTGCATCCGTATCTGCCGCGCACCGCGAACACCCGACTACAGGCACCCGCCCGGCATGTGTGGTTGTGCGACAGGGAAAAACTGCCGACAGAACTCAGCGCATTGCCGCTCGAGTGGGATTTCCAGCAACTGAAGGTATTGCCCGAATCGCTGGTGGACAATGGCTTCTGCGAATGGAACGGTCACTGCCTGATCGAGCAAGCGGATCTTGGTTACACGCTCGACTGCCAGGCCACCGGCAGCGATTACTACCTGCTGTACTGCCCCGTGGGCCTGGAGTTTTTCTGCATCGAACCGGTGAGCCATCCGGTCAACGCGCACCACCTGCCCGGTCGGCCGGGGTTGCGTTTGCTGGAACAAGGCCAATCCACCGAACTGGGTTTCACCCTGCAGTATCGACCGCTTCAGGCAGATGCTCCCAACAGTTGACTCAACACCGCTCGCAACTTGCCAGGCTTCACCGGTTTGTTCAGCAAGGGTGCGTTGAGCCGCTGCAACGCACGCCGACA
This sequence comes from Pseudomonas sp. GW823-FHT02E01, assembly GCF_058797535.1. NCBI lineage: Bacteria > Pseudomonadati > Pseudomonadota > Gammaproteobacteria > Pseudomonadales > Pseudomonadaceae > Pseudomonas > Pseudomonas sp. GW823-FHT02E01. The sequence goes on along the minus strand of NZ_JBXAJS010000003.1, from coordinate 48,351 downwards.
TTGGTCGGTGCGGTCGGCGGTAATGATCACCGCGGGAATGTCCTGGTGGAAATGCTCGCGTAAATGTCGCACAACATCACAGCCGACCACCCCGTGATCGAGGTGGTAGTCCGCGAGAATCAGCTCCGGCGCCTGTCCGCGTAACGCTGCCAGTGCGGCCGCTTCATCGGTGGCGACCAGAACGTCGCAGCCCCACTGCCCGAGCAACGCGCCCATGCTTTCGAGAATGCTCACTTCGTTGTCGATCACCAGTAAACGGCGGCCCGGCAGCGGATTGCCGGTGCCCGGTTGTGGTACCGCCTGGCTCACGGGCAACGGAACCTCGTCGGATATCGGCACCTCGATGCTGAACATCGAACCCCGCCCCGGCAACGAGTACACGCCGACTTTATAGCCAAGGATCTTGGCGATGCGCTCCACAATCGCCAGCCCCAGACCCACGCCCTTGCGGTCGGCGGCGCGACCGACATCCAGTTGGTTGAACTCGAGGAAGATCGAATCGAGCCGGTCGGCGGCGATGCCACGCCCGGTGTCCCAGACCTCCAGGCGCAGCATCTCGCCCCGACGCCTTACCGCCAGCAGGATGCTGCCTTCATCGGTGTAGCGGCAGGCATTGCTGAGAAAGTTGCGCAGGATCCGCGTCATCAGGCGCAAGTCGGTGCTGATGGCGTAATCGGCCATGCGCACCCGCAGGTTCAAGCCGGCCGCCTGGGCGACGGACTGGAACTCCGACACCAGTGGCCCAAGCAGTTCGTCGAGGCGGTACGACGCGATGTCCGGCTTGACCGCGGCCTGATCGAGCCGGGAAATGTCGAGCAGATCCGTCAGCAGGTCTTCGGCCCCTTCCAGGGCCTGGTGAGTGCGCTCCACCAGCACCTGTTCGGCTTCCGGCAATTGGCGTTCGCGCAAGGTCGAAACCAGCAACCGCGCGGCGTTCAGCGGTTGCAGCAGGTCGTGGCTGGCGGCGGCGAGGTATTTGTCCTTGCTGTGATTGGCGGCCTCGGCGGCATCGCGGGCATCGCGCAAGGCCTTGGCGATCTGTTTACGCTGGGTGATCTGCTGCTGAAGGTTACGGTTGGCTTCGAGCAGTTCATTGGTGCGCGCGACGACGCGCAGCTCCAGTTCGTCATTGAGTTGCTGCAGGCGTTGCTGGGCCTGTTTGCGCTCGGTGATATCGGAAACGAACCCCTCCACCAGGCCTTCCTGGCCAGGTTTGAGCAGCAGGTTCATCAACACATCGAGATGGCTGCCGTCCTTGCGGCGCAAGCGGGTTTCATAGCCGTGCAGGCTACGCTGGTGCCTGAGGATCTCGCCGATGTTTTCCAGCTCCTGCGCGCCGTCGACAAACAGGGCGCCGGCCAGGTCGGTCAGGGAGAACAGCACCTCCTGCGGGTCCTGATAGCCAAGCATGCGTGCCAGCGCCGGGTTGGCGGCACGCATGCCATCGTGCAGGCTGGCCTGGAAGATACCGTGCACCGCGTTTTCGAACAGCCACTTGTAGCGGTTACGCTCGGCTTCCAGATCATCCAGGCGCGCGGCCAGTTCCGGGTAATGACTCTTGCGCGCCGAATGGCTGCCCAGCCCCAGCAGCCCGGCCAGGGCGCGTTGTTGCTCGTCAGAGGGCTTCGCCATAGACGACCTCGACATCACGCTGGCTGGATTCGCGCGGATTGGTCAGGATGCACGGATCGTGCATCGCATGCTGCGACAGGAACGGAATATCCGAGGTCCTGACGCCATGCAAACCGAGGGTTTCGTGAAAGCCGATGGCGTGCTTGAGGGCGATCAGGTGTTCGACCAGGCGCCCACAGATCTGCCGGTGATTCAGGCCTCGGCAGTCGATGCCGAAGGTCTCGGCGATCACCTTGAAGCGCTCCGGTGCCGAGTTGTAATTGAAGGCCACCACATGCTCGACGAGCACCGCGTTGCACAGGCCGTGGGGCAGGTCCAGAAAGCCGCCGAGGCTGTGGGACATGGCATGCACGGCGCCCAGGATGGCGTTGGAAAACGCCAGCCCTGCCTGCATGCTGCCGAGCATGATCTTCTCGCGCAGGGCGATGTCGGTCGGGTTGGCGATCATTTGCACCAGATTGCCATTGATCAGGCGCATCGCCTCCAGCGCATGGGGGTCGGTCAACGGCCCGTGGCCGGTGGACACGAAGGCTTCGATGGCATGCACCAACGCGTCGATCCCGGTACAGGCCGACAGGAACGGGTCCATGCTCAGGGTGGTTTCCGGGTCGATCAGCGAAACGTCCGGCACCACGGCCTTGCTGACGATGGAGAACTTCATGCGCTCCTGCTGATTGGAAATGATCACGAATTGCGAGACATCGGCCGAGGTGCCGGCGGTGGTCGGAATCAGGATCAGCGGCGGGCTGGGCACGCGGATGGTGTCCACGCCCTCGAAATCGAGAATGCTGCGGCCATGGGCGACGACGATGCCGATGCCTTTGCCGCAGTCCATCGGGCTGCCACCACCGACGGCGACGATCACGTCGCAGTGGTTTTCCCGGTACATCTCGGCACCGAGCATCACCTCTTCGACCCGTGGGTTGGGCGAGACATCGCTGTACAGGCAGTATTCGATGCCCAGCGCTTGCAGGCTGGCCTCGACATCGGCGACCCAGCCGGCGGCGATCACGCCGGGATCGCTGACCACCAGCACCTTGCGTGCGCCAAAGGTCTTGGCGTAATTGCCGACACTGTGCCGGCTACCGGCACCGAAGATGATTTCAGGGGAAACGAACTTGCGCAGCTGGTTGAGACTCTGGCTCATTGGAAAGCCTGTTTTTATTGTTTTGGAAGGTAGAAACCACACTAAACCATCCAGCTGCGAATGCAATCAGACCAAGGTCATCCGCCCTATTCTGCGAACGCCGCAGCCCCCTGTGGGAGCGAGCTTGCTCGCGATAGCTGCATCACAGTCGACATCAATGTTGATTGCGCCGACCTCATCGCGAGCAAGCTCGCTCCCACAGGGGATTTATGTCGCCAGACTAACCGCGATAGATCAGCTGCGAAGTCTTCGCATTGCGCAGCGTCAGGTGTTCGATCCCCATCCCTGGCACCTCGGCTTCTTCGCGGGCCTTGAGGATCACGCCGTGGTGCGGCGACTTGCTGCACACCGGGTCGGCATTGCTGGCATCGCCAGTCAGCATGAAAGCCTGGCAGCGGCACCCGCCCAGGTCCTTGTGCTTTTCATCGCAGGAGCGGCACGGCTCCTTCATCCACTCATCGCCGCGAAAACGATTGAAGCCGAACGAGTCGTTCCAGATGTGCGAGAGGCTGTGCTCGCGCACGTTGGGAAACGCTACCGGCAACTGCCGGGCGCTGTGGCAAGGCAAGGCCGTGCCGTCGGGGGTGATGTCAAGAAACAGGTTGGCCCAGCCGTTCATGCAGGTCTTGGGGCGTTCCTCGTAGTAGTCCGGGGTGACGAAGATCAACTTGCACGGGTGGCCCTGAGCTTCAAGCCGCTGGCGATACTCGTTGGTGATGCGCTCGGCACGTTGCAATTGCTCCCGTGTGGGCAACAGGCCGACGCGGTTGAGTTCAGCCCAGCCATAGAACTGGCACGTGGCCAATTCGACGAAATCCGCTTCCAGCTCCAGGCACAACTCGATGATCTGCGCGATCCGGTCGATGTTGTGCCGATGGGTGACGAAGTTCAGCACCATCGGATAGCCCTGGGCTTTCACCGCACGGGCCATGGCGAGTTTCTGGGCAAAGGCCTTGCGCGAGCCGGCCAGCATGTTATTCACCGCTTCGTCGGCGGCCTGGAAGCTGATCTGGATATGGTCCAGCCCGGCCACCTTGAAGTCGCGCACCTTCTGCTCGGTCAAACCGATGCCCGAAGTGATCAAATTGGTGTAGTAACCCATGTCTCGCGCGGCCTTGATCAACTCGGCGAGGTCCTGACGTACCAGCGGCTCGCCACCGGAAAAGCCCAATTGCGCGGCGCCCATGTCCCGCGCTTCGCGGAATACGCGGATCCATTCTTCCGTGCCCAGTTCCTCACCGTGCCGGGCAAAGTCCAACGGATTGGAGCAATACGGGCATTGCAACGGACAGCGGTAGGTCAACTCGGCGAGCAGCCACAACGGCGGTCCGGGCAGCGTCTCACTCGATCCAGAATTGCGCATGGGCCACCTCCAGAAACGCCAGCACGTCTTCGTCGATCCCGGGTACGCCGGGGAAATTCGCGCTCAATCGATCAATGATCGCCGCCACGCTGCGCTGGCCATCCACCAGGTCGAGAATCTGCCCGGCGCTGCTGTTGAGCTTGATCATGCCTTCGGGGTACAGCAGCACGTGGCAATCCTGACGGGGCTCCCATTGCAGACGAAAACCACGACGCAAGGCCGGTGACTGCTGGCGATTGATCAGGCTCACAGGGCGATCCCCCGGTGCCAGACGTTGTCGCCGGTGACCGTGTGATAAGGCGGGCGTGCAAGTTCGTAGGCCATGCTCATGGCATCGAGCATGCTCCACAGCACGTCGAGCTTGAATTGCAGGATCTCCAGCATGCGTTGTTGCCCCTCGGCCGTCACGTAGTGCGTCAGGGTAATGCGCAAGCCATGCTCGACATCGCGCCGCGCCTGACTCAGGCGCGTGCGGAAATAGTCGTAGCCGGCGACGTCGATCCACGGGTAATGGGTCGGCCAGGCGTCGAGTCGCGACTGATGGATCTGTGGGGCAAAGAGTTCAGTCAGCGAACTGCTGGCCGCTTCCTGCCAGCAGGCGCGACGGGCGAAATTGACGTAGGCGTCCACCGCGAAACGCACCCCGGGCAGCACCAGTTCCTGGGACAAAATCTGTTCGCGATCCAGGCCCACGGCTTCGCCCAGGCGCAGCCAGGCTTCGATTCCGCCCTCGCTGCCGGGGACGCCGTCGTGGTCGAGAATCCGTTGCAGCCACTCCCGGCGCACATCGCGGTCCGGGCAGTTAGCCAGGATCGCGGCGTCCTTCAGGGGAATGTTGATCTGATAGTAGAAGCGATTGGCGACCCAGCCCTGGATCTGCTCGCGGCTGGCGCATCCGGCGTACATCGCTTGGTGGAAGGGATGGTGGATATGGTAGTAGGCGCCCTTGGCGCGCAGGGCGGCTTCGAATTCTGTGGGGGACATGGGGGTGTCAGTCATTTTGTTCTCCGGGAACTTTTTGCGGTGCCTGCGCTGGCCCTATCGCGAGCAAGCTCGCTCCCACAGGTGTTCGGTGGGAACACAAATTTCATGTACTGCAGAAATCCATTGTGGGAGCGAGCTTGCTCGCGATAGAGCCTTTGGCTACAGCTCAATACTCATGCCGTCATAAGCCACTTCGATCCCCCGCCGCTCCAGCAAAGCCCGCTCGGCCGAGTCTTCATCGAGAATGGGATTGGTGTTGTTGATATGGATCAGCACCTTGCGCTGGCGGTTGAAACCCTCCAGCACGTCAAGCATCCCGCCGGGGCCGCTTTGTGGGAGGTGCCCCATTTCGCTGCCCAGGCTCTGGCCGACTTCGCAAAGACGCATCTCATCGTCGCGCCACAGGGTGCCGTCCAGCAGCAGGCAATCGGCACGCTGCATCCAGCCCAGCACTTCATCGTCGATCTGCCCAAGACCCGGCGCATAGAACAGCGAGGCACCGCTGCGCAGGTCTTCTATGAACAGGCCAATGGTGTCGCCCGGTTGCGGGTTGCCGCGATTGGGTGAATACGGCGGCGCGTTGCTCACCAGGGGAATCGCGCGAAACTGCAAATGCTCGCAGGCCGGGATGCCGAACGGCTGGCGATCGAGGCCGACCGATTGCCATTGCAATCCGCCGTTCCAGTGTTCAAGCATTTTGAACAACGGGAAACCGCTGCTCAGGTCCTGATGCACGCGCTCGGTGCACCACACCGCATGCGGACAGCCTTCGCGCAGGCTGAGCAAACCGGTGCAATGATCGATCTGGCTGTCCAGCAGCACGACGCCGGCGATGGCAGTGTCACGCAATCGGCGCGCCGGTTGCAGCGGCGCAAAACCCTCGAGTTGCGCGCGAATGTCCGGTGAAGCATTGCACAGCACCCACTCCACACCGTCGTCACTCAGGGCAATCGACGACTGTGTACGGCGCTGGGCCCGCAAGCTGCCATTGCGCACACCGGCGCACTGGCGGCAGTTGCAGTTCCACTGCGGGAAACCACCGCCAGCGGCGGAACCGAGAACGCGGATGTGCATGGCGGATGCTCCAGAAGGCAGGCCCGGCCAACGCATCGGCTGGCCGGGTGATCAATCAACGGTTGGCGAAATACATCGTCACTTCGAAGCCAATGCGCAGATCGGTAAACGCGGGTTTAGTCCACATGGGTCATTCCTCTTCTTGTGCCCGGGTGATTCCGGTAGAGCCATTAATGCACGGGGCGCCGAGTGCCCGAATGCTACTTTCGAAGGAGTTTTGGGGGTGATTTGGTAGGGGGTGTTGCGCAGTCATTGGCAACACAAAACCCATGTGGGAGCGAGCTTGCTCGCGATGACGGAGCAACAGTCAACCGAGATGTTGAATGTGCCGGCCTCATCGCGAGCAAGCTCGCTCCCACAGGTTTTTCAGTGTTCTTGCGAGGTTAGAAGAACCCCAGCGGATTGATGTCGTAGCTCACCAGCAGGTTTTTGGTCTGTTGATAGTGATCGAGCATCATCTTGTGGTTTTCGCGACCAACGCCGGACTTCTTGTAGCCACCGAACGCCGCGTGAGCCGGGTACAGGTGGTAGCAGTTGGTCCATACGCGCCCGGCCTTGATCGCCCGGCCCATGCGGTAGGCCCGGTTGATGTCGCGGGTCCACAGGCCGGCGCCGAGGCCGAACTCGCTGTCGTTGGCAATCGCCAGCGCTTCGGCTTCGTCCTTGAAGGTGGTGACGCCCACCACCGGGCCGAAGATTTCTTCCTGGAACACGCGCATCTTGTTGTGCCCCTTGAGCAGGGTCGGCTGGATGTAATAGCCGCTGGACAGGTCACCCTCCAGACGTTCGGCCGCGCCACCGGTGAGCAGCTCGGCGCCCTCCTCTTGGGCAATGGTCAGGTACGAGAGGATCTTGTCGTATTGCTGCTCGGAAGCCTGGGCGCCGACCATGGTCTCGGTGTCCAGCGGATTGCCGCGCTTGATCTTGACGATCTTCTTCATCACCTCGGCCATGAACGGCTCGTAGATCGACTCCTGGACCAGTGCCCGAGACGGGCAGGTGCAGACTTCGCCCTGGTTGAAGAACGCCAGCACCAGGCCTTCGGCGGCTTTTTCGATGAACGCGGGTTCAGCGTTCATGATGTCTTCGAAGAAGATGTTCGGCGACTTGCCGCCCAGTTCGACGGTGCTCGGGATGATGTTCTCGGCGGCGCAATGCATGATGTGCGCGCCCACCGGGGTCGAGCCGGTGAAGGCGATCTTGGCGATGCGCTTGCTGGTGGCCAGGGCCTCGCCGGCTTCGCGCCCGAAGCCCTGGACGATGTTCAACACACCCGCCGGCAGCAGGTCGGCGATCAGCTCGGCGAAGACCATGATCGACAGCGGCGTTTGTTCGGCAGGCTTGAGCACGATGCAGTTGCCGGCGGCCAGGGCCGGGGCGAGTTTCCAGGCGGCCATCAGCAGCGGGAAGTTCCACGGAATGATCTGCCCGACCACGCCCAGGGGCTCATGGAAGTGATAGGCCGTGGTCAGCTCATTGATCTCGGCAGCCCCGCCTTCCTGGGCGCGGATGCAGCCAGCGAAGTAGCGGAAGTGGTCGGCCGCCAGCGGCACGTCGGCGTTCAGGGTTTCGCGCACGGCCTTGCCGTTGTCCCAGGTTTCGGTGACGGCCAGGACCTCAAGGTTCTGCTCGATGCGGTCGGCGATTTTCAACAGCACCAGGGAGCGGTCCTGGGCCGAGGTCTTGCCCCAGGCGTCGGCAGCGGCATGGGCGGCGTCCAGGGCCTTGTCGATGTCGGCGGCGCTGGAGCGCGGGAATTCGGCGATCACTTCACCGTTGACCGGCGAGGTGTTGGTGAAGTACTCGCCATTGATCGGGGCAACGAACTCGCCACCGATAAAGTTGCCGTAGCGCGGCTTGAAGGTAATGACGGCGCCTGGGGTTCCGGGTTGTTTGTAGATCATGGTGGGCCTCTGTCTGGGTCGATGCCTGTCGTACTGACAGGCGATACGCCGATACTAGAGAGCCCCGCGCGCCAGACGAATGCATCGTTGGCAGGAGGGGCTCTCGTTATTTGGTCGTAGGTTTCACACAAAACACTGTGGGAGCGAGCTTGCTCGCGATGAACCCGAGAACGCCGCGGGGTATCAGGCTTCCAGCGTTATCGTTGACGACCATCGCGAGCAGGCTCGCTCCTACAGGTTTAATGCTTGGCGACGAGGTCCTTGGGCAGCTTGAAGGTCCAGAGCATGCCGCCCTGGTTGAAGTCCTTCACCCGCTTGGCCACTTCGCCGCCCCACAGCGGTACCGCGCCGCCCCAGCCGGAGAGCACCGAGACGTACTGTTCGCCGTCCATTTCCCAGGTCACGGGCGAACCGAGCACGCCAGAGCCGGTCTGGAATTCCCAGACCTTTTCGCCGGTCTTGGCGTTGAAGGCCTGCAGGAAGCCTTCAGGCGTGCCGGTGAACACCAGGTTGCCCTTGGTGGTCAGCACCCCGCCCCACAGCGGCGCGTAGTTCTTGTGGCGCCAGACTTCCTTGCCGGTTTTCGGATCGATGGCCCGCAGCACGCCGATGTAGTCTTCGTTCAACGGCTTGATGGTGAAGCCGGCGCCGAGGAACGCCGCGCCTTTCTTGTAGGCGATGCCTTCGTTCCAGATGTCCATGCCCCATTCGTTGGACGGCACATAGAACAGCCCGGTGTCTTTGTTGTAGGCCATCGGCATCCAGTTTTTCGCGCCGAGGAACGCCGGCGCCACGAAGACCGAACTGCCCTTGGCTTCGGAACCCGGGGCACCGGGACGGCTGGCTTCGTTGTAGATCGGCCGGCCGGTTTTATCCAGGCCGGTAGCCCAGGTGATCTTGTCCACGAACGGGAAGCCACGGATGAATTTGCCGTTGGTGCGGTCCAGCACGTAGAAGAAACCGTTACGGTCGGCAGTGGCCGCCGCCTTGATCTCCTTGCCCCCTTCGCTGTAGTTGAAGGACACCAGCTCGTTCACGCCGTCATAGTCCCAACCATCGTGGGGCGTGCTCTGGAAGTGCCACTTGATGGTGCCGTCGTCCGGGTTGAGCGCCAGGCGCGACGAGGAGTAGAGGTTGTCGCCAGGGCGCAGGTGCGAGTTCCACGGTGCCGGGTTGCCGGTACCGAACAACAGCAGGTTGGTTTCAGGGTCGTAATAGCCACCAAGCCAAGGCGCGGCGCCACCGGTTTTCCACAGATCGCCCGGCCAGGTCTTGCCCGCCTCGCCGCCGGAGATGCCGTTTTCAACCGCTTTGCCGTCCTTGTAGACGTAGCCCATATGGCCTTCGACCGTTGGCCGGGTCCACAGCAGATCACCGTTTTTCGGGTCGTAGGCCTCGATCTTGCCCACCACGCCAAACTCGCCACCGGCCACGCCGGTAATCAGCTTGCCGTTGATCACCAGCGGCGCGGCGCTGATCGAGTAGCCTTCCTTGTGGTCGGCGACTTTCTTGCTCCACACCACCTTGCCGGTGTCCTTGTTCAGCGCCACGAGCTTGGCGTCGAGGGTGCCGAAAATCACCAGGTCGCCATACAGCGCGACGCCACGGTTGATCACGTCGCAGCAAGGGCGGATGTCATCGGGCAGGCGCGCATCGTATTGCCAGAGTTTCTTGCCGGTGCGCGCATCCACGGCAAATACCCGGGAGTAGGAACCGGTCATATACATCACGCCGTCCTTGACCATCGGCTGCGCTTGCTGGCCACGCTGTTTTTCTCCGCCGAAGGAAAACGCCCACGCCGGGCGCAACTCCTTGACGTTGTCGACATTGAGAATATCCAGCGGGCTGTAGCGCTGCCCTTGAACGCCGAGGCCGTTGGTCACGACCTGTTCCGGGTTCTTCGGGTCCTGGAGAATGTCCTGGTCGGAAACCCCGGCCAATGCCTGGCCGGACAACAGCATGGCACTGAGCAGCAGGCTCAAGACGAAGGACTGGCGACGTGCGGGTTGGGTCATGACGGCTTCCTCTGCGGATTTTTGTTATGTCCGGAAAATTTTCCCGGTCTGGTGCAGATTCTTGGGCGCCGCTGCCCTGGCAACAATTGCCCGCAATGAGGAGATTGCTAGTTCCTTGGTACAGGGTCGGAGGAGATGAGCAGCGAACTTTGTGCCATACATAGATCCCCTGTGGGAGCGGGCTTGCTCGCGAAGGGGCCGTGTCAGTCACCTTTTATGTCGACTGACACTCCGCTTTCGCGAGCAAGCCCGCTCCCACATTAGATCAGGGTGGGTCAGTTATTTGCGGCGGAGTCCACCCGGGTCATCTGCCCTCGCTCGTAACGCGGGTACAGATGACTGACGCTGCGGATCAGTTCATAACGGTTCAGGTTGATCCCGGCGAAGCGTTCGGGGATGGGGCTGCGGATCATCTCGGCCATATCACTGCCATTGGCCGCGCCGTCGCGCATGAGCTGATCGAGCCAGGTCAGGTAATCGCGCATTTGCTCGAAGGGTTGTGGATCGCTCGACACCGGCCCATGGCCCGGTACGACCTGTGTCCAGGGCAAGCCTTGCAGGGTCGCGATGTCCGCCAGCCACACCGACAGCCCTGGACTGTTGGGCGTTGTCAGCGCCCGCTGATAAAACACCAGGTCCCCGGCAAACAGCACACCGGTTTGCTGGTCGAGAATAGCCAGATCCGCGCCCGTATGCCCACCCAGGCTCAGCAAGCGCAAATCGTGATTCCCAAAACTTTTCACGCCGGGTGTCAGCGTCTGAGTCGCCAGCACCACTTCGGTGCCACGCATCCAGTCGCCGACCATCCGGTACATATTCTCCGCCATGGCATCGCCTTGCTGGTGCAACAGCTCGCTGGTGCCGGCCAAGGCGCCGATTGGCACGTCGGTGAAGGCTTGATTACCCAGCACATGGTCCGGGTGGTGATGGGTCAGCAAGACCTCGATCACCGGCTTGTCGGTGGTGGCGGCAATGGCCTTGCGCATCGCTTCGCCGTAACGCCTGGACGGCCCGGTGTCGATCACCACCACACCGCGTTCAGTGACGATAAACGCGGTGTTGACGATGTTGCCGCCGTTGGCCTTGGCGAAATTATCGGTGCTGCCTTCCAGTAACCAGGTGTCCTGGGCGATCCGCCGGGGCTTGAGCGAGTACTCGAGATCGGCCAGGGCCGGCGGACTGACGCTTAACACCATCAACAGGATCCAGCGCATGCCACGCTCCTTAGGGTCAGGGGATCGACGCATCGAACTCATTGCCGCTGTTGTCCCGTAGCAGCAGGCGCGTTTGCCCTGCCCCTTCGATGTCGAAGGCCAGGTTGGGGTTTTCGCTGACCGCGGGGAACAGCTCCAGCCGGGCCAGCACTTGCTCGTTGCGGTCGCGCAGTTCGGCATGGTTGATGAAGAATTCCGGAATGCCGCTGACCATGCCGTTGTCCATGGGATGGGCCACCTGCATACGCAAACGGCTGAACCCGTCCCGGGGATAACGCCCGCCGAGCACTTCGCCGATGCGCTCCTCCCAGCCCGGTTGAGTCCGCACCACGCTCGGGGCGGTGCAACCGCCACCCGCGGCGTCAATCAGGGTCGAGCCGACATGCCACACGCCGTCGCGGGTCAACACCGCCGCGCGCAAGGGCGTCGCCTGTTCGATGCGAATGCGCAAAGACAGCCACGGCAAAACCGAGTTCAGCGGCTGGAAGTCGACGATTTTCGGCAACGGATTCAGCTCTGCCCAGGCGAGGATTTTCACCACCTCGCCATTGAACGCCCGGGCATCGATTTCCAGCGGCACCTGCCGGGCATCTTCGGCAAACGGCGGCGCCAGCAGCTTGACCCGCTCATCGAAAACGAACGGCGCATTGCCCAGAAACTGCTGATGGTAGAAGGCCCACATCACCGATGGCACCGGATCCTTGCCGGGATCGATAGCGCCAGCCTGTGCCGCCAGGCTCAACCAGCAGGCCAACAGACAACTCCCTCGCCATTTCATCGCCTGCTCCTTATTGATACATCTCCGGCACGTCGTAACGCAGGCCGTAATGGCCGTAGATGGTCTTCACCGAACCGTCGCGGATCAGCGCTTCCAACGCCTCTTCCACGGCATAGGCCAGTTGACGGTTGCTTTCGTGCACCGCCATGCCGATTTCCCATAGCTGCTTGCCCATGTTCGGGTAGGCATTTTCTGCCAGCGCCACCTGTGGGTCGGCCGCTTCGTGCACTTGCCAGTCGATTTCGCCGCGCATGGCCATCACCGCGTCGACCTCACCGGCCTTCATCGCGGCAAACGCCTGGGGTACGCCCGAATAGTGATGGGTCTTGCCAGCGAGCATGCCGTTGAACACCGAGGTCAGGTAGAACGAGGGCACGCTGTCGACTTCGACACCAATCGGGTGATGCTCGAACACCGCGACGCTGGCGACCTTATCCAGCCTTCGGCGGTCATAGGCCACCTGCCATTGCTCGTTCTGGTACGGACCGAACATCACCACTTGGCCGTTGACCAGTTCGCCGAACTCGTTGCGCTTCTGCGCGTAGTCACGGTCGTAGGGCACGCGCATCATCAGGTCGGCCAGTTGCTGGTTGTGCAAGGCACTGGCACGCCAGATGTAGTCGCGCAGGTCGTCATCGAGTTTTTCCCCGGCCGGTGCCCAGATCAGCGACAGGCGCACACCGAGTGCCTTGGCCAAGGCCTCGGCGAGTTCGACATCGACTCCCTGGGGCTTTCCGGCACTTTCGAAACTGTAGGGGGCGAAGTCCTTGTAGACCGCCACCTTCAGCTCCCCGGCGGCGATCATTTCGTCGTAGTTGCGAACCTGCGCCTGCGCCGCCTGGCAGCACAGCCACAGAGCGCTGATCAACACCGCGAGCAGGCGCATGGGTCACTCCTCGACGCGCACAGTGTCCAGATAGGTACGCACCGCCCACAGGGCTTCCTGGCTCAGGTAGTCGGCCATCTTCGGCATGTACACTCGACCGTCGCGCACCGCGCCATGGCGCACCCGTTCGGCGAACCATTCATCGCCCGCCTCGCCGACATCGAGCATGCGCAAGTCGGGGGCGATACCACCGGACTTGGCTTCCAGGCCATGACAGGCCGCGCAGTTCTGGGTATAGGCCGAGGCGCCGATTTCCACTGCCTTGTCATGTTCCGGGGCGGTGCGATACGGGTTCACCGCGGCCCAGCCATCGGCATCGAGCTGCACCCCGGCGTCCTTGATCGGGGTCAAGCCCTGGGTGGCGACAGCCTGTGGCACCACATTGCCGTGGGCCCAGACGGAGCCTGCACTGATCAAACTGGCCAATAGCCCGGTCACGAGCAAGGCGTTGCGTTTTGTTGTCATTGTTATGCCCTCTGGATTGCACGCAAAACCTCTTGGCAGAGGCTATGGCAGCCATCTTAGAAAGCCCTGCGCACAGCCCCCATGCTGCTTTGGTGGTCGCTACCTAGTCCCTTGGTAGTAAGGCGCTGGATGGACACCACCGGTACTTTCTGCATATTTCCTCAGCTTCGCGGGCTTCCTATGCTGGCGCTACCTGTAATGGAGTGCCCTATGCGCCAGCTAATCCCTTACGCCCTGATCTACCTGCTGGCGATTGCCTGCGCCGCCGGCCTGGCCACCCAGAGTCAGGCCGCCGATGCGCCCTTGCAGGTGCGGATCGGCTACCTGGGTTATCGCCCCGACGCCGGCCCGTTGCTGTCGAACGTCATCCCCGAGCCCACCGATGCCGGGCTGCGCGGTGCCGAACTGGCGATCACCGACAGCAACAGCACCGGGCGTTTTCTCAACCACGGCTACAGCCTGGTCAGCGCCAGTGTCGACAGTCCCGAGGCCTTGCTCGAAGCGGCAAAGGTGCAGCATGAACAGGGCTTGCGCCTGTTTGTGGTGAATGCCCCCGCGACCAGCCTGCGCCAATTGAGCGCGGCACTGCCCGATAGCCTACTGTTCAACGCCGGCAGCCCCGACGACAACCTGCGCTCCAGCGATTGTCTGCCGAACGTGCTGCACACCTTGCCGAGCCGGGCGATGCTCGCCGATGCGCTGGCGCAGTTTCTGGTGTTGCGCAAATGGCAGCGGGCGCTGCTGATTGTCGGCCCGACCCCGGACGATCAAGCCTATGCCGCCGCCCTGCGCCGCGCCGCCAAGCGCTTCGGCTTGCAACTGGTGGCGGAAAAACCCTGGAGCTTTGATAACGACCAACGCCGCAGCGCCCAGGCCGACATGCCGCTGTTCACCCAGACCGCCGAGTACGACGTGGTGCTGGTGGCCGATGAACGCGGCGACTTCGGTGAATACGTGCCCTACCAGACCTGGTACCCGCGCCCGGTCGCCGGCACCCAGGGCCTGACCCCGGTGGGCTGGCACAAGACCGTGGAAACCTACGGCGCCGCGCAGTTGCAAAAACGCTTTGAAGCCCTGACCGGACGCTGGATGAATGACCGCGATTTCGCGGCATGGATGGCCGTGCGCAGTATCGCCAGCGCCGTGAGCAAACTGCGCCAGGCCGAGCCAATGGCGATCCGTACGCTTGAAATCAGCGATCAGTTGCCGCTCGACGGTTTCAAGGGTCGCAAGCTCAGCTACCGGTCGTGGAACGGCCAGTTGCGCCAGCCGATTCCCATTGTCCAGCCCCGGGCGCTGGTCAGCACCTCACCCCAGGACGGTTTTTTGCACCCGTTCAACGAGATGGACAGCCTGGGTTACGACAAGCCCGAGGTCAGCTGCCGCTTTCCCTGATCCGAACATCACAACAATAAGGAATCCGCCATGCGCCGCACCCTGCTCTCTTGCACCTTGCTGCTCGCCGCTGGCAATGCCGTTGCCAGCACTGCCTGGGTCTCCAACGAAAAGGACAACAACCTGAGCCTGATCGACATGCAGACCCTGCAAGTCACCGACACCCTGCCCGTCGGCCAGCGCCCCCGCGGTCTGCTGCTGTCCCATGACAACAAGCTGCTGTACATCTGCGCCAGTGACTCGGACCGGGTCCAGGTGATGGACGTGGCCACGCGCAAGATCATCAAGGAATTGCCCTCGGGCAAAGACCCTGAACAATTCGCCCTGCACCCGAACAATCGCTGGTTGTATGTCTCCAACGAAGACGATGCGCTGGTCACGGTGATCGACACGGAGACCTCCAAGGTACTCGGCCAGATCAACGTCGGCGTCGAGCCCGAGGGTATGGCCGTCAGCCCCGACGGCAAGTGGGCGGTCAACACCAGCGAAACCACCAACATGCTGCACTGGATCGACACCAGCACCCAGACCCTGGCCGACAGCACCCTGGTGGACCAGCGCCCGCGCTTCGTCGAGTTCTCCCCCGATGGCGCGAAGCTCTGGGCCTCGGCGGAAATCGGCGGCACCGTGACCATTCTCGATGTGGCCAGCCGCACCGTGCTCAAGACCCTTAACTTCCAGATCAAGGGCGTGCACCCGGACAAGGTCCAGCCGGTCGGCATCAAGCTCAGCGCCGATGGCAAGTACGGTTTCGTCGCACTGGGCCCGGCCAATCATGTGGCGGTGATCGATGCCAAGACTTTCGAGATTCTCGATTACCTGCTGGTGGGTCGACGGGTCTGGCAGATGGCGTTCACCCCGGATCAGAAGCAACTGCTGGCCACCAACGGCGTCAGCGGCGATGTCTCGGTGATCGATGTCGACAGCCTCAAGGTCAGCAAATCGGTGAAGGTCGGGCGCTATCCCTGGGGCGTGGTGGTGACGCCATGAACGCCCTTGAAGTCAGCGACCTGAGCTTTGCCTACGGCTCCCGGGAGGCCTTGCGCAAGGTGAGTTTCAGCCTGGAACCCGGGCGTTTCGCCGCGCTGCTGGGGCCCAACGGCGCCGGCAAGTCGACCCTGATTGCCCTGCTGACCCGGCTCTATGATCTGCAGCAAGGCGAGATCCGCGTCGGTGACTGTTCATTGCGCAGCGCGGCACGCCCGGCACTCAGGCAATTGGGCGTGGTGTTCCAGCAAAGCACCCTGGACCTGGACCTCAGCGTCGAGCAGAACCTGCGTTATCACTCGGCATTGCATGGCCTGTCCCGGCGTCAGACCGACCTTCGGGTCGACGCCGAACTGGCCCGTCAGGCCCTGACCGACCGTCGCCGCGAACGGGTGCGCGAACTCAATGGCGGCCATCGTCGCCGGGTGGAAATTGCCCGCGCCCTGTTGCATGAGCCGCGCCTGCTGCTGCTCGATGAAGCCAGTGCCGGCCTCGACCCGGCGAGTCGCCTGGCGCTCAACCAGCACATCCGCAGCCTGTGTCGCGACGAGCACATCAGCGTGCTCTGGACCACCCACCTGCTCGATGAAGTACAGCCCAGCGATGACTTGTTGATCCTGCATCAAGGTCGGTTGGTGGCCAGTGGTCAGGCCGATGCCCTGAGCCTGGAGCACGGCGGTGATCTCGGCTCGGCCTTCACTCGCCTTACGACATCAGGGGTTGTCCAATGAACGCTTACTGGCAATGCTTGCGCGGTATCGTGCTGCGCGAATGGCTGCGCTTTGTGCTGCAACGCACCCGATTTCTGAGCGCCCTGGTGCGGCCGCTGCTGTGGTTGCTGGTGTTCGCCGCCGGCTTTCGCGCGGCGCTGGGGATCGCGATCATCGAGCCCTACGATACCTACATACCGTACGAGGTCTACATCATTCCCGGGCTGGCCTGCATGATCCTGCTGTTCAATGGCATGCAGGGGTCACTGTCGATGGTCTACGACCGCGAGATGGGCAGCATGCGCGTGCTGTTGACCAGCCCCCTGCCCCGAACCTTTCTGCTGTGCAGCAAACTGCTGGCCACGTCGCTGATTTCGTTGTTGCAGGTGTATGCGTTCCTGGCGATTGCCTGGGTCTACGGCGTGCGGCCACCGGCCATGGGCCTGTTGCTGGCGTTGCCGGTCCTGTTGCTGGTGGCGTTGATGCTCAGCGCACTGGGCCTGTTGCTGTCGAACGCGATCCGCCAGCTGGAGAACTTTGCCGGGGTGATGAACTTCGTGATCTTCCCGCTGTTTTTCCTGTCATCGGCGCTGTATCCGCTGTGGAAGATGCGCGAGGCCAGCCAGTGGCTGTATTGGCTGTGCGCGGTGAATCCCTTTACCCATGCGGTGGAACTGGTGCGTTTCGCCCTGTATGAACGCTTCAATCCGCTGGCGCTGGCGGTGTGTGCGGGTTTGACGCTGCTGTTCGCGCTGCTCGCCGTGCTGACCTTCAACCCGCAGCATGCGGCCTTGCGCAAAACCAACTGACTACACAGGTCAACTGTGGGAGCGGGCTTGCTCGCGAAGGCGGCGGCAAATTCAATAAATAAGTCGACTGACACAACGCTTTCGCGAGCAAGCCCGCTCCCACAGGGGGATCTTCATTGAACAGCGTGAAATTACTACTTTAGTACTGGTTTTCCTGTCTATCGTCGCATTCCCAACGCCCCCCGACTGGCATGTAATAGGTCCATAACTATAAGGACTGAAACCATGCCGCGAGCCCGACGTTGCCTGTTGCGCCCTACTCTCGCCGCCCTGTCGCTGGGCCTGCTGCTGAGCACCGCGCAGGCCGACACGGCGCTGTTCTCCACCGACGGCTATCGCATCGGCCTGTACCGCAGCCCGACGCCGGAACAACTGCAAGGCGCAACCATCATCGACACCCCCGCCCTGCAAACCCTGCTCGGCCAAACCCCGCGCCCGGTGCTGATCGACGTCTACCGCCGTCAGTGGCTGCAAGGGCAGTTCATCGAAGACCAGCCCCATGAAAACCTGCCCGGCAGCCATTGGCTAGCCAATACCGGCGACGGTGACCTGACGCCCGCCTGGCAGGATTACTTTTCCCGCAACCTGAAATCACTGACTGGCGGCGACCCGACGCGACCGCTGGTCTTCTACTGCCGCTCCGACTGCTGGTTGAGCTGGAATGCAGTCAAACGCGCAGCCACCATGGGCTATAAGACTCTGTATTGGTATCGCGATGGCCTGGACGCCTGGCAAGCGGCCAATCTGCCGGTTTCGCCAGCCAGCCCCGAACCCTTTCCCTGAGCTTTACGCGTGCGTGTAGTTGCCACACCATAATCAAAATAATGAGGTGAAAGGCCATGTACAAAATCCTGATTGCCGACGATCACCCGCTGTTTCGCGAAGCCATTCACAACGTCATCAGCGACGGTTTTGCCGGCACCGAAGTGATGGAAACCGCCGACCTGGACAGCGCCCTGGCGCTGACCCAGGAACACGACGACCTGGACCTGATCCTGCTCGACCTGAACATGCCCGGCATGCACGGGCTCAATGGTCTGATCAACCTGCGTAACGAAGCGCCGACCATTCCGGTGGTGATTGTCTCCGCCGAGCAGGACAAACAGATCGTGCTGCAAGCCATCACCTACGGTGCGGTGGGTTTCATCACCAAGTCCTCACCCCGTACCCAGATGACCGATGCCATCCAGCAGATTCTCAATGGCAATGTCTACCTGCCCCCGGACATCATCCGCACCGCCAAAAGCAGCACCCACCGGCGGATGAACGACACCCCGGGCTTCCCGCCCGAACTGCTCCAGGCCCTGACCCGCAAACAACTGCAGGTACTGGAACGCATGACCAAGGGCGAATCGAACAAGCAGATCGCCTACACCCTGGAAATCGCCGAGACCACGGTCAAGGCCCATGTCTCCGCGATCCTGCGCAAGCTCAACGTGCACAACCGGGTGCAGGCGATCCTGAGTGCCGGGGATATTGATTTCGGGTCTTATCTGCGGCGTTGAGTCAAGACCGCGTCGCTCTCATCGCGAGCAAGCTCGTTCCCACAGGTACGATGCTGTCCCTGTGGGAGCGAGCTTGCTCGCGATAGCGGTGGCAAAAACGCCGGGATCTCAAGGCCTGCCGAGCAAATGACTCATCGCCGTCTTCAGTTTCATCGGCCGCACCGGCTTGTGCATCAGGGTGTGGCCCAGTTCGCGGATCTGCTGCTTGAGTTCATTGCTGTAGTTGGCCGTGATCATCATCGCCGGGACCGGTGACGCGCGCCGGGCATTGATCCGGGCCACGGCGTCGACACCGTTGCGATCGTTGTCCAGATGGTAATCGGCAATCAGCAGGTCCGCCTCGGCGTGGTAATTGTCCACTTGCCGCGCCAGGTCCTCCTCCGACAGCGCCGTCACCACCCGACACCCCCACCCCTCCAGCAAGGTGCGCATGCCGGCACAGATGGTCGCGTCATTGTCCAGCACCCATATCCGCGCACCGCGCAGGCGCTCAAGCATCGGCTCGCTCATCTGCAACGTCGGCGGCGGTTTCGGCGCGGTGGCGCTCAACGGTACTTCGACCGAGAACATCGAACCCCGTCCCGGCCATGAGCGCACATGGATGCGATGCCCGAGGATGCCGGCAATCTTCTCGACAATCGCCAGGCCCAGGCCCAGGCCGCGATCCTGATCGGGTCGCTGCACATCACCGCGCTTGAACTCCTGGAAAATCTCCTCCAGGCGATGCTCGGCAATGCCCATGCCGCTGTCCCAGACTTCGATCGTCAGGCACTGATGATGCCGCCGGCAACCGAGCACCACGCGACCACTGTAGGTATAGCGGATCGCATTGCTCAGCAGGTTGCGCAGAATCCGGGCGAGCAGCTGGATGTCACTGCGCACCAGCGCCGAACAGCCGATGAAGTGCAGTTGCAGGCCTTCACTGCGCGCCACCTGGGTGTATTCGGCGGCCAGGTTGTCCAGCAGTTCACTGAGGGCGAACGGCGCAATGTCGGCTTTGATCACCCCCGCATCGAGCTTGGAAATATCCACCAGGGTGCCGAGCAGGTTCTCCACGTCTTCCAGGGAATTGCTCACGTTGCGCACCAGAACTTCGCTGGACATCGGCTCGCGCCGCTCCAGCAAGGCACTGGTAAACAGCCGAGCGGCATTCAACGGTTGCAGCAGGTCATGGCTGACGGCGGCGAGGAACTTGGTCTTCGACAGGTTGGCCTGCTCGGCTTCCTGCTTGGCCTCGCGCAAGCGTGACTCGACCAGGCGACGCTCATCGATCTCGCGCAGCAGTTGGTCATTGAGGGTAGTCAATTCCGCCGTGCGCTCGCGTACCCGCAGCTCAAGGTTCTGATAAGCCTGGTGCAACGCCTCGGCGGTGCGCCGGCGTTCGGTAATGTCGCGGATCAGCACGAAAATCCCCACCACCTCGCCACTGGCCAGACGGTTGGGCACATAGGAGCGCAGCATGTAGCGCTCCTGGTTGTTGACGTTGGTTTCGGCGAATTCGAACGTCACGCTCTCGCCCGCCAGCGCCCTGGCCACGTAGGACTCCAGCCGCTGGTAATGCTGTTCGCTGTGCACTTCGCGCAGGCTCTGGCCGAGCATCACGCCGCGGGGCCAGCAGTACCATTCTTCGTAGACCTTGTTGGTGAACTCGTAGACCAGATCGGCATTGAGGTAGGCAATCAATGCAGGTACGTGATCGGTGATCAGGCGAATCCAGTGTTCGCTTTCACTCAGCGCCTCGGCGTGCTGGTAGCGTTCGGTAATGTCGGTGAAGGTGTTGACGAAACCGCCGGCGGGCAATGCATGGGTGCGGATTTCCAGGACCCGGCCATCGTACAGGCGCTGTTCGCATTCGCGTACCGGTCGTCCGTTGCCATCGCGACTGGCCGGGGTCAGCAGGTTCAACTCGCTGTCGGCGATTACTTCGGCAAACGGGCGATGGGCCGCCACGGGCGCCAGGCCGCTCAACTCCAGGAAACGCCGGTTCCACAACTCCAGAATGCCCTCGGCGCTGACCATCGCCACCCCTTGGGACAGGTTGTCGACCGCCCGTTGAAGCAGATGCGACTTCTGCGCCACCGCCTGCTCCCGGCGTACGGTTTCGCTGAGTTTGACGTCGGTAATGTCGGTGAACAGAATCACCCGCCCCCCTTCCTGGGTCGGCCGCTCGCTGACTTGCAGCCAGCGCCCGTTCTGCAGGCGGTAAAGCAGGTTTTCGTCGGCATGCCCGCGTGGCTCTTCGGTGAACAGGCCGTTGTTCATCATCAGCCGCTTGACCTCGGTCAGGCGCATGCCGGCATTGATTCGCACCCGGCTGTTGCTCCAGAACGCCTTGAACCGGCTGTTGAACAGCACGATGCGCTGCTCGGCGTCGAACAGGACGAAGGCGTCGGAAATGCTTTCAATGGCATCGATCAGGTGTTGATGCGCCGTTTCCGCGCGCAGGCGGGCTTCGCTGAGCAAATGATTACCGGCCTTGAGTTCGGCCATGGCCTGGTTCAGGGCATCGGTGCGTTCGCGCACCTGCTCGGCCAGCACCACCGAATGCTGGAATGCCGCGTACGGATCGTTGCCGCGGGTCACCCCGGACTCGACCCGTTCGATCAGCGCACCATTGATGCGCTGCAGTTTATGGTTTTCCAGGCGCAGCCTGGCCAGCTCGGCCTGCAGCTCAGCGATGTCCTGGGGCGCGGCCACGGGCAATGGCAACGCCGGTGAAGGTCTGGTTGATGTGCATGCCATTGAACTGTTCTCCGTAGGTGTTGAAACCCATCACCCGTTGCTCACGCAAAAACGTGCCGATCTGATCAAGACTGCCGTCGTCTTCGAGTTCCAGACGCCGCAGGAAACAGTCGCAACCGATGGTCAGCAGCAAATCACCCAGGCGCTCCTGCAAACCCTCGAACAGGCTCTGCAGGTTCGGCAGCATCGGCCCCGGAGTCATGGCGGTGAGGACGATGCCGTTTTCCACGGCGCAGTAGAAACTCAGGCTCAGGTCCGGATGCACCTGCTGGATGGCCCGCACGTAGTACTGCTGGTTGATCCGCACTGCCAACGGGTGCGCGGCGAAGACCCGGTGATCGAGTTGCGCCACCGGCACGCCGATGTGCCGGGCGTACTCGGCGGCGGCCGGCTCGGCATTGAGTTCGAAGACCCGGCGCAAAGTGCTGTCGGCCCCGGTGACCACCAGCTTTTCGGCGCGGGGCAGCACGTGGTGGGTGGTGAACACTTCGAAATCCAGCCAGGTATTGACCAGCACCACCACGGCCGCGCCGCTGTGGAACTCGCCATCGAAGTACACATGGGTATGGGTCAGGTAGTTATCGTCGCCGGCCGAGCCGCCGAAATGCGGAATGTCGCCCAATGCCGCGCTCAAGGCCGCCAGGACCATTTCTTCACGGCTGGACAGGCCATCGAGCAAGGTCAGGGCAAAGCTGTTGCCCTTGATCGGGGCCAGGGTGTTGCTGCGACAGCCACTGACCAGACGCTCGACCATTTGCTGGGCGTCGATCAGGCTGAAGTGCTCCATCTGGTCGATCAGCTCGATCGCGATGGAAAAGTGCCGATGATCGAAACCCACCGCCGTCACGCAATTGCGTCCGTAACCCAGCGGGGTGATTTCCCCGGCGCTGGTGCAGCCCGCCAGGCGAATGCCGCCGAAGCTTTGCTGCAAGGCCTGCCCCAGCGCCTGCAAGTCGTACTCGGCGGAACAGAAGAACAGCACGAACCCCAGGTGCGGGTGCAACAACTGTCGTGCCAGTTCCTGCGCGACCTGCCGGGCATCGGTGGCCTGGGACATCGCACTGACGATTCCTTCGTTCTGGACCGACTGCATCGTCACCTCCGGCAGGTGCGTGTGTATGAGGCACGAGTGTACGAAGTCTGTGAGGTGCGACGAATGCTACTTGGGTAGCGGGTAGCCGCTTCGATGGGATGAGACGGTTGGCGACCCTCGCCGCGATGCGCACGGCCAGGGCCACCTCCCGGGGTTACCAGGTCAGCACCGCACCTACGGCAAAGGTATCGGTGTCTTCGTTCTGCTCGTCGGTGTCGTGGCCATTGATTTCGAACTGGTTGTACTCGGCCACCAGCTTGAGGTTGTCGTTCACGTCATGGAACAACGCGATGCCGCGGGTCTCGTAGTCCGCGCCGCTGCCGACCACGCCGTTGCCATCGTCATTGGTCTTGCCATAGGACAAGGCCAGGCGGTTCTTGCCCAGTTTGTAGGAGCCCTGCATCAGGTAGCCGTCGCTGTCGACATTGCGCAGGGTCGGCTCGCCGGCATTGTTGGTGAAAAACGGGTTGATGCCCTTGGCCTGGAAACCGGAGCCGGTGAGGGACAAACCGCCCATCTTCGCCTGCACGCCATAACCGACACCCTTGGAGGTGACGGTCTCGACCGTGGAATCAGTGTTGTCCGAGGTCTGGTAGCTGCCGTTGACCCAGCTGTAGATCTTTGCCCCAGCCAGGTCGAATTGATAGGTGACTTCGCTCTCGGTACGCGGGTTTTCCTGATAGGCCTTGCCCGTCGGGCTGCTGTCATTGGTGTCCACCGGGTCCATGATGCCGACCGCCACGCGCAGACCGTCCATCACCGGGGTGCGATAGGTTATCTGCGAGGTCGGGAACGGATACGGATAACCGGTGCCGATGTTGCCGAACGACACCCCGCCGCCATCCACCAGCCCCAACGTATCGCTGACCTGACCGTAACCGGCGAGCATTTCGTCGAGCAGGATGTTGGAACGGGCGAACAGCCCGAAGTCCTTGCCGATCAGCACCTCGCCCCACTCCGGGTTGGCCACGGTGCCGAAGAACTGCCGCACATCGATGGCGGTGTCGGTGCCGTTGGTTTCGCTGTCGTTGATGGTGACCCAGAACGAGGCACGGGCGCCGAGCTTGAGGTCGTCTACCTGCTTGCCCATGTTGAACCCCAGGTAGTTGGGCAGGAACCCCATCTTGACCCGCGACTGTCGACGGTCGAACTGATCGCCGGCGCGATCGACATCGCTGTTCACGTAGAAGGCGTTGATGTAGCCGTCGGTGGAGAACGTGGTCTGGTCCTTGTCGTACAGCATGATATCCGCCTCGGCCAGCGGGCTCAGGCCAAGGGCGGACAGGCTGGCGATGAAGGCAGGCAGAAAACGATGCGTGACGTTCTTATTGTTGTGCATGGCGCGCTCCGAAACGGGGGACTGAGTGTCGGAGGCGATTATCGAAACCTGACGGGCGGCGCCATACGCTGCCTTGGGGCTGGTTTTCAGGTGCTTTGGATTGGCTGGCGGTGTGTGACCACTACGGTGTAAGACCGCGTGTCAGTGAGGCTCGCCACTAAGGGTGTAGGCCTGTGGACCCCACTGGCGTCCACAGGAACCGGTACCGGTCAGGCGTTGGCCCTGAACAGCATGTAGGCGGCGACCACGACGCAGATGCTGGCGAATCCGACCTGCAACGCCCGCGCCGGCACCCGGGCGCAGAGCTTGCGGCCGATGATCATGCCGACGATGCTGGAGACGATGAAGGCAATACCCGAATCGTCGATGCGCACCCCGGCATGGAACGCGCCGATCACGCCGATGCCGGAAATCAGGCTGATCACCATCAGCGACGTGGCGATGATCCCGCGCATCTGCACGTCGGTCAGTTGCTTGAAGGCCGGGACAATCAGAAAGCCGCCGCCCACCCCCAGCAATCCAGAGACCACGCCGGTTACTGCCCCGAGCGCGGCGAGGGTCGCGGTGCATTTGGCGGTCCAGGAAAAGCGCCCGGTCTGTTGATCGAGCATGCAGTTCTTCTGGCCCCAGTTGGCCTGACCATGGTCGCTGGGACCCTCGTCCTTGCGCTCGCGGCGCAACATCCGCCCGGCCACCATGACCATCAGCAGGCTGAACAGGATCATCAGGATTTTTTCCGGCAACTGGTGGGCAAAGTAGATGCCTATCGGCGAAAACACCGCACCCAATGCCGCGATCAGCAGCGCTGCGCGATAACGCACCAGACCATGGCGCAAGCCGTCGATGGCACCGACCGCTGCCGCACTGCCTACCGCGAACAACGCCACCGGAGCGGCCTGGGTCATGCTCCACCCCAACCCCAACACCAGGGCCGGGACCGCAAGGATACCGCCACCGGCGCCCGTCAAGCCGAGCACCAACCCCATCACTACACCAAACAGACTTGCCAGCAACATACGGAGTTCTCAGTCGACCCTGGACACACGTGTCAGCCACTCGCGGCCCTTGAGCATACCGTTCCAGTAGAACCACGGTAGCAGTGTCGCCTTCAGCCACCACGCCGAGCGGCGCGGGATCGTCGGGTCAAGGGGAAAGGTCGGCAGCAACTTGCCCGCGTACCCGAACTCGGCAAGGATCACCTTGCCCTTCTCCACCGTCAGCGGACAAGAGCCATAGCCGTCGTACTTCAGCGGCAGCGGTTGCTGCTTGCGCAAGGCCAGCAGGTTTTCGGCCACCACCACGATCTGCTTGCGCACCGCCGCAGCAGTTTTTGCATTCGTGGTGCCGCAGATGTCACCCAGCGCGAACACGCCTGGATAGCGCGGATGTTGAAGGGTGTGGGGATCGACCTCGCACCAGCCGGCGGCGTCGGCCAGCGGACTTTTGGCGATGAAGTCCGGGGAGACTTGTGGTGGCACGACATGCAGCAGGTCAAAGGTTTTTGCCTGGCGGGTGACATTGCCATCGGCATCCTTGACGTCGAACCACGCGGTTTTCGCCGGGCCGTCGACCTTGACCAGATTCGAGTTGAACGCCAACCGGGCTTTGTACTTTTCGATGTACTTCATCAGTGGCGGGACAAAGGTCGGCACTCCGAACAGTGCCGCGCCCGCAAGATTGAACTCGACGTCGATGTTGTTCAGCACACCGCTCTTGGTCCAATGATCGCAGGACAGGTACAGCGCCTTTTGTGGCGCTCCGGCACATTTGATCGGCATGGCCGGCTGGGTGAACAGCACCTTGCCGCCGCGTAATTTCTGCACCTGGTCCCAGGTGTAGGTCGCGTGCCGATAGCTGTAGTTGGAGGTCACGCCGTGCTGGCCGAGGGTGTCCTCCAGGCCTTCGATTTTCTCCCAGGCCAGGCGCAGGCCGGGGCAGACCACCAGGTTTTGATAGCCGACCGTACGCCCGTCACCGAGGGTGAGTTGAAGCTTGTCGGGATCGATGCCCGTCACGCCAGCCTGCAGCCAATGGGCCCCGCGCGGCATCACCGACGCCATGGGCCGCACGGTGTTTTCCACGTTGTAGGCACCACCGCCGACCAGCGTCCAGGCCGGTTGATAGTAGTGCCGGGAGTCGGGTTCGATCACGGTGATGTTCAGATGCGGGCTACGCTTGAGCAGGCTGGCGACAAGGCCGATGCCCGCCGTGCCGCCGCCGATGACCACGATATCTGCACTGATGGATGGGCCCCAGTGTTGATCGTTCATTGCTTGTTCCTTTTGCTGCACGCAAGGATTGTTACGAGTCAAACCAAAAACCTGTGGGAGCGGGCTTGCCCGCGATGGCGTCAGGTCAGTCGCCATTAATGTTGGATGTGCCGGCCCCATCGCGAGCAAGCTCGCTCCCACAGGTTCGGTGTGTTGAATAAGATCAAGGTTGAACCCAGCTTTTGAGCACCGCCCCGCAGTACAGCCCGGAGAGGGTTTTCATCACCTGGATCACTTCGTGACTGGCGAGACCGTAAAAAATGTACTTGCCTTCACGACGGGTGGCGACCAGTCCTTCATCGCGCAGGATCCCCAATTGCTGGGACAAGGTCGGTTGGCGCACGCCGGTCATTTTTTCCAGCTCGCCTACGTTGCGTTCGCCCTGGGTCAGCTGACACAGGATCAACAGGCGATCCTCATTGGCCAGGGCCTTGAGCAGCGCACACGCCTTGGAGGCCGAGGCGCGCAGTTGGGAGACTTCACATTCGGTCAGACCGGATTGCATTTGCAGGATGCCTTCAACGTCACTTAAGCTGTAAACATTATGTTTAAACATATAATGTTGCAACCCATGACTGAAATTTCGCCCGTCTGACTTTTCTAACCCTGCACAGGTTCGTGTCCATGCCCGCACTGATTGAAGCTTTCCTCGACCCCGCCTCCTCGACCTACAGTTATGTGGTTTACGAGGCTGATGGCGGGCAGTGTGCGATTGTCGATCCGGTGCTCGACTACGACGCAGCCTCCGGGCGTACCGCAACCACCCAGGCCGACAACATCATCGCCTTCGTCCGAGCCCGTCACTTGCAAGTGCAATGGCTGCTGGAAACCCACGCCCATGCCGATCACCTGTCCGCCGCGCCGTACCTGCGCAGGGAGCTTGGCGGCAAAATCGCCATTGGCGAGTCAATCAGCAAGGTCCAGGACGTGTTCAAGACGCTGTTCAATCTGGAGCCATCCTTTCGCGTCGACGGCTCCCAGTTCGATCACCTGTTCGCCCCCAACGAATCGTTCATGATCGGCAACCTCAAGGCGACCGCCCTGCACGTGCCCGGCCATACCCCGGCGGACATGGCCTACCTGGTCGACAGCGATGTGATTCTGGTGGGCGACACGATGTTCATGCCCGACGTCGGCACCGCCCGCTGCGATTTCCCGGGCGGCAATGCCAACCAGATGTTTGCCTCGATCCACAAACTGCTGGCCTTCCCCGCCAGCGTGCGGCTGTTCGTCTGCCACGACTACCCGCCCAATGGCCGCGCGCCCCAGTGCCAATCCACCGTCGGCGAACAACGCAAAAACAACATTCATGTACATGACGGGATCGATGAAGCCGCGTTCGTGGAAATGCGTACACGACGTGATGCAGGGCTGGGCATGCCGACACTGTTGCTGCCGGCGATCCAGGTGAATGTGCGGGCGGGGAATTTGCCGCCGGCCGAGGACAACGGCGTGACCTACCTGAAAATCCCGCTTAACAAATTCTGACCCTGTAGGAGCGAGCTTGCTCCGGGCGGCGTTCCGACGATGGACTTGAGGGCAACGCGTTTATCCAGAAGACTCGCGTTATCGTTAACGTCCATCGCGAGCAAGCTCGCTCCTACAGAGTGATCGTGTCAGTTGCCCAAAGTCAGGCCATTGGCCGGCAACGGCAGCGCGGTCTTGTACCGCACCTGCTTGAGCGCAAAGCTCGAACGGATGTTCGCCACCCCCGGTACCTTGGTCAGAAAGTCCATCATGAAGCGCTCCAGCGACTGGATGGTCGGCACCAGCACCCGGATCAGG
Organism: Pseudomonas sp. GW823-FHT02E01; assembly: GCF_058797535.1. Lineage (NCBI taxonomy): Bacteria > Pseudomonadati > Pseudomonadota > Gammaproteobacteria > Pseudomonadales > Pseudomonadaceae > Pseudomonas > Pseudomonas sp. GW823-FHT02E01. Next base: position 20,254 of record NZ_JBXAJS010000003.1, on the reverse strand, counting down.
TAGTCCGGGTCGCCGGCCATCAGGTAGCACTCCATCACCTCAGGGCGATCGGAAATCGCTTCTTCGAAATGCTGCAACGCCTCCTCCACCTGCTTCTCCAGGCTGACGTGAATGAACACATTCACATGCAGCCCCAGCAGGTCGGCATCCAGCAGCGTCACTTGCTCGCGAATCACCCCCAGTTCTTCCATGGCCTTGACCCGGTTGAAACACGGCGTGGGTGACAGGTTCACCGAACGCGCCAGGTCGGCGTTGGTGATGCGCGCGTTCTCCTGAAGGCTGTTGAGAATGCCGATATCGGTACGGTCCAGTTTGCGCATGAGACAAAACCACCTGTTTTTTATGTTTATGCAGGTTTTTTATCTGCAAATGATCTTTAGCGCAACGAAACAGAGAGAAATATTCTTCTTGGTCGGGCCTATGATTGTTGTAGGACAAGATTTCTTCTACCGAACGAAATCTGTCAGCTCACTACAAGAAATTCACAAGATCGAGCGTAGAAGCCATGACCCAAGCGTATGAACCGCTGCGCCTGCACGTCCCCGAACCCTCGGGCCGTCCCGGCTGTAAAACCGACTTCTCCTACCTGCATCTGACCGATGCCGGCACGGTGCGCAAACCCCCAATCGACGTTGAACCGGCTGACACGGCTGACCTGGCCCGTGGCCTGATCCGCGTGCTCGACGACCAGGGCAATGCCCTCGGCCCATGGGCCGAAAACGTACCGGTGGAGATCCTGCGCAAGGGCATGCGCGCCATGCTCAAGACCCGCATCTACGACAACCGCATGGTGGTCGCCCAGCGTCAGAAAAAGATGTCGTTCTACATGCAGAGCCTTGGCGAAGAAGCCATCGGCAGCGCCCAGGCCCTGGCCCTGAACATCGACGACATGTGCTTCCCGACCTACCGCCAGCAAAGCATCCTGATGGCCCGCGACGTACCGCTGGTCGACCTGATCTGCCAGCTGCTGTCCAACGAGCGCGATCCGCTCAAGGGACGTCAGTTGCCCATCATGTACTCGGTCAAGGACTCCGGTTTCTTCACCATCTCCGGCAACCTCGCCACCCAGTTCGTGCAAGCCGTGGGCTGGGGCATGGCCTCGGCGATCAAGGGCGACACCAAAATCGCTTCGGCGTGGATCGGCGACGGCGCCACCGCCGAGTCGGACTTCCACACTGCCCTGACGTTCGCCCACGTGTACCGCGCGCCGGTGATCCTCAACGTGGTCAACAACCAGTGGGCGATCTCCACCTTCCAGGCGATTGCCGGTGGTGAAGCCACCACCTTCGCCGGTCGTGGCGTCGGTTGCGGCATTGCCTCCCTGCGGGTCGACGGCAACGATTTCTACGCGGTCTACGCCGCCTCCGCCTGGGCTGCCGAACGTGCGCGGAGCAATCTCGGTCCGACCATGATCGAGTGGGTCACCTACCGCGCCGGCCCGCACTCGACCTCCGATGATCCGTCCAAGTACCGTCCGGCCGATGACTGGAGCCACTTCCCGCTGGGCGATCCGATTGCGCGCCTCAAGCAGCACCTGATCAAGATCGGCCAGTGGTCCGAAGAGGAACACGCCGCCGTCAGCGCCGAGCTCGAAGCCCAAGTGATCGCCGCGCAGAAAGAAGCCGAACAGTACGGCACCCTCGCCGGCGGCCAGATTCCGAGCGCCGCGACCATGTTCGAAGACGTCTACAAAGAGATGCCGGAGCACTTGAAGCGCCAGCGTCAAGAGTTGGGGATCTGACATGAACGATCACAACAACCATATCGAGCTGGAAACCGCCATGACCACGACCACCATGACCATGATCCAGGCCCTGCGCTCGGCCATGGATGTGATGCTTGAGCGTGATGACAACGTCGTGGTCTTCGGCCAGGACGTGGGCTATTTCGGCGGCGTGTTCCGCTGCACCGAAGGCCTGCAAGCCAAGTACGGCACCTCGCGAGTGTTCGACGCGCCGATCTCTGAAAGCGGTATCGTCGGCACCGCCGTGGGCATGGGAGCCTACGGTCTGCGCCCGGTGGTGGAGATCCAGTTCGCCGACTACGTCTACCCGGCCTACGACCAGATCATTTCCGAAGCCGCGCGCCTGCGTTATCGCTCGGCCGGCGAGTTCACCGCGCCGATGACCCTGCGCATGCCCTGCGGCGGCGGCATCTACGGCGGCCAGACCCACAGCCAGAGCATCGAGGCACTCTTCACTCAGGTATGCGGTCTGCGCACCGTCATGCCGTCCAACCCCTACGACGCCAAAGGCCTGCTGATCGCCTCCATCGAAAACGATGACCCGGTGATCTTCCTGGAGCCGAAACGACTGTACAACGGTCCTTTCGACGGCCACCACGAACGCCCGGTTACCCCGTGGTCGAAACACCCCGCCGCACAGGTTCCGGACGGTTACTACACCGTACCGCTGGACGTTGCCGCTATCGCCCGTCCGGGCAAGGACGTCACGGTGCTGACCTACGGCACCACCGTCTACGTGTCGCTAGTGGCCGCTGAAGAAAGCGGCGTGGATGCCGAAGTCATCGACCTGCGCAGCCTGTGGCCGCTGGACCTGGAAACCATCACCAAATCGGTGAAGAAAACCGGGCGCTGCGTGATCGTTCACGAAGCCACCCGCACTTGCGGCTTCGGCGCCGAACTGACGGCGCTGGTGCAAGAGCACTGCTTCCACTACCTGGAAGCGCCGATCGAACGCGTCACCGGTTGGGATACCCCTTACCCGCACGCGCAAGAGTGGGCGTATTTCCCAGGGCCGTCCCGAGTGGGCGCGGCGTTGAAACGGGTCATGGAGGTCTGAATGGGCACGCACGTCATTAAAATGCCGGACATTGGTGAAGGCATTGCAGAAGTTGAATTGTCGGTATGGCACGTCAAGGTCGGTGACATGGTCGTCGAAGATCAGGTGCTGGCCGATGTGATGACCGACAAGGCGATGGTCGATATCCCGTCGCCGGTGCATGGCAAGGTCATTGCTCTTGGTGGCCAGCCGGGCGAAGTCATGGCGGTTGGCAGTGTGCTGATCAGCATTGAAGTCGAAGGCGCGGGCAACGTTAAGGAATCGGCGCAACCGGCAGCTGTTGTTAAAGAAGCACCGGTTGCAGCAACGAAAGTCGAAACCGTGGTTGAAAGCAAACCGGTCGCTGCCCCGGCGCCGAAAGCTGCCGTATGCCAGGGCCCGATGGTTGCTCGCGAGGCCGACGAGCGTCCGCTGGCCTCCCCGGCCGTGCGCAAGCATGCGCTGGACCTCGGCATTCAATTGCGCCTGGTGCGTGGCACCGGCCCCGCCGGCCGCGTGCTGCATGAAGACCTCGACGCCTACCTGGCCCAGGGTCAGTCGAACGCTTCGGCACCGGTGGCGGCGGCTTACGCCCAACGTACCGATGAACAGCAGATCCCGGTGATCGGCATGCGTCGCAAGATTGCCCAGCGCATGCAGGACGCCACCCAGCGCGCCGCCCACTTCAGTTATGTCGAAGAAATCGACGTCACCGCCGTGGAAGAGCTGCGCGCGCACCTCAACGAAAAACATGGCGCGACTCGCGGCAAGCTGACTTTGCTGCCGTTCCTGGTCCGCGCCCTGGTCGTCGCCCTGCGTGATTTCCCGCAGATCAACGCCCGCTACGACGACGAAGCCCAGGTCATCACCCGCCTCGGCGCGGTGCATGTCGGCATCGCCACCCAGGCGGATATCGGGTTGATGGTGCCGGTGGTGCGTCATGCCGAAGCCCGCAGCCTGTGGGACAGCGCCGCTGAAATCTCCCGTTTGGCCACTGCCGCCCGTAACGGCAAGGCCAGCCGCGACGAGTTGTCCGGCTCGACCATCACCCTGACCAGCCTCGGGGCCTTGGGCGGCATCGTCAGCACCCCGGTGCTGAACCTGCCGGAAGTGGCGATAGTCGGCGTGAACAAGATCGTCGAACGGCCAATGGTGATCAAAGGCCAAATCGTGATCCGCAAGATGATGAACCTCTCCAGCTCCTTCGATCACCGCGTGGTCGACGGCATGGACGCGGCGCTCTTCATCCAGGCCATCCGTGGCCTGCTCGAACAACCCGCGACCTTGTTTGTGGAGTAAGTCATGCAGACCCTCAATACCACGCTGCTGATCATCGGCGGCGGCCCCGGCGGTTATGTGACGGCGATCCGTGCCGGTCAACTGGGCATCCCGACCATCCTGGTGGAAGGCCAATCCCTGGGCGGCACTTGCCTGAACATTGGCTGCATTCCGTCCAAGGCACTGATTCACGTCGCTGAACAGTTCCATCAAACGCAACACCACAGCCAGCATTCGGCCCTGGGCATCAGCGTTTCGGTGCCCACCCTGGACATCGGCAAGAGCGTGGAATGGAAAGACGGCATCGTCGATCGCCTGACCACCGGCGTCGCGGCGCTGCTGAAAAAGAACAAGGTCCAGGTCGTTCAAGGCTGGGCCAAAGTGGTTGACGGCAAAACCGTGGAAGTTGGCGACACACGTATCCAGTGTGAACACCTGGTGCTGGCCACCGGCTCCAAAAGCGTGAACTTGCCAATGCTGCCGATTGGCGGGCCGATCATCTCGTCCACCGAGGCCCTGGCGCCGACATCCGTGCCCAAGCGCTTGATTGTGGTCGGCGGTGGCTACATCGGTCTGGAGTTGGGCATTGCCTATCGCAAGCTCGGCGCCGAGGTCAGCGTGGTGGAAGCGCAGGAACGCATCCTGCCGGCCTACGACGCCGAACTGACTCAGCCGGTGCACGACGAACTGAAAAAACTCGGTGTGAAGCTTTACTTGAAACACAGCGTGCAAGGCTTTGATTCTTCTAACAATACCTTGCAAGTACTTGCCCCGAACGGTGAGACCCTGAACCTGGAAACCGACCAGGTACTGGTGGCCGTCGGTCGCAAGCCGAACACCCAGGGCTGGAACCTCGAAGCGCTGAACCTGGACATGAACGGTTCCTCGATCAAGATCGACAACCGCTGCCAGACCAGCATGCGCAACGTGTATGCCATCGGTGACCTGAGCGGCGAACCGATGCTCGCCCACCGGGCCATGGCCCAGGGCGAGATGGTCGCCGAGCTGATCAGCGGTAAAACCCGCGAGTTCAACCCGACCGCCATCGCCGCCGTGTGCTTCACCGACCCGGAACTGGTGGTGGTCGGCAAGACCCCGGACGAGGCCAAGGCCGCAGGTTGGGACTGCATCGTGTCGAGCTTCCCGTTCGCCGCCAATGGCCGGGCGATGACCCTGGAGTCGAAAAGCGGGTTCGTGCGGGTGGTCGCTCGTCGGGATAATCATGTGATTGTCGGCTGGCAGGCGGTGGGCGTCGGCGTGTCGGAGCTGTCCACGGCGTTTGCCCAGAGCCTGGAGATGGGCGCGCGGCTGGAAGACATCGGCGGCACCATCCATGCACACCCGACCTTGGGTGAGGCGGTGCAGGAAGCGGCGTTGCGGGCCCTTGGCCACGCATTGCACCTGTGAATCAGGGCGATCGGTGGTGTCCGTGATGGCCTCTTCGCGAGCAAGCTCGCTCCCACAGGGGATTTGTGGTGTTTGCAGGACCTGATGGCCTACAAAGATCAAATGTGGGAGCGAGCTTGCTCGCGATTCTTGAGAACGACGCGATTTCTGCCGATCAGCCGATAGTCTGGGCTGCGATTTAGCCCAAGAATGAAGTATTGTTGTCCCCATCCAAAAAACGTCAGAAGCCTTGAACCGTTTCGACGGTTGTTCAGTGATAGAGGGTGTCATGGGTAACGAAAGCATCAATTGGGACAAGCTGGGTTTTGACTACATCAAGACCGACAAGCGCTATCTGTCGTACTTTCGCAATGGCGAGTGGGACAAAGGCACCCTGACCGAAGATAACGTGCTGCACATCAGCGAAGGCTCCACTGCCCTTCACTATGGCCAGCAATGCTTCGAAGGCCTGAAGGCCTATCGTTGCAAGGACGGCTCGATCAACCTGTTCCGTCCGGACCAGAACGCCGCGCGCATGCAGCGCAGCTGCGCCCGCCTGCTGATGCCGCACGTGTCCACCGAGCAGTTCATCGAAGCGTGCAAGGAAGTGGTGCGTGCCAACGAACGTTTCATTCCGCCGTACGGCACCGGCGGCGCGCTCTACCTGCGTCCGTTCGTGATCGGCGTGGGTGACAACATCGGCGTGCGTACCGCGCCGGAGTTCATCTTCTCGGTGTTTGCGATCCCGGTCGGCGCCTACTTCAAGGGCGGTCTGACCCCGCACAACTTCCTGATCTCCAGCTACGACCGCGCCGCGCCACAAGGCACCGGCGCCGCCAAGGTCGGTGGCAACTACGCCGCCAGCCTGATGCCGGGCTCCCAGGCCAAGAAGGCGCATTTCGCCGACTGCATCTACCTGGACCCACTGACCCATACCAAGATCGAGGAAGTCGGTTCGGCCAACTTCTTCGGGATCACCCACGATAACAAGTTCGTGACCCCGAACTCGCCATCGGTACTGCCGGGCATCACCCGTCTGTCGCTGATCGAACTGGCCAGGTCCCGCCTGGGTCTGGACGTGGTCGAAGGCGACGTGTTCATCGACAAGCTGGCGGACTTCAAGGAAGCCGGTGCTTGCGGTACTGCGGCGGTGATCACGCCGATCGGCGGCATCAACTACAACGACCACCTGCACGTGTTCCACAGCGAAACCGAAGTCGGCCCGATCACCCAGAAGCTCTACAAAGAGCTGACCGGTGTGCAAACCGGCGACATCGAAGCGCCAGCGGGCTGGATCGTCAAGGTTTGACCTGACGCCAGACGCACAAAAGCCCCCCATCGGGTGACCGATGGGGGGCTTTTTGTTTGCATAGTACTGACGAGTCCACCATCCCCTGTGGAAGCGAGCTTGCTCGCGATGACGGCATTGCATTCAACACAGAAACAACCGGAATACACGTTCGTCAGTCAGCGAATGTTCCCGAACTCCGCCGAACCTGCGGCAATTTGCGAAACTTTGACATTACCCTCAACCACCAACGGCAACCCGATTCCAAACCGCCTTCCAAACTCCTTGCGCCCCAACGCCGTCAACGCTAACGCCCGACTGTCCAGATCCTGGGTCACCCACTTGCGCTTGAGCGCCGTTTGCAGCAACGCCGCGCCCAGCGCCCCACCCAGATGTGGCCGACGCATGCTCCAGTCCAGGCACGGGCAGGCGAAACGACGGCGCAAGGTGCTCAAGTCCTGCGTCTCGATCCCGAGCCCTTGAAACATTGCCGTACCGCTGTCGCTCAAGCGATAGGCCTGTTCGTCGGTTTCCTCAAGCCAGCCCGCTTCAAGCATCCGGTCATGCAGCAGTACGGCCAGGGTTCCCGCCATGTGGTCGTAACAGGTGCGGGCAAATTGCAGGCGATCCGGGGTCCGTGCCCGGAAGCTCGGCGCGGTGTTCTGGCTGATCACCATCAGTGCCTCCAGGGCCTGGGCCACGCGCTTGTCCGCCAGGCTGTAATAGCGATGACGCCCCTGAACGTGCAGCCGCACCAGCGCCAGCTCCTTGAGCTTGGCCAGGTGGGCACTGGCGGTCGACGCGCTGACTTCGGCCACCGCCGCCAGTTCGGTGCTGGTGCGGGCATGGCCGTCCATCAGCGAGCAAAGGATTTTCGTCCGCGCCGGCTCAGCGATGGCTGCCGCCACCTGCGAGACGCCGATGTCGTGTTGTTCTGCGCTCATATTTCGCTCCCGGACGAATCAATGCCCTTTCGGACTGGAGATAGTAGCAACACTTTCCAACAACCAAAGGCTGTGCCCATGGACCCGATCATCGCTGCGACCCATGCCGATCCTTATCCCTACTACGCACAACTGCGTGCCGAAGGTGGGCTGGCTTTTCATCCGGGGCTGAACATGTGGGTGGCCAGCAGCGCCCGGGCGGTGGCCGCCGTGCTGGCGCATCCCGACTGCCACGTTCGACCCGCGCAGGAGCCAGTCCCCAAGGCGATCGCCGACGGCATGGCCGGCCAGGTGTTCGGCCAATTGATGCGCATGAATGAAGGTGAACGCCAGCGTTGCCCACGGTCGGCGATTGCGCCGGGGCTGGAGTTGATCGATGCGCGGGAAGTCGAGGCCTTGGTCAGCGCCCGATTGATGACCGCCGATGCCGCTGGCCTGTACAACGCCATGTTTCGCGGACCGGTTTGCGTGGTGGCGGCGTTGTTGGGGTTCACCCCGGCTCAGGGCCGCGCCATCAGTGAGTTGACGGCGGATTTCGTCGCCTGTCTGTCACCCTTGAGTGACGCGGCACAATTGACCGCCGCCCACGCTGCCGCCGAACAATTGAGCGGTTATTTCATCGAATTGCTCGACGATCCGTACAACCACAGCCCTTTGCTTGCAGGTATCGGCCAGCGCTTCGCCTGCGGCGCGCCGCAAACCCTGATCGCCAACCTGATCGGCCTGTTCTCTCAGACCTTCGAGGCCACTGCCGGGCTGATCGGCAACGCCGTGCTGGCATTGATTCAACATCCGTCGTTGCGCAGCGAATCTCCCCCGGTCGAAGACCTGCTGGCCGAAGTACAGCGCTTCGACCCGCCGGTACAGAACACCCGCCGCTTCGTCGCCGCCCCCTGCGAAATTGACGGCGTGAGGCTGAACGCCGCAGACGTGATCCTGGTGCTGCTGGCCTCGGCCAATCGCGACCCCCAGCTCAACGACAGCCCCGACACCTTCCTGCTCGACCGCCCGAACCGGCGCAGCTTCACCTTCGGCGCGGGGCGCCATCAATGTCCGGGGCAACGCCTGGCGTTGAGCATTGCCAGCGCTACGCTCAAGCAGCTTCTGGAGATGAGGCCGGCACTGGACCCTCTGAAGCGGGAATACCGCCCCTCCACGAATGGACGGATTCCACTGTTCCGTGAATGACCGAAAGCCGCTCAAGCAACGCGGTGTTCGACGGTCAGGTGAGACAGTTCATGGACCGGCGCCAGGCGTTCGCGAATGGTGTCGGCACTGACATTGGCCGCCGCCACAACGCTGACAATCGCGGCCCGTGCCTGGGGGCCGACCTGCCAGACATGCAGATCGCTGATGCGCACATCGTCCGACGACTCCAGCAGTTCACGAATCTCGTCGGCGACGTGTGTATCCGTGACATCGAGCAACACCGCTGCGCTGTCACGCATCAATCCAACAGCCCATTTCGCGATCACGATGGCGCCCACAATGCCCATCACCGGGTCCAGCCACACCCATCCCAGATAGCGCCCCGCCAGCAATGCGGCGATCGCCAGCACTGAAGTCAAGGCATCGGCCAGCACATGGACATAGGCCGAGCGCAGGTTGTTGTCGTGATGGTGATGATGGCCGTGCTCATGGCTGTGGCCATGATCGTGGCCATGATGGCCGTGGTCGCCCGCCAGCAAAAAGGCACTGGCGATGTTCACCGCCAGCCCCACCACCGCAATCACCGTCGCTTCGGTGAATGCCACGGTCGTTGGCTGAAACAGGCGATAAACGGATTCACCTGCAATGCCGATCGCCACCAGCCCCAGCACCATGGCCGAGGCAAAACCCGCGAGATCCCCGACCTTGCCGGTGCCGAAGCTGTAACGCGCGTTGTTGGCATTGCGCCGTGCAAACCCATAGGCCGCCGCCGCGATGCCCAAGGCCCCGGCATGGGTGGCCATGTGAAAACCATCGGCCAGCAGCGCCATGGAACCGGTGATGTAACCGGCGGCAATTTCGCCAATCATCATCACAAACGTCAGCGCCACCACCCATAAGGTGCGTCGGGCGTTTTCATCATGGGATGCGCCGAGAAAGACATGGTCGTGAGAAAAGCGCGAAGCCTGTGGTGTCAGTGTCATGGAATTCAGGCCTCTATTTGGCATAACGACGGATGGCCAGCAACAGGTCTTCCACGCCCTGGGCGCGATCTTCATCGCTCAGGTCCGGATGGGCCACGTGCTCGCGGGCATGGGCGTCGATGAACTGCTCCAGCAGACCATTGACCGCGCCCCGGATGGCGGCCACCAGATGCAGGGTCTTGGCGCAATCGGCATCGGACTCAAGCGCTCGCTCCACGGCTTCCACCTGCCCGGCAATCCGCCGCACCCGCTTGATCAAGTCATCCTTGTGTTCGTGAATGTGTGCCATACCTATACCCCCTACCCCTATATAGCACCTATGGTCGCCGATAGTGCGGAGCCTGGCAAGGCACAACCCGATGACGGTCGGTTTGGCGTGACATCGATTTTCGCCGGCCGGTTGGCCGCTGAACGTTTGGGTCCAACACCCCTGCTGCCCGGCTGGATTAGTTACACCGGGTTAAAACAGTCATGACGGGCAGTGCGTTTATCCCGCCGGCCTTTCTCCATAGAGTCACCAGGATCATGGTGAACAACGAGGTTCGATCGATGCAAACTCAACTGGACAAGTCACTGAGTGTTTTTGCGCGGGCAGACCTGCTGCAAGGTCCCACGCCCATTCAGCGGGCTGCGCGACTCGAACAGCTGCTGGGCCTCGACAAGCAGGGTATCGACCTGTTTCTCAAACGCGACGACCATATGTTGATCGGCGCGGGCGGCAACAAGCTGCGCAAGCTTGAATTCCACATCGGCGCAGCACTGCAAGCCGGAATCGATACGATCATTACCGTGGGCGGCATCCAGTCCAATCATGCCCGCCTGACCGCCGCAGTGTGCGCCCGGCTGGGCATCGCCTGCGAGCTGTTCCTGACCCGGGCCGTGGCCAAGGCCGAGGTGGATTACGAGCTCAACGGCAATGTGCTGCTCGACCAGTTGTTCGGCGCGCAGATGCAGGTGTTTGCCGGCGGTACCGACTCACTGGCCAAAGCCGAGGCCAGGGCGGCGCAGCTTCGAGACTCCGGGCACAAGGTCATGGTGCTGCCAACCGGTGGCTCGACGCCCCTAGGCAGCCTCGGCTATGCCCGCTGCGCAGCGGAGATCGCCCAACAAGAGGCCGAACTGCAACTCACGTTCAATCAAGTGGTGGTACCCAATGGCAGCGCCGGCACGCATGCCGGGCTCGCGGCGGGTTTCCGGTTGCTGGGCCGGGGTACGTCCATGGTCAAGTCGTTCTCGGTGCTGTCCGACCAGGAATCATCAATAGCGAGAACCCTGCAACTGACCCGCGAGACATTGGCGCTACTGGACAGCAACGCCCAGGTGCGGGCTGACGAGCTGGTGATTGACGGCAGCCAGCTGGGTACCGGCTATGGGCTGCCAACCGCCGCCATGCAGGACGCGGTACGCCTGATGGCGCGTGCCGAAGGCCTGTTGGTCGACCCGGTGTACTCCGGCAAGGCGTTTGCCGGGTTGCTGGCCGACCTGCAGCAAGGGCGCTTCGTCCCCGGGGACAATGTGCTGTTCATCATGACCGGCGGAACACCCGGCCTGTATGCGTACCGGGAAACGTTTCAGGCCTGACGGTCAATCATCCCGCGTCAGCACTTCCAGCAATTCGATTTCGAAGATCAGGTTCGAGTTCGGCGTAATCTTGCCCATGGTGCGTTCGCCATAGGCCAGGTGCGCCGGCACCAGCAACTTGCGCTTGCCGCCGACCTGCATGCCCATGATGCCCTGGTCCCAGCCCTTGATGACCCGCCCGGTGCCGATCACGCACTGGAAGGGTTTGCCACGACTGTACGAAGAGTCGAATTCGGTCCCGTCCTCCAGCCAGCCACGGTACTGGGTGGTGATCAGTGCGCCTTTTACGGCGGCTTTTCCGTCACCCACCTGAAGATCGATTACCTGAAGCTCGTCATTCATTGATTTCACTCGTATGCTCACTCGCCCTCAAGGGCCTGATGGGCGCCGTTTTCCCAGATTTGTCCTCAATTGGCAACCATTGCCGCCTCCGCGCGCGACGTTTAAAGCGGTTTGCTGAACTAAAATAATCAACAATTACCCGTACGGTTCTCCGCCCTGATGGCCATCCCCGAATGATCCTGCTCTGGACCAGCGTCATCCTTGGTTCAATGACGCTCAGCCTGATCGTCGTGATGGCTTGGCGCGAACGCTATCTGCAAAAGCAACTGGCGGAGTATCGCGCGATCATCAATAGCCTGTCCGAAGGCCAGAACATCCACAAGGATGACGACGCCGAGCGCTTCAAGCGCAGCCAGTATTTCGCTCGTATCGGCACCTGGGATTGGGATGTCGACACCGACCGGTTGTATTGGTCAGATGCCATTTTCGGCATGTTCGGCTTCAAGATCGGCGAAGTGACGCCCTCTTACGCCCTGTTCTGTTCCTGCGTGCATCCGGAAGACCGGCTCAGGGTTCGGGCCGGCGAACTGCGTTGCCTGGAAACCGGCGAAAACCATGATGAGGAATACCGCGTGGTGTGGCCCGACGGAACGATCCGCTGGCTGCGGGAAACCGGCAACGTGGTCAAGAACGACCACGACGAAACGATCAAGATGATGGGTGTGGTACGCGACATCACCGAAGAAAAGGCCTCGGCCAACTACCTCAAGCACCTGGCCCATTACGACCCGTTGACCGGCCTGCCCAATCGCCTGGTGCTCGAAGAGCGCCTGTCCGAAGCGCTGGAGTTGGCGCGCACCAGTGCCACGCGGGTGGCGCTGGTGTTTGTCGACCTCAATGGCTTCAAGGCCATCAACGACCGCTATGGTCATGCGGCCGGCGACCGCGTGCTGGTCACGACCGCCACGCGGCTCAAGCGTATTCTGCACGGCACCGACACCGTCGCCCGGATCGGCGGCGACGAATTCGTGGTCATCCTCCAGGACCTGCCCCAAGGCAAAAGCCTGCAAGACGAAGCGCGCACGATCTGCCAGAAAATCTTCGTCGAACTCTCCCCGCCCGTCACCCTCGGCAACGACCAGCGCCACATCGGCACCAGCCTCGGCGTCGCCGTGTTCCCCGATCATGCGCCGAGCATCGACCGCTTGCTGCACATTGCCGACCTGGCGATGTATGAGGCCAAGCGCAGCGGGAACAATCAGTATCGGTTGGGCACCGAGAGCCTGGTGCGGGCACACAGCGAATAGCGCTTCGTCCTTGAATGCATTGCGCATCAATGCATACCAACAATGCAATTAACCTCTCGATGCCCCTGCTCCACTATCCGCCCCAACAAGAACCGTGCGCCGGGTCCTTTGTGAATCCATGTCGCCCCAGAGCAAGCAGCCCCTACCGGTTGGTGAAACAGGGCCGCTACTCCCATAAATGGGGGACTACACCCACTCAATCGGGTGTTTACCACCTAATTTGAGGAATATCCCCACCCTACACTTCACCAAAAAGACACATTTTGAAACAACTTACTTATTACTCAGTATCTTCCTCATCCATGGCCCGACGGTTGCATAACCCCTTGCAACGCAGGCAGATGCTGTCACCAACCGGGGATGGCGGGTTTCGCCGTTGCGCTATGTCGCGAGGGGAACCTCATGAAAATCATTGCATCGCCGTTCAATTCGTTCCGCTTCTTAAGGGTTTCGGGCGCAGGCTCTGTACTGTTGATCACCTTCAGTCTGTCCCCGGTCAACGCAGCACCGCTTGACGATGTCAGCCCGCCGCCGCCGACGGACCCCTCGGCGTTTACCAATCCGCCGACCGACTTCAAGGCCGCGCTGGATGCCCTAAAGGCCATGCCACCCGCCAACCAGGGTTCCATCGCCTTGCCCAATGGCGTGTTCGGCACCCGCACCACGCCAACGACCGACAACGTACTGCCGCCAGCCCTGCAGACATCCTTCAAAATCCCCACCAACGGCAAGCCCAGCCCGTTGTTCGGGGCCCAGCCGTATACGCAGCAACTGCTGCTGTTCGAAGAATTCGGCACGGAAAAACTCGACCCGACACTGCCGCCGCCCACCCTGACCTTCCCGGTTCCGATCGTCGGCCCGGCGCCCACGCAGGACCCGAACAACATCGCCCGTAGCGGCCCTTCGGCCGCGGCGCTGGAAGCCTTCATGCGCCAGCCGGGGCTGTACCCGTTTCCGGCGCAGTATTCCAACGTGCTGGACCGCAACCCGTGGAAAGCGCAGATCGAAGCCTTCCTCAACCGCCATCCGGTCAGCTCGCCGGCCGAAGGTCGTCCGCCAGGAAAAGGCTGGTCGCACCAGCGCTGGAACGAGTTCTACCCACAGGTCGCCTTCAAGACCACTCAAGCGGGCGCCAAGCTCAACGGCGGCATGCGCGACCGCCGGCAGTTGCACAACTACGCCGTCGGTGAGTTCGGGCCGGGCGGGCTCTACAACCAGACCTCGGACACCCCGGTCATTACGGGCACCACCAAAGGCATCGACACCCGTTTTCACCCCAACATGCCGATTCAGAACCACAAGGCGCTCTGGACCTTCGACGGCACCTTTCCGCCAAAACTGCTGATGGTGCGGTACGGCCAACCGGTGCTGATGCGTCACTACAACGCCCTGCCGATTGATCCGTCGGCCAACATGGGGTTCGGCCTGCACACCCTCAGCACCCACGAACACAATGGCCACTCCCCGGCGGAAAGCGACGGATTTTCCAATGCGTTTTTCTTTCCGGGGCAGTACTACGACTATCGCTGGCCGATCCAGTTGGCCGGTTACGACACCATCAACACCAGCGCTCAGGATCCGCGCGCGGCGTTCCCCTGCGCCCCGGGCGAAACCCTGTTCGTCAACGATGCCACGCCGGGCCTCAAGACCTGCAACAACGGCAGCATCAAGATCCGTGGCGACTGGCACGAAACCATGAGCACCCACTGGTTCCACGACCACATGCTCGATTTCACCGCGCAGAACGTCTACAAGGGCAACGCGGTGATGATGAACTACTACAGCGCCCTGGATCGCGGTAACGAAGCGTTTGTAGACGGCGTCAACCTGCGCCTGCCCAGCGGTTCAGCATTGCCCTGGGGCAACCGCGACTATGACGTCAACCTGCTGCTGGCCGACAAGGCCTGGGATGCCAATGGCCAGCTGTGGTTCAACCCGTTCAACACCGACGGTTTTCTCGGCGACCAGCTCCTGGTCAACTGGCAGTACCAGCCGCGCCTGAAGGTACGGGCGCGCAGCTATCGTTTCCGCATCCTCAACGGCTCGGTGTCGCGCTACTTCAAGATCGCGCTGGTGCGTGAAATCGTCGGCACCGGTGGCGAATTCCCCGGCCCGACAGGTTCCGGCCTGTCCTATACCCGCGTGCCGTTCCACTTGATCGCCAACGACGGCAACCTCATGGAACACGCCGTACCGTTCGACGGCAGCATGGACCTGGACGCTGACGGCGACCTGCAGGACCACAACGCCATCCTGCCCACCATGGGCATCGCCGAGCGTTACGACATCATCGTCAACTTCGCGAAACACGGGATCAGCACCGGCGACAAGCTGTATTTCGTCAACCTGATGGAGCACCACGACGGCAAGGGGCCGGAGAGTTTGCCGCCGAGCCTGGCCGATGTCCTGTCCGGCAAGTACAAGGCGGTGCTCAAGCTGGGCAGCAAAGGGCTGGAATGGGACGCCGGCGACCCGGTGGTGGGCAAGTTCCTGCAACTGCTGGTACAGCCTTATGCCGGCCAGGACGTGAGCATGAACCCCGCCGACTACGAACCCGCCAAACCGGGCAAGGCGATGGGTAAAACCATGCTTCCGCTGACCCTCAACCGTGACGACCCGACGGTGCAGGCCAAACTGAAACTGGCGCGCCATCGCGAGTTCATCTTCGGCCGCTCCGATGGCACCGACGAAGCCCCCTGGACCATCAAGACTGACGGCGGTTTAGGCTTCCAGATGGACCCTCGGATCATCAGCGCCGCTCCGCAACTGGCCAACGGTCCGACCGCTGCCGGGTTCTCCGGCGACGGCACCCTGGAAGTGTGGAAAATCAGGAACGGCGGCAACGGCTGGAACCACCCGGTGCACGTGCACTTCGAAGAAGGCATCGTCCTCAACCGCGACGGCAAGGCACCACCGGAATGGGAAAAATGGGCCCGCAAGGACATCTATCGTATCGGCGAGGGCATCGACAGCTCCCAGGACGTGGAAATGGCGATCCGCTTCCGTGAATTCGCCGGGACCTACATGGAGCACTGCCACAATACCCAGCACGAGGACACGTCCATGCTGCTGCGCTGGGATGTCGAGCACCCCGGCCAGTTCCAGTTGATGCCAACCCCCCTGCCCGGCTGGGACGGCGTCACCTACGTCAATTCCGCGGCGCTGCCGACCTTCCGCACTGGCGATACACGTGTCGAGGACCCCGATAACCAAAAACCGGTCGCCAACCCCGACAGCGCCATCAGTAACACCGGCCAACCGGTGATCATCAACGTCCTGGCCAACGACAGCGACCCTGACGGTAACGTGCCACTTAAAGTGGTGGGGCTGGAGCAACCGGACTCCGGCAAGGGCGAGGTCAGCACCGATGGCCTGCGTGTGACCTACACACCACCGGCCACGGTCCCCGCGCCGTTCACCGCGACCTTTACCTATAGGGCCGCCGATGCCAAGGGCGCCGAGTCGGCACCGGCGACGGTGTCCGTGGCGGTCTCGGCACCGGTCAACGAGAGCCTGATCGTCACCAGCGCCACCGTCACCGCCCGCAGCAACAGCCGCTGGTATTGGGTCCTGTCCGGCACCACCTCCCGTGGCACGGGCAATACCATCACGGCGACGGCCACGACCACAACCGGTACGGTGAACCTTGGCGCCGCCGTCCTGACGCCTACGGCCACAGGCGCGCGCTGGAACATAGCAGTGACCACCGCCGGCAGTGGCCCGTCGCCTAGCCCGACGGCGACCATCAAATCGGCCTTCGGCAAAACCGTGACGGTGCCGATAAAGGCGAACTGAGTACAACCAGGCATTGGCGATGAGGGCCTCATTGAGGCCCTCTTGCTAAAAAACTGACAACTTACCTGGCTGTTAACTCTCCAGAAAGAAGGTGATTGGCGGGGATGTGTTCTTCAAGGTTGAACGAGTAAAACAGTCGCTCCTGCCGACTCGATAACTGTCCGATCATGCTACGTGCTTCCCTGCTGGCCAATGCAGATACTTTGCCGCAGGCCAGATAGCAGAGCTATTTCTTCAACGTGATCAGACGAAAACGGTCAGTCAAAGAACTCCATACCTGCATACGGCTGGCGCCGGCATTGCTCAAGCCTTGAAGCCAGGCTGCCCACATGCACTTCCAGGCGATGTCCATCGGGATCAGAAAAATAAAACGAGTTACCTTCGCTCGAATTGGATTTCCACTCAACAACGTTACGAACCCGCAAGTAAGCGGTGACTTCTTCAAAATCTTCCTGCCCCACCGAAAACGCATAGTGGGTGTAATCAGGCTGTTTTTCCGCCAGACGTGTCTCATCGAGAGACAGACAAAGCCAGAGATCACCGAGGGAAAGATAAGCCCCCGTCTCCCAGCGGGCAGCCAATCTAAAGCCGGGTAGAGCCACATAAAACTCAATACTGCGAGAGAGGTTCACAACCGCCAACGTCAAATGATTCAAGCCAGTCAACATGAGCATCTATCCAGAACCAGTGCACGTAGAGTGAGATGGGTATCGAAACCCGTTTGCTGACTTCGATGGGATGACCGCCTCACGCGCTGAGGAAGTCAGTCAACCAAAATCGAGGCTCTTGAGAATACCTCGCACAGGCCCCATCGTGGATTTATCCGCGATGGGGCCTGCAACCGCGTAGCAACGTTCGGCCAGTAGAAGCATCATACCGCCAGGATAAAGTCCGCCTGATCGATACCTGCACTGCTGACACCGACAAGGCGAATAGAGTCCACTCCGATCCCGATCAGCGTGTCCGCTCCGTCAGCCGCAATGCTCACGTTGGCAGCGAACGTTTCGCTGCTGATCCCCAGCCCCGCGATATTGAGCAGGTCCTGCCCTCCGGCCGGATTGACGTCGAAGTCCTGGATCGAGTCGTTGCCGAAGCCTGCGGCAGCAAACGCGAAGGTATCGTTGCCGAGGCCGCCGTTCAGCATGTCGTTGCCCAGCCCGCCGAGGAACAGATCGTCACCCGCACCGCCGACCAGAATGTCGTTGGCCAGGCTGCCCAGCATCCTGTGGTTTGCCGCCGCTGCATCGTAGGCCAGTTCACTGCCGCTGCCCTCGGCGTTCGCCTGCAAACCCGCCGCCGCGTATTGGCCATTCAGCGCGACCTGCGCCGCATGCGCGCCGTCGTTCACGATCAGCAGGCCGCCGGTGCCGGTGTCATTCGCTGCATAAGTGATCTGCGTATTGGCGCCGAACGCAACATCGCCAAAGTTCAGCGAGTCACCCTCGGCAAAACCGCTGACGCTGCCACTGAACGCCGTCGACACATCAAGCTTTAGCGTGCCTGCCGCGCCGCTGTCAAACGTCACATGCTGATCGGAGGCAGCACCGAATTCCAGCATCGCCGAACCGCTGATAGTCGCGCTTCCCGCGCCTTGGGCATCTCCGTGGATGGTGATATTGCCATCGTTCGCCCACAGGCTACCGCTGTTGACCAGCGCACTTTCAATCACCAATCCGCCGCTGCCGCTGGCTTGCAGCACCCCCGTGTTGGTGACGGCGCTGCTACCGGTATCGATCACCAGCGCATTGACGCCGCTGGCATGAATCAGGCCTGAGTTGACCAGCATCATCTGCCCCGCTCCCAACTGGCCGGCACCCGAGATGGTGTTGTCGGCATTGGTGAGCACCGTGTCGGCGCTGCCGCCGAAAATCACGTTTTGCGCATTGTCAGATAGCAGCACCTGGCCGCCACCGGTCAAGGTCGCGCCACGGAACAGAATCTCAAGGCTAGTCTCGTTGCCGGTGGAGCCGAGCTCGATGGTGCCGCTGTTATGGATGCTGCCACCGAACGGCATGATCGCGCCGTCGGCAATGGTGAGGGTGCCGGCGTTGTTGGTGAGCGGATCGACATCGAACTGGAAGTTCGCTTCGCTCAAGTCCACGGCATCGACACCTTTCAAGGTGACCGTCTGGCCCGAGCTTATGCTGACCAATGCATTGCCATTGGCGTCGTTAGTGATACTCAAATCAGCAAAGCCGGTGACGCCCGTGAAGCCGATCATGTCGATCTTGTCTGCCGTGGCATCGAAACTGTAGATCTGATTGTTGCCGATCGGCTGGGCGAAGACGAAGGTGTCGGTACCGGACGAACCGGTCAGGTTGTCGTCAGCGGACAAGGCGAAGATCGGCGTGTCGGGGGCAAAGGCCTCGACGTTATTGAATACATAGGAACTGCCCACACTGCCGTCGGCGTTAGTCCAGGTCATGTTGATGTGGAGTACCGCAGCGCCCGCGAAGCCTTCTGGTGTTGTCACGGTCAATGCTCCGGGATCGCTGGTCTGCACGGTCCAGGTGCCGTCGCCGTTGTTGATTCCGGCGTTTAGAGTCCAATTTGACGGAACGTCGGCAATTGTGACAACAAAGCTATCGCTCAGGCCTGCCGATGGATCAGCAATCGCAAGGTTTATTGCTTCTCCGGACACTCCCGCAGGGTAAGTCAGGCTAATGCTTGTTGCAGCACTAACGTTGCCTGCCGCGTCCATAGCCGTGACAAATAGCGTCTTGGTACCCGTAAACTTGCCAGTCAAATCAATATTGGCGAATTGACCGCCGGTATTGGTCGTTCCGGTCCCAATTTCTGTGTCGCCGGCGCCAAACACGCCATTGCCATTGTCCAGGTAAACCTTAATGAATGAATTAGCTTCGGCGCTCCCTGAAAGCTTATGGTTTGTACCGGAGTTGTTGTAAGTCAGCCCAGTCGGTGACGCTGGCGGTGTTGTATCAATCGGAGTTTCAACGACGTTCTGCACGTTTACCGTAATCGTCTGCGTGTCGATTCCGCCATTGCCGTCGGACACCTGAACGTCCACAACGTAGGCATTGTCGCCGTCAGTACCACCGACATCCTGGGCATTCTCGAAATCGGGCGCTGAGTTGAACGTCAGCCCCCCGCTTGAACTGATCGAGAACTTGCTGAAGTCCGTCCCGGCCGTATTCAGGAGCGAGTAGCTCAGCGTCTGCGCTGGTAGATCAGCATCGGTCGCCAGCACTGTCGTGACCGCCGTGGTGTTCTCCGCCACGTTGACCGAAGCCGTCGCACCGCCACCGTTGGAAGTGATCGTCGGTGAGTCGTTGCTGCCGGCGATATTCACGGTGACCGAAGTGAGGGTGCCATCGGCACTGCTCACCGCGAAGGTGTCGGTGTAGGTGGTACCGGCGGCGAACTCGTTGTGGGCGGAGCTGGCGACGTAGGTCCAGGCACCGCCGGTGCCGATGGAGAACTGGCCGTAGCTGCCGGCGGTGTTGGTTTGGGCGACGAAGGT